>CAJXRF010000018.1 GCA_913058575.1 uncultured Bermanella sp.
ATACTGGGCTGCCCCATAGTGCAGCCCTTCATCGATTTGAACTACCCTAATATTTAGCGCGTTCTTATCGGCAGGTTGGAATTGATAACATATGGCTCAAGTGCAAGATTTAAAAATCTCATTGCAGGCGCTCACCAAGCAGTTAAGCCAGCAAGGCCATTTAGATAAGAATCAATTGGCTGAAATTTCTCAAAAGGGACTCAATGGCCAAAAGCATCCTGTGCAGGCCATTAGCAGTCATAACTTTAAAAGTGCCCAATCTGCTGAAACCAGTTTAAGCGAAGCCTTCTTAATGAAGCAGCTTGCAAAGGAAAGCTCGCTTGAGTATTTCACCATTGACCCCTTAAAGGTCAAGGCCAGTGAAGTGACTCCCACCATGTCATTCGCATTTGCTAAGCGCCATGGCCTATTGCCTGTGGGCATAAACAAAGAAGAAGTCACCGTTGCCACAGCCGAACCCTTCGACAAACGCTGGATTGCCGACATTGAGCACATAAACCGCCGACAAGTTAAATTAGTGGTAGCGAAACCCAGTGACATTGAGCGCTATCAGGTAGAGTTTTTCACTCTGGCTGCCTCGGTCACTGGCGCCCACGCCCAACATAATAAACAAGAAGGCAATTTAGAATCATTGGTGGAACTGGGTAAAAAAGGCAACCCAGATGCCAATGACGAACACATAGTGAATATTGTGGACTGGCTTTTTCAATACGCCTTTGAGCAAAGAGCCAGTGATATACACATTGAACCCAGGCGCGACATATCCAAAGTTCGCTTTCGCATTGATGGAGTTTTACACCCGGTTTATGAGTTTCCTGCTACGGTATCCAATGCCATTACCAGCCGTATAAAAATATTAGGGCGCATGAACATTGCAGAAAAACGCAAACCCCAAGACAGCCGCCTTAAAACTCGTACACCTGCTGGCCAAGAAGTAGAGCTACGTCTAAGCACCATGCCCACCGCCTTTGGCGAAAAATTAGTCATGCGTATTTTTGATCCCAACGTATTGCTTAGAAATTTCAGTGAACTGGGCTTTAGTAAAGAAGACCGAGCGCTATGGGATAACATGACTCATCAGACCTCGGGCATTGTTTTATTAACGGGTCCCACTGGTTCTGGTAAAACCACCACTTTGTACAGCACGTTAAAACAGCTGGCCACCGAGGCGGTGAATGTATGTACCGTTGAAGACCCCATTGAGATGGTAGAGCCCACCTTTAATCAGATGCAGGTAAACACCACTATTGATCTTTCATTTGCCGCTAGTATCCGAACCCTTATGCGACAAGACCCAGATATCATTATGGTGGGGGAAATACGCGATCAAGAAACCGCTGAAATGGCAGTGCAAGCAGCATTAACCGGCCACCTTGTGCTTTCAACGCTGCACACAAATGATGCACCCAGTGCTGTTTCACGTCTTTTGCATATTGGTGTACCCCATTACTTAATTAAAAGTGCAGTGATAGGCGTAATGGCCCAGCGTTTAGTGAGGACCCTTTGCCCTCATTGCAAACAGTCTGAGCCTTGCGATCAAAATCTATGGCAGTCATTGGTGCAGCCTTGGAGCGCAAAAGCCCCTGAGCAAATATTTAAACCCATTGGCTGTCTAGAGTGTCGCAATACAGGCTTTATGGGTCGAGCAGGACTCTATGAAGTCATGCCCATGAGTGATACATTGGCTGAGCATATCCAAAGCGACACGGATATCATTAAGCTTAGGCGTCATGCTATGAAAGAAGGTATGCGCAGCCTAAGATTAAGCGGTGCTCAAAAGGTGGCCGCTGGTTTAACCACCATTGAAGAAGTATTACGTGTTACCCCTGTTGAGTAGCACGGCTAAACCCAAACAACATGACCTTAACTTCAGTTGAATGACATTAGTAGGCAGACACTGCCTTTCATTTAGAGAGAGATGTATGGAGCTACCGGCCATAATAGATTTAGAAGCATCCGGATTTGGGCGTGGCAGTTATCCCATAGAAGTGGGGGTAAAACTACAAGACGGCTCTATTCATGCTTTGTTAATTAAGCCCGCCAACAGCTGGCAGCACTGGGATGAAAGCGCTCAGGCCATTCATGGCATCAGCCGCGAGCAATTAAATGCCCAAGGTAAAAATGTCCGTGAAGTGGCGATCTTTTTAAACGAACTATGCGCAGGCCAAACCCTTTACAGCGATGCGTGGAGCTTTGATAGCTCTTGGTTGGGGCGCTTATTTGATGAGGCCGAAATAGTACAACGCTTTAAACTCGATACGTTAATGCGATTACTAAATGAAAATGAATTAGCACGCTGGAGCGACACAAAAGATGCCATGGCTAAAGAGTTGGCATTAGATTTACACCGAGCAGCCAATGATGTTCAGCTATTGTCAGAAACGTTTAAAAAAGTAAAACAAAGCTGAGCGCGTCTCAGCTTTTTCTTTTCTAGCATCCATTCAATTTCTAACTATTAACTATCGCCTTTGCTCACTTTTATTACTTTGCACTCCTAAGGTGGCGACTGAGTATTTTATCTAGCTCATTGGCATTTTCTAATTATTAACTATCGCCTTTGCTGGCTTTTACTACTTTGCATTCCTAAGGTGGCGACTGAGTATTTTATCTAGCTCATTGGCAAATTGCTGTCTATCCCCTTGATTCATGGCCGCTTGGCCGCCGGTATCCACACCACTTGAACGTAAAGTATCTAAGAAATCGCGCATATTAAGGCGAGCGCGAATATTCTCTTTAGTCAGCAGCTCTCCTCTAGGGCTTAACACTACAGCACCTTTTTCGATGGCTTCATCAGAAAGAGGAATATCACTGCTGATGAGTAAATCATTTTGTTCAATACGTTTTACTATTTCGTCATCAGCCACATCAAAGCCCGAAGGCACGTTGATAAATTGAATGTATTCACTGGGTGGCACACGCATGGCATGGTTGGCCACTAAAGTGGTGTGAACTTTCGTGCGGTTCGCGGCTTTAAAAATGATTTCTTTAATTACGCCAGGGCAAGCATCGGCATCAACCCATATTTTCATGTTAATTCTCGTGAATCTTTAAAGTTTATGATGGCTCTACAAATATTTTATAAATAGCAAAACCGATTAGCGCTAATACGACGCTATTGATGATGGTTTTTTTAGAGCCTGTATTGTCGGTTGGTGAATCTATCGCCGTTGCGCAGCCATCTATAGACTCTTTCGCCTCACGCAATCCTAGGCCACGATGCTCTCTTAATAATTTAATAGCCGTAACCTTTTTACCTTGGTCGATAGCGGCTTGAACATCCTTTTCAAATTCTTGTGGCATTACTTAACACTCTCAATTGAATCATTTTGGCATGATAAATTGTAAGAGTTTAAATTGATAGACAGGCCAAGCATTCAATTGCTAGCTTGAACATTAGTTAAGCTCAATACCGGCTAACCAGCACCTTGGTTAGTACCTGAACCATGGACTTGCTCAATAATTAACATGGCCTTTTTTCGTTCACTCCCCCAGCGATATTGATTAAATTCCCCAGTGCTTTTAATCACTCGATGACAAGGAATAAGATAACCCACATGATTTTTAGCAATGGCCGATGCCACAGCTCGCACCGAATTGGGTTTATCCAATATTTCAGCCATCTGGCTATACGAGCACATTTGTCCTTGTGGAATGGCCAGCAGTGCTTGCCAAACCTGCAATTGAAATTCAGTCCCCTTTAATAAAACATTCAGTGGCTTTTGCTTGGAAGCCTTAGAGAAAGTTCGCGTGAATATATCTTGCGCTAAATCTTGAGTGTGCTGATTGTTTTGCTGAATATTTGCGTTTGGCCACTCTTCTTTTAATTCTTCAATATATAAAACAGCCTGATCGGCTTCATCAAAAAAAGCCAGTTTACAAATACCACGAGGGGTATTGGCCAACAAACAAAAAGCAAAGGGTGATTGATGTATGCCAAATACAATACTTAACCCTTGCCCCTGTTTTTTATATTCCCCAGGTGTAATGCCTTCACAACGAATCATAAGATCATGTAAACGGCTTGAACCACTTAAGCCGCTATTTAAAGCAGACTTCATTACACTAAATTTTCTCAATTGATTTTTAGCGTGCTGTTGCGTTAAAAAAGACAAAAACTGTTTAGGGCTAATCCCCACCCATTGAGAAAAAAGTCTCTGTAGATGGAATTCACTCAAACCCACATGCTCAGCTAGCTGGGCCAAATTGGGTTGCACCTGGCGAGCATCGGCTAAATAAGCAATGGCACGGCTAATGCGCAAATAATTGGCATGTTGTTGGTTTAAAGGTAAATCCATCATAAATCTTTAATAACGGTCAATGAATGTAACCCTTATATTATCCAAGGGCCTTACGTGAATAACGACCCATTTCTTGCTCAATTCATCACACGCCAGCCCCATGAGTTGGTGGTATGCTAGCGCTCTTTAAATTGGACATTGCACTAGCAGCCCATGCCCCCCACAACCGACAACACATTAAAAGGTATAGCCTATGGCCTGGCGACCACACTAGTGGGCAGCAGCGCCGCTGCCGCCGGTAAATGGGTGGCGGTTGATGTGCCTGTGCCCACCATCGTATTCATGCAGTATGCCATTTGTTTATTGGTGATGATTCCTTGGTTTGCCAAGCAACCCATTAGCAGTTTACATACAAAGCGATTTAACACCCATTTAGTAAGAGGCTTTGGGGGCTGGCTGTGTTTTTACAGTTATTATGCCGCGCTTGAGCAAATTCCTTTGGTGGATGCCACGCTACTGCGCAATACCGCCCCATTATTTGTGCCCATCATTGCGCTTTTTTGGTTAGCCGAAAAAGTCACTTTATTACGCTGGACACCAATTATTTTAGGCTTCATAGGCATTATATTTATTTTACGTCCTGAAGGCAGTGGCATTGGCTGGGGACATTTAATTGGTTTAGCTTCTGGCTTTACCCTAGCCATTTCCATGGTGGGCACACGTACCCTATCAAAAACCGATAGCGGAAAAACCATTATGTTTTACTATTTTGCTATCTCTTTTATTTTAAGCACTCCCTTGGCCATTTATCATTGGCAACCCATTCCTTTACGAGCTTGGCCTTATTTAATTTTTATTGGCTTCTCTATTTTCATTACCATGTGGCTTTATACCAAAGCATTTAGCTATGCCAAGCCCAGTGTGGTGTCACCCATTAATTATTTTTCTGTGGTGATTTCAGGTTTTTTGGGCTGGCTAATTTGGAGTGACATTCCAACCCACACTGCGTTAATAGGCGCCATCTTTGTCATCGCCGCTGCCATTTTAAGCTTCGTTATTTCAAATAAAGAAGATACTAAACCAAGCATTGCTAATTAACACCGCCTAAACCTAGGCCATATTTTTTACAGCAGCTGCTTTCATTCAATTGCCTAATAATACTAATTAAATAGCGCTTCCGGCCAGAATTTGAAGTAGCTTACACTGCCATTATCAAAGCGTTTAAAAGCTGTTATGTTGGCGGCCATTATCAGCCAAGTCTCATATTCATCGATTTACGAGCTGATTATTTTACGTAACCACATATGAGTTAGAGAATAAGCATGCGATATTTTAATGAGTTAGCATTGGGTGACATTATTGAGTCCGGCGAGTACCTAGTGACTAGAGAAGACATTATCTCCATGGCCAAACAATGGGATCCCCAGCCTTTTCACATCGATGAGGAGCTAGCCAAAAAAGGCATGTTTGGAGATGTCATTGCTTGTACTGCCCATATTTTTTGCATCTTGTCTAAGCTCTCCACTGATTTACCCGAAGAAAGTAAATTGGCGTTAGTATCCGGTTTGGGAATTGATAAAGGAAAACTATTAGTCCCCGTTAAACCCAATGACACATTAAAAATTATCATAGAGATAATAGAACTAAGACGTTCTGAATCTAAACCTAATTGGGGTATTACCGTCGCTCAGCACAAGCTTTATAACCAACATGGCCAAAAAGTATTTTCTATAGACACATCAGCCTTGATCGATTTAAGCAAACCTGTTTCATCATAAGGCTCAGTGTCGCCCACAACCCAAAAAGGACGCTATTTAGCGTCCTTTTTGGGTTAAAAAATAATGCAAACTCACCATATTGAATAATAATTTAAAATGTAATTAACACCCGCAACAACACTGCTGGCAGTAGCCAATAAATATAGAGAATTTTGGTTGAAAAAATGACTCAGTGAAGGGCGACGTTCAGAATGTATGGGCTCAGCGCAATCCTGACAATTTTTAGCTCTGCTTTGAAGCAAGCCACGACACTGGCGACACCGCAAATGAGTCTTGGCATGTCCACTAACCGAAATATCCATATCATCGTCCTTAATCTTATCTATCGGTGGCTTGTCATACATCCTTTGTGCAAGCGAATTCCCATATAAGCATATTTTCTTAATAAGAACACCTTCTAAAATTTCCATATCCTGCTAAAACTTCTGGAAGATAAAACCTCTTTCAGCCCAATGAAATCAAGTACTAGGCACTCTAGTTGGTACATTTTCACAGCTGAGTTGGTGTGTTCGGTGATTACCCCAGTAAATGGTGCGTGTTACCTTGGCGCGCAACGACGAATTTCATTCGCTCATTAACGGAATTTTTACAATTCGTCTTGGGCGCTATCAAAAAATAATTTTTCACGTATCAAAACCGAGGTTTAACTTTTATGGCAACGATGGATCTTCAAGTTAAAGAAGGCGTGCACGTATTAACGCTCACCAATGGCGATAACGACAATAAGTTTAACCTAGATGTCATGCATGAATACCTTGCCGCCTTTGATGCAGTGGAAGAATACAAAGGCAATACCGCTTTAATGATTACCTGTGAGCATGAAAAAACCTTCACCACTGGCATTGATTTAGCTTGGATGATGGCGCAAAGCCCTGAAGGGGTCGCCAAATTCAGACACGCCTTAGAAACCATGCTTTACCGTTTGGCCATGTTAAACGCGCCTACGCTTATGTGCATAAATGGCAATGCCTATGCAGGTGGTGCATTGTTATTCGCTGCTACCGACTTTAACTTTATGCGCAGTGACAAAGGCCGCATATGCTACCCAGAAGTAGACATAAAGATTCCATTTACCCCTTCTATGTATGACTTAATCGACAATATTCCTAACAAGCTATTGTTGAAAAGAATGTCTTTATTAGGTGAGCGCGTCAGCAGCCAAGATGCCTTTGATGCTGGCATTCTAGATGCCATTCATCCGGCCCATAAGCTCCAAGAAAAGTCTTTTGAATTTGCCAAAGAACTGGCTAAGAAAGACCGTAAAGCTTACACCGTGATCAAGCACGGTTTAAAGCGTCATATGCTGAAATGGCAAGATGAATTTGGCCAAAAACTAACCGCCGAATAAATTACCTTTTGGGTCTTAACAGGCCCAATTTCAGCTTGTTAGCCAACTTGAAAGCCTAGCAACCGAGCTTTAGCGCTTTTAAGCCATAGATGTCCCTCCATCACATACCCATCTTTAGTTAGCCCCTTTCATCTAATGCTTCCAATTCTAACTCCCCCCTTGAAGTTAAGTATTCAACCCCCATTACTTTGATTCAGTCACAACGATACCCAATTTAAAGAGCAATTTATGACAACCATATTATCTGTACGCCGTGAAGATGAAGTCGTCATGGGCGGCGATGGTCAGGTCAGCCTTGGCAACACCGTAATGAAGGGCAACGCTCGCAAAGTACGCACATTACATAACGGTGAAGTGATTGCTGGCTTTGCCGGTGCCACCGCCGATGCCTTCACCCTATTTGAAAAATTCGAAGGCCATCTACAAGCCCATAATGGCCAATTAACCCGCGCCGCTGTGGAAATGGCTAAAGAATGGCGCAGCGACAGAGCTTTGCGAAAAATGGAAGCCATATTAGTAGTGGCCGATAAATCAGACAGTTTAATTATCACCGGTAATGGCGACGTATTAGAGCAAGACGACAATATTCTCGCCGTAGGCAGTGGCGGTAACTACGCCCTAGCCAGTGCTAAAGCGCTTTTAGAAGAGACTGAATTACCTGCTCGTGAAATCGTCGAGAAAAGTCTAAAGATCGCTGGGGATATTTGTGTGTTTACCAACCACAACCTCACCATTGAATCGTTGAAAACCAAATAGCCGGTTAAACCATTAGAGAACCATCATGCAAGCATTAGAACAAAACCTAACTCCGGCTCAAATTGTTAAAGAGCTAGACCGCCACATAGTGGGTCAATCTGCCGCTAAACGCAGCGTAGCCATTGCCCTGCGTAATCGCTGGCGTCGAATGCAGTTACCTGAAGAACTGCGCAATGAAATCAGCCCTAAAAACATCTTAATGATTGGGCCAACCGGTGTGGGGAAAACTGAAATTGCCCGCCGTTTAGCTAAGTTATCTAACGCACCTTTCATTAAAATTGAAGCCACAAAATTCACAGAAGTGGGTTACGTAGGCCGTGATGTTGAAACCATCATTCGCGACCTAGTAGAAACCGGCGTGAAAATGTTTCGTGAACAAGAAATGGCGGCGGTTGCAGAAGCCGCTAAAGACGCGGCACTAGAGCGCATTTTAGACGCGCTACTGACCCCTGCCCGTGAAGGCTTTGAGTCAGAAGCCCCTAAAGCAGAAGAAAGCGCTACCCGTGCCTTATTCCGTAAAAAAGTTTTAAACGGCGACATGGACGACAAAGAGATTGAGCTAGAAGTTGCGCAAGCACCTGTGGGCGTAGAAATTATGGCGCCCCCGGGCATGGAAGATATGTCTAGCCAAATTCAAAATATGTTTAGCAACCTAGGCAGTGGCAAAACCAATAAGCGTAAATTTAAAGTCAAAGACGCTTTAAAAGTGGCGCAAGATGAAGAAGCCCATAACCTGTTAAACATGGATGAAATTAAAGTTCGCGCGGTAGAAGCGGTAGAACAAAACGGCATTGTCTTTTTAGATGAAATTGACAAGGTGGCTAAACGCCAAGAAAGCTCCGGCGGAGACGTCAGTCGTGAAGGGGTTCAGCGTGATTTATTACCGCTTATTGAAGGCTGCACCGTTAGCACCAAACACGGCATGATCAAAACCGATCATATTTTGTTTATCGCATCCGGCGCTTTCCATTTGGCCAAACCTTCGGACTTAATACCTGAACTGCAAGGTCGTTTACCTATTCGCGTAGAATTAGAAGCTCTGACGCCAGATGACTTTAAACGCATTCTTACCGAACCTAATGCGTCACTAACCGAGCAATACAAAGCTCTATTGGGCACTGAAGGTTTAAACGTAGAATTTGCAGCAGATGGCATAGAGCGTTTGGCACAAACTGCATTTAAAGTGAACGAAACCACAGAAAACATTGGTGCCCGTCGTTTGCATACTATGATGGAGCGTTTACTTGAAAAAGTAAGTTTCGATGCCGAAGGCTTAGCCATTCAGTACTCTGAAACCCCCATGCTGGTTAACGCCGCCTTTGTAGATGAGCACCTGGGCGATATCGCCAAAGATGAAGATTTAAGCCGCTTTATTTTATAAAGTGTACAATCTGGCCTCATACATCCTGTAAATATTTTTGCATGGCGTATGAGGCCAATGCTTTGTCCTTTCAAGAAATTGAATCACTGTGTAAACGCTTTATAGTAAAATACGCTTAGCCAGACCACAGGATTTTTTCATGACACAAGCCACTCCCTTAAAAGTTGTTATCGCCGGTTCCGGCAGTATTGGCTGCTACGTTGGCGGCATGCTGGCAAGTGGTGGGGCCAATGTTCACTTTTTTGCACGCCAACGCATTGCCGAAGACATTACACAAAACGGTTTAACGTTAAGTGACTGGACAGGCAGGACTGAAAAGCTGACGGAGCAGCAATTTGGCGTGAGCATTGATAAAAATGTACTCAAAGACGCTGATTTAATTTTAGTGTGCGTCAAAAGCAAAGACACCGCTCTAATGGCCCAAACCATTAAAGAAAGTGGTAACACCAAAGCCACAGTCTTTAGCTTACAAAATGGTGTGGGTAACACCCAGGAAATAAAACAAGTACTTCCAAGTCACACAGTGCTTACTGTTATGGTGCCCTACAATGTTGTCTATCAGCAGGGTGGAATTTTTCACTGCGGCACAGAAGGTAGCCTTTATTGCCAAGCTCACCAAAAAGCCAAACCATTAGAAGTGCTCGCCAAACAAGCGCAGTTGGGCTTTGAATTAAAAGACGACATGGCCAGTATTTTATGGGGGAAATTATTATTGAATATAAATAACCCCATTAACGCTCTTTCTGGTATTCCCCTTAAGCAACAACTTGAAACCGCAGGCTTTAGAAAGATTTTAAAACAAAGCATGCAAGAAGGCTTGCAGGTATTAAAAGCCGCTAATATTGCTCCTGGCCAAGTGGCTGCCATTCCCATGTTTTTAGTGCCTATTTTTTTGTCCTTACCAAACTGGATATTTAAGCGAGTAGCCCACAAAATGTTAGCCATGGACCCCTTGGCTCGCTCTAGCATGTGGGAAGACTTACAAAGTAAGCGCCCAGTTGAAGTAGACTATATAAATGGCGAGATCGTAAAATTGGGCGAGCAATTTAATGTGTTAACCCCTATGAACACACGCCTAATTACCATGGTTAAAGAAGCGCAAGCCAGCGGTAACGGCAGCCCTAATTTGGCACCAGAGCAAATTTTACATTAACCCTGCGCCCCACTAAAATTTATTTAAAAGAGAACCCATGAGCACCACCCATATTCCATCACGCATTAAATTTCACAATCAAACCCAGCGCCTTGAACTGGCCTGGGACAGTGACGCAAACTCTGATGGATTGTTCTTAACTGCCGAAATGTTGCGAGTATTAAGTCCATCAGCTGAAGTGCGTGGTCATGGCAAAGGCAACGAAGTCTTACAGGTGGGGAAAAAAGAAGTGCGCATCAGTAAGCTTGAACCCATTGGTAACTATGCATTAAAAATTCATTTTGATGACGGCCACGACAGCGGTCTATACGACTGGAACTACCTGCATCAGATGGCTCATAACAGCGCACAGCTTTGGCAAGAGTATCTAGATAAGTTAGCCTCTGAGGGCAAAAGCCGAGACGCGGCGCAAATTCAATTTAAGGCCATTGATTAACAAATGCCTGGCGGGTACGAGGCACAGGCCTATTGCCCGCGATACCAGCACTGCTCGCCTTTCAAATAACCACCCTTTTATCCCCTTTAGATCAAGACTTATTGCCCTGACAGGGCTAAAATAACCGCCAATTTTTACTACTTTTACTTAGGCCCACCATGTCCGACGATAAAACCACGCACTTTGGTTATAAAACCGTCCGCGAAGAAGAGAAACAAGGCAAGGTTGCCGAGGTGTTCCACAGCGTAGCCGCCAAATACGATGTTATGAATGACTTAATGTCGTTTGGCATACATCGCCTATGGAAGCGTTTCACCATGGAATTCACTGGCGTGCGAGCCGGAAATAAGGTGTTAGACATTGCCGGTGGCACTGGCGATTTGGCCATGAAGTTTTCTAATTTAGTGGGCCCTAGCGGTAAAGTAGTGTTGGCTGACATAAACGATTCCATGCTAAAAGTGGGTCGCGACCGTTTGTTAGATAAGGGCTACAGTGGCAATATTGAGTTTGTGCAATGTAACGCTCAATACCTGCCCTTTGAAGATAATTCATTTGATGTGATCACCATGGCCTTTGGCCTGCGTAACGTCACCGACAAAGACATGGCTTTGCGTGAATTTAATCGGGTTCTTAAGCCAGGCGGGCGTTTATTGGTATTAGAGTTTTCTAAAACCAAAAACCCACTGCTGAGTAAAGCCTATGACTTATACAGCTTCAGTGCACTGCCTATCATGGGTAAATTGATTACCAATGACAGTGAAAGCTATCGCTATCTTGCTGAATCCATTCGCATGCACCCAGACCAAGAAACCCTTAAAGACATGTTCAGTGAAGCCGGATTTGCTAATTGCGAATACCACAATTTAACCGGCGGCATTGTGGCATTACATAAGGGCATTAAGCCTTAGGGCTTAAACGGGGCTTTTCAAATGGATCAAACAATTGTTCAAGCAGGACTGGCTAGCGCAGAATTAGCCATTAATAAGGCCTTAGCCTATGACCCTGCGGTGAGAGAGAAGCTGGCAAAATTAGCCCCAAAAGTGCTGGCCATAGAAATCACTAAACCCAAGCTCACCATCTTCGTACTGTTTGGTGAGCAAGTCTCCTTGCAAAGCCACCATGAACAAAGTGATGCCCGTTTAACTGGCGAACTAAGTGCTTTTTTAAATTTAGCTAGCCATGAAGACAAACACGCGGCTCTCATGAAAAGCGACATTCAAATCCAAGGCTCTAGCCAATTGGCCCTGGGGTTAGCAGATGCCAGTAGCCAGCTAAAAATTGATTGGGAAGCCATGATTGCCGACATAACAGGCCCTGTCATGGCCCATGTGATTGGCAATAAAATTCGTAACTTAAGCAACTGGTTTAAAAAAACCAGTCAAAAAGTAAAAGATGACAGCGTTGAATATATTCGCGACGAAATACAAATAACGCCTCATAAGCTAGAAGGTGAATCGCGCTTTAGCGATATTCATAAATTAAAAATAGACACAGATCGATTAGAAGCACGTGTGGCGCGCTTACAAAAGCGTTTGCAAGAACGTTAAAATCGCGCCTTTCATAAGCGTAGTAATTTACATCCACTTTTAAAATAGATGGCTCAATGATTCAACTAAAACGCTTAATCACTTTATTGTATGTGTTTAGCAAATATCGCTTGGATGATTTTATTCCCTTGGCGTTATTGCCATGGTATTTACGTTTGGCTTTCTATTTAGCCCCTTGGCGTTTAAACCCTATTCCAAAGCGTGTGCCAAAAGCCAAGCGTTTGCGTTTAGCTCTTATCGCCCTTGGTCCGATTTATATTAAATTTGGCCAGCTACTTTCCACTCGTAAAGATATTCTCGATGACGAGCTGGCCATTGAATTAGCCAAGCTGCAAGACAAGGTGCCCGCTTTTAATCACGCCACCGCCGTTAAACTCATAGAAGAAGCGTTGGGCGATAAAGTAGAAGATGTTTTCCAAGCATTTGATGATGTGCCTTTGGCATCTGCTTCTATTGCTCAAGTTCATGCCGCCACCCTAAAGAGCGGTGAAGATGTGGTGGTGAAAGTCATTCGCCCCAACATTGAAAAGACCATCAAAAAAGACATTAAGCTCATGTTGGTGGTGGCCAAATTAATTGAGAATTATTCCAGTGACGGCAGACGTTTAAGGCCTGTAGAGGTCATTGAAGATTACCAACACACCATCATGGGTGAGCTTGATTTACTCAGCGAAGCCGCCAATACCAGCCAACTGCAACGCAATTTCAATGACAGCCAATTATTATACGTACCCGATGTTTATTGGGATTACTGCCGCCCCAATGTCATGGTAATGGAGCGCATTTACGGCACCCCCATTGCCAACGTAGAAGAGCTTAAAAAACGTGGCACCAACATGAAACTTCTGGCAGAGCGCGGCGTTGAAATTTTCTTTCGCCAAGTTTTCCGCGACAGTTTCTTTCATGCCGATATGCACCCAGGCAACGTATTTGTTTCTCACAACACCCCTGAAACCCCTCAATATATCGCCATAGACTGCGGCATTGTGGGCACTTTGGATAAAACCGACCAAGATTACCTAGCCCGTAACCTTCTAGCCTTTTTTAATCAAGACTATCACGAGGTGGCTCGGCTACATGTGGAAAGCGGCTGGGTGGGCGAAGGCACTAAAATAAATGAATTTGAGGCCGCCATACGCAGTGTATGTGAGCCCATTTTTGAAAAACCATTAAGCGAAATTTCATTTGGGCAATTGCTGTTACGCTTATTCCAAACTGCACGGCGCTTTAATATGGAGGTTCAGCCTCAATTGGTGCTACTGCAAAAGACCTTATTAAACATAGAAGGCCTTGGGCGCCAGCTCTACCCAGAACTGGACTTATGGAATACCGCCAAGCCCTATTTAGAGCTGTGGATGAAAAATCGCATTGGCCCACAGGCTATTTATCAAGAACTTAAGCGTCAAATTCCAGCATGGATTCAACATGGCCCGCAAATGCCAGAGCTTATTCGCGATACCTTGCTTAATGTCAGCCAAGGACCTCTGCAACAGCAGGCTTTAACCAGTAAGCTCGATGGGATCCAACAGCAACTGGCCAATCAGGCTGAGAAACAAAAAAACCGCACATTAGGGGTCATCATTAGTGCCTTGGGGCTAGTGGGCTTGCATACTCCCTACCTGTTTGGTCAAGAACTTAGTTTGAGTCTTGTGGCAATAGGTCTAGGTTGGCTCATCATAAAAGGTTAATTTCGTCCCTACTTTGGGCTTAAATGACCTTATATAAGCGCTTCTCCCATGGGAAAATGCACCACCTAACATGGGATGTGCGACTTAATCATTAGCCCATTGTGCCTAACCCTGTTATTTAGCCTCGTAGGGCACGGCACATATTGCCCATGCCTATATTGCCAAGCAAAAAGATGCGGTATGATCAAGAAATCCCATAGGAATGAATATGACTGACGTAATTTCACAACTTGGCCAGATCTTAGAAGAGCGCAAAGGGGCCAGCGCTGATAGCTCTTACGTGGCCAGCTTATACAAAAATGGCCTAAATAAGATATTAGAAAAAGTGGGCGAAGAAGCCGTAGAAACCATTATTGCTGCCAAGGACGCTAAGGTATCTGGTGACAATAAAGATGTCATCTATGAAACAGCTGACTTATGGTTTCATAGCATGGTCATGCTGGCGGAATTAGGTGAAGAGCCTTCAGTGGTATTAGAAGAGCTGAAACGTCGCTTTAACTTGTCTGGCCTTGAAGAAAAAGCCAGCCGATCTTTAGAGAATTAAGAGTTAAATATGACAGACTGTCTTTTCTGCAACATCGTCGCCGGTAACATCCCCTGCGATACCGTTTATGAAGATTCAGAGGTATTGGCCTTTAGGGACATAAACCCAAAAGCGGATACCCATATTTTGGTCATACCTAAACAGCACATTGTGAATTTAGCGGATGTGTCTGAGCAACAATGGCCTCTAGTAGGCCGAGTGTTGCAAAGCATTAATAAGGTGGCTCAGCAGGAGTCATTGGAAGGCTTTAGGGTCATCACCAATAATGGTGAAAAAGGCGGGCAAGAAGTTTTCCACATGCATTGGCATGTGCTGGCCGGCAAAAATTTACCCGGTTTTTAATTAAAAACAAAAAGTAAAATACAATAATCAGGAGAAATGTATGTTTGGTGGCATTAGTGTTTGGCAGTTATTAATCCTTTTAGTCGTGGTTATTTTAATTTTCGGTACCAAGAAATTACGCACATTAGGTGGTGATTTAGGCGGTGCGGTTAAAGGTTTTAAAAAAGCCATGAACGATGGTGAAAAAGAAGCCCCTGCCGAGGAGCCTGGTAAAATTGAAGATAAACAGCAAGACGCACAATTTTCTGAATCTGTAAAAGAAGAAGAAAAAACCAAGTCTTAATGGTTTTTAATATTTACCCAATCAGCGCCCATTCTCATTAGCCTTGCTAATTGAGCATGGGCGTTTGGTGTTTTACAGTCATTAGCGTTAAGGCGAATTATGTTCGATATTGGTTTTTCCGAACTTCTATTAGTGGGCGTACTAGGGCTAATTATTCTTGGCCCAGAACGCTTACCTAAGGCAGCCCGTACCGTAGGCCTGCTAATTGGTCGCATGCGTCGCACCATGAGTGGCATTCAACAAGAAATAGAACAAGAAGTTCGTAATCAAGAAATTAGAGAAAAGCTTAAGGATCCTATGTCGACCTTTATGGGCGATACAGAATCAGACAAAAAACAGCCTACTCAACCCACTAACACAGCCGCTTCAAGCGCAGAGAATACAGTCGAGCAGGCCTCTTCTGCTTCAAACGCAGCAGTTAAAGACAGCGCACTCCAAGATAAGTAACTAGGCTAATGGCTAAACAAACCCAACAAGAAAAAGATAAGCTTCACCAAGAGCAACCCCTTATTAGCCATTTAATTGAGCTGCGCGATCGCTTATTAAAAGCCATGGTGTTTATTCTGGTGGTATTTTTAGCGCTATATGGCTTCTCTAACGAACTGTATTTAATTGTCTCTAAACCATTAGAAATGCTTTTACCCGAAGGCAGCACCATGATTGCAACGGGCGTGGCCTCGCCTTTCCTCGTGCCATTCAAGCTGACACTGGTTACCGCTGTTTTTATAACTATCCCGTTTTTATTGCACCAAGCTTGGGGATTTATTGCCCCAGGCTTATACAAGCATGAGAAAAGCTTTGCCATTCCGTTACTGTTAAGCAGCATTATTCTGTTTTATGCAGGCTTGTGCTTCGCCTACTTTGTAGTGCTGCCCTTAGTGTTTGGATTTTTCACCTCTGTTGGCCCTGATGGGGTTAATTTTCTGCCTGACATTAACAATATATTAAACTTCATATTAAAAATGTTTTTCGCCTTTGGCATTGCCTTTGAAATTCCCATTGCCACCATATTAATGGTCATGACCGGCATCACCACAGTAAAGAGCTTATCTGAAAAGCGCCCTTACATATTTGTAGCCTGCTTTGTGGTAGGTATGTTTGTGACACCACCAGATGTCATCAGTCAGACCATCTTAGCTGTGCCTATGTACCTATTGTTCGAACTGGGTATTTTATTCGGACGCCTTGTGGAAAAGCGCTCGAAGGAGAAGGTTGAGGAAGCGGAGCAAGAGTAAATCGGAATCTGACAGCAGATCTCTAAAAAAGTTTACCCTTTAACCTAAGTAATTGGTATTATCGCGCCTCCTAAAAACTTAGATTAAAGGATTAACATGACTATTTTACGTTCAGCCTTGGCGATTGCCATTTCCACTGCCGCTATTTCGGCCCACTCTAACGAGAATATCCCGACTCTCGGCCTGCATTTCGGTTACGGGTTTGGTGGTGAAACTCTAGTGGATACTGGAGATGAGGAGCTGAAGGCTGGTTCTGGTTTACTATTTGGTGGCTTTGTACAAGTACCTTTAACATCAAATAATGCACAGCCAGTATTTGCTAAACTAGGCATGAGCTACATGCGCGACTCCATCAGCGCATCTGATGGCGACGCATCATTTGATAAGTTTCCGATCGATGCATTAGTAATGACTCAAGTAAACAACGTAAAATTTGGTGCTGGTCTTACATACCATTTAAACCCAACATACGAAGAAGATTCTGATTATGGGGATTATGAAGTTGAATTTGATAATGCTCTTGGTTTTATTGTAGAAGGCGATTTAACGCTTCCTAATAGCTCTGTAGAGTTTGGACTACGTTATACAAAAATTGATTACGAAGTAAATGGTATCGAATTTGACGGTAATGGTTTTGCTCTTACCATGGGCTCAACATTCTAAAACTAAATAGCCGGGTTAACCCGGCTATTTCTTTATTATAGCTCTTCCATTAACACCCACAAAATATCCTGCTCTCTGTCGCGGTAGCTCTCTACCAACCTTGCCTTTACCTTGCTATTTATTTCCTGAATGGTCTGCTGATCTAACTGGGTATTGCTGCTGAAATTATTTGCATACTCGGTCATGACCGACATGGATTGAATGGTAACCCCTTGTCGAGCGGCCAACTCTAATCTTGCCCGAGTCATAGCACATTCTTTTTGCATGTGACGCCCTAAAGCATGAGAGCCACAGGTGCCTACTGCTTGATTTTTTTGTGGTTGATCAATCCAATTTGGCATTCCTTTTATCGAAGAGTTCACACAAGCGCTTAAAATCAATATTGATGCACAAAATAAGTACGTTTTTATCAAACTTTGTATATTCACTACTAGTCACTATCCTAGTTATTAGTTAAGGTTAGCCCCACTGTAACCATAAAATCCTTCAAGGAGAAGAAGATGGCCCTTACTCGTATTCTTGGTACCCGTACACTATTAGTGAGCGCACTAACCCTTTCACTAGCAGCCTGTATGGGCGGCGGTACTCAGCAAGCTGCTGTACCTGATTGTACCTTCCCAGACGCCCCAGAAAAAGCAGCCCCAGGTTGGGTATGTGATGAGCCTGTTCCAGGTCTTTCTGTATCGGCTGTTGGCTCTGCTGACAAATCAGGTGCTGGCTTAAACTTCATGAAGCAGCAAGCTTCTACTGCGGGCCGTGTACAACTTGCCCAAATGATGAAAGTGCAAGTTCAAAATATGGTTAAGCAATTTGCTGAAACCACAGGTGTTGGCGATAGCGAAACCGTAGACATGGTGAACAGCTCTGTGACTAAACAGCTAACTAACGAAACCCTTGTGGGTACTCGTATGTATAAGTCTAAAACCAGCCCTAACGGCACTTTATACGTGTTAGTAGGTCTTGATGACAAAGCTGCTAGCCTAATTCATGAAACCGCTCTTAAAACGTCTATGAACAATGAAAAGGCTTTATGGCAGAAATTTCAGTCTAAGAAAGGCCATGACGAGCTAGCCAAAGAAATTGCGGCAATGAACGCTCAATAATTTGGTGATTAAATAGACCTTTCTATTTAATTTGCTAATTTACAAATAAAAAAACCCAGTATTGCTGGGTTTTTTTATGGATTAATACTTTTCTAAAAATGCTGAAAGCCGTTTTTTTTTGCCTCCCGCCCTGGCACTAAAACTTCACTGCCACTCACTACTTCCCCTATGCATAGCCCTTTCACACAGTGCTTCGCTGTGTAAGCCAGTTGATAGTCGTCCCCCCCTGTTAACGCATACTCTAAAGCTTGGTGTTTTGAGCACTCTTGTAAAAGTGCTTCAGACAAAGGAATTTTACGGCTATCAATCATCATACCCACAGAACTGCTTTTACAAATATGATTTAAGTCTTGAATTAAACCATCACTAATATCTAAACAAGCACTGGCAACACCTATTAAGGACTGCCCATACTCTACTTGAGGGAATGGTTTGTAGTATCGGGCTGTTAACTCCGTTTGCAAACAAGGGTCTTGAAGCACGAAGGGTAAAGCTCCAGCGCCATCGCCAATATTGCCACTCACGTATACTTTATCCCCCACACAAGCATCGCTGCGTTTAAGAGCACAGCCTTTTTTAACAATGCCATGCACTTGTATGGAAATAACTAAAACAGGCCCTTTGGTGGTATCCCCACCCATTAACGAACATTGATACTGTTGAGCGATTTCAATTAAGCCATCACTAAAACTTTTCAGCCAAGCTTCATTAGCACTTGGTAAAGTAATGGCAAGAGTAAATCCCACTGGAGTTGCCCCCATGGCAGCAAGATCGCTAAGAGTGACACACAAAGCGCGCGTGGCAATGTAGTAAGGGTTAGCCTGTTTCGGAAAATGAACATCTTCCACTAGGGTATCCATAGAAACACACAGCTCTTGACCATCAGGGATATTCAACACCGCACAGTCATCACCAATTGACGTACTGATGATTTCGTTACACCAAGATAAAGTGGGTTGCTGGAAGTAGCGCGCTATGAGTTCAAATTCTTTCATTGCACTTCAAAGTAGTGAGTCATTATTTAGAAGGATAATTTTCTCCTACCTGAATAGGCAGGAGAATGGTGAGCATTGTTATTTTTTAATTTCAACAATGCGCACTGTTTGTGCAAGTTGATCCAAAGCCCCATTTATAAACTTGTGGCTTTCGGTGGCACCAAACTTTTTAGAAAGCTCAACACTTTCATTGATTACCACTTTATAAGGCACATCAATACGATGAGCCAATTCAAATGCAGCTAAACGCAAAATGGCTTTTTCCACTGGCGTCACTTCATTCATATCGCGGCTTAAGCAAGGCATTAGCATCTCATCTAGCTCAGATAAGTTGCTCGGTACGCCTTTAAGTATGTCGCGGAAATATTCCACGTCCACATGGTTCATATCATTATCGGCAAGGAACTCAGCTTCAATGTTATTTAAGCTAGCACCGGCCATTTCCCATTGATACAAGGCTTGAACCGCATAGTGACGAGCCTTACGGCGCGCCCCTGGGTTAGCACGGCTGCTTTTGTCTTTTCTTGGTAGGGGCTTGTCGCTCATTAGGACTCCAGCTGCTTAAGTAGGCTTACCATTTCATAAGCACAAAGAGCTGACTCTTCACCCTTGTTACCGGCTTTGGTTCCCGCACGCTCGATAGCCTGCTCAATGGTATCAACCGTTAAAATACCAAATGATACTGGCACACCAGCATCTAATGCGATTTTGCTCAAACCGCTAACCGCTTCACCTGATACATAGTCAAAGTGGGGGGTTGATCCACGAATAACGGCACCTAATGCGATAATCGCATCATACTTGCCGCTTTCAGCTAATTTTTTAACCACTAAGGGCACTTCAAAAGCCCCCGGGCAATGAACCATTGTAATATTGTCTTCAGGAATGCCATGGCGTGTTAAGCCACGAATAGCCCCTTGAGCGAGTGGCTCAACAACAAATTCGTTCCAAGTAGTTTGCACAATGGCAAACTTGGCGTCCAATGGCCCGAAGCTCCCTTCAATTTTTTTCATGTGTATAACCCTAAATAAATAGCTTTAAAAATAGTATTCAAAAATTCAATATTGTACGTCTTATCTTTGGTAAGGAATGTATTCAATCACTTCCAAGTTAAAGCCAGAGATGCCGGCAAATTTCATTGGGCTACTTAATAAACGCATTTTAGTCACGCCCAAGTCCCTTAAAATTTGTGAACCTGTGCCTATGGTTACATAAGTACCAGAGCTATCGATATTGGTAGTACGCTGCGGTTTTTGGCGACCAAAAAAAGTTTCCACTGAAGATGCCACATCTTCGCGCTCACCTGCATTCAATACAATGAGTGCACCCGCTTCGGCTTCTGAAATAGCTTTTAATGAATTAGCCAATGACCAGCTCTGAGAATTGTCAATCACAGCGCCCAATACATCTCGTAAGGTTTCGGCTGCTTGCACTCGTACCATGGGCGCTTCATTGCCTTTCACATCGCCACGGCTTAATGCCATGTGTGTTTCGTTGTTGATCGTATCGCGGTACATGTGTAAATCAAACTCGCCGTAAGCGGTGTTGATTTTATCTGAGCTTAATTTTTCAACCGTTTGCTCATTGGCCATACGATATTGAATTAAATCGCTGATGGTACCAATTTTTAAATCGTGCTCAGCCGCAAAGACTTCAAGCTCAGGGCGGCGCGCCATAGTGCCGTCTTCATTCATGATTTCAACGATACAGCTAGAAGGCTGCAAGCCTGCTAAACCGGCTAGATCACAACCCGCTTCAGTGTGACCGGCACGAGCCAACACACCCGCCGCTTGAGCGCGCAATGGGAAGATATGGCCAGGCTGTACAATGTCATCTGGTTTAGAATTTGGGCTAACTGCGGCTAAAACCGTAACGGCTCTATCGCCTGCGGAAATGCCGGTGGTGACGCCTTCAGCCGCTTCAATAGATACTGTAAAAGGGGTGCTGAATTTAGAGCCATTACCCGCCACCATGGAAGGCAAACCAAGAAAGTCGCAGCGATCAGGCGTTAGGGTTAAGCAAATCAAACCACGTGCTTTACTGGCCATAAAGTTAACAATTTCAGGTGTTACTTTTTCAGCGGCTACAATAATATCGCCTTCATTTTCGCGATCTTCATCATCCATTAAGATGACCATTTTGCCAGCACGAATATCGGCAATAATTTCTTCTATGCTATTAAGCGCCATTACAATCTCTTTAAAATTTAGTGTCTATATAGTGTCGTTCTTACTTTTAAACAATCTATAAAATTTTAAAAACAATCTTACAATTCATTGTTTTTAAAACTTAATGGTTAAACGAATATCATCGCCTACCATGCGGGTATCTACGATATTTAAGCTGTGTTTCTCTGCCATATCATTAATGGGCAAGTGCAACAAAGGCCGGGCTTCACTGCCCATAAAGCTAGGTGCCATGTACAGCACCATTTCATCTACTAAACCTTTATCAATAAACTGCCCAGCAAGCGTTGCACCGGTTTCCACCAGTATTTCGTTACACTGGCGATTCGCCAATTCTTTCAACAAAGCCCGCAAGTCTAAACCAGACTCATCAGCATTTAGCGGCAATACATCGATACCAACGTGCACTTGCACACCATGCTTAACTGCCACCAGGGTTTCACCACGTTGCTGTAATACTTTTGCTTGTTTAGGTAAACGGCCCTGACTATCTAAAATAACTCGCAAGGGTTGGCGATTTGCCACAAATTCTGAAAACTCTTGATCTTCAAAACCCAGTTCTTTTGCACGAACGGTTAAGGAAGAGTCATCATGTAAAATACTTGAAATGCCACTGATTATCGCAGAGCTTCGCGCCCGTAAACGTTGTACATCAGCGCGAGCGGCGGGACCGGTGATCCATTTACTGTCTCCGCTTTGCATGGCAGTACGGCCATCCAATGAACTGGCCATTTTTAAACGCACAAACGGCATGCCTGTTTCCATGCGTTTAATAAAACCTGGGTTTAATAGTCTTGCCTGCTCTTCCAGTACGCCTTTTGTAACTTTTATGCCAGCGGCTTCTAATTTTGCAAATCCCTGCCCTGCAACCTGTGGGTTTGGGTCCTGCATGGCACACACCACTTCATGAACACCCGCTTTAATCAGACCATCACTGCATGGGGGAGTTCGACCAAAGTGACTACAAGGCTCAAGCGTAACGTAAGCCGTAGCACCTTTGGCAAGATCGCCTGCTGCACGTAATGCATTCACTTCAGCGTGCCCTTCACCAGCCTTCTGATGGTAGCCTTCACCCACCACTCCACCATCTTTTACCAAAACACAACCGACTCTAGGGTTTGGGTCTGTGCTGTATAAACCTTTTTTAGCAAGGGCGATGGCTTGGGCCATATATTGAGTGTGGCTCACGCATCAACCTCTGAAGGAGCTTGTGAATGTGGATTTTTTTGAGCATCTTTACGGATGCGAGCAATTTCTTGGCTGAATTCTTCAATATCTTGGAATTGACGGTAAACAGATGCAAAACGAACATAGGCCACTTGATCTAGCTTGCGTAATTCTTCCATGACCAATTCGCCTACCATTAGGCTTTTCACTTCACGCTCGCCAGTGGCACGTAGGGTGGCTTGAATTCGGTGAATGGAAGCTTCTACATCTTCAACACTCACCGGGCGCTTTTCTAAGGCCCGCTGAATGCCAGAAGTGAGTTTTTGCTCATCGAAGGGAACACGCGTGCCGTTGCTTTTGATCAATTTAGGCATGACCAACTCAGCACTTTCAAAGGTGGTAAAACGTTCTTCACAGGCTTGGCATTGACGACGACGGCGCACCTGATCCCCTTCTGTAACCAGACGAGAATCGATGACTTTTGTGTCTTGTTCACCGCAAAACGGACAACGCATGGCACAGCCTGTGTAAAAGAGCAAAATAGAGGGGGGCGATTGTACCTGTTTATGGGGGCAGTGAAAACCAAACTAGCCCGTTCTGGCCACAAGATATACAAAGCCCTTGGCCAAGCTACCGCGTTTCATAAAGCAACCCGTACTCAGGCGGCGCTATTCCATACGGTCATGTACAAAACCCTACAAATACTCACAACGTCCAACGAAGCTGTGAGCTATAACTAAACTAAGAGTAGTAACAAATAATCGGAGCGTTAAATGGTTTTTCGCACAGCCATTTTGGGGGTTATCCTATGTGGCCTTTGGGCCTGCTCGGACACTGGCACAGGAGTGACCGTTAGCGGCACCAATGAGAGCGAGGCAGATGACACTCGCAACACTGATGGTGCTTGTGAAACTGACGCTGAATTCATGGCCAATAGAGCTTGGCCACGGGTATTAAGCCAATGTGCTGCCTGTCATAATGACGGTGGCTTAGCGGGGGCAAGCGCCCTAATTTTACGCAATAGCCAAGCCGCATTAGACGAGAATTTCAACACCACCCTATCCTACAACAATGCCTACCCCGAGCTGCTATTAGACAAACCCAGCGAGAATAATACCGACCACGGTGGCGGCATCATTTACCAAAGTAGCGATGATAACTACGCCATTATGAGCGAGTTAATCGCACGCTTTACCGAACCCGTAAGCAGTTGTGAGTTAAGCGAAGACACCCCTTCAAGTGGCAGCAATTTAGATACCCGTTCATTAATAGACAAATTATCCCTATTAAGCCCAGCGCAAACTTATCGAGAAGCCGCCTTACTACTAAGTGGTTACCTGCCTACTGATACTGAACTTGAACTAGTAAATGACAGTAATTTGAAAAGCAAAATTCGCGCGCTAATGACAGGGGATAATTTTAACGCTTTTTTAAGGGAAGCCGCTAACGACCAGCTACTAACCATGAAGTGGGCCGACAGTCGCACCTCTGGGCTTAGCGCCTTAAATGGTGAGTACTTTTATCCACATGTGAGTTCACGTATCGGGCCCCTTGAAGAGGCTGTAGAGAATGCCTCCACAGATGAAGCCAGACAAACTGCTCAACAAGCGGTTCACGATGCTTACACTAACACCAACCTTGCGCTCGCTCAGGAGCCTTTGCGCTTAATTAGCCATGTGGTGGCGCAAGAGCATCCCTATAGCGAAGTGCTCACAGCGAACTACATCTTAGTTAACCCATACACCAACGATGTATTTAATACCGGACTGAACTTCAGTGATCCCTTAGATGCAAATGATTGGAAAGAAGCCCAAATAAACTCAGGGTACCGAAACGGCCAAGACCTTCCCCATGCAGGCATTTTAACCAGCCCCATGTACCTTGCCAGATATCCCAGTACTGACACCAATAGAAATCGAGCACGTTCCCGTTGGACTTATTACTTTTTTTTGGGTGTGGATATTGAAGGCCTAGCCATTCGCCCCATGAATAGTGACAGCCTAATGGATGTGGATAACCCAACCCTTAATAACCCAGATTGTGCGGTATGCCATGAAATTATGGACCCTGTTGCCGGAGCCTTTCAAAACTGGGGAAATGACGGCCAGTTTAGAGATCAGTGTGGCTGGTTTCCAGACAGTGAACACCCTCAAGGAGGGGAATGGTTATGTGATAGAGACGCCCTACCTTGGACAGGATATAAGGAGTTTTTTGACCCCTATGTGGCCGGTGATTTATGGTATCGAGACATGCGCTCAGTAGGGTTCAGCACCAATGAACTGCCAGCTAACCAGCAAAATACAAGCTTAGCTTGGTTAGCAAGACAAATGGTTGAAGACGATCGATTTGCTATGGGCACTGTACGATTTTGGTTTAAAGGGTTACTGGCTCGCGAACCCACATCCTTACCAAGTAATCCAGACGACCTTCAATATGAAAGCGAACTTGCCGCTTTTAATATAGATAACCTATTCATTGAAGAATTGGCTAATGCCTTTAAAGCTGGCAGTGCAGGAACGGCTAGTAACGGTATTCTCAATTTAAAAGACCTGTTTGTGGATATGATTGCCTCGCCGCTCTTTCGAGGACAAGCCACTCAACAAGACCTTAATGCTGATGAACAACATGCATTACTTCAAACGGGCTCTGGCCGACTACTCACTCCCGAGCAATTAAATCGCAAGCTTAATGCCTTACTGGGTGCCAGCTGGAGTCATGTTTGGGATACAAGCCGAAACCAGTTAACTAACGATTTTTACGGGTTTTATGGCGGTATCGACAGCGATGGCGTAACCGATAGAAATACGCAATTAAACACTTTAATGGCTACGGTCATTGAGCGTTTTAGCAGTGAAATGGTTTGCCGCGTGGTTATTGATGAATTTGAAAAAACTCAAAGCCTGCGACTTTTATTTTCAGAGGTAAGTATTAATGACACCCCACAAACAGATTCAGGCGCAACCAACATCAAGCAAGCCTTAAGTCATTTAATTACGAGGCTCTGGGGAAGTGAACAGCTTAACCAAGTAGAGATCGACGCCGCCTACGATCTTTTTCTTAACCTGCGTAATGAGCGTATTGAAAATAACGCCACCACTTATTTAAGCACGAATGAAGCTCAAGAACTCAATGATAACAACGATGAGTTTTGCCAATTAGACTGGGAAAATGAAGACGCGCTTCGCCAAGATAGCAATCAAGTATTGCGGCCTTGGATGGGCGTTCTGATGTATTTAGTTAGCGATTATAAAGTGATGTATTTGTAATGAAAAACCTAACGGCTTACCAACTAAGCTTGTATCGAGGGGTAAAATGAAACGCCGTGATTTTATCAAAACACTGGCAGCAGCCGGGCTCCTTAGCAGTCAGCCTTGGCTAGCAAAACCAGCAAGGGCTGCCACGCTTACCCCTTATCGCGGCAATTTTTATGTCAGCATTAGCGCCGATGGCGGCTGGGATGTCACTAGCCTGTGTGATCCAAAAGCCAGCAGCGCCATTAATCATTGGGCCAATAATCAAAGTATCCAAACCATAGTCAACAGCCCAATTCAATATGCACCATTTGCTCACAATGAAGCCTTTTTTCAAAATCATCATCAAAATATGCTGGTGGTAAATGGCATAGACAGCCAAACAAATGCCCATGAAGCGGGTGTACGCCATACTTGGAGTGGTCGCCTAGCTCATGGCTATCCAAGTTTCTCAGCAATTGCTGCCGCCACATTGGGGCCTAATTTGCCGCTTTCATATATTAGTAACGGTGGCTATAAAGAAACTGCGGGCATTACGCAATACACTTTAATGCAAGATCCTACCTCGTTAAAAAAGTTGGTATTTCCTAATCAATTTTTAGATTACGACACCAATGGGGATTGGGACCCTGCTAAGCAATATCATCGCAATGCTGCCATGGATCTAATACAGCAAGCTAAACTAGATCGTCTAACTCGCTTACGAGCGCAATCTCAATTAACACCCAAACAAGTGAGCAGCTTGAGTGACTTGTTTAACGCCCGAGTTGGGGCTGATCAATTGGCCCCCTTGGCAGAAACCATGCCTGAGGAATTAGTAAGTAATATCGATAGCGACGGGCAGTGGAACCCCTTAATGCGTCAAGCACAAATTGCTTTAGCCGCCTATGAAGCGGGTTTATGTGTGGCAGCCGACCTTAGCATGTGGGGTTTTGATACTCATGCTAATCACGATGAAGAGCACACCACTGCGCTGCAAAAATTGCAAAACGGCATAAATTACCTTTGGGAGGAGGCCACACGAAGAGGCATTGAAAATAGGTTAGTTGTATTTATTAGCAGTGATTTTGGCCGAACCCCCACTTATAACGACGGTGATGGAAAGGATCATTGGCCAGTCAGCAGTGCCATAATAATGGCCAAAGAACAACGTTGGACAAATAAGGTGGTAGGGGCAACAACCAGCCAACACGAAACCTTAAACATTAACCCAACTACCTTAGAATTGGATAAAAATGGCGTGCAATTACAACCTAAACACATTCAACAGGCCATGCGTGAATTAGCAGGTATTGAGAATCATGAGATCAGTTTACGGTTTCCTTTAAACGCAGAATCCATTCGATTCTTTTAATTTTCAAATAAAAATGTTACGAGAAAAATTAAAAACCGTTTATTCAGTTATTTATAAATCGTGAACTTTACTCAATACAAATGCCTGTAAAGCAATTTTGTCTTGCGTGGGCACATCTTCAAATTGTAAACCCACAGCCATTCCATTTTCAATGTCTTGTAAAGATCGCACTCTACTCTTAACTTTTAGTTCATGCTTAAGGCCTGTGATTTCAATTTCAAAGGTTAACAAAATATCTGCACCGCTTTCAAACTCAAAGGAACGCCCTATCATGCGGGCGCCATGCATACTTAAATCCACTATTTTAGCACTGGTATTTTTAGGCTGAGAATCAACAAAGTAATCAATTTGAGAAACTACTTCTACATCAGCCCGAACGCTGCCTCTTATCTCACCGGCTAACACTTCCTCAGGGATTTTCAAATGTATATGAGGATAAGGCGTCTTACTAACAGTTAAAACCTCTGTTTGAAATGCACAGGCACAACTCATACGACTTGCAAAAAAACGAACATTGACCTTTTCACCGACTTTTACAGTCGCTTGAACGCCATTAATAATAGGGGCTGAAACTAATAGCGAGGCTCCACGACGATAGCCAATGAGAATAGAGCGATCTCGATCAGACGTGTAACCTTCAAATTCTAATTGTAAGACTTGCCCAGGAATCAGCTTCAAGTCCATGAAATCAATATTGCGCCCTTCCATTCAACTAAATGCCTTCGTATTAATTTAAACGATGTAATCTCTACATAAAGTGTAGTTGCAATTAACACAGAAAAAGAATGATTGAAGAGCTTGTTATATAAGAAAACCTAACCATTGGCTGGGTTTTAATAACGAAAGAGATTAAGAAGAAAGATAAAACAGAGAGGAGAAAATAGCACCTTCGAGAAAGTGAAGGTGCTGGTATTTAAATGCTGTTTTTAATTACCTACAATTTGCGGGGCGAATCCCACACTCCAAGCAATCACTGTCATGGCCATTAAGCCTACTAACAGGCACAAACCCACTGTTAAAATTGAAGTGGCGAAAATGAAACCCCGCTCTTCAGGGATATTCATAAAAATAGGTACCCCCGCATACATTAAGTAAATGGTATAACCCACTGCTGCCAGCACCACGAACACGTCAAGCCATAAGATAGGTACGATGGCAATCAACCCAGATAAAAACATGGGGGTCGACATGAAGGTTGTGAACAGCAAACATCTTTCTAAGCTAGCTTCAGCACCAAAGGTTTTTTCCATCCAAAAGACACTATACGCCAGCAAAAATATCCCCACTAGCAAAGCCCCGTAAAAACCAAAGGCCAGGGGCAGTGCCGACTCCATCGAGAGGTAATAGAATTCCTTCCCCACAAAACTCCAACCAAATTGGGTTGTCCCCACTAATAAGGCAAATGGCGGTATGGCGGCTAAAAATAATAAATGGGTTAAATAAATATGGCCCAAAGTATGGTTTTCGCGCTTAATCGAATCCCATTCGGATTTTGGGTGATACAGCAATCCAAACATATGTTGTAGATACATAATCTTTCCCTTTTTTGCTTTTTTTGTCGGTCTTAAATTAGGTTTTTCATCTAACAATGATTACGTTTTATTGAATTCCTTTGAATCTAATAGAGCATTTTTAGTTATTTTTGAAGTTCGCAAAGCTTGGCTCCATTTCTCCCCACATACAGATTGGCCAACTTCAAACTAAAATGCAATCAAGCGAACATAATGATCCAAAAGAAGCGCTCCAAATAACCACATAATATAAAAAATGGAATATCTAAAGCTCTGCCTCGCATTTTGATTGCTCGGTTGGCACCACATACGATAAGTGTACCAAGTAAACTTGGCATTAATATAAGTGGCCACCACCAAATAAATTAAGCCTTGAGAGCCAATCAATACTGGCAGAACACTTACCAAGCACAAAAGAAGACAATACAGCCAAGCTTGAAAGGCCGTAAATTCCACACCATGTGTGACCGGTAACATGGGCACTTCAGCCTTTGCGTAATCTTCTTTTTTGTAAATAGCCAAAGCCCAAAAGTGAGGAGGGGTCCAGGTAAAGATAATCAGCACCCAAAGCAAGGCTTCTGGCGCCACCATGTTGGTAACAGCCGTATAACCTAATAACGGAGGCATGGCTCCAGCCAAGCCTCCTATGGTGATATTTTGAGGGGAGGCGGGTTTTAACCACAAACTGTAAATAACACCGTAGCCAAACATAGATAAAACAGACAGCACTGCCGTCAAAGCATTAACCTGCCAAAAAAGCAAAGAAAAACCAATGAGCAATAACGACATGGAAAAAAGAAAGGCCGATTCAACACTAACCTTTCCTGTCGCTACCGCACGCCTTTTAGTACGTTGCATTTGAGTATCACGATAACGATCAACCAAATGGTTTAAAACTGCCCCCGACATGGCACAGCCAGCAATGCCCACTAAAGTGGCCATCATATGAAGTGCATCAAAGCTGCCTTTCGTCGCCAACAAATAACCCACTAATACGGTAAACAACATAACCGTAACGACTTTAAATTTGGTTAATGAAAAATAATCTTTAATGGTTTCGCCAATGCGAAGACCCATACTAATTTGATTCACTTTTTCCATTCTTAATGCCTTTATTATTTTTAATTATTAAGCAGTATTTTATCTTGTTAATTTAGCTGACGTTAAGCAAGTAATTCTTCAATGGGTTTCTCATCCTCTGTCTCTATTGGGTGTGAGGTTAAACCATTTAGTGCGCTTAACCACAATAACATGGCTACTGTGTTGTGAAGTAATGCCAAAGGCAATGGCAACAGCCAAATGGCATTTAAGATCCCTAACAAAATTTGTAAACTTAAAAATCCCATACAAAAATACAACGAACGCCTTTGTAACGATTGACGATACGCCAAATAGAAAAACATAATTAAAACAGCAATGGCCCCTAAACGATGCAACCATTGAATAGCCATTTTGTCGTGCATACTCAATAAGCCACCAAGATATTCATCTCCCTGCATTTTAGGGGCCGACAAAATATTGGCATCAATCTCTACCCACCATCGACCTTGGCAAGTGGGAAAGTCTGGACAAACTAACCCTGCATACTGGCTGCTCGTCCAAGCCCCTAATGCCATTTGTAAAAAGACAACAAAGGCAAATGCACTCCATACTGAAAAGGTTTTTGGCTCTCGATTGCTCGTTAACACCCGCCAGATTAAAAACTGAGCTCCAATTGTTAATGCTCCACCGAGTAAATGGGCGCTTACTACTGGTGGCCAAAGCCGCATAGTGACCGTCCACATACCAAATAGCCCCTGCAAGACAACCCAACCACAAAGAAAAAGAGATAAATAACGAACAGCCCCTAAGTATCTAGGCCATAACATGACTGCCTGTATAAGAATACTTAACCCTAATAGGCTAGCCGCATAGCGGTGTATCATTTCCATCCAAGCTTTTACAGAGTCAAATTGCCAATGAACAAACTCTTCTGCCGCTAAATTATTTTGTGGAATAAACTGACCATAACATACCGGCCAATCTGGACACCCAAGGCCAGCATCCATTAGGCGTGTAAGCGCCCCTAAGGTAATGACAATTAAAGCCAAAAATATATTAAAGAGTGCAAAACGTCTCATTTAATAACTCCAAATAAATTCATCATAAACTCAATCAAGCACCACCATGTTTCATCAGCACTTTTAAATCCTTTAACAATTTGTAAGCCCCACCTTCACTTGCTTCATAAGACAACAAAACAAGCCCTTCATGATTCGCTATAAATAAACCATTATCGTGAGTCAATAATTTTTCACTTTCCACCTTACTAATATCAACCTGATCACTGTATTTCCCCAATGCCATTTGCACTCGTTGCAGTAATCCATACCATGATTCACACGTTTTCACACAATCCTTCTCACGCCATAATAACTTCCAGTTACTGTTTTCATTAACCGATACATATTCAGATTCTGAAAACCATTCCCCCTTAGCCGTATCAGTGATACTGCTTTTATCTGAAAGCAGTAATAATGAAAAAACAAACGGTGCGGATAACACTAATAGCATTAAAAATAATGGAATACGTTTTTTCATACAGGCTTACCTCTACTAATACTTGAAAAAAATAAAATCATAATTCCAGCGAATGCCAATAATATCCATTGTAATGCATAGGCTTTATGGCGGTGATGGCTTAAGTAAGGCGCTTTAACCGGTTGCAATGCTAATAGACCCAACCCTTTCTTTAAATGGAATATATTAAGGGCAATATTTTTATGAATGCTATTAGAGAAATATTGTTCGTCTATAAATTGAATGCGCTTCTTTAAAGGATCATTCAATTTTGAATTCAACAGCATAGGCTTTCTATTCGCGAGCAATAGCCCTTCAATGGTCACTTTACCAAACACAGCTTCAACAACAGGTAGTTTTTCACGGCTTTCAAAGGAAATAAAACCACGATTCACAAGATACACTGTATTCTCGTACTCAAATGGTGTGATAACCGCATAACCTGCACGCCCATTTAAGGTTTGATTGTCGAGGTAATGGGTAAGATCATTCAGGTACTTTCCTTCCATATGCACTTGCTGTGCAACAGGCGCTAAATAAAACATCGACTTTTGATACTGCCAAGCTGCTGCTGCCACACAAATTGAAATACCTAAAAACATAATTAGGCTATATAGTGGTTTAAAATTAAAAAACCAAGATTTGTTAAACCCTTGAAGAGGAATAAATATCATGCTTATCAAAGGGCTCATTTTATTGTTTTTATTATTTAGCATTGGAGCACTATTCACCGGTTTATATCATTTAATAACAGCCCCAAAAAGCTCCGTTATGACTTATAAATCGTTAAAATTTCGCGTTATCTTTGCTGCCTTAACTTTATTCTTAATTGCTTTTTACTTATTTTCCTACCGATAAAAAATGAATACTTACCTATAAAGATGGGTATTCATTTAAAGTACATAAACAAAAGTGAATAGCATTAACCAAACCACGTCTACAAAATGCCAATACCAGGCAGCGGCTTCAAATCCAAAATGATCATCTGGTGTAAAGTGATCGTTTTTGACCCTTCCAAACATCACTAACAGCATAATGGCCCCTAATGTTACGTGAGCACCGTGAAAACCCGTTAACAAATAAAAGGTTGACCCATATATACCACTTTTTAATGTGAAGTTAATGTCATGAATGGCATGGCTGTATTCTGCTATTTGAACAAATAAGAATATAAAACCCAGTAGCAATGTAAGCCCAAGCCACAACAAAGTTTTTTCTTTATCTTTGTCACGCAACTTATGGTGAGCAATGGTAAGAGTGAAACTAGAAGCGATAAGTAAAACTGTATTTATAAAAGGCAAACCCCAAGCATCAATTAACCCCATAGGCCCTTGAAACTGGCTCATGTCGGGGGTTTTAATTAATGGCCAGTGTGCAGTAAAGCCTTCCCATAACATGCCGCTAACGCCTTTAGCGCCTTCTCCGCCTAACCAAGGAATTGAAAAGGTACGAGCGTAAAATAGAGCACCAAAAAAACCCGCAAAAAACATCACTTCAGAAAAGATAAACCAACCCATGCTAATGCGAAAAGATCGCTTTAGCTGATCACTGTTCATCCCTCTTAAACCTTCATTTACAACCTCACTAAACCACCCAAATAGCATGTAGAGCATTAAGAACCCAGCCACCACGGCGGTGGCCACAGAAAACAAACTCACGTAGCCTTGACTGCTTTCATGAATAATTGAAGCCATGGAATACAGTGTGAGAAAGACGGCTACCGCACCAAAAATTGGCCAATGACTACGGGCCGGTACGTAATATCTTGGTGTATTCAAAATGTGCCTCCTAAAGATTCACTTTGATAGATTCGATAAGAAAGGGAAAGGTGGTTTACTTCTTCAGGTGCCTTAGCACTTAAGGTAACTTGTAAAGGCAGTTTTATTTTTTCATAAGGTGGAATGGTTTGTTGATTAAAACAAAAGCACTCAATTTTGACTAAATACTCAGCCCATTCACCTGGCGCCACACTGGGCACGGCCTGAATAGTCACTGGGAAATCATTTTTATTGGTGATTTCGTAATAGGTTGTGATCATTTTTCCCGCTTGAATATCAATACGTTTTTTTTCTGGGGTAAACTGCCAAACATCTCGACTGTCAGCATCTGCCAGTAGTTGCAATGTCACAATTTTTTGAGAGTTTTCATTCACCGCATTTGCATCAAAGACACTCATCACCGAGTAATTTTTACCATTAATACCTGTTACATCACAAAAAATGTCATATAAGGGTACCAATGCAAAGCCGAAGCCAAACATCAGTATTGGAATAATGGTGATTTTCCAAGGGGAAATTTTTTTCATTGATTCATCACTTTGAGTGAAGCTCTCTTATTAATATAGTTTAGTTAATCAACTTTTGGTGGCTCTTGAAACGTATGATAAGGAACTGGACTTGGCAAAGCCGTCCACTCTAACCCTGTGGGTTTTTCCCAAACAAGATCCGTGGCCTTTTCTCCCTTATTACCCAATGTTGTGCGCCAAATATTGTAAACAAAGATCAATTGGCTTAAACCAAATACAAATGCACCCACTGAAACGATGGCATTAAAATCAGCAAACTGCAGAGCGTAATCTGGAATACGCCTTGGCATTCCCGCCAGTCCCACAAAGTGCATAGGAAAAAACGTTAAGTTCACACCTATAAAGCTTAACCAAAAATGCCATTTACCTAGTGTTTCGTTATACATACGCCCACACCACTTGGGTAACCAATAATACACAGCCGCTAAGATGCTAAAGAGAGCACCAGGCACCAACACATAGTGGAAATGAGCTACCACAAAATACGTATCATGGTATTGGAAATCAGCAGGGGCAATGGCTAACATCAATCCCGACAACCCACCTATGGTAAACAACACAACAAAGGCAATAGCAAACAGCATGGGCGTTTCAAATGTCATGGAGCCCCGGAACATTGTGGTTACCCAGTTAAAGACTTTCACCCCCGTAGGCACAGCAATTAGCATCGTGCTGTACATAAAAAATAGTTCCCCCGCTAAAGGGATGCCAACCGTAAACATATGGTGAGCCCACACAATGAAAGACAATATAGCAATGGATGAAGTTGCAAACACCATACTGGTGTAACCAAAGAGCGGTTTACGAGAAAACGTTGAAATAATGTGAGAGATAATACCAAAGGCTGGCAATATCATAATGTAAACTTCAGGGTGTCCAAAGAACCAAAATACGTGCTGAAACAAAACAGGGTCACCACCACCGGCCGCGTTAAAGAACGATGTACCAAAATGAATATCCATTAACATCATGGTGACAACACCCGCTAGCACAGGCATAACCGCAATAAGTAAAAATGCTGTGATTAACCAAGTCCATACAAACAATGGCATTTTCATAAAGGTCATGCCTGGGGCACGCATATTAAAAATAGTAACAATGACATTTACTGCCCCCATCACCGAACTGATGCCCATAATATGAACTGAAAATATAAAGAAGGTTACGCTAGGGGGGGCATAGTCGGTTGAAAGAGGCGCGTAAAAAGTCCAACCAAAGTTAGGTGCACCGCCTTCCATAAATAACGTACTTAACAACATACCAAAGGCAAAAGGCAGCAACCAAAATGACCAGTTGTTGATTCTTGGCAATGCCATATCAGGAGCACCAATCATCAAGGGAATAAGCCAATTAGCCAAGCCAACGAAAGCTGGCATAATGGCGCCAAACACCATTATAAGACCATGCATGGTAGTCATTTGATTGAAGAAATTTGGGTCAACCAATTGTAAGCCTGGCTCAAATAATTCCGCGCGAATTACAAAAGCCATACAGCCGCCAATCAGCAACGACCCCAATGCCAATAATAAATACATTGTGCCAATGTCTTTATGGTTGGTTGTGTATAACCAACGCAGAATGCCTTTATCTGGACCATGATGATGATCGTCATGTGGCATTTCTTGCGACACCCCTTCTTGTGACATAGTGCGGCCCTCTATTTTTTATTATCTTTAAGTTCTTTAACATACTTAGGTGAGGCGGAATCCCCTTTATCATTGCCCCAAGCATTTCGCTCATACGTTACAACGGCAGCAATATCACTCACGCTTAATTGCTCAGCAAAGGCAGACATAGCCGTACCCTGCTTTCCGTCTAGAACCATTTCTATATGCTTATCTATATCACCTAGAGCAATAGCGCTGCCTTTTAATGCAGGGAACATGGGTGTCATACCGCTACCATCTTGCTTATGACAAGCAGCGCAATTGGTCGAATATACTTTTTCTCCTTGCGCCATTAATTCATCAAAGCTCATGTCTTTCACTTCTTTAGCAGCGGCTTGCTCTATGGCCTGTTGGGTCACCCAGATTTTATATTCTTCTTTAGAAACCGCTTTAACAACAATTGGCATGTAGCCATGACCCGCACCGCATAACTCCGTGCACTGACCACGATAAAGGCCAGGCTCATCAATGATGGCCCAAGACTCATTAATAAACCCGGGAATGGTATCCTTCTTAACGGCCAGCTCAGGTACCCACCAGGAATGTATGACGTCTTTTGAGGTTAATAAAAAACGTACTTTTGTATTGATTGGAAGTACCAGAGGCTTATCTACTTCTAATAAATAGTTTTCATTTTTTTCAGCAATATTGTCAATTTGATCTTGCGGGGTACTTAATACTGAAAAGAAATCAACATCTTCATTTAAATAGGTATAACGCCACTTCCATTGATAGCCAGTAATCTGAACATCAATTTCGGCATCTTTATTGTCATACATATCAATCAGAGTATTCGTGGCAGGGATCGCCATGGCGATAAGAATAATAAGCGGTGTAACGGTCCAAATGATTTCAACCGTTGTGCTTTCATGAAAATTTGCGGCTTCTGCCCCGCGGCTTTTTCTGTGATAAATAATGCTGTAAAGCATCACACCAAAAACGGCTACAGCAATTGCTACGCATATGTAAAATATAATCATATGCAAGTCATGTACTTCATGACTTATTCTGGTCACACCCTCTGTCATATTTAACCCCCACTCAGCAAACGCCGAGTGCGAAGAGGTTAATAAAAGTAATGCAGATAGTGCGGAAATTCCCACTCGTGTCATGGGCCCCCCTCAGACTGAAGTATTTATACTTATAATTATTCTTTCTATACTTATAAAGAAGCAAAAGTAGACAAAATCCTACCCACCTAAAGCGCCATTTTTAGTCATTAATGGCCTTTATTAAAATACAGAATAAAAGTGGTTACTTAGTACTACACGAAAGCAGCCAATATTTTGAATAAGTTTTTATTTGGCATTAATGCTGCGTATTTAATTACCAACTAAATCATTGATTGTTAAGTTTTTAATTTTCAAAAACAGTTCGAGGGAATCTATGACGATAAAGGTGGCTATAAATGGTTTCGGTCGAATTGGTCGCTTAGCTTTTAGAGTATTATTAGAGCGCAAAGAATTTCAAGTAGTGGCGATCAATGATCTTATCACTGCGGACTACATGGCTTACTTATTAAGGTTTGATTCTACCCATGGCCAGTTTATAGCAAGCATTAAAAGCTTTGAAAACAGTTTAGTGGTTAATGGCAATAGCATTAGAATCACTCAACATAAAAACCCTATAGATTGTAATTGGCAAGAGGTCGGTTGTGACTTTGTCATTGAAAGCAGCGGTTTATTTACCGGCCTTAGCCAAGCGAAACATCATTTACAATCAGGTGCCAAGAAAGTTGTTATTAGCGCGCCAAGTCCAGATGCACCTATGTTTGTAATGGGAGTTAATCATCAAGATTACCATCATGATATGAAAATTATTTCTAACGCGTCGTGCACCACTAATTGCTTAGCACCGGTCGCTAAAGTTCTGCATGATAACTGGGGGATAGTAGAAGGGTTAATGACAACCGTACATGCCGCCACGGCAACACAGCGCACTGTAGATGGCGCTATCCCCTCCGATTGGCGAGGAGCCCGCTCCATGGGAAACAATATCATCCCTAGCGCAACAGGAGCCGCAAAAGCCGTAGGCAAGGTAATACCTGAGCTTAATGGTAAATTAACCGGCATGGCATTTCGCATACCCATTACTGATGTTTCAGTGGTGGATTTAACCGTCAAATTAAATAAACCCGCCAGCTATCAGAACATTGCCAAGGCCATGAAAGACGCTAGCGAAAACGAACTTAAGGGGATATTAGGCTTCACTGATGAGAAAGTCGTGTCATCTGATTTTCTGCATGATCCCCACAGCGCTATTTTCGATAGTGAAGCCGGTATATCTCTAAATGATAATTTCGTGAAGGTAGTGGCTTGGTATGACAATGAATGGGGCTATGCCAATAGATTGGTAGATTTAATAAAACACGCCCATTAAAAAACCGGCATTTGCCGGTTTCTTGTTTGTTCTTAGGATAACTAATTTAGGGTTATACTTCTTCTTTACGCACCACTTCTATACTGGTGACATTCTGGAAACCTCTTGGTAGTTTATTACCTCTGCGGCCTCGCTCACCTTGATAGTGCTCTAAATCAGCAAACTTCATTTTTACATGACGCTTACCGGCATTCACCACTAGAACATCGCCCTCTTTCATCAATGAAATACCAATGAGTTTTTCAGTACCTCCTGTGCCTAGGTTGAGTATTTTATTGCCTTTACCTTTTGACATAAGTGGTAAGTCGGCAGCAGGAAACGTTAATAAACGTCCTTCATCGCTTACTGCAATGACCCAGTCTTGTTTTTGATCGGCTAACTTCACTAATGGATGCAGTTTTTTATCATCGGGTTTATTTAATAGCGCTTTACCATTTTTGTTTTTAGAAAGCATATCTTCAAACGTGGTAATAAAGCCATAGCCTGATTCGCTGGCCACTAGGTATTGGTCTTTATTGCTGCCCACCAACATAGTTGCCAAAGTGGCACCCGCGGTTAAATTCACCGAACTGGTCACCGGTTCACCGTAACCTCTTGCCCCTGGCAGTCCGTGAATATTAATACTGTAGCTACGCCCAGTACTGTCTAAGAACACCGCCTGCTGATTGGTCTTGGCATTGGCCTGAACTAAGAAAGCATCCCCTGACTTATAAGTCAGCGTATTACCATCTAGGTCATGACCTTTAGCGGCTCGAATCCAACCCTTCTCTGACAACACTACAGTCACAGGGTCAGCGCCCATTAAATCAGTTTCACTTAATGCTTGGCTTTCTTGACGAGTCACAATTGGGCTGCGGCGTTCATCACCATAGGCTTCGGCATCGGCGGTGATTTCTTTTTTCACCAAGGTTTTCATGCGACGCTCACTGCCTAGAATCTTTTCAAGCTGATCACGTTCCTTGGCAAGCTCATCTTGCTCGCCACGAATTCGCATTTCTTCAAGTTTGGCTAAGTGGCGTAACTTTAATTCCAGTACTGATTCAGCTTGGATATCAGTCAAGCCAAAGCGTTTAATTAATTCTTGCTTGGGTTCTTCTTCGTGACGAATAATTTCAATCACTTCGTCAATGTTTAAAAACGCTACCAATAAACCATCAAGAATATGTAAACGCGCCAAAACCTTTTCTAAACGATGTTGTAGGCGACGACGTACAGTATTGGTTCGATACTCCAGCCATTCGCTAACAATGTCGGATAGGCTCTTCACTTGAGGTAAGCCGTTAATACCGATCATGTTCATATTAATGCGATAGTTTTTCTCAAGATCGGTGGTGGCAAATAAATGATTCATTAATTGCTTAACATCTACACGATTCGATTTTGGTACGATCACCAAACGCGTAGGGTTTTCATGATCCGATTCATCACGTAAATCCGCCACCATGGGCAGCTTCTTTTTATTCATTTGATCGGCAATTTGTTCAAGTACTTTGTTACCTGAACATTGATGAGGTAAATCGGTAATGACCACATCACCATCTTCCATTTCATAAATGGCACGCATTTTTACACTACCACGGCCGGTTTCATACATCTTTTGGATGTCGGCTTTTGGGGTAATGATTTCAGCGTGAGTGGGGTAATCTGGCCCTGCTACAAATTGGGTTAAATCTTGTGTGGTGGCTTTAGGGTTATCCAATACATGAATACACGCATTGGCCACTTCACGTAAATTATGAGGGGGAATATCGGTGGCCATACCCACCGCAATACCTGTTGTGCCATTTAACAAAATATTTGGTAAACGGGCAGGAAGGGTAATGGGTTCTTGTAACGAGCCATCAAAGTTAGGTTGCCAATCTACCGTGCCCTGACCTAATTCGCTTAATAATACATCGGCATATTTGGTTAATTTACTTTCGGTATAACGCATGGCGGCAAATGATTTAGGGTCATCTTGTGAGCCCCAGTTACCTTGGCCATCCACCAGCGGATAGCGGTACGAAAACGGTTGGGCCATTAACACCATGGCTTCATAACAAGCACTGTCCCCATGGGGGTGAAACTTACCCAGTACATCACCCACGGTACGAGCCGACTTTTTATATTTTGCGCCGGCCTTTAAACCAAGTTCGCTCATGGCGTAAGTAATACGACGCTGAACAGGTTTTAAACCATCTCCCACATGAGGCAAGGCTCGGTCCATGATCACGTACATAGAATAATTTAAGTAGGCGCTTTCGGTATAATCTTTTAGGGTCTGACGCTCTATGCCGTCTTCACCTATTACAATTTCATTCATTCTTTTTAATTCTCCTAGCCAGAAATGACGTGCTAGTATTTTTAAATTTTATTTAGTTTTATAAAGGTAAATACACTAGTTTAATTCAACTAGGTTGCCCTTCTCTTCTAGCCAGACTTTTCGATCGCTAGCGCGCTTTTTAGAAAGCAGCATGTCCATCACTTCATCAGTGCCATCTTCAGCCTCTAATGACAACTGCACTAAACGACGAGTATCTGGGTCCATGGTGGTTTCCCGTAGTTGCAACGGGTTCATCTCACCCAATCCTTTAAAGCGCTGCACACCCACTTTGCCGCGTTTCTTTTCGGCTTTAATTCTGTCCAGTACCCCTTGGCGCTCGGCTTCATCCAGTGCGTAATAAACATCTTTGCCCACGTCAATTCTGTAAAGCGGTGGCATGGCCACATAGACATGCCCTTGTTCGACTAACGGGCGGAAGTGTTTAACAAATAAGGCACACAATAACGTGGCAATGTGTAAGCCATCGCTATCGGCATCGGCTAGAATACAAACTTTTCCGTAACGCAATGCACTTAAATCATCACAAGCAGGGTCAATTCCTAGCGCCACAGAAATATCGTGAATCTCTTGGGAAGCCAATACTTCGCCTGAATCCACTTCCCAACTGTTTAGGATTTTTCCGCGCAACGGCATGATGGCTTGAAACTCACGAGAGCGAGCTTGCTTGGCAGAGCCACCAGCTGAATCCCCTTCCACTAAAAATATTTCAGAATATTTAGGGTCATTAGTAGAGCAGTCGGCTAACTTACCGGGTAATGCAGGACCTTGAGTGACTTTTTTACGCACCACTTTTTTAGCACTGCGCATTCTACTTTGCGCATTGCTGATAACCATCTCGGCCACTTGCTCGCCAAGAGCCGAATGCTCGTTTAACCATAAACTAAAACTGTCTTTAACCACGCCACCAACAAAGGCGGCTGCTTCACGGCTAGATAAACGCTCTTTGGTTTGCCCAGAGAATTGTGCGTCGGCCATTTTAGTCGACAATACAAACGCCACCTTGTCCCACACGTCATCAGGGGCTAACTTAACACCCCGTGGTAATAGGTTTCGAAATTCACAAAATTCACGAAGCGCTTCTAATAAACCTGTGCGCAGCCCATTAACGTGAGTACCACCTTGTGCGGTGGGAATAAGGTTAACGTAGCTTTCCATTAGCTGCTCGCCACCTTCAGGCAGCCATTGCACCGCCCAATCAACGGCTTCTTTTTCCCCTTGCATTGAACCCACAAAAGGATCTTTAGGTAATACTTCAAAGCCTTGCGTAGCAGTGGTTAAGTAATCCACCAAACCGTCTTCATAAAACCAAGTTTGGTTATCTTCAGTATTACCGTGATTAATAAACTCAATGGTTAGCGCTGGGCACAAAACGGCCTTGGCACGCAATACATGCTTTAAACGCAAAACCGAGAATTTAGGGCTGTCAAAATATTTAGGGTCGGGTGCGAAACGTACCGTGGTGCCAGTGTCTTTTTTACGCTTAGTATCTCCCACCTCTTTAAGCTCAGAGGCTTTCTCACCATCCTTAAAGGAAATGTGTGAAATCTTGCCGCCCCGTTGCACGCTAACCTCTAAATCAAGAGACAAAGCGTTCACCACCGAAATACCCACCCCGTGCAAACCACCACTAAACTGGTAATTGTCGTTGGTAAATTTACCGCCCGAGTGAAGCTTGGTCAGAATAAGTTCGATCCCCGACACCCCATGTTCAGGGTGTATGTCTGTGGGCATCCCTCGACCGTTATCGGTCACCGACAAAGACTGATCGCCAAATAGCTCAACGGTTATGTGATTACAGTGGCCCGCTAGCGCTTCATCTACCGAGTTATCGATGACTTCCTGAGCTAAATGGTTAGGCCGTGTTGTTTCGGTATACATGCCCGGGCGTTTACGAACCGGGTCTAGACCACTTAAAACCTCAATGGAGGATGCTGTATAGTTGCTCATACTCTTATTGGTACTCTATTACGCCCATAGACGGACGGTATCCTAAATTTATTTGAAACTTTATTTAGCAGCGCCCTAATTGGGGCACTCCTAATCACTTAATTTGTCTGGAAGCTATGTTCTTTAATATAACGACTGGCTTAATAAGCCACTTTTGCAAAATTCATAATGCTAGGTATACGTTGAGGGTAATTCACAAAGCCGTGATCGCCACCAAATTCAATAATACAGGGGCTGTTACGGTATTTAGTGGTGGCTTGGCGGTAATCCAAGGACTCATCATGGGTCTGACATAACAGCAAATGATGCTTGGGGTAACGCAAGGGTTCAACCTCAAATGATTTTAGCTCATCAATGAATTCTTGAGTCACCATAAATGTTTCATCATTATGGTAATTTTTATTCTCCCCTAAGTAGTCCACAAGCAGCTCGTAAGGTTTCACAGCAGGGTTAATGACCACTGCCTTACCGCCAAAGTGTTCGGCTAAGTAAGTGGCGTAATAGCCCCCTAAACTGCTGCCAATAACCAATACATTCTCAAGGCCCACTTCATCAATCAATTGCTCATATAAGAATTGAGCTTCATCGATGGCTCGGGCCGGTTGTGGTGATAACTGCGGAATATGCAGGTTTTGGCTCACGTCTTCTTCAGCAAAATACGCTAAGGTCTGCTGGGCTTTGGTGGAAGCCGGCGAGCTTTTAAAGCCATGTAAATACAGGCAGCGCAGTTGTTGGGGAATCATGGTGAGTCGTTATTCTTATGGTGATATTTTTCGCTAGCATACCCAATGCTGGCTTAAATCTGCAATAGACAGGGTAAAATTTGCTGATTACATCTAAAAATAATGCGCTTTTGCACTAAGCGTTATGGGGAGTGGAGGCTTTAAATTACAAGCTAGGGGTGAGGATAGAAGGGATATCCCGCGGTGAACAAGTTCACGGCGGGATATGAATCGTTACTTAACCAGTAACCAGCTGTTTATTTCTTCAATATCGCCAGAAGACAGTTCGCCCACCGCTTGACGGAATTTCAATAGATTTATTACATAGTCAAATCGGGCATAAGCGTAGTTTTGCTGAGCGGTGAATACTGAAGTTTGTGCGTCTAATACTTCTACAATGTTACGTGTGCCCACTTCATAACCGGTTTGCGTGGCTTCCATGGCGCTCTTAGCAGAGGTCATTCCCTGATCACGAGCCTTGATACGAGCTACGTCTGCTTGAAGCTGACGGTATAATGAACGAACGCTTAAGCTTGCTTGTCTTTGGGTTAACTCTAGCTGTTGTTCTGCTGCTTGGCGTTGATAATAAGCCTGCTTTTGACCTGCCCAAGTTGAGCCACCGGCGTACAAAGGCATGCTTAATTGAACACCTACATAGGTGCTTGTTAACTCTTCACCTGAATTACTAGCGTCATTATCTGAAATAGTGTGAACACCCACTAAATTAACACTAGGTAAATGCTCAGCCTTTTTAGAGTTGTGATTTTGTTTAGCGCTTAAACCACTTTTCTCAGCGATTAATACATCTAGGTTCTGTGCGAGTGCCTTTTGCTCCCAAAGACTACGATCAGCAGGTATAGGCCCTAATAAAGGAATTTCATCTTTTAATGGGTTAATACGATCGTATCTTGTACCTGTTAATACCGCTAAAGACTCATAAGCAATATCGAGCTGTGTTTCAGATTCGATCAAACCCACTGTGGCATTGTCATAAACAGACTGCGCTTCGTGTACATCGGTAATGGCTATCAAACCCACCTTGAAGCGTTGTTGGGTTTGCTCTAATTGGCGTTTAACGGCTGTTTCAGTAGCTTTGGCAGAAGCAAGTGTGGCATTTGCACGTAATACATCGAAATACGCTTCGGCTGCACGTACCACCATACTTTGTTCAGCTTTACGCAGTTCAAACACAGAGCTATCAGTCGTAGCACTGGCCGCGGCATAGCTGTACCAGGTAGACGGAGCAAATAATGGTTGGACTAGAGTTATGTCATAAGATGTCTTATCGAACGTGCCATCGGTATCTTGTAAAGCGCCATTATCAAGTCTAACCACAGCGTCTTTGGTCTTGGTTTCACTCACTTCAGCATTCAAAGTAATGGTCGGTAAAACCGCGTTTCCAGCAGCCCCTTGCGTTTCAGCATTGGCGCGAGCTGCTGCTAATTCTGCAGCCAACTGAGGGTCATTAGTAACCGCTTGTTCAAAGACACTTTTAAGATCGGTGGCCTGCGAGGTGACTGCTGTGGCAAGTGTTATAAAGGCTAATGCCAGTTTCTTCATTGTTGCACCCTACATATAATTTTTAAGTTGCACGGATTCTAAACTCTTAATGTCTGCCTTGGAACCTTTACACACGTAAAGTCCCCTTCAACTTATTGTTTCATTAATAGATATAAACGGCCAAGAAGCTTAGAATTAGTTCCATGATGAAAGCCAGTTTTGATAAACGTCACGTAGAAATTATTGAAAAAGCACCCTGCTACCAGGGGTTTTTTACTTTGTCCAAGTTTAAGGTTAAACATAAATTGTTTAACGGCAGCTGGGGAAGCGAGATACAGCGCGAGCTGTTTGAGCGCGGTGAAGCCGCCGCTGTGTTGCTATACGACCCTAAGCTCGACATGGTGGTGCTAACGGAGCAATTTAGAGTAGGCGCCCTTAATGAAGCCAGCCCTTGGATTTATGAACTGGTGGCCGGCATGATTGAAGAAGGGGAAACCCCTGAAGAGGTGGCCATTCGCGAAACCCAAGAAGAAAGTGGCGCCTACATTCAAGAACTCACTCCCATTTGCCAGTATTTGGTGAGCCCGGGGGGAACCGATGAAAAAATCCATTTGTTTATGGCCATGCTCGACAGCACTCAAGTGAATGGCATTCATGGTTTAGCCAGCGAAGGGGAAGATATTCGCGTGCATAAGGTCAGCAGCCAAGATGCCTTTGAAGCGGTAAGATGTGGCAAAATTAACAACGCCGCCACCATAATTGCTCTACAGTGGCTAGAGTTAAACTTTAAGTCAGTACACAGCGCCATTGAAAACCCATAAATGCACCGTAAAGCATTGAACTCTTAACTCCATATGGAAAAACATGCATAAGAAACGCAAGTCTTATGTCCCCAATCTTAAAAGTTTGGCGGCCATATGCGAGAGCAACTACGTATTGCTGCTTAAACTGCTTCCTGAAATGGACACAGGTGACAGCCGCGAATTTACCATTAATGGCGGTGAGAACCACGCCACTCGTATTCGCCTAAGTGTCAGTGAGCAATTCAAATACACCCTGAGCATTAACGTTGAACAGGTCTCTCACCTAAATGATTTTTTAAGCCCTCCCACAATGGTGGTGCGTATGTATCAAGATGTGCGCATGGCCGAAGTCATTAGTTTTGACAATAGCCATAGGTTTAATGGGGTTTATCATTACCCTAATCCACAAATGCGCATGCCCGATGAAAAGCATCAAATTAACCACTTTTTACAAGACTGGTTAGAGCATTGTTTGCGTCATGGTGAAGCGGATATAGAGCTCAATTTTCATCCACACACACTAAAATGTGACGTTAGCACTGGAAGTGACTAAGCTAGTAATTATATAGTAGGCGGAATTAGGCGCTGACCCCGCCCAAGGATGGGTTAGGATCCAAACTGAACATGCAAAGATTAATACAAATTACAGACCCCCACTTGTTTGCGGATACCCAAGGAAAATTACTGGGTATGGAGACGCAGACCAGCCTTGATGCGGTTCTTAAGCGCATGCATGAGCAAGTGGCACAGTTTGATTTTTATTTATTAACTGGCGATTTAAGCCAGGACGGCTCTGTTGCTGCCTATCAGAGATTAAAGCAACAAATAGAAAAAGACGGCAAACCCCAGTATTGGATTCCAGGTAATCACGATCATCGCGCTAATATGCTGCAAGTGGTGTCTGAACAGAAAGAAATGTCGCCTGTGATTAAAAAAGGCAAATGGCAAATCATCTTACTAGACAGCCAAATGCCCGGCAGTGTGGGCGGTAACTTTGCCCAATCTCAATTGGATATTCTTAAAAACGCCCTTGAAGCCGATTCCACCAGCCCCACCCTCATTACCATGCATCACCAGCCACGACCCATGGGCTGTAAATGGTTAGATAATCATTTAATTAAAAATAGCCAAGAATTCTTAAACATTATTAAGCAGTATAAAAATGTGAAAGTACTGTTATGGGGGCATGTTCATCAGGATACCAATGAACAAATTGACGGGGTGCACTATATGTCTACGCCTTCTACTTGCGTTCAGTTTACTCCAAAATCAGATGACTTTGACATAGATAGCGAAGGGCCAGGCTACCGCTATTTAGAACTGCACGATGATGGCTCGGTACAAACTTCAGTAAGCCGCGTAAACGACGTAGACTTCCATATCGACTACAGCATCGGCGGCTACTAATTCTCTTTAGTCTGGCCGTAGCTCACACGACTAGCCCCTTTCTAATTAAAACCTTTTTCTAAAATCGCTCCGCTAGGCTAATTGATGCTCGATTAATTCAAAGACCTTTTGCTTGGCGCCCATATTACTATCCACCACCTGTTTTGCCTGTAAGCCTTTTTCAATAATCGTATTTTCGCTTAGTAACCAAGAGGATAATTCAGCTGACAATTCAGGCGCTTCCAGTGTCTTCAAGCCTCCTGCTTCTTCCAACTGCTGACAAATAAGCGCAAAGTTAAACTGACTTGGACCCATTAACACCGGCACTTTTAACGCGGCAGGCTCCAGCGGGTTATGACCGCCATTCTCCACAAAGCTTCCGCCCATAATGCACACATCACTAGCCGCTAAAAATTCCATAAGCTCCCCCATGGAATCAATCAACAATACTTGGCAGGTATTTAAATTCACTTGATTGGTATTTATTAATTCAGAGCGCCGAACCAATTTTAATTCTTGATCAACAATAAGTTTGGCCACGCTATCAAAACGCTCAGGATGTCTTGGTACCACAATTAATAACGGGTTTTGACTGAGCACTTCTTTTGGCAATTGATTAAAAGCGTTAAGAGCAATGATGTCTTCTCCTTGATGAGTACTGGCCACCATAATCACCTTACGCGCCGCTCCCCATTGCCCTCGCCATTCTTTGCCTTTCGCTAATAGCGATTCTTTAATCGTGATATCAAACTTAATACTACCCGTCACCGCCATGTTACCCACAGGCATACCAAGCTTAATAAACCGCTGGCCATCGGTATCATTTTGCACCGCCAAGCAATCAATTTTCTTAAGCATTTGTGCACTGAGCTTAGCCAGCTTGCCATAGCCTTTAGCTGACTTTTCCGACAAACGAGCATTAGCCACCAACACTTTAGTACCATGATGATGACAGCAATGAATTAAGTTGGGCCACAATTCTGTCTCAAGGATCACTAACAGTTCAGGGTTTAAACGTTTTAAAAAACCCTTTAAAAACCAAGGTAAGTCATAAGGTAAATACACATGAAACACCCGCTTACCCAATTGCTCTTTAAAGCGTTTCACCACCTGTTCACTGCCAGTAGGCGTGGTGGTAGTGATGACGATGGCGCGACTTTCATGGGCCTGCATCACTTGTTCAATAAGAGGCAGCGCGGCAATGAATTCTCCCACCGAGACAGTATGAAACCAAATAGGGCCTTGCCCTTTGTTTACAGACTTCACAAATTGGGGCTTTTTGAAAACACCAAAACGCTCTAGCCAACGATCCCTATAAGCGGGTGCCTTACGAGCACGCATCATCAACCTAATTAAAATAAAGGGCAGTAAAAGTGTGAAAATAAGGCTGTAAATAAAACGGGCCATCAAGAATTCTGTCATGGTTAAAAAACACCGATTATATCCTAAGGGCAGCTCCATTGATTGATTACTTTCTCTGCGCAGCTCCAAGCATACAATGGCAAGGCCTGCTGCGAAGCGAAATGGTGGTTCCATTTTCAAGCAGCATAACGCTGGCAGTGTGTGCTTGGAGCTGCGCCCTACGGGGCTTTAGGCCTTGCCTAGATCCTGCATTGGTCTTCCTTGAAAGGCAGCGAGCATTTCATCGAAAGCCCGCTTTGGCTCTAAACAAGGCCCAAAGCCAGAGGCGCAAGCAATTAATAGAGCTGCCCTTTTCTACTCAATGCTTATAGGGATAATACGGCTGTGCTACCATGCCCTCCTTAAAAATTGATCTAATAAAAATCGGTGGTTTAATTTCATGTCGCTATCCATTCCCAACTTTGCCAATGCCCGTGTCCTGGTAGTCGGAGATGTGATGTTGGATCGCTATTGGAGTGGCCCAACGTCTCGCATTAGCCCAGAAGCCCCTGTGCCCGTAGTAAAAGTCAGCGAGATAGAAGACCGTGCTGGCGGTGCTGGTAACGTGGCGCTAAACATTGCAAGCCTTGGCACCCAAGCTGGTTTGTTGGGTTTAGTGGGTCAGGACAATAATGCCCGCGCTCTCGAAAGCACTCTTGAACACCCACATATCAACACCCAATTCAGCGCCTTAGACAGCCACCCCACCATCACGAAGTTAAGGGTGTTAAGCCGCCATCAGCAGCTTATCCGCTTGGATTTCGAAGAAGACTTTCATCAGGTAGACACCTCCGATATGTTGGCCAAATTTAAAAGCCAGCTAGCTAACTGCGATGTGGTGGTGCTAAGTGATTACGGTAAAGGCGCGCTAAGTAGCATTGAGCCATTTATTAAAGCCGGCCGCGATGCCGGTAAAGCGGTATTAATTGATCCAAAAGGCAGTGACTTTAAACGCTACACCGGCGCCACATTAATTACCCCAAATTTAGGGGAGTTTGAAACCGTCATGGGGGTCTGTAAAGACGAAGCCGATCTGGTTGAAAAAGGCTTTGCATTAATGGAAGACATTCAACTAGACGCATTGTTGGTGACTCGCAGTGAAAAGGGCATGACGCTATTTCAAAAAGATCAGCAACCTATCCATTTGGCTGCCACTGCCCGTGAGGTATATGACGTAACTGGCGCGGGCGATACGGTCATTAGCGTATTAGCGGCGGCGGTAGCGGCTGGCGACACGCTCAGCAATGCCACTGCGCTTGCCAATGTGGCCGCGGCTCTTGTGGTTGCAAAACTGGGTACTGCCACAGTAAGCCTTGCAGAATTGCGCCGTGAAGTGCGTGCCGACGAACAAGCACACTCTGGCATATTAGATGAAGATACCCTTGGCCAAATGATTAAAGACGCGCAGGCCAATGGCGAAAACATTGTCATGACCAACGGTTGCTTTGATATTTTACACCCAGGCCACGTGAGCTATTTAAAAAGCGCCAAGCAATTGGGCGATCGCTTAATTGTGGCGGTGAATAGCGATGACAGCGTTACCCGTTTAAAAGGCCCTGAACGCCCTATCAATCCGGTAAGCCATCGAATGGATGTTCTGGCTGGCTTACAAAGTGTCGACTGGGTAGTGCCGTTTAGCGAAGATACACCTCAGCGCCTGATTGCCAAGTTATTGCCTAACACACTGGTGAAGGGCGGCGACTACCAGGTAGAAGACATTGCCGGCGGCAAAGAAGTTATGGCCAATGGCGGACAAGTAAAAGTCTTGAATTTTGAAGACGGTTGCTCCACCAGTAACATCATCAACAGCATTAAAAAGCACCAGTAACACCCGTGCTTGGTAACCATTAAATTACATGTGACGCAAAAATCATTATGAGCAACAGCGATTCTAAAAAAGCAAACGATGAGCCAGATACAAGCTTACTTAAGCTCGAATACTTAAAACCCAAATATTGGGGCGTGTGGCTCTTTGTGAGCTTTTTATTCGTGTGCAGTTACTTGCCTTTTAAAGCCCAATGGCAAGTGAGCCGCATGCTGGCCTTTCTTGCTTTTCACCTTGCCAAAAGCCGACGCCATGTGGTGCAGGTGAACGTAGACTTATGCTTTAGCGAGAAATCCGACGAGCAAAAAGCCACTTTAGTGAAGCAAATTTTCCATGAGAATATGCAAGGCTACCTAGACAGCGGCACTGCTTGGTTTCGTGATATCAATGCCTTTCGAGACCGCATTGAAGTACGTGGCAAAGACATTCTAGACAGAGAAACCGCCGACGGAAAAGGCGTGTTACTGGCCGGTGCCCACTTCAGCATCCTCGATTTAGCAGGGGCCTTAACCAGCCTTGTATGTGATTTAAACGTCACCTACCGCCCCCTAGACAATAAGCTTATGAATGCTGTGATGATGCGGGGACGTATGCGTTTTGTTGAAATGGCCTATCACAAAAAGAATATGAAAGGCTTTATTAGCTGTATGAAACGCGGCGGCGTTTTATGGTATGCCCCCGACCAAGATTATGGCCGCAAGCACAGTGCTTTTTCACCCTTCTTTGGCCGAACTGCCGCCACCATAACTGGCCTAACCTTTTTAGCCCGAGCAGGTAAAGCACGCATCATGCCTTATAGTTACCACAGAGAGGGCTTGACTCAAAAGTATGTTTTAGAATTTTACGAGCCATTACCGCAAACCGGTGTAGAAGAAGAAGACGCCGCCAATTACAACGCTTGGCTTGAAGGGGTGATTCGTCGCTACCCAGCCCAGTACCTTTGGCTACACAAGCGTTTTAAAACCCAACAAAACCCGCAAGACGCCAACCCCTATAAGCTGGCCGCCAAACGCCAGCGCTGATGCCAATGGTGCACACCCTATGCACCATTCAATTTCCCTATTGTCACATCCCACTTTCACTTCTATATTGGCTAAATTGAAATTAACTGCGCTGTGAGTTGACTGGGAAAAACTATTGGGTAATCCTAGCCAGCTATTGTTTATTACTGCTTCCATTTTTTATCATGACGATTTTATTTTTAGGCCTTAGAGCCACTATTTTTTACATAGGTTATGCCCTATTGGTGATCTTTTTCAGCACCACTGGCGTGGTATTTTTTAGCTTACTGCCTTATAAAATTCGCAGTAACTACATATTTCTATGGAACCGATGCACAGTCTTATGGGCAAGAATCATTTGTGGATTGAAGTTTGAGGTGATCGGCAAAGAAAACCTACCACAAGGCCAAGCCTATGTGGCACTTGCCAAGCACCAAAGCCAGTGGGAAACCTTCTTTTTACAGTACTTTTTAGCGCCAGCCAAAATTGTCTTGAAAAAAGAACTCTTAAAAATGCCAGTATTTGGCTGGGGCTTGAAATTAACAGACCCCATTGCCATTGACAGGGGCAACCCCAAAAAGGCCCTAAAGGACATTCAGCAACAAGGAGTGGCTTCCATTGAAAGTGGCATATCGGTGTTAATTTTCCCTGAGGGCACCCGTATGAACCCAGGCACCCAAGGCAAATATGCTCGCGGTGGGGCGAACATTGCCGTGGGTTCTGGTGCGGCAATTGTGCCCATCGCTCATAATGCTGGGGTATTTTGGCCTGCCGATAAATTCATTAAAAAACCCGGCACCATTACCGTCGTCATTGGCAAACCCATTGAAAGTGAAGGCACAAATAGCCGTGAACTTAACGAACTGGCCGAAAACTGGATTGAAGAAACTGTCGCCAGCTTACCCATGAAGCCTTAAACCCCTGTTACTTATATAATAAAGCCGGTACAAGTTGATTCCGGTTTTTTATGGCTCATCTATCACCACGCAATTTCTACCTTGCTCTTTAGCCTTGTATAGGCATTTATCGCTACGTGCCATAATGCTATCAGTATCATCCCCATGCTGCGCCATAGCCAAGCCAAAGCTCACAGTCACCTGCGGCACATCAGGGAAACTAAATTGTGCAATTGTTTCCCGTAACTGCTCCATTTTTTTAAAGGCTTGTTTTGCTGATGTATTAGGTAAAATAATAATAAATTCTTCGCCACCCCAGCGCCCTACAAAGTCATGTTGATCGGCACTTTCTTTTAATAGGCTGGCCAAACACTGAAGAATTTTATCTCCCGCTAGATGGCCATGGTTATCGTTAATCGCTTTAAAAAAATCAATATCCAATAACACAGCACACAAGGGTTGATTACTTTTAAGCGCTTCTGCCAACGCTTTTGGAAAAAAAGCATCCGTACGTGTGCGATTATTTAATTGCGTCAATTTATCGGTAATAGATACATTTTCTAAATTAACGTAATCTTGTTCTAATTTATCAGACAACTTATTAAACCAATAAATCAGCACGCCTAATTCATCTTTAGCATTGCGCTCCAATCGCTGACTAAAATCACTGCCCCCTAACGCCAACTCTTTCATGCGAATCACCACTTCATGCAGATTTTTTCGCGTAGAAAAAGATACAAACAACATGACCATAGTAATAAAAATCATAGACAATAAAGAAATCACCACACTCCAAAATATCATAGCATTAAGAGAGTAACTGGTTTCATTTATAATTTGTCGAAAACGAATATCAATACTTTCACGTAGGCTTTTAATTTGTAAAAGCGTGTCATTATGATAACGCTCTACATTACTAATAATGTCTTCAGTGTAACTAAAGGATTTTTCATCCATAAGAATACTTTTAGCCAGTGCACTGGCGTTTAAATAGTAATGCTGGAAATTTTCACGGGTCTTTTGTAGCTGATAAAGGTCAACAATTTCAGGGTATTTCTGTAATTTTAATAAATTACTTTCTACCCTTTGCTTAATTAAAAGTGTGCTTTTAATCCAGTTGCTTTCACCCGCCAATACCGCATCTTTGAACTTTTCCCGAAGGTCTTCAAAAAGCTGGGTGTTTTCATGAACAATTGCTAACAAAGGTAGGTAATTGTCGCGAATAGACTCAATTTTTTCACTGCTTTGTTGATGCTCTGAATAACTGTAAAAAATAAATACAAAATACAAGATTAAACTGAGAACAGGCACTAAGAGCATTTTTTGAAAAATGGTCATAAGTTTCCAAATTACAGATATAGACTAAAATTAACTTACTGTTTTGTATGTAATTTTAGCCTATATATTTGGAGTTCCCATGCCAATTAGGAGCATCGCTTACGTGACCAAGCTCCTATGCTGTCTAGTATTTGGCTACTTTGGGCTGATTTCTGGGGCTTTTGGTGAATCTTGGAAAGATCGCGTCTATGCCCATGGCTTCTACACACTAGATTTCACCTATTCAGACAGCGAACTGGGGCTGGTGAGTAACGACCGTCAGAGCCGCTCTTATGAAGATGATGCAGCAGGCCTTAATAATTCAGTATTTGGCGGACAGGTTGAGGCCTTGGTCAGTGATAACCTAAGTACCTTCTTTCAAGGAAAAGTATTTTTTAATGACGATGATGAGGCTCAATTTACCCTAGACTGGGCTTATTTAAGCTATGACTTTGGTGATGACATCACCATTAGAGGAGGTAAGTTTCTGGTACCTTTATTACAAGGCACCGAACTGAGAAGCATTAGCTACTCGCGATTATGGGCAAGGCCACTTATCCCCATAGATGGCGCCAATGGTTTTCATGAATACACAGGGCTTGAACTGCTCAAACATATACAACAAGATTCAGGCAGTTGGCAATTACAGTTATCCACCGGTAAGCCTAACCATGAAGACGAAGATGGAGAAATTGAAAGTAAAAATCTTCAGCTATTTTCTGCTCGCTACCAGGGTGAAAGCTTCTGGCTAAGAGCTGCAACCTTGCATGGTAATTACACCGTCAAAGATGGAGACGATGAAATACTCGACGATTCTGCTTCAGTATTAATGAGCAGTTTGGAAAGTGAAATCATACTGGGTCCTTATGTATTAAATATGGGCTACGCCACTAGCGATTCAGATATCACCGTGAACGGAAGTATCTATTATGCGTCGTTAGGTTATCAAATGGGGCACATTACCCCATTTATTTATACCAGTTTAAGCCGCGAACATTATGATAATTACAATGAACCACCCCCTCCGGGTTTTGATGATGGCAATGGCCCACCTTTACCTGACCCAGCACCTGAACCTCCTGAAGAAGATGATCGTATTCGTGATGGCGATTACGACATTAACAGTATGGCCATTGGCATTCGCTGGCATGCAGGAGAAGGTTATGGCTTTAAAATTCAATGGGAAAACATAGAACAAAAAAATAGTGCTGGCGTTGATACCGACGACCCGGCAAACGATGGCAACACCTTTACGATATTATTTGAAGGGGTCTTCTAATGAAAACCTTCTTCTTACTCATTTATTTATTGCTTAGCAGCCAGTGCCTAGGGCAAATGGTAGTGGTGATGGCAAAAGACGCCGACATTCAAAATTTAAATGACCAGCATGTGGCTAACATATTTTTAACTCGCACCAATCGATTTCCTAATGGTTTAAAAGCCATACCCATTGAATTAAAAAATAGCGACATACGGGCGAATTTTTATGAGGAAATATCAGGGAAAAATCCTACTCAATTAATGGCTTACTGGACCACGCTTATTTTTTCTGGAAAAGGAAAACCCCCCAAAGGGTATAACAATGTTAGCTCACTGATTTCTCGATTAGAAAATAACCTTGGTTGCATTAGTTACATATCACTGGCTCAGGTAACAGATGATTTAAAAATTGTTTATCGTTTCCCATAAGCCCAAACCCATCTATTAGATTTAAATTAAGGACCATATGTTATTCATAAATGGCTTAAGCGTATTACTACTTTACCAGCTCATGGGTGAAGTAACCGTGCGTTGGTTAGGGCTACCTGTACCAGGCCCCGTTCTGGCTATGATAATGCTTTTTATTTCGCTGGTGATCAAAGGCAGTACCCCTTCAGCTTTGCAGTCTTCTGCCAACACCATATTAAGTCATTTATCATTATTATTTATTCCCGCAGGGGTGGGCATTATGGTGCACTTTGAGCGCCTTCAAAATGAATGGCTGCCTATTAGCATTGCCGTATTACTCAGCACTGTCATTACATTGGTTTTCAGTGCAACGGTTATGCTGCTAATGAACAAAATGTTTAATTTATCAAAAAAACCGACTGAGGATATGCCACTAAATAAAAGTCTAGATCAGCTACAAAAAGAATTAATTGAAAAGGAGAGTGATCATGGCTAAAGAAGGTTTATCTGAAATTTGGGTGTATCTGTCTGCCTCTCCTTTAACGGGTTTAACCATTACCTTATTGGCCTATAGTTTTTCCCACAGAATTTATCAAGCCAGTCATAACAATCCACTTTTACACCCAGTTTTAATTTCAGCAACCCTACTGATCTCTTTTCTTTTAATTACCGACACCTCTTACCAAGATTATTTTAAAGGCAGCCAATACATACATTTTATTTTAGGCCCTGCCACAGTGGCTTTGGCGATTCCCATGTATCAGCAAATATCTAAAATCAAACAACTCTGGCTGCCCATTACCGTCACCATGATAAGCGGTGTCAGCGTGGCCGCCATTAGCTCCATACTAATTTCTAGAGTACTGGGGGCAAGTATTGAAACTCAGATGTCACTGGCCCCTAAATCGGTAACGGCACCTGTGGCCATGGGAATATCTGAAAAAATTGGTGGACTACCTTCGCTCACCGCAGCATTAGTGGTGATCACAGGTATATTAGGAGCCATACTGGGCACTAAGATTTTGCACGCTTTAAAGTTAAAAGATCACAGCATAAAGGGCATAGCCATGGGCATTACCGCCCACGGCATCGGCACAGCAAGGGCCTTTCAAGTGAGCTCTGAGATGGGGGCGTTTTCTGGCTTGGCCATGGCGTTGGCCACGTTTACCACTGCCTTTATTTTGCCGTATTTAGTAAGGTGGCTAAATTAATGATAACTATTCAGGTTTAAATTAATTAATAAGCAGCAGTACTAGTTTATTAAACCTTCCGTTTTAAGTAACCAGTATCGTATTTTTTCAATTACGATTTCTGTTTCAAATGGTTTGGTAAGAAAGTCATTCATACCTGCCTGCAAACAACTTTCTTTAGTTTCCTGCAGGGCACTGGCGGTTAATGCTAAAATAGGAATAGACTGGCTATTAGCATGGCGGGATTCACGAATGGTACGGGTGGCTTCATAACCATCCATGACAGGCATCAAGCAATCCATTAAAATAACATCAAACTCTTCATGTTTAAATTGCTCCACTGCCAAGCTACCATTGACAGCAGTACCCACTATAAAATCATTTTCTTCTAATATCACTTGTGCAATTTCAAGGTTAATTGGGGTATCTTCAACCAATAAAATTCTGGCCTTATGTCCTTCAGAACCAAATCGACTACTTTTCCATGCTATTTCTAAATCGTTATTAACCACAGTATGTTCTTTTTTCTTTTTGTTTAGTGATAACTTCACTGTAAAGTTTGATCCTACCCCAAGCTCACCCTCGGCGGTTATTACGCCGCCCATTTTTTCAGTGATGCGTTTACAAATGGTTAAGCCTAAACCTGTGCCACCATAATCTCGTGTGGTGCTAGAATCTGCCTGAGTGAATTCAGAAAATATATTTTCTATCTGTTTTTCATTAATGCCAATGCCACTATCAACCACTGAAATATCAAGCTCTATTTTATTATCGCTCTCTTCAATAATCGTTAATTGAACCTTCACTTCACCGTCATGGGTAAATTTTATTGCATTACTAATTAAATTAATAAGTACCTGTTTTAGACGTACTTCATCTACCTCCACATCCAGTGTGTTTGATTGACTGTTATGAGAAAATAGCAGCTGAATGCCCTTTTCATGACACTGCACCATAAATAGGGCAAGGCAGTGATCAATAGTGGTTAACAAATCACAAGTAATTAAATTTAGCTCCATTTTTCCAGATTCGATTTTTGAAAAGTCTAAAATATCATTAATAATTAATAGCAATTGCGTCCCTGACTGATTAATCGTATTAACATAATGACTTTGCGATCCATCCAAATTAGTAGAGCTTAATAATTCGCTCATACCAATAATACCATTTAAGGGAGTGCGAATTTCATGAGTCATGGTGGCTAAAAATTCACCTTTGGCTTTTTCTGAGCGCTGTGACTTTTCCTTTTCTAAAATAAGCTTTTCCTGTTGTGAATCAAGTGACTCCATTAACGTATTATATTGAGTGGCAAGCTTTCCTATTTCATCATTTGAATGATACCCCGTGGATATGGCCATAGATTGATGCTGCCCCTGTGCCATCACACTTACAATGCCATTAAGTGGCGCCACCACGATCCATCTAACCATTAAAAAGATTAGTACCACAGTGAAGGCCAGCAAAAAAATAATAAGTAACAAAAGATAATTAAAAAAAGGATTGAGAGATTTATCCATCACGCGACTATTCAATACAATGTGCAATACTACTTTATCAAATGATTTCTTATCCTGTGACACCAAACTAAAATGGTAGCTATAGCTAAATTTCCCACCGACTAACACCTCAAATATATTTTTTTTATTATTAACGGCCGCCTGCAATTGCTGGTTAATTACAGGGTCACTAATTTTTGATATGTGTTTATTTTTAAATTGATGCTTATTGCTGGCTAATATTTTTTTATTTTCAAACCCTAAAAGAAAAATAGTCTCTATATCTTCGTAAGAACCTAATGAATCAATTATACCAAGAATGGAAGATTGATTAGAAGTACGAATAATGGAAGAAACTGCAATTTCAGACAACTCTCTTGCTCTCTGCTGGCTTTTTTCTTTTGCCATATCGGCTGACAAAAAATAGAAAAACAACAAAAATGACAATGTCGCCCCAATTAAAATAAATAGTAGCGGGACTATTAGCTTAAATGAAATAGAACCTATACGAATCATTCTTTCACTAAATAAGGCAATAATAAGTCATTAATGTTGCTGCAACTAAATTCAATAGTATTGGCCGATGCCAACGTTTGGCAAACTTTATCGATATTTCGCTTCAGGTTATTTGATGCCAAACTCTTTTGGCTTTCCTTGGCACTCAATAACTGCAACCCACTTAATGCATCTTCAAATTCAGCGCTACTGATGCCCTCTCGGGCAGCCATAATTTCGTAAGATTCCTTTTTATTATTTTTTACATACGCAAGCGTCTTATCCCACACTTTTATAAATTTGGCAGCCCAGCGAGGTTTGTCTTGCAACACCGATGCCCGTAGCGCAATGGAGTCAATCACATCGCCGGGCAATTCGGCACTGGTTAATATTTTTTTAAATTGCTTATGCTGTTGTATCACGGTTGCATATGGCGGGTATGAAACGAAGGCATCAATTTCACGATTTAGCATGGCCTGCTCACCGGCCAGCTGTTCTACATTTAATATTTCTACATCACTTAGCTTTAAACCGTTTTTATCAAGGGCTAATGACAGAATATACATGCCCAGCGACCCTATTTCGGCACCAATTTTTTTGCCTTTTAAATCTTTCACCGACTTAATGCTATTGTGAGCCAGAATAATATCAGCCCCATTTGAATAGTCAGGGATATGCACAATAGCCAGTGGCTCCTGAGTATTGCCAGCCGCGTGTACCGCCTCAATGATGGTACTGGCTAAACCATCAGCGCGCCCTTGAATATAAACCCGCTGCACGTCAGCTAGAGAAGCCATTTCAACTAATTCTATGTTTAAGCCTGCTTGTTTAAAAAATCCCTTTGCTTGGGCAAGATGTAAAAATTCATAACCAGGCCAAGGATTAATGGCGATGCGCACCAAATTTTGATTAGGGTTGCTGCAGCCTACCAGCCAAATAGGCAGGCTTAATATTAAGCCAAGCAATGCCACAAGAGAGTTGGCTTTCATTGATTCGTCCTTGAAATATATAGGTCCCTTTAAGCTTAGTGTATGGTGAATAAAAGGCGAGAGAGCTATTAGCCAAAGAAGCTGCCAATGAACTACAACCCATGCCTAAACGGCTCGTTCTTTGTAGGCGTTAAACTTATAACACTTAAAGCTTAGAAGAAATCAGACACAATCATCAATGAGTTGGCCCTAAAGAAGTGGCCGGCATGGGACAAGCCATTAATAAACTCACAAGCCTTAAGGTTTCGTATTCGCTACTTTGCACGATGCCATCGTGTAAAACGATATCCCCACATACATCCATTACAGAGCGCTTTAACATGGGGGATAAATGCTTTAGTTTTTTAAGGGAAGTAAAGATGGCTTTGCTGTTGGCTTCTTGCTTGGTTAATAAAGTATGTGTGTTATTAGTTAATACTCTTATCATGCGTTTATGTAGAGTACACTTTTCATTTTCACTGCCCCCGGCTGCATGAATGAGACAAGATAACACTTGGTTAATGTCCTGTTCTACCACATTATATTTATTAATCGTGTGTGATGCGGGTGATATTTTACGGCTCTCAAACGAAGTTTTTAATAAGCTATATAAACATATTTCAAATATGCTTAATTCACCATCCCACTTGGCCAAAAATAAAACCTGCTCTAACAATGACTTTTTGGAAGCACCATCCAGTGTTTTTAAAATTGGAATCAATAATTCGACCAAGGGCAATGCCAAACGCTCTTGCAACCCTTGAGAAAGAAATAACAATGTTTGCAAATAGTCCTTGCAGATAGGTGCTTGTGTGACCATCCATTCTTGTTGTTCTTTTCTGATTTTAGGATCTTCATCCAACAATAAATACAAAAGCATGGTTTTGGCTTGCTCGCGACTGTGCAAAGCTTGGCGATATTCATAGGGAATTTGATCATGCAGACTCATGGCGTATATTAGGTTGTCGGCGTTAAGGGTGCCTATCACATCATGCATCTGCTGGGTGCCAGTTTGCTGAAGCTGACTTACACCACCACTGTACATGTGCATTTGCAATTGTTTCTCTTGGCGCTTTTGAGATTTTTCATGCTCGCTTCGCTGGGTTTTTCTGGCCCGAGCTTGAACACGCATTAAAAAAGTATCATCTATGGCATTAATTCGATCCTCTAAGGGAGGGTGACTGGCAAAGAAAAACGACTTTTTAGAAGGGCTAATACACATATGGCTGATTTCCTCAGCACGTGCACTGCGTAAAAATCCTTGATGAGAGTTTTCACTAATTAAATTAAGAGCTCCTGCTAAAGCGTGGGGGTTACGGGTAAACTGTACCGACGAGGCATCGGCTAGGTATTCACGCTTACGTGAAATAGACGTTCTAATTAAACGACCAAAAAAAACCCCCACATAACCGATTATAATCAGCGGTATTCCCAAGAAAATAACCGAGACATTAGAACGCCGTGTAGCACCATAGGAGTGGCTGGCGGTGGAATCTAAAGGAACTTTAAACGCTAGCTTAGAACCCAGTTCACTTATCCATAATATGCCTGCTAAAAGCACCAATAATTTAATATTAATGCGATTATCACCATGGAGTATGTGACTAAATTCATGGCCCACCACAGCTTGCAGTTGATCGCGATTCATATTTATTAATAAACCACGGGTAACGACTAATGCACTGTCAGAAAACTCATAACCTGCCACAAAGGCATTAATACTGGATTCATGATCTAACACATAAATACCTGGCGGGGTAATCCCCGCTGCAATGGCCATTTCTTCTACCACATTAATAAGACGTTGTTCTTTATCATCATTAGACGCAAACCCTAAAGAACGAGCCCCCATGTGGATAGCCAAGCCATTGCCCCCTTTACGCAGTTCAGACCAACGCCTAAGACAACCAAGGCTTATGAGACCAATACACAGTAAAGATGTCAAAACGCCCGTTACACTCACTTGCCAACTAAAGAAATTCTGAAAAGACAATTCACTTAGCTGGGAGCTAGGTGCTTGATCAGCAGTGAAAATATGTAACAGGCCATACACCACGCCATCCACACATAATACGATGGCCACACACACGAATAAAAATAAAAAAAGCAGCCGACGACTGGCTGCTTTGGCTTGTACTTGATGCTCGAAAAAATCCATATTAAATGGTCACTACTTTAAATATTTTAACTTAACCAAAATTCACTTTAACCGGCTTTGTGATGTCTTTGTCTTTAAATTTCAGCAAGGTGGCTTCTTTAAAGGCAAAGTTATTAGCAATGAAATTACTGGGGAATTGCTCGCGATAAGTGTTGTAGCTCATCACGGCATCGTTAAAGGCCTGACGGGCATAACCAATGCGATTCTCGGTAGAGCTTAACTCTTCCATTAATTGCTGAAATTGCGTATCGGCTTTTAAATCAGGGTAAGACTCACTCAGTGCAAACAGCTTACTCATCATGCCGCCTAACGCTTCTTCGGCACCGTTTAAGGCGCTTACATCTAACTGACCTTTTTCATTTTGTAATCCCTTCAGGATAGCACTGGCTTCGTTACGAGCTGTAATCACCGCTTCAAGAGTTTCACGTTCGTGTTTGGCATAACCTTTAGCGGTTTCTACCAAATTGGGAATAAGGTCATAACGGCGCTGCATTTGAATATCAATTTGAGAAAATGCGTTTTTATGACGATTTCGCAGCGTCACCAATCGGTTAAACATGCTGATGATATACAACACAAAGGCAATGATAACCGCCCAAATGATGATGTCGTTACTCATGGTTATTATCCTTATTAATCGGGCCTAGTAATGGGTTAACTCTATTAATGGCAGCTTAGCATGGCTGGTTTTGACGGGGTAGGTTGAGGGCTTATTTTTGCGTAGTGGCTGCTTGTATTTGATTTTGGATTAGCCTGCCTGCAGCATAGTTTATGCGAATTTTCCTTTCTGGCAGCCCTTTCGCACAAGGCTCTGGTATTCTTCTTCACCCTGTATTCAAGTCTCGCACTTTGGGTCTTTAGCAATTGACCCCGTACTGCCAGTACTATCAAGGCTCTATATTCAAAATGTGCACACCTACATTAATTTTGCCAAGTAAATTCAACTCAGAACCACACTTCAGCCTTTGGGATAGCCTTAATCACTAAGCCTTAATCATTAAATACGCACGAACGTGAAAGCCCTCGTAACCGAAAAAAAACAGGTGAGTAATTCCACCAAAAAAACAAAAATGTCAAACTAAATTCCTTATTACCTTCAAACATTTAAAAATAGATAAATTTAATTTCTCGCAACCAACAAACAATACAGATCTTTCTACCAACAAACGTTTCAACCATTGATTTATATGTGAAGAGAGCATTAAACTTGCAAAATATAAGCACTCACAAGCCAAACATAAAAAACAGGGGTAGAGCATGCAAACAGTTACCCCATTTCAATATATGGCCAAATACAAACTAAGATTAAATCATCAGAAACCTGAAGCAATCGAGCTATTTTCCGGTAGTGAGCTAGCTTGTTCTTTAGGTTTATTTTTAAAATTATATCTAGGTATATTTAGTCAAATATCATTATGCTATTTAAAGCGCTTTTCCGTCACTATTGTTTTGAAAGTGTTAAATTCACTCAGAACAATAATTATTATTAAGCAAACACCAATTAAACGCTTAATAATTCAACTTACAAAGTACCCTTCTATCCAGTTTACAAAGTGGGCGCACACCAGATATACCAAAAAAAACTTTCTACAATGCCTCACTAATCGAGGCACTAAGTGCAAAGCCTTTAATAGAAGCTTCGTTGCCCCCCTATACCATTTACTCAATCGCCATACATCTACTTTATTTAATCAAAACAAGTTTGGTGTAGACGTAACGATTTCCTGGTTTAAATCCAGAGTCTATAAGACCCTTTAAAATGACAGAATTCATATCCACAGCCCTCTTAGAAAACCTAGTAAACACATTTACCAAACCCATCAAGGAGCAGCTAGCCCAAAAAAATACTGACCAATTAGACACGATGAAAAGTTCTTTGGATCTTTGTTTTACTAGGTATCTGGAGCGCTATTATAAAAAATATTCAAAGACAAAAACCTTACTATATAAAGACCAACCAGTAGATATCAAAAAACTCTACATTCAAACAGATTTTAGAATTAACGATATTAATATCTCTGAAAAGCAGTTTTTTGAAATACTATTTGAAAGAAAGAGAATAGTAATAACAGGGTCAGCAGGGGTTGGAAAATCTACTTTTTGTAAAAGTCTTTTTCTGGAAACTATAGAAAAAGATATCGGTATCTTTCCAATTTTTGTTGAGTTAAGACATTTAAATGAAGAAAAAAAACTATCATTACAGGAGTACATAACCAACACCCTTGTTGAAATGGACTCAAGATTCACTAAAGAGCAACTAGAAAATTCACTAAAACTTGGAAAAACACTTATTATTCTTGATGGATTCGATGAAATTAGCGCATTAACTAAGGATAAATATGAAAAAGAAATAATTAGAATGTCGAATAAGTATAACAATGTTTTATTTATTATCGCTAGCAGACCAGATGAAAGATTTAGTGCATGGGATGAATTCTCAACACTTAAGGTACAACCTCTAGATAAAGAAAAAGCACTAAGCCTGATACTTAAACTTGATTGCAATATAAAAATAAAACGTGAATTTTTAGATGAATTAAATAATGAGTTATTTTACAAACACGAAAGTTTCTCATCCACTCCACTTTTATTAACAATAATGCTATTAACTTTCGAACAAACACCCAACATACAAAATAAAATTCATCTTTTTTACGAGCAAGCTTTTCTAACCCTATTCAACAAACACGATTCAACCAAGAGCCTCTACAATCGAAACCTCAATACAAACCTGCCTCTGGATGACTTCAAGAAAATACTATCGTCATTTTGCATTATATCTTATTCAGAAAAAAAGTATTTTTTCACAGAAAATGAAATCCTTAATTATTTAGAAAAATCTAAGAAACTGTTATCCATAAAGTATAATTCAGGGGATTATTTCTCTGATTTACTGGACGGAGTTTGCATCCTTAAAAGAGATGGCCTAGGGTATTCATTTAGACACAAGTCATTTCAAGAGTATTTCTCTGCTCTTTTTATAACAAATTTCATATCAGATAAAAGCTATGACCTGATAGAAAATATTACATATAACAACACAACAGACAGTGTTATCAGCATGGCCTACGAAATAAATAAGGACTTTATTGAAAACAAATGGATCATGCCAAAACTACAGGATTTGGATAAAAAATTCGGAGGAACGCTAAACAAAAGATATGGGAAATTAGAAGTCCTTTCTCATTATTTTAATTATATTGTATTGACTAATTATAGCAAAAAGAATGAAGCTAACTACATCCCTGAAGTTGGTTTTTCAGGAGAAGGAGCCAACCTAACTGATCTCCAAGTAATATGGAAAATTTCTTCACTATATAGAAATGAGGACGACTTCTCTGCTATTTCGAAAAACAATGAAAACAGAAAAAACAAAGATGCTTTCTCTGAAATCTACTATGACAATATACATATATTTTCAGAAGAAAATAATCGTCTTGATATCCGAAAATTTAATGAATTGAGTGATAAAACCAAGAATTTGTTGAACTCAAATTTTTCTACCACTGTGGTGGGGCACATTATATTTCTATTAAAAAAACATCAAGACTTGCTTCGTAATAATGAATCCAAAAGAACAGATATACATTCTATTTTAAGCATTTAGTGAAGCTATTAGTTGAAAGTATCTTACAGAACATACTAAAAGAAGGTAACGGTAGCTCTTTGCTATCATATAGGCAAAGGCCTGAGAAACCTCTGCAATAAGAAGATTAGTCAAAAATAGCGGGCAATCCCAGAAAAGAATATCTCACTTACACTGATGCGCACTGCAGCCATAAATCTAATAGCAAGTCGCACACCGTACTCATCACCGTCTCAAACTGTCACAATTCGGCTCATCACTCCTCTTTGATATGGGTATAATTCCATTAACCGTAAAGCCTATGAGCACCTACTTGCCATGACTCACCCTAGCCGACCAGATCCATACCGTTTAATGGTAATCGAAGACGATTTTGAGTTAGCCTCATTAATTGGCGATTACCTTAGCAAGCATGGCTTTGTAGTGGAGATCGTTGCTGACGGTGCACAGGCCGCTAAAGCCATAGTGGCGCAACAACCCGACTTTGTATTACTGGATATTATGCTACCAAGCATGACCGGCATGGAGGTATGTAAGCAGGTGCGGCCCCATTACACAGGGCCCATTATTATGCTTACCGCTTTAGATGAAGATATGGACCAAATGTTAGGGCTAGAATTGGGGGCCGATGATTATATTATTAAGCCTGTGCAACCGCGCTTGTTGCTGTCTCGTATTCGGGCTTTATTACGCCGCGTACAAACGCCTTTATCCAGCACTCTGCTCTCGACCCCCATGGGCGAGCCGTACAAGGATAATAATACAGACACTGTTCAAGTGGCTGAACTTACCATTAGTTTAAGAGACCGCATCGTTAGGCAGCATGGTACACAGCTTGAGCTGACCACTGCCGAATTTGAATTATTACTGATGTTGGCCAAAGAAGCTGGGCAAGTGGTATCACGGGATCTTATTATTAAACAGTTACGCGGTTTAGATTACGACGGCCTAGACCGCTCCATTGACCGGCGTATTTCTAGGCTTAGAAAAAAGCTTGAGGTTCCCAATCAACAAGCAAAAATAAAAACCATAAGAGGCAAGGGGTACCAGCTTTGTTTAAATTAATACTGCACATTCAAGCCACTTTAAAAAGAGAATTTTAATTATGATCAAAGCCTTAACGCGTTTAACGCTGGTGATCATTATTCCGATTTTGCTATTAATCTATGTGCAATCTTATAACCCCATTCAGTTAATTCGCAACGAAGTAACTAAACAGTATTTTGTTGAGAGTTATCGCGGCACTTTTTATTTAATTAATGAAGCCCTTAATAACCATCCAGAGTCTCAATGGCCAGATCAATTTAAACTCATTGCTGCACAATTTGGCCTGCCCATTAAGTTTATTCAATTAAAAGACACGCATTATGATGAGACTGAAATCAGGCAATTAAATAATCAAGAGTTCATTTATTCAGAAGGAGAGCCCACAGTATTAAGCCAAAAAATTGCCGATACTTCATGGGTTATGGAAATGGATTTGGGGCAAACTCGTCAGGCTAAAATCCTTCAACAAACCCAGGGCACTATCTATTTAATTGAGCAAAGATTGCGCCTTGCACCTCCGCAAGAATGGCCTGTCATAATAAAAGAAATGGCCACCCGATTTGGAGTGCCGTTAGTCATTAACCCAACAGATCAATCATTGCTCACAAAAAAGCAGTTAATGGAAATGAGCCATCACAACGGCACCTTAATTATTGTTGAAGAACAAGGAGACACCACTCATCGCCGCCTCTTGAATAGTGATTGGATTCTCTCGGCAGGGCCCATCTCAGATGGGCCCGCTAACACTTACATGATATTAGGGGTATTGCTGATTTTTATGCTGGTGATTGTATTGGGCTTATTGTCTTGGCTTATGCCTTTATGGCGGGATCTAAAAGCTCTAGACCATAAGGCATTGCAGTTTGGTAAAGGGCAACTTGATAGCCGCATTCAATTTAAAAATAGTTCGGCCATCAAAAGATTAGGAAGTTCGTTCAATATTATGGCCAACAACATTCAAAAACTGATTCACTCAAATCAGCAATTAACCAATTCTGTGGCTCACGATTTAAGAACCCCTTTGGCACGGCTAAAATTTGCCCTTGAAATATTAGAAACCGAAGAGTGCAGTAAAGAAGAAAAAATACGTTACCAAACAAGCATTCATTCAAGTATTGACTCACTAGATTACCTAATTAACCAAACTCTCATTCATGCCCGCTACAGCCGTGCCGCGGATATTAGGCATTTCACCATAAGTAATATTGCATCCGTTATTACCGACGAATTTGAGCAACAAAGCCGCCACCATAAAGGCATTCAGTTTTCTTTACATATCGATGATGACCTTGCCACCACCGAGCAACTGGCCGACCCACGAGCCATTACCCGCGCCTTAAGTAATTTATTAAGCAATGCCAAACGCTTTGCCAAACATAAAATACAGGTTTCGCTCACCACTCATAACAAGCGTTATTTTATCGTAGTAGAAGATGATGGCCCAGGTATAAACAATCAAGAGCAAGAGAATATTTTTCAACCTTTTTCGCAAATAAACAATGATGAACGCAGCGCAGAACTTGGCCACGGTTTAGGCTTAGCCATCGTGTATCAAATTGCTTTATGGCATAAGGGGCAAACAAGTGTTGGTCGCTCTTCATTGGGTGGAGCCAAATTTGAACTCAGTTGGCCCATGGAATAATAAAAAATAACCGCCCTACCCATTGCGACTAAACGGCTTTAATAATTATCCAAAATGATTAAAGCCCCGTCACACACTGTCCACAAACTGCCACAGATTCTTGCCTCGGTTTTTCCTATTATTCCCCTAACCAAACGCCCACGGCGTAAGGACATTTTTTATTCATTAATAGAGACAAGGCTATGAAACTATTACCGATTTTCTTATTGGCTTCATCCAGTGGTTTTCTGGGGCTGGCACAAGTTCAAGCACAAGATCTATCAGTGGCTGGTACAGTGGGCACCCAAGGTCTGGGGGTAAGCTTTAATGCTGGTTCAGACTTAACCTTCATTGAAAATGATCAAATACAATGGCATTTTTCATTAAGCGGTTACGGAATTGATGATGCCGAAGATATAAAAGTTCATAAAAATGACTATGAAGCAGATGTAAAAAACGGATCAGCTCAAGCGGGTTTAAACTGGTACCCCATCAGCCAAAAATCCATGAAAGGGTTATTCCTATCCGCGGGGGCTATTTATTTTGACTATGAATTAGACGGCACCACCGAGGATGATCAAACCATTCATATAGGCGATATCGCCTTAACTTCTAAACAAGGGGTGCAATTAAAAACCGATATTGAACATACTTCCATGGCCCCTTATTTCGGTATTGGTTGGGGAAATCGCCTAAATGGTGAAGCGGGATTTTCATATAGAGCAGAGGTGGGAGCGTTTGTGGCACTGAGCAGCGCACAAGTGGATGTTGAACTGGTTAATCATAATGGAGAGGTGAGCGACGTTGATTTGGAAAAAGAGCGGCTGGATATTTTGGATGAACAAGAATATGTGAAGGTGTTTGCCCAATTAGATATTGGTTATCAGTTTTAGTTTTTCTTTTTTTTGGAGGGGGGAATTTGGTTTTG
>CAJXRF010000019.1 GCA_913058575.1 uncultured Bermanella sp.
TATTGCACAATTGCCTAAAGATGCTGAAGTAGAAATGGATGGTGTTTTAGAGCTGCCATAAAAATCTGCCTTTAAAATACGCTAATAAAACAGGTATTCTTGGCCATAAAAAGCCGAAGCGACTCTTAATCATTTTTAAGAGACGCTTCGGCTTTTTTGTACCCACACATAAGGTGGGCAATCAAACATTAACGTTGTGCAAGTTTCTCGGTTGCGCGCTTAGCGGCGGCACGTACTTGGTTAGGGGCGGTGCCACCAATATGGTCACGAGCACTAACTGAGCCTTCTAATGTTAATACATCAAATACGTCTTCAGTAATCATGCTTCCAAATTGCTGAAGCTCTTCTAGCGTCATCTCTGCCAAGTCTTTACCGGTTTTCACACCATAGCCCACTGCGCTGCCAACCACTTCATGGCTGTCACGGAAGGCCACACCTTTACGCACAAGGTAATCGGCAAGGTCGGTGGCGGTACTGAAACCACGCAGGGCGGCTTCACGCATCACCTCTTTTTTAGGCGATACACTGGGCATCATGTCAGCGAAAGCACGTAAGCTACCGGCTAATGTATCAATGGTGTCAAACAAGGGCTCTTTGTCTTCTTGATTGTCCTTGTTGTAAGCCAATGGCTGGCTTTTCATAAGCGTTAGTAAACTAAACAAGTGACCAAACACACGGCCAGATTTACCACGCACAAGCTCAGGCACATCTGGGTTTTTCTTCTGCGGCATGATGGAAGAACCTGTGCAGAAGCGATCAGGTAGCTCAATAAAGTTGAACTGAGCGCTGGCCCATAACACAAGCTCTTCAGAGAAGCGGCTTAAGTGCATCATGATGATGGCGGCATCGGCATTAAACTCAATGGCAAAGTCACGATCTGAAACACTGTCCAGTGAGTTTTCAGTGGGCGCGTCAAAACCCAATAGCTCGGCTGTGTAATGACGATCAATAGGGTAGGTCGTACCGGCTAGGGCAGCGGCACCTAATGGCAATACGTTTACACGCTTACGGCAATCTTGAAGGCGGGCATAGTCACGCTCTAACATTTCGTTCCATGCTAATAAATGGTGGCCAAATGTCACAGGCTGAGCCGTTTGCAAGTGAGTGAAGCCCGGCATAATTGTGTCAGCTTGCGCGGCGGCCAGGTTAATTAGGCCTTCTTGTAAGCGCGTTAACTCAAGGCTTAATGCGTCAATTTCAGAGCGTAGGTATAAACGGATGTCAGTGGCTACCTGGTCATTTCGGCTACGACCGGTGTGTAATTTTTTACCTGTAATGCCTATTTTCTTAGTAAGCGCCGCTTCAATGTTCATGTGTACATCTTCAAGGGCAATAGACCACTCAAAGTTACCAGCTTCAATATCGGCTTTTATTTCCCCTAAGCCTTTAATTATATCGTCACGCTCCCCTTCAGTTAATACACCGACTTTAGCCAGCATGGTGGCGTGAGCAACTGAGCCTTCAATGTCCTGAGCATACATGCGCTGGTCAAATTCAACCGAGGCGGTAAAGCGTTGTACAAAGGCATCAGTGGCTTCTGAAAAGCGCCCGCCCCAGGCAGAATTGGTTTTATCGTTGCTCATATTCTTATCCACAAGCCTAAAAAGACTTTAATTAATCGTTTAATTGCGCGCATTATACAGATTGTAGCCTTTGTATGCAGTTCTAGAGGGTCAAGTTAGTTAGGGAGTCATACAGATATGAGCCTTTGTATGCGGGCCTAGAAAATCAAGTTAATTGCGGTGTCATACAGATATGAGTGTTTGTATGGGGGCTAGAGAATTAAGTTAATTTCGGCACCCTTGGCTCTGAGCCCCATAGTTGGTCAATAAATTAATGGATGGGATTAGCCGCTTATCAGTCTTTTAGATGGGCTTAAGTAAAGGCGCTTGAGACTCGCTGGTAGATTTGCCAGTATGCTGTGAAAAACATCTATATTTAATCCGTTGATGCTCAAACGATTTGTCCAAGGATCACCATTTTAATGCCACAAAGCCTTCCCGCGGTAAGCGCCAGCGATCTTATACCCGACTTATGTCAGGTGCGGGCTGTGATGTGGCTGATATTATTTAGCGAAGCCTTGGTGGTGGTGCTTATATTGCTATCTAATGGTGGCTTGAATTTTAGCTGGGAAGGCTTTGGTACCTTATCTTTTTATGTGCAGTGGGTGGTGCTATTAAGCGCCGCTTGTTTATGTAGGGTGCGTTTACATGTGGGCTTATTAAACTTAAACCAATTATTGCTACTGAGTTTATGCATTATATTAATGGTTAACTTTTTAGTTAGTTTATTGGCCATGTGGGGTTTAAATTATTTTTTATTTTCTGATTACGGATGGGACTGGTTAATTCGGAATCAATTCATAGCGGCGATTCTGGCGAGTCTTCTACTACATTACTTTTATGTGCAATTACAAAATCGCTTGCGCGCTCGCAGTGAAGTGCAAGCAAGACTGCAAGCTTTGCAAAGCCGAATACGGCCTCACTTTTTGTTTAATAGTATGAACATCATTGCCAGCCTTATTCATGTAGACCCAGATAAGGCAGAGCGTGCGGTAGAAGATTTATCTGAATTATTTAGGGCCAGCTTAAAAGAAGCGGGTGTTGAAGTAACGTTGCAGCAAGAATTAGAGCTGTGTGAAAAATACATTCATATTGAAACACTAAGGCTTAATGAGCGTTTACAAGTTAAATGGAAAATTGAGGCGCCGTTGGATGTAAAAATCCCCATGCTCACATTACAACCTCTTATTGAAAACGCTATTTACCATGGCATTCAGCCTTGTTTAACAGGGGGCATTATAGAAGTAGCCATTAGCCATTTATTTAACCGCGTAAATATAATGGTAAGCAACCCTATTCCTAAGCAGGCTTTGTCAGAGCGTAATGAAAAGGGCAACCAAATGGCTCTTGAAAACATACGTCACAGATTAAACGTTTTATATGGCGAAGACGTGAAGATGGACACAAGGGTTAAAGAGCAACAGTTTATCATGCAGATAAATTACCCTTATGCCTTACCTAACAATAATAAAGGGCAGGATGCTGTAGGAAAAAGCACATGAATATTTTATTAGTAGACGATGAAAATCTTGCTCGTAGTCGTATGCGCAGAATCATTGAAAATGCTGAGCTAGGTCACATCATTGCCGAGGCCGATAACGGCGTGAACGCTCTTGAGTTAATTGAAAAATTAGCTCCTGATGTGGTGCTAATGGACATTCAAATGCCCGTGATGGATGGATTAGAAACAGCAAGACATTTAGCCAGTTGGGAAACACCTCCGGCTGTCATTTTTTGTACTGCTTATGATGAATATGCCATTGAAGCATTTAATGTTTCTGCGGTGGGTTATTTATTAAAGCCTGTGCGCTTGGAAGATTTAAAAGAAGCGTTAGGGAAGCTTAAAAAAGTCAATAAAGTGCAAGCCTTAAGTCTTAATAATCAACACGCTCGCTCTCATATTAGTGTTAAGACTTATACCGGTATGGAGCTTGTACCCATTGAGAACATTCATTTATTTCGTGCCGACCAAAAATACGTATCTGTATTTCACCGAAATGGCGAATTATTAATTGATGAATCGTTAAAAGAGCTAGAAGAAGAATTCAGTGAGTGGTTTGTGCGAGTACATCGCAATGCCTTGGTGAATATTAAAAGCATTGCAGGGTTAGAGAAGCAAACCGATGGCAGTGTCTCTTTGCGTTTAAATGAATTGGAAGAATTGGTGCCCATTAGTCGCCGACATGTGGCGGCCATTAGGAAGTTGTTGAAGGGTTTGTAGTTCGTCTTAATGAGCTTAGATGCTATGGCTAAAAGTAAAAAGGCGAACTGAATAGTTCGCCTTTTTTATTGCTAAGCCGCAGGTTAAGTTAAAGCCTAACTTCAATCCCTTCTTTTTGCATATGCTCTTTAGCTTCTTGTACCGTGTGCTCACCAAAGTGAAAGATACTGGCAGCCAAAACCGCATCCGCTTTTCCAAGGGTTACGCCATCGGCCAAGTGTTGCAGATTGCCCACACCACCTGATGCTATCACTGGTACGCTTACCGCTTCGCTCACAGCGCGTGTCAGCTCAATATCAAAACCACTTTTCACGCCGTCTTGATCCATGCTGGTTAATAGCACTTCGCCGGCACCGTAGTGGGTCATTTTAATGGCCCATTCTACAACGTCTATGCCGGTGGGTTTGCGGCCGCCGTGGGTAAAGATTTCCCATTTTCCAGGCTCGTTTTCTTTGCTTACTTTTTTAGCATCAATGGCAATGACGATACATTGGCTACCAAATTTTTCAGCGGCTTCTCGTACAAATTCTGGGTTGGTGATAGCAGCGCTGTTAATGGCGGTTTTATCGGCACCGGCATTTAACATGTTACGAATGTCTTCTATGGTGCGAATTCCACCACCCACTGTCAGTGGAATAAATACCTGTTCGGCAATGGCTTCTACAGTATGAATGGTGGTGGCGCGATCGTCAGAGCTGGCGGTGATATCCAAAAAGGTAATTTCGTCGGCACCTTGTTCGTCGTAGCGCTTGGCTACTTCAACAGGGTCGCCAGCGTCGCGAATATCAACAAACTGAACCCCTTTAACCACACGGCCATTGTCCACGTCTAAGCAAGGGATAATGCGTTTTGCTAAAGCCATAATAAAATCTCATATAAAAATGCAGGTGAAAAACTACCTACGTTGCCAAATCGTCGTTAAAAAACATTTAAGCGTCCTCACTTACTAAAGTAAGCTGCGGGCCTTAAATGTTTTTCGCCTCGCCTTGACTGCCTCGCAAACGTTTTATGGGTTTACGCTGGGGCTCTAATCTTGCCCATCCCAATTAAGAAAGTTTTCTAACAACTGCAGTCCAGCTGTATGACTTTTCTCAGGGTGGAATTGCACGGCGAACACATTGTCTTGGGATATTGCGGCAGCAAAATCTTTGCCGTAATGGCCAAAGCCTTTAACTTGGCTTTTGTTTTTGGCATCCACATAAAAGCTGTGCACAAAATAAAAGCGCGAGTCGTCTTCAATTTTATTCCACAATGGGTGAGTCACCTGTTTAACTTGGTTCCAGCCCATGTGAGGCACTTTTAGCTTTTGATCTGCCTCAATACCTTGCGTGCCAATTAACGGCTCACCAAAGAATTTCACTTCACCATCAAAGTGACCAAGGCAATTAACCCCGTTATTTTCTTCGCTGTGATTCATGAGTGCTTGCATGCCAACACAAATCCCTAATAAGGGTTTTGTTTTTGCCACTTCTGCCACTACTTGGTCCACTTCTAGGCGTAGAATTTCGCCCATGCAATCACGCATGGCCCCTACACCTGGTAGTACCACATGATCTGCTTTTAAGATGAGATCTGGATCTGAAGTTACCAACACCTTTGTGTTGTTACTAACATGTTCCAGCGCTTTAGACGCGCTGTGTAAATTGCCCATGCCGTAATCGATAACGGCACAAATTTTACTGCTCATTATTTTAGCCTTAGGGGATAACACTGAGTCAGTGGTTAGTGCCCCTTAAGAAAGACAACCGGTTAAGTTATAAAGAGCCTTTAGTAGAAGGAATCATGCCTTCCATTCTAGGGTCTACTTCCAATGCCATACGTAATGCACGACCAAACGCTTTAAATACCGTTTCGGCTTGATGGTGAGCGTTACGACCTTTTAAATTGTCGATGTGCAAAGTCACATTGGCGTGGTTGGTGAAACCTTGAAAGAACTCATAAAACAGTTCGGTATCAAAGCCGCCAACGGCACCGCGCGTAAACGGGATGCTGTATTCAAGGCCTGGACGACCCGAAAAGTCGATGACCACGCGAGATAAGGCTTCATCTAACGGTACATAAGCATGGCCATAACGGCGCAGGCCTTTTTTGTCTCCCACGGCTTTGGCAAAGGCTTGGCCTAAGGTGATTCCGGTATCTTCGGCGCTGTGGTGATCATCGATATGGTTATCGCCTTTACAGACTATATTCATATCAATTAGGCCATGGCGGCCAATTTGATCCAGCATATGCTCAAGAAAAGGCATGCCAGTATCAAAACTGGTTTTGCCGGTTCCATCTAAATTCACGTCGACCTTAATTTTGGTCTCGAGAGTATTGCGTTCTACTGACGCTGTACGCTCCGTCATGGCTATCTCCGCGCTGACGATAAAATCAGCATTGTACCGTAAAGGATCACTTAGTGCCTTAATCCTGTTGGGTAGGATAGAATAGCGCGCGAACAAACTGGCAAGAGCTGTTTTTATGAGAAAGCCTTGCTTTGTTAGCCTGATTAAAAGGCATTATGTAAGCTAGAGGAAGTGACTTTGCCTGTACATATTGAGTGGATAGAGTCTCCATCGGAACAAGACTGGTTAGATTTAGAAAAGCTCTATAACGATGCCCCCAATCAATGGTTTGAAGGGTTATCTGGCCACACGGCGCTAGCCTATATAGCCGCTAAAAAGCAGCAAGACTATAAAGTGGTGGCCGGGCGCTTTAACGACAGGTTAATCGTCGCTGCAACTCTTAAGGCTCAGCAAGGTCAGAGCAGCTATCTATTAGAAGAGTTATGCGTGCGCAGTGCAACGCGCAAGCGTGGCGTGGCCAGGCAAATGCTGGTACGACTTTGTCAGTGGAGCAGTGAGCAAAAGTGCACTTTGCTAGTGACAGATGAAAGTGCCGAATTTAAAACCTTGTTAGAGTACGGTTTTGTACACTCACAGGGAATATGGAAGCGCCAAGGCTAATATTGTCTAACTGGTGAAACAATAAATTAGCCATTGCCGTCTTTATGTTCAAGATTGGCGGTATTAAACTAGGCTAAGAATTAAAGGAGAAAGAAAATGGCTAGACTACTTACAGTGTTAACCTTACTGGCGGCATTCATTATGCCCGCACAGGCTCAGCAAGATGACCCTCAAAAGCTTGTAAAAAGCATTTCAGATGCGGTGCTCTCTGAAATATTGACCAATAAAGACAAGTTAGAATCCACTCCCGATTTCATTCCTAATCTGGTTGAAGCCCATATAATTCCAATTATAGATCAGCAGCGTATGGCTAAAATGGCCGTGGGCAAACATTGGAAGAGCTTTTCAAATGAGCAAAAATCAGAATTTGTCAGCGGCTTCAAAAAGCTGCTAATTAAGACCTATGCTGGTGCCTTTAAAGCGTATACGGGTCAGGACGTGACCTATGGTGAAACTAAATTTAAGAAATCTAAAAAAGGGGTGAATACCGCTAAAGTTAAGTCGGATATTCATTTGGCTGGGGGCAGCCCAGTACGCTTAATTTACAGCATGTATAAGTCAAAGAAAGATAAGTGGCTAGTGTACGATGCCAATATCGCTGGTCTTGGCTTGGTGAAAACTTATCGCGCCCAGTTCTCTGAACAAATACAGCGTGACGGCATAGAAAAAACCATCGCCAGCCTAGTGACTCCTTAACGGTAAAGCTGCGCCATTTCATTCAAAAGTCTAGTAGTTACAAGGGTTAGAAGCATTCTGGCCCTTGTTTGCTTTACCCTGTATTCCATCCTAATCTTTAGTAGATAGTGCCTGTGGTACTGCATTTTTATGCTTGGGATTGTGAATTTATGGCCAAGGGGTGGCAGCAAGGGTGGGTTGTGCCATGCATGGCAGTGCTACTCATGTGCTGCCAGACGCATGTGAGCCATGCTGAGCTGAAAACACATCAAATTAAAGCGGCCTACCTTTATCAAATCAGCAAGTTTGTATTTTGGCCTGAAGCGCGCAAGCAGGTAGACCAATTTCAAGTCTGCCAGCTGGGGCCCGATACCTATGCTGGTAATTTGCAAAAAATGACTGGCAGATCGGTTTTCAACAAGCCGGTTAGTATTCGTTCAGTTAAGTCTTTGTCTCAAGCGCAAGATTGTCATTTATTAATTCTGTCTACCCCTAAAGAAATCCCCCCCAAATCTTTACGTAAATGGCTAAGTCAAAACAGCGTCCTCACCGTAGTAGATGGAGAGGAATACTGGCAAAGAGGTATGGTCTCCTTTGTCCTAGAAAAGCAGCGAGTACGGCTTCATATTAATTTAGAGTTAGCGGAAATTTCTGGGTTAACGTTTGCTGCTAATTTATTGGAAGTGGCCAGTGAAATTCACAGTGGTAAGAATTAATGGCTGCCCGTTACTGTGTTGTGATGGAAGGCTGTTGCCGAATGCGCGGTGGTGATGTGTGGTGAATGTATTTGCGCTCCTTCATCTGAAAACGAAATTGCTGGCCAGTATTGTGATTACCAGTGTCTTTGCTGTGGTAATGACCAGTGCTGCGCTGCTTAGTTATGACCGCTATTTAGAAATCGAAAACGTATCTGAAGATATGCAAATACTGGCTGGTATTGTGGCCAACCGCACTACGGCAGCTTTAGTGTTTGCCGATGTTCACCAAGCAGAAGCCAATATTAAAGCGCTAGGTGAAAACCCTAATGTGGTTATGGCTTGTATCTATGATAGTGGCCAAGAGATCTTTGCATTTCATCATTTTACCATGCTGGATCAGATTCCCTGCCCCGTACACCCGACACAATCGCGTTTAAGCATAAGTGACAGCATGGAAATTTATGCCCCTATCGAACTTGATGGCCTTCAAGTGGGTACCTTATATATGAACCTAAGTTTGCACTGGCTTGAAGAGCGCTGGCAGCAGCAACTTATTTTTATTTTTATCGTGGCGCTGTTTACCATATTTATTGCCTTTTTTATCGCCAAGTATCTGCAAAAAGTGTTGATTAAACCCATTCAAAAGGTCACTTCAACCGCGCGTGATATCAGTGAGCAACAGGACTATAGCCTGCGAGCTGAACGAGGTGTCCGAGATGAGTTAGGCGATATGGTGGATGTTTTTAACGATATGTTAAATAAAGTAGAGCAAGAGAATGACCGTCTTACCGCCAGTGAAGAAAAATTCAGACAACTCTCGGCCGTCTCTCCTGTGGGAATTTTCCAAATAAACTTAGAGCATCAAATTACCTACGTAAACAGTCGTTGGGAAGAGATCACAGGGATAGATGAGCCGTTGACGAATCTGGAGCAGTGGCTTTCGCGCATTCGCATTGAAGATCGCAGGCGCACTTTAAAGGCATGGTCTGCTCTTATGCAGCATCACCAAGATTTTGTGGTAGAAGTAGGCTTTGAAAAAAATGAAGACGTTACCTGGGCCATCATTGAGGCCAGTGTTTTGCACGATGGCAAGGGTGAAATTAATGGTTACATGGGCGCCATTAGCGATATTACCGACTTAAAAAATGCCCAACTAAAGATGGAAACCTTGGCATTTTTTGACCCGCTTACTGGGTTGTCTAATCGGCGTTTATTTAAAAATCGCTTAGAAAAAGCCGTGGCCGACAGCAAGCGTCGCGGCACATTTGTGGCGTTATTGTTTTTAGACTTAGATCAGTTTAAGCGCATCAATGACAGCCTTGGCCATGAGGCTGGTGATCAATTGCTGGTGGAAATTGCCCGTCGCTTAGAGGGCAGTATTCGCGAAAGCGATACTGTGTCGCGCATAGGGGGTGACGAGTTTACAGTACTGCTAAGCGATATCGACTCGAGTAATGGCGTGCGTTACATCGCTGACAAAATACTTAAACGTTTGTGCGAACCTATGATGCTGAATAACCAAGAAGTCAGCAACACCGTGAGTATTGGCATTACCATTGGCCCAAGTGATGGTGACGATGCGTCCACCTTAATGCGTAATGCCGATATGGCCATGTACCAAGCTAAGGCCATGGGTCGAAATAATTATCAGTTTTTCTCTGAAGCCATGAATAAGGAGATGATGAATTATTTAGAAATTGAAAAAGACCTGCGTAACTCCATCGCCTGTGATGATGAATTTATTATTTATTACCAACCGAAGTTAGACTTAACCAATGATCATTTTATAGGAGCGGAAGCGTTAATACGCTGGAAGCCAAAGGGTAAGGACATGATTGGCCCTGACCGGTTTATTCCCATTGCAGAAGAAAGTGGCTTGATTGTGCCCATAGGTAAATACGTGTTGCATCATGCTTGTGCACAGGTGAAAGAGCTTATCGATATAGGCTCGTGGCCAGAAGGCGCTAAGGTGGCGGTTAATTTATCGGCCCGCCAGTTCAGTGACCCAAATTTAATTCATAGCTTAAAAGAAACTCTTGAAATAACAGGCTGCCCGCTGCATGCCTTGGAATTGGAAATCACGGAAAGTACCTTAATGGGCGATGTGGAAATTGCCATCTTAACCATGCGCCATATTAAAGAAATGGGCATCTCCATTGCCATAGATGATTTTGGAACCGGTTATTCATCCCTAAGCTATTTAAAGCGTTTTCCTATCGACATATTAAAAGTAGATCGCTCGTTCGTAAAAGATATTCCCGATGATTTAAATGACATGGAAATTACCGCCGCGGTGATCGCTATGGCTCATAAGCTGCAGTTGAAGGTCGTAGCGGAAGGCATAGAAACCCAACAACAACTGGAGTTTCTAAAGGCCAATGATTGTGAATATGGCCAAGGTTATTTAATTGCTAAACCCATGCCCGCCAAAGATCTGAAAGAGTACATTAAGGCCTTATAAAAGCCTGTGCTGGCGCCTTGCTTGCTCGCATCCATCGGTTCATTCAGGTAGTCTTGCTTTCCTTATATCCCCGTAGTTTGCTGTGATGAATACTTCCTCTTTATTTAGTCAGGCTGTGCTGAATTGGTTTGACGAGCATGGGCGTCACGATTTGCCGTGGCAAAAAAATAAAACCCCATATCGCGTATGGGTGTCTGAAATCATGTTGCAGCAAACGCAAGTGACTACAGTTATTCCTTATTATCAAAAATTTATGAAGTCTTTCCCCACTGTAAAAGCATTGGCGGCGGCTCCTATTGATGAAGTGCTGCATCATTGGACGGGCTTAGGTTATTACGCGCGGGCTCGTAATTTACATAAGTGTGCACAAATGGTCATGAGCGAACATAAAGGGCGCTTCCCTAAAGACATCGATCAGCTTATTGCCTTGCCTGGAATTGGCCGCAGTACCGCAGGGGCAATTGGTAGCATTAGCATGGGCCTGGCCAGCAGTATTTTAGATGGCAATGTAAAGCGGGTATTAGCACGCTTCCATGCCATAGAGGGTTGGCCTGGAGCCAAAAAAGTCATGGACGATATGTGGCTGGTGGCTGAACGTTACACCCCTACAGAGCGCACCGGTGATTACACGCAAGCCATGATGGATCTAGGGGCGACCCTTTGTTCTCGCAGTAAGCCTAAATGTGAAATTTGCCCATTGGTGGCCCAGTGCGAAGCGTATGAATTAGGTCGTGTGAAAGACTTTCCGTTTAGTAAGCCCAAAAAAGATAAACCTGTGAAAAGTACGCGCATGATCATTATTGAGCATGAAGGTGAGATTTTGCTGCGCCAACAACCGAGCACTGGTTTATGGGGGGGCTTATGGATTTTCCCTCAGCAAGACTTACTAGATGATGTACTGACACACCCACAATTGCAAAATTGCCAAGTTAAGAGCGTACAGCCCAGTGATGCCTTCCGTCATACTTTTAGCCATTACCATCTAGATATTCATCCGGTTAGGGTGACTGTGAAGAAAAAAATTGACCAAATAGGGGAAGCCTCAATCCTTTGGTATAACCTTAAGCAACCAGCCAGTGTTGGCTTGGCTGCACCTGTAAAAAAATTGTTGGAAGCCTTATAGGTATGAATGATATGACTGATAACACTGAACGCTTAGTATTTTGCCGTCGCTACCAAGCTGAATTAGAAGGGCTGGCAAAAGCCCCTTTTCCTGGGCCAAAAGGCCAAGATGTATACGACAACATCAGCAAGAAGGCATGGCAGGAATGGATAGAGCATCAAACCCGAATTATTAATGAGCAGCATCTAAATATGATGGATATGACCAGCCGTAAATACTTGCAGGAACAAATGGCTAAATTTTTAGCGGGCGAAGCGGTGGATCAAGCTGACGGTTACGTGCCTCCGGTTACAAAATAACCAAAAGTTGTATGTTGCTGAATTATAACAGTAATTAAATAAAAACTGGCTTGACACAAAAAGCGAATACGGGTTTAATACGGCACCTCAACGAGCGACAGCTTGTTTGATGCCCAGATAGCTCAGTCGGTAGAGCAGAGGATTGAAAATCCTCGTGTCCGTGGTTCGATTCCGCGTCTGGGCACCATTTATTCCTAAAAACCAGCTTACTTAAGCTGGTTTTTTTATGCCTGTTGCATTCCTAAGAGATTATTTTAAAAAGGACTTTGAAATGAAGCTTATTTCTATTCTACTAACATTAAGTTTACTTACCGCCTGTGGTGGAGGTGGATCAGACCATAGTACTACCTCAAACACGATCACTGGTAATCTTGCTTTGCCCAGCAATGGGGCCAAGGTGACGGCTAGCTATGATGAAAACAGTGCCGCTTCTGTAACCGATGGTGATAGTACAACTTCTTTATATTGGGCCGGTAATATTGCAGATGATGCGGTGACGGTTAACTTTACTTCATTGGCCGAAGTAACTGAGTTAAGTATTTATCTTAATGATTTGTCTCTTGATACCTCCGATCCAAATAAATACATTGAGATTTCAAAAGACGGTGAAGCTTGGAGTGCCACAGCCCAATTTTCTGGTGGTGAGCCTTGCTCTAGTTTTTCTTTAGGCGAAGGAAAAATAAATTGTAAATTTTCTCCAGTACAGGAAATTCAATATGTAAGAGTTCGAGTTGCCAATGGGCAGATCAACATTTATGAGATTGAAGCCATGGGGAGTCGCAATCGAGTTTTATAATACGAGATTTTAAAATGTATTATGCAAAGCCAGCCATTCAGTTATTTTAATGGCTGGAATTCATAGTTTATTGATCTCGTGGCTATAGCTGCAGCACTTGCAAGTGCTCTAAAACCGTTTCTGGCTCTAGACGCTTACGGTAATCACTGTGTACAAATTTAAATTCCACACAGCCACTTTTTGAAATGATGTAGGTGGCCGGTAATGGCAGTTCCCATTTATCGGTATGGTTCAATTTGGCTAAATCTACCCCCCAACGGCTAAACAACTCTTTTTGATTTTGTTCTACCTCATAAACAATGCCAAACTTTTTGGCGATACGATTATCCATATCGGTAATTTGAAAATAATGATCGGCTGCTTGTGGCTGTTTTTCTTTAGGGGTGTTCGGTGATATTGCCAAATAATGGCAGTTCAATTCTTTAAGTGCCCCAAGCATGCCTTGGTAGGCTTCTAATTCTGCCTGACAATAGTTGCACCAGAAGCCACGAAAGAAATTAATCACCACCGGCCCGCTCCTCAAGAATGAGGAAAGCGTGATTGAATTGCCATATTGGTCATTCATTGAAAAATCTGGCGCGCTTTCACCTACTTGTAAGCATTGTTCGGTGATGCCACTTTTTCGTAACGTAGCCGAGGCCCGTTGCAGTATCGCCACCTCTTGGGCGGGTAATTCGTGGCAGGCCTGTGTATTTAGCTCGGCCAAACGCTGATCTAGGGCCATTTAAAAGGGCTCATGTGTAATATTCATAAGCTCATCATATATCTATTCCTAAACTCGTGAAAAGTAGCTTTAATTGAATATAATTCATTCCAATATTCTATTAATGAGGGTGGCTCTAGTTGCCTGCCCAGAAGAGGTCAGCATGGATCGAATTGCCGCCATGAATATGTTTGTTCGGGTTGTGGAGTCGGGCAGTTTTTCTGCGGTGGCTCGTGAATTAAAAACCACACAACCGACTATCAGCAAAAATATTGCCGAGCTGGAATCTTGGTTAGGGGCAAAATTACTCAGTCGCAGTACCCGCAAGTTGCACCTCACTGAAGTGGGAGCCGACTATTACGAGCGCTGCATAACCATTTTACAAGATATTGAAGAAGCCGAACAAAACGTTGGGCACCTGCAAACACAACCCAAAGGCACTTTACGCATCAATACCGTCGTGGCGTTTGGCCGTTTGCACATCATTCCTTTATTGGGGGAATTCTTTCAGCGCTATCCTGACATTAAAATCGAGCTTTCACTTAATGACAGGGTGGTGGATATGGTGGCAGAAGGGTTAGATTTAGCCATTCGCATGGGCAATTTAAGTGACTCTTCTTTATTGGCTAAAAAAATTGCCTGCACACCATTTGTCACAGTGGCGTCTAAAAGCTATTTACAAAAACATGGGCGACCCCATCATCCAAGCGAGTTAAAAAATCATGAGATGATTGTGTATACCGGCCGTGATAATTACCAACAGTTAGAATTTTTTGATCAGGGGAAGCCATTCGTGGTGAGCGTAGATGGCCGCTTACTGACCAATAATACAGAGGCGTCGCGGGAGGCCTTACTAAATGGTTACGGTATCGCGACAGTGCCCAAATGGTTGGTGGGGGATGTGATTCGCAATGGAAAGTTAGAATGTTTATTAGAAGATTATCAAAGAGAGGCCATTGATATTTATGCGGTCTACCCAAGTGGTCGCCATCTTGCCAATAAAACTCGCTTATTTATTGATTTCCTTGTGGAGCATTTAGGCACTAGCGCATCTCTTATTCTCTAATGGAGAATTTAAAAAATCCCCGGGCCTAAAGCGCAGGGAAAAGAGGGAGTAATTTATTGGGTATCTCTATTCAAATAGCCACCGTAACGCTGCCATGAAAGGCAATATCTGGGCTGTTGTAGAGGTGGAATAAGTTCTCAGTAATGGCAAATTCCGCTTTTACGGTTTGCCAATATCTTTGATAACCCAAAGACATTTCGTGATTTACTTTCTTTAATTCACCCGCCCCATCGGCGGCCCCTTCATTCACTAAATACTGTAAAACCCAAGAGTCACTTTTACTTTGATGCCACTGAAAACTACCAGAGCCATGGTAAAGGCTGCTGCGCATGGGTAAGCCTAAAAAATTATCTTGTTCAAACCAGGTATAGGCAAACGAGCCATGTAAACTGAAGTGTCGTAAACGCTTTGATGCATCTAATTGCAAACTGGTATCCATACTGCCTTGCTGGGTCCAGCTGGTGGATGCCGTTTCCACCTGAGCTTGTGCGGTCATGGCAATCGCTAAGTTTTGTTTGTGATAAACCTGTTTGGAAACACCAGCGATGACGGGGCGAGAAAAGCTTTCGTTGTTAAAATCTGTCACCAAAACACCGTATTCTGGAATCGCGATTAATGTGCGATGTTTTTCCACATCACGACGGCCATCCTGACCCAGACCCAAGGCATTGTGAAAATTGATGGTGGGTTGATCTAAATGGGCATTAATAATACGTCGTTCACCAATGGAGCCACGTAACGTCCAACCGTTTCCTAAGCCATGGTCTAAATCTATGCGGGTGTCGGTCATATTAAAGTCCATTACAAAATCGTTACCGTTGGCCCAGATGGAGCTTACATCCGTGGCAGCTGTAATTCGTGTCTCGCCTTCTTTAAGTACGTGGGCGCCCAGAGGTGTTGGCGTATAGCGAAGTCCATGTACAGGAGATTGAGAACGGATATGCAATGGCTCTGCATTTTCACTGCTACTAGAGGTCATTCCGTAAACGCTGGTGACGACTAAAAGAGTGCTTAACAAAAGGGCTGTAATGAGACTTCTAAGGTAACTGGCCATGTTCTGTGCATCGGTTAATTTTGATGTGGCTAGATTAAGTATTCTTAAGATTGTTGATAAGAGGCATTATTGGCATACATTTCATTCCAAATTAGAATAAATGTATGGTTATTGTTCCAGTTTTAATATCAGTATTTAAAAATCGATCTATATTGTTAAAAATATTTAGATCTGTAGCAACTGGCCTTTTTAGGAAAAGTGAGGGTAACTGACTGTTGCTTGCAGGATGAATGGCTTTACCAGATAGTATTGGGGAATTTTAATAACAATAAAAAGGTGATGTATGGCAGTAGTGTGGATAACAGGCGCGTCCAGCGGCATTGGTGAGGCACTGGCTAAACAATATGTAAAACAAGGTGCCCAGTTGGTGTTGTCATCTCGGCGGGTCACTGAATTAGAGCGTGTAAAACAAGCCTGTTTAGCAGCTGGTGCGATGGATAGTGATGTACTGGTATTGCCATTGGATGTGTTAGAAGTGGATTCAATGCTTGATAAAGTAAACACGGTGCTTAAGCACTTTAATCGCATTGATGTGTTAATTAACAATGCGGGCATATCACAACGTTCCTTATGCCTAGAAACCAGCTTAAGTACGTATCGCACGTTATTAGACGTAGATGTATTAGGGCAGATTGCATTAACCAAGGCAGTGCTGCCGCATATGGTGTCACAGGGCAGTGGCCATATTGCCGTGACATCAAGCGTAGCCGGTAAGGTGGGCGTAAAACTGCGCACAGGTTACTGTGCGGCTAAGCATGCAGTGATGGGCTTCTTTGATGCCTTACGGGCAGAGGTTACTCAACACGGTATTAGTGTAAGCACCATTACACCAGGCTTTATCAAAACCGACGTTTCTAAAAATGCCGTGGTGGGTGATGGCAGTGATTTTGGTATAGATGACGATGATATTGCTGCGGGCATGGATGTGGATAAATGTGCCCAAGTGATTGTTGCGAAGATGAATAAGGGCGTAAAAGAGATTGCTGTGGGGGAAGGAATATCCATGGCGGCTTTATGGATTAAACGCTTGGCGCCGAATTTATTGTTTTCGATGATGGCTAAAAAAGCGTAAGGCAATAAAAAAGGGCTTTGCATACAAAGCCCTTTCCTGCCACTGATTACTCAGGTCTTGGCGCGTAAGCAAATACATCACTTTGCATTTGGGTTTGCTTCAAGCCCTTATCCTCTAAACCATCTAGTACGCTATAAACAAATTTTGGGCCGCCGCAGGCCACCACTTGAATCGAGCTAATGTCATTTATTTCATTGGCAATTTTGTCTTGTACGGTTTGCTTTGAAAAGAATTCGCAGTCACTGCAATCGCTAGTCATGGGGTGGTAATTGATTAGCCCTTTGTCAGCCCATTGTTTAGGAAGATCGCTGTATAAGCTATGAGCCTCACGATTGACCCAGTACAAAGATAGGGCGCTGTGCTGATGCTTAAACTGCTCTTCAATCATGGCTTTCGCTTGAGCGAAACCAGTACCTGCCACAATAAAAACCAGCGGGTCGTGTAAGTTTAATTGGTTGAGCTCGGGCTTTAACCAAACGTCACCTTTGGGTAAGCGTGCCCGTACTGTAGGGTTACTTTGTAAATATTTTAATATTTGCAGGCTAGAGGCATTCTCTGGGTCTACACCTAGGTGCAGTTCTAGCTCTCTTTTACCGGGTGCGCTGGCAATGGTAAATGGAAACTCGCCACCGTCAATTAACAGTTCGAGATATTGGCCTGCGTGGTAGTCGGCAAGCTTGCCCGCTGGCGCCAGTAGGTCTACTTGATAAACGTGCTCGCTTAATGGCGTGACACCTTGCACTTGAAAAGCAATATGTTGCAAAGGAATTTCTCCAGGGGCCAGCACCTTGTCTAGCTCCAAAATTAAGTCGCTTTGTGCGCGGCTAACACACGGCAAAAGCGGGTTTACATCAGGGTGAGTAGCGTCAAATCGGCCTTCAGGGGTATTCACAACTCCTGCTACTAGCTTGGCTTTACAAATCTCACAGTTGCCATTGGCGCAGCTTTTACGAATGCGAATACCCGCTCGAGCCGCTGCGCTAATTAAATCTTCATCAGGTTGCGCTTCAAAGCGCAGCCCTTTTGGTTGTATGAGAATTTGGTGTGTCATAGCTATTAGTTTAGTTGTTATCTACTTGGCCGTGGGCTCGTCAGTTAAAGCATCTAAAATGCCTAAATCTTGCCATTTTTGGTCCACTTGATCCTTAATGGTTTGGTCCATTACGATGGGTTCTCCCCATTCTCGGTCAGTTTCCCCTGGCCATTTATTAGTAGCGTCTAACCCCATCTTGCTGCCTAACCCTGAAACTGGTGAGGCAAAATCTAAGTAATCAATGGGTGTGTTGTCTATTAATGTTGTATCTCGCGTTGGATCCATGCGAGTTGTAATAGCCCAAATGACATCATTCCAGTCTCGGGCATTTACGTCGTCGTCGGTGACAATCACAAACTTGGTGTACATGAATTGTCGTAAGAAAGACCATACTCCCAGCATTACGCGCTTTGCGTGGCCGGGATATTGTTTCTTCATGGTCACGATCGCCATCCGGTAACTGCAGCCTTCAGGGGGCAGATAAAAATCGCTAATCTCAGGAAATTGTTTTTGCAAAATAGGCACAAACACTTCGTTTAAGGCAACGCCCAAAACCGCCGGCTCATCCGGTGGTCGGCCAGTGTAAGTGCTGTGATAAATAGGGTCTTTTCTATGGGTGATGCGTTCCACGGTAAATACTGGGAAGCTATCTACTTCATTATAATAACCAGTGTGATCGCCAAACGGGCCTTCATCGGCCATTTCATCTGGATAGATGAAACCCTCTAATACAATTTCGGCGCTAGCAGGCACTTGCAAGTCACTGCCTATGCAATTGGCTAGTTCGGTTTTACTGCCACGTAATAATCCTGCAAAGGCATATTCCGATAAGGTGTCAGGAACGGGCGTGACGGCCCCTAAAATAGTGGCAGGGTCGGCCCCTAATGCCACAGCAACTGGATAAGGTTTGCCGGGATTTTTTTGTTGGAATTCACGAAAGTCTAATGCGCCACCTCGATGGCTCAACCAGCGCATGATCACTTTATTTTTAGCGATGACTTGTTGGCGATAAATACCGAGATTCTGACGATCTTTATTGGGGCCGCGGGTAATGACCAAAGGCCAAGTAATGAGAGGCCCTGCATCTCCTGGCCAGCAGGTTTGGATAGGAATTGTTGACAGATCAACATCACCCCCTTCAATGACCACTTGCTGACACGGTGCTTTTTTAATGATTTTCGGCCCCATGTTCAAAACTTGTTTGAAAATAGGTAATTTTTCCCAGGCATCTTTTAAGCCTTTTGGTGGCTCGGGCTCTTTTAAATAAGCCAGTAACTCACCAATTTCACGAAGGGCCGATACATCGGATTTACCCATGCCCATGGCAACACGCTCGGGGGTGCCAAATAAATTAGCCAATACCGGCATGGTATGACCCACGGGGTTTTCAAATAACAACGCCGGGCCACCCGCACGCAAAGTACGGTCGCAGATTTCAGTCATTTCAAGCTTGGGGTCAACCGGCTGAGTAATACGCTTTAGCTGACCTTGCTTTTCAAGCTGAGCTATAAAATCGCGTAAATCCTTATATTTCATCAGGGTTATCTTTTCTGAATAAAACAAAAGCAGCCGAAGCTGCTTTTGTTGGGTGAAACATTATTTGATTAGCGCATCATTAACAGAATGATTAGCCTTTCATGGTTAAGAAAAATTCATCATTGGTCTTGGTGTTTTTAAGGCGATCCACCATGAACTGAATGGCTTGAATGTCTTCTTGATCGGCCATGATTTTACGCAAGATCCACAAACGCTGAAGTTCAGCTTCTGGCATTAACAAGTCTTCACGACGAGTACCTGACTTACGAATATTCATGGCTGGGTAAATACGCTTCTCGGCGGCTTTACGGTCAAGGTGTAATTCTTGGTTACCGGTACCTTTAAATTCTTCGTAAATAACTTCGTCCATCTTAGAGCCGGTATCAACCAAGGCGGTGGCGATAATGGTTAAGCTGCCACCTTCTTCAACATTACGTGCGGCACCAAAGAAGCGTTTCGGCTTTTCTAGAGCGTGTGCATCAACACCACCAGTTAGTACCTTGCCAGAGGAAGGGATTACGGTGTTGTAAGCACGAGCCAAACGGGTAATAGAGTCAAGCAGGATTACCACATCACGTTTATGTTCAACTAGGCGCTTGGCTTTTTCGATGACCATTTCAGCTACTTGAACGTGACGAGCAGGTGGCTCATCAAAGGTAGAGGCAACCACTTCGCCGCGCACGCTGCGCTTCATTTCGGTTACTTCTTCAGGGCGCTCATCTATTAGCAATACGATGAGTTCAACTTCTGGATTGTTGTGGGTAATAGACTGGGCAACCGTTTGCAACAGCATGGTTTTACCCGCTTTAGGCGGTGCCACGATAAGTCCACGCTGACCTTTACCAATTGGGGCAATCAGGTCAATGATGCGGTTACTGATGTCTTCAGTACTGCCGCTGCCTTGTTCAAGGGTAAAGCGCTCGTTTGGAAACAAAGGTGTTAGGTTTTCAAACAAGATTTTGTTTTTGGATTTCTCTGGGGCTTCGCCGTTTACGTCATTTACTTTTAGAAGTGCAAAATAACGCTCGCCATCTTTAGGTGGGCGAATTTTACCGGCAACACAGTCACCTTTACGCATGTTAAAGCGACGAATTTGACTTGGGCTAACATAAATATCATCAGGCCCTGCAAGGTAAGAGGCATCAGATGAACGCAAGAAACCGAAGCCGTCTTGTAAGATCTCAAGCACGCCGTCGCCGTATATGTCTTCACCGCCACGGGCATGACGTTTTAAAATGGTAAAAATAAGGTCTTGTTTACGTGAACGACTAACGTTCTCCATGCCCATTTCTTCAGCGAGTCGAAGGAGCTCGGCAACGGATTTTTTCTTAAGTTCGGTAAGGTTCATATTAGATTGGGTGCTTGCAGGTTGGCCAGAAGGGTTTGGTGTTGCTTGAGTGAGCGGGACGCTCTGTATAAAGTTATTATGGATTCACTATAGACGCTTTTATTTTTCTAGTCCACCAACAGGTTAAAAAAGCTGCTATTGCTGGTACAGAATTGATCATGATTTTGCCAAAATACTACTTTTTTGTCACTTCCTTGTGAGCCAAATGCTGCTGGAGTTTTACAATGACTCCATTGCCACCTTGAAGGTGGCACCTTTGCTTAGATCGTGCTGTCGATGAAGGCAGTCAATTGAGACTTAGACAACGCGCCTACTTTAGTGCCTTCAACGTTGCCGCCTTTGAAGATCATTAGAGTTGGGATGCCACGTACGCTGAACTTAGGTGGCGTCGCTTCGTTTTGATCAATGTTCAGTTTGGCAACTTTTAGTTTGCCTTCGTATTCTTCAGCGATCTCTTCCAGTACAGGGGCGATCATTTTGCAGGGACCACACCATTCGGCCCAGTAATCTACCAGTACAGGAATATCAGAATTGATCACGTCAGCTTCAAAGGAAGCATCGGTAAGTGCTAGGATTTTTTCGCTCATGTTGATTGCTACTCTATTGGTTCCGCAGGGTTAAGTTCGCAGGCAAATCTGCGAGATTGCGATGGGCTAATCATAGCATCTGGCGTAATTAGGTAAAGCATTCAATGTGGCCTTTAAAGATGTCTGCATCTGTGAATACCTCTAATGGGTGCTCTGTTTTGCTGGCATATTGGCTTGTAGCATGCAAAATAGGGGCACTTCACATAGGGCATCCTTGTTAATGGAACACAGTGTTCAAAGTCAGCAAATGTTGGCGGCTATCGATCTTGGTTCAAACAGCTTTCATTTAGTACTGGCTCGTTTGATTAATGGCCAGGTGCAAATCATCGAAAAACGCGGTGAAAAGGTTCAGCTAGCAGCAGGACTTGACCCCATTTCAGGCATTGCCCCAGATGCACAAGAGCGTGCCCTAGCTTGCTTAAAACGCTTTGGGCAAAGTCTGTCTGCACTTGATAAAAGCCAAGTGGTGATACTGGGCACCAACACCCTAAGGGCCGCCAGTAATAGCCATGTATTTATGGCTCAAGCGGAACAAGCCTTGGGCTTTCCCATTGAAGTGATCTCTGGAATTGAAGAGGCGCGCCTTGTGTACTTGGGCGTGGCTCACACCCAGAGTGACGATGATGGTAAGCGTTTGGTGATCGACATTGGCGGTGGCAGTACCGAATTTGTGATTGGCGAGCGTTTTAAACCTATTCGCTTAGAAAGTTTGCACATGGGGTGTGTCAGTTACAGTGATCGCTATTTTCCTGATGGCAAACTAAATGAAGGCAACTTTAACCGCGCCATTTCCAGTGCCTTAGGTGAGCTTTCTGCTATTCGTTTTCAATATCAAAGGTTAGGCTGGCATAACGTAGTGGGTAGCTCTGGCACCATGCGGGCAGTTAATCGAGTATTAGAAGCGTACGAATTAACGGACTCTGGCATTAACCTAAAAGCTTTGCTGGAATTAAAAAAAATCATCATTCAGCATAAACATGTGGATGACCTGAGCATTAAAGGTGTTAAAGATCAGCGCCTTCAAGTGTTCCCAGCAGGGGTTGCCATTCTTATCGCTATATTCCAAAGCTTAGAAATTAAAACCTTAAAGTACAGTGATGGCGCTCTGCGTGAGGGTGCTTTGTATGATTTATTGGGCCGGGTGAAGCACGAAGATGTGCGAGAGCTCACTGTAAAAGCCATGCAGGAAAGATTTTTAGTGGACATTCCTCACGCTAATAATGTGAAAAATACTGCTATAAATTTGTATTATCAGGTGCGCCATAACTGGAAATTAGACGAAACAGAATACGAAGACTATTTGCGTTGGAGCAGTGATTTACACGAGATGGGCTTGGCCATTGCTCATAACCAGTATCACAAACATGGCGCTTATCTGGTGCAATACAGTGATATGCCTGGTTTTAGTAAGCCTACTCAAGAAATTTTGGCTATTTTATTGCGCAGCCATAGACGTAAATTTTCTTCTCAAGAATTTCCCAGTTTATCCAAAGGGCGCCGTAATGCTTTAAGGCGCTTAACCGTTATTTTGCGTTTGGCGGTTTTACTGCATCATAACCGAGACGTGGAAGCCGTTATTGAACCTGAGTTTGCAGTGGATAAAGCCGAAATAGATTTAATTTTCCCTGAAGGTTATTTAGAGAGCCATGCCATGACAGAGCGAGACTTGCAGAGTGAGCAGAAGATATTAACCGAAGCCAAGTTTGATTTACGCTTTAAATAAAAGGGCGTTTCATGCGCTCGCTGAGCGCATGAATGTTTAAATAGAGAATTTCTCCATTAATATTTTTTGCGCATTGCAATCTTCGTCTTCTTCATTTTTTACAATTTTTACGTAACTGCCATCACGTTGTAAAAGCCAGCTTTGGCAATTGTCTTGTAAATATAAGTTTAATTCTTCTGTGACCCGCCTAACCCATTTTTCATTTTCTATGGGAAAGCAGACCTCAACGCGATTTAAAAGGTTGCGCTCCATCCAATCGGCACTAGAGCCAAAGATACGTGTCTCGCCATTGTTGCCAAAATAATACACTCGGGTGTGCTCAAGGTAGCGGCCAATATTACTGCGTACCTGAATGTTTTCACTGACCCCTGGTATACCGGGCACTATTCGGCAAGTACCCCGTACGATGCAATCTATTTTTACGCCCGCCTGGCTGGCTTTGTATAGGGCTTGAATTATTTTGGGCTCGGTCAATGAGTTAACCTTGACGATAATTCGGCCCTCTTTACCGCTCTTTGCAAACTCTGCTTCAGCAGAAATGAGCGAAAACAATCCTTTGTGTAACGTAAACGGTGCATGGAAGAGCTTCTTAATACTTAAGGTTTTACCCATGCCGGTTAGCTGCTGAAATACTTTGTGAACATCTTCAGTGATGTCTTTATCGCAGGTAATCAGGCTGTAGTCTGTGTACAAACGGGCATTGCCTGCATGGTAATTGCCGGTGCCAAGGTGTGCATAGCGACGTAGTTTTTTGTTTTCACGGCGCACAATAAGCATCATCTTGGCATGAGTTTTATACCCCACCACCCCGTACACCACCACGGCGCCTGCTTCTTGTAAGCGGTTGGCAAGACGTAAGTTTTCTTCTTCGTCAAATCGAGCCCGTAGCTCTATTACCACAGTGACCTCTTTGCTTTTACGGGCAGCCTCCACAAGAGCATCCACAATTTCTGATTTAGCACCGGTGCGATACAGGGTTTGCTTAATGGCCAGTACATCAGGGTCTTTTGCGGCTGTGCGAATAAGATCGACTACGGGTGTGAAGCTTTGAAAGGGATGCAATAAAAGCTGATCACTTTTTTTAATGGCTTCAAAGAAATCTTTTTTACCTTTTAAGCCCTTAGGGATACTGGGTGTGAAAATTGGGTAGCGCAGTTCAGGGCGCTTGGCTTCTGCCGCCACAGCCATTAAGCGGTGTAAATTGACAGGGCCATTTACGCGATATAAATCTTGTTCGGTTAAATTGAATTTCACCAACAAAAATTGCCATAATTCATCTGGGCAGTTATCGGCTACTTCTAAGCGAACGGCATCGCCATAATGGCGGGCATGTAATTCATCTTGCAGGGCACTGGCTAAATCGGTGGCATCTTCTTTATCGAAGGTTAAATCGGCATTTCGTGTTAAACGAAATTGATAACAGCCCTTTACCTTCATGCCAGGGAACAGGTCATCTGCAAATTGGTGGATCATGCTGGATAAGAAAACATAATTATCTCCACCATCACAAAACTCATCTGGAATACGGTTAAGCCTTGGTAATGAACGAGGAGCAGGTATTAAAGCCAAACCAGTATTTCGCCCAAAAGCGTCTTTACCTTCTAGGTCTACAATAAAATTAAGAGATTTATTTACCAAGCGTGGGAAGGGGTGAGAAGGATCCAATCCTATGGGGCTAATAACCGGTTGAATTTCTTCTTCAAAATACTTTTTAACCCACTTCTTTTGAGCAGCATTCCAGTCTCCACGACGAATAAAGCGAATATTTTCTTTGGCCAGCTCTGGAAATAAATGGTCGTTTAAAACCTTATATTGATGTTCTACCGTTTGCACCGTGAGGTGGTGTACTTGCTCAAGCACTTCAGAAGGAGGGGTGCCGTCTGGCCCTGGGATTTCCCGGCTGAATGCCATTTGCTTTTTAAGACTGGCCACACGCACTTCAAAAAATTCATCTAGGTTGCTAGAGAATATACATAAAAACATTAAACGGTTTAGCAGCGGATGACTTTTGTCGAGAGCTTGCTCAAGCACACGCTTGTTAAATTGCATGTGGCTAAGTTCACGATTGAAATAAAATTCAGGAGAGTTTAAATCAATGCTGGGTTTCTCTGTTATGTCCTGGCTGCTACTGGTGCTCATGCTTATCGTATGTCCGTGTTTTTATTATGTATCTCAAGCTTGTGGGTGTGCCATATGAGTGGCGATGTTATTTATTATAGTGTGTAAATGCTTGGCTTTTTTACGGTCACTGAAAATAACATCAGATGCCTATTAAATGATGCTGTTACTTATTTAGCTCAAGTGCGGCAGCTTTGGCAAAATACGTTAAAATGGCATCTGCTCCTGCCCGTTTAATGCACGTTAGGCTTTCCATCATTACGGCTTTTTCATCTAGCCAGCCATTTTGAATGGCCGCCATGTGCATGGCGTATTCGCCGCTCACTTGGTAAACAAAAGTGGGGGCTTTAAATTCTTCCTTAACGGCCCGCACAATATCCAAATAAGGCATGCCCGGCTTAACCATTAGCATGTCTGCTCCTTCGGCTAAATCTAGCCCTGCTTCATGCAGTGCCTCATTTACATTCCCCGGGTCCATTTGGTAACTAAATTTATTACCTTTACCCAGGTTTCCGGCGCTGCCTACTGCATCTCGAAATGGTCCGTAATAAGCGGATGCGTACTTGGCACTGTAAGCCAATATGCGAGTATTGATGTGTTGATTTTGTTCTAGTACATCTCGAATTTCACCAATGCGGCCATCCATCATATCACTAGGAGCCACTATGTCGGCCCCAGCTTCAGCATGGCTTAGGGCTTGTTTGGCCAATATTTCGACTGTGATGTCATTTAAGACATAACCGGCGTCATTGATAATGCCGTCTTGGCCGTGGGTAGTGAATGGATCAAGAGCGACATCAGTGATGACACCGAGCTCAGGGCAGGCGTCCTTGATCGCTTTAACTGCACGCTGGGCAATGCCGTCTGGGTTGTAGGCTTCTTCTGCCATTTCACTTTTATGGCTATCAGGGGTTACCGGGAAAAGGGCCACTGCGGGCACGCCCAATTTACTTAATAGCTGGCACTCTTTAACGGCCAAATCGATCGACAAACGCTCAATACCCGGCATAGAAATAATGGCTTCTCGTTGGCCTTTACCATCTAAAATGAACATGGGGTAAATTAAATCGTTTACAGTCAGTTGGGTTTCGCGCATTAAGCGACGGCTAAAATCATCGCTACGCATTCGGCGCATACGGGTTTCTGGGAAAAAGCGCTGAGCGTCAGAGAAGGCCATGTTCACTCCATTTAGTGTCAATTTATCGCTGGCATAGAACGTATAAGGCCCGAATTGCCTTGGCTGTTCTGTAAAAATGTGAATAACCTTAATTGTACTGCAAGGGGCGTATATATGCTGGCTTATTCTGGATTATGCAAACAATCACCGGCTATTAGCTGATTCAAAAATGTTAGATAGTTGTTATAAAAACGTTAGAAACAATATTTGGCTATGCTTGTCATAGAGTTAATCTTTAAAACTGGGAATTATAATGAAAAAAATAATCATTGTGCTGCTATTGGCGTTAGCCGTTAGTGCGCTTTTTGTATTCGATGCGCAGCAGTATTTAAGCCCAGAGTTTTATCAACAACGCTTTAGCGAGCAGCCCATTTTCACCGGTTTATTATTTTTTGCGATTTACGTGGTGATGACTGCCTTATCAGTACCTGGCGCGGCGATCATGACACTAATAGGTGGTGCCATTTTCGGGTTTGGTTGGGGACTGCTACTGATTAGTTTTGCATCCACCATGGGGGCCACCTTGGCTTTTGTTATCTCGCGCTTATTGTTTAAAGACTGGGTGCAAGATAAGTTTGCTGATTATTTAAAAACCATTAATGCAGGTATTGAAAAAGACGGCGCCTTTTATCTGTTTACATTGCGCCTTATTCCTATCGTTCCGTTCTTTGTTATTAATCTTGTGATGGGTTTAATGCCCATACGGACCATTACGTTTTATTGGGTCTCTCAGTTAGGCATGTTGGCCGGCACAGCTGTATACGTCAATGCAGGGGCACAACTGGGTCAGCTAGATGATTTATCCTTAAGCGGCATATTAACGCCGGGTATCTTTGGATCATTCATTTTGTTGGCTATATTTCCTTGGATGACGCGCACTGTTTTAGCGGGAATAAAAAAACGCACCCTATTAAAAGGCTTTAACCGTCCTAAGTCGTTTGATGACAATTTGCTGGTGATTGGTGCTGGTGCGGGTGGCTTGGTGAGTGCTTATATTGCCGCAGCCACGAAAGCTAAAGTGACATTAATTGAAAAGCATAAGATGGGGGGGGATTGTTTAAATACCGGTTGTGTTCCCTCTAAGGCGCTTATTCATGCCGCTGCCTTGGCCCATGATATGAAAGAGGCTAAAAAAGTAGGCATACACGCAACAGATGTAAAGGTGAATTTTAGTGAAGTAATGCAGTCGGTTCATGATGGTATTAAAGAAGTGGAGCCTCATGACAGCATTGAGCGCTACACAGACTTGGGTGTGAATTGCATTACTGGTCAAGCTACCATTATTGATCCTTGGACAGTGGAGATTAAAACAGAACAGGGAGTCGAGCGCCGTACTGCTCGCAATCTTATTATTGCAGCCGGTGGGCGGCCAAAAGTATTTCCTGTGAAAGGACTAGAGGAGGTGGGCTATTACACCTCAGATACGTTATGGGAAATTAAGGAGCAGCCTAGATCATTATTGGTGGTGGGGGCTGGTCCCATAGGTTGTGAGTTAGCCCAAAGCTTTCACCGATTAGGCAGTCAGGTGACCATGGTAGACCCAGCGCCACAAATTTTAGGGCGTGAAGACAGTGATGTGGTAAAGGCCGTTACCGAGCAATTTGAGCGTGAAAACATCCAGCTATTGCTCAATACATTACCCGAAGCGTACAAAATTGAAGATGGCAAAAAAATAGCCATTTTGAAAACACCAAACGGCTTGCAAGAAATTCAGTTTGACGCCTTGATCATAGCAGTAGGCCGTGAAGCTAATACCAAGGGTTATGGTTTAGAGAATCTAAATATTCAATTAGATGAGCGCGGTAATATTGCGGTGGATGAAAACTTGCAAACCAGTATGCCGGGTGTGTTTGCGGTAGGTGATGTGATTGGGGGCTATCAATTTACCCATGTATCTGCTCATGAGGCATGGTATGCAAGTGTAAATGCGCTTTTTGGTCATTTCAAAAAATTCAAAGTGGATTACTCTGTTATTCCTTGGGCCACGTATACCGCGCCACAAGTGGGCAGGGTGGGCTTGAACGAAGAAACGGCTAAAGCGCAAGGTATTGCATTTGAAGTGACCCGCTTTGATTTAGGGGAATTAGACAGGGCAATTGTAGACAAAGCGGCTTCGGGGTTTGTAAAAGTGCTAACGGTGCCAGGAAAAGACAAGATCCTGGGCGCCACGATTGTGGGGGCAATGGCTGGCGAACTAATTGCCGAATTTGTTTTTGCCATGAAAAACGGTTTAGGGCTTAACAAAATACTGGGCACTATCCATGCTTACCCTACTATGATGGAAGCCAATAAATATGTGGCCGGTGAGTGGAAGCGCAATCATGCGCCACAAAAGCTGTTGAAGTGGGTAGAAAAACTACACGATAGACGCCGTTAAATAAACGGCTGTGAATAAACGTGAATCTATACAAGCCATGTCTACGACATTAGCTTAACAAGCTGCCTCTTTACCATCCCACAATAAACTTGTGGGATGGTCTCATTATTTTCAATTAAGTTTTTAAATAACAATAAAATATCAGGTGACATTAACCTGAATCGATATATTTACAGGTGCACTATGCAAACAGTTTTCAAAAAGACAGAGCTAAAGATGGCGCTGGATTTCATGCAGCAAATTCCGTTTAACCGCCATGTGGGTTTAGAAGTTCATAGCTTTACGGATGCTGAAGTCATTTTTAAAATGAAAATGCGTGACGAATTAGTTGGCAATTGGATGCAAGGTATTTTACATGGCGGGGTTATTTCTAGTGCTTTAGATGTGGCAGGTGGCGCAGCAGCCTTAGTGGGCAGTTACGCCCGCATGGGAGACCTTCCCATAGAAGAAAAAATGAAAACCCTCTCTAAACTGGGCACCATAGACATGCGCGTGGATTTTTTGCGACCCGGTAAAGGGGAAGAGTTTTTTGCTCATGCCAGTATTTTACGAATTGGCAATAAAGTGGCGGTGACGCGCATGGAATTTAAAAATCAGCTTGATGATTTAATTGCGGTGGGTACTGGTACTTATTTGTGTGGCTAGTAAAGGTATTAAGAGAGGGCCAAGCTTCATTATAATTATCAAATATGAAGCTTTGCCCTAGTCGATGACTGAAGGATCTAAATAATTAAATTAGTTATTTAGATCTAGGTATTCATCAATGTGATCACAGATAGTCGTGGCAATACCTGCATCACAACTCATTTGCATATCAGAGTCAGCTTCGCCTATATCGGCTACCCACTTACCTGACGTTAATTGATAATTAAGCCAAATGTTTTCACTGCTCAATGCTGCTTCACTGCGCACGCTATTAAGCTCTTGAAGTTCCATGGCATTTCTTGGGGTAGCAAAGAAATAGTCACCGCTGTTTTCTTGAAGGCAAAGAGTATCGGCATTAGCTAAGGTGGTTTTTTGCGTGGTGATGGCCCAGCTGTTAATGGCACGACTGCCGTCGCTTTCGACAAGTTTACGACAGGCAGCGTAAAATTCACCACTGCAGCTGGTATCTACAAATCGATCATCGCTTGAAGAAAGCTGAGCACAGCTGCCCGTGCCATTGGGTTCGTAACTGCTTTCAGACCAGCTCCAAACCATATCTTCTGGGCCTACAGGATACTCACCATTTACTTTCCAGCTAGAGCCTGACGCGCCATAGCCGTATAATTCAAATATGTTTAATCCAGCTAACATATAGTCATGAACATCACTTGGGTGCATGTTGGCGCTGCTACTGCCTAGTTGACCATCTCTTGTGGTGCCATCTTTGTTTCGTGAGAAAACTGTATTTTTCTTTTCTGTTGACCACCCTTTAAAATCAGAAACGCTGTTTTCTACATCGATATTATCACCACCGTAAAATGACATGTCATTGAAACCGTTGTCGCCGATGCAATTTTCAGTGTTGAATATGATGATGTTTTTACCAGCATTAAGTACTTTAGACTTTGTAAGGGTTGCGCTTTCTAGCTCGGTGCAACCGTCTTTGCCATAATCACCATGTGTGTCGGTGAGTTCTGTGCGGTACACATAGTCGTATATCTTTCCGTCGATCTTTTTCTCTACTTTGTTAATATTGTTTTTAGCATCGCTGGCCAGTTCAAGTTTTAACAAAATAACTTGGTCATCATTGCCATCTTTTATCCAGTCTCTAATATCTTCTAGGCCCTTATAAAATTTCCGGTTCCCCGTAATACCGTCAATGCACTCGCCGAAAGAAGTTACGTTGTTATGGCACATGCGAATGGCGGAGCTGTCGTAGTGTAAGTCAAATACCAGCTCTCTAACTCCTTGCTCCATTTGCTCTTTTAAAGAGGACGACTGATTGAAATCCATTAAGTTATCGTCGTCGGCATTGGCAAATGAGTTATGGCTTCCTACCCAAGTTGATTGGGCTAAGGGGGCATCATTGTCTAATGAGTTCTGAATCGAAAGGGCGCGTTCGGCCCATTCAACTTGCGATTCAGCCACTGCATTACCACATAATAAGGCCAGTAATCCTGTGCCTATGATGTGTCTTATGGGAGATGTTGAAATATTTAAAAGGGGTGTGTTAGGAGAACTGGATGATTGAGATGTCATGGCCTTACCTATTTATTGTTATTTTTTAATTTTACGCAATTAACAATATAGAGGGGTAAGGCTGAGTCTTTTATGATTTCGTGCCAGTGTCCGCAATGGTGATATTTTGTCTTAAAAAAGGCCTAAAGGTGATTAAGGTTTTTTATTTAAAAGCCTTCCCCTTAACTTGGCAGAGGGGCGTTAGGCAAGGGCAATTTCGGCAATATAGGCCCTAAACCTAATTTTACCATTTCCAATGCTTTCACTGTGTCATGATTGGCCATATATAAACGACTCAATTCATTACGCGTTTCGAAATGGCTTTCTTGATGTAAGCTGGATTCAAAATAAAATAAGGCTTCATCGAAATCCTCATTTAATAAAGACAAACGCCCCAGTGTTAGTAATAACATGGCATCGTTGGGACGTTGCTTTAATTGATCTTTTGCAAAAAGTAATTGGCGTTTGCTATCTTTTCCCTGCAGACATCCATATTGACGAATAAGCTCTTCGTTCCAATGAATGGATAGGAACTGACGTAATGCCATCTCCCCTTGATGATGATCATTTAAGGTAATTATGTGAGCAAAAAAATTCTGAGCAATAGGCACAAAATCAAGCTGCTTTAAAATGCGTTTAGGAACCTTATCCCACATTTCGAACATAACCTTAGGATCTTTACTACTGGCGTTACGTGAGTTTACGAGATTGGTGATAAGTTCGTCATAAGCTTTAATTTCAAGTTTAATGGTTTCTTTATTGGGCAATAATTTGTATTTATTAAAGGCAGGTAATAATGCCAATACCGATTGCCAGTCTTCAAGTTTCGTGTAGGTTTTTAATAATAAATTATTAACATACTGATGCTTAGGAAACGTTTTTTTCAAACGTAAACAGGTTGCAAGGCTTTGTTCGTATTGCTTTCGTTCAATTTGAAACTGAGCCTGCTGAAGGCCCACAGCAAGTTCTGCACCATTGGTGCTTTTGTTGGCTTCAATTAATAATTCGTCGCTATGTGGGTAATTTCCGGCTTGATGGGCAGCTCGTGCGGCGGCTAAATAATTGATGATTTTCCCATTGCCTTTGGCACCAGCCAGTAATAGCTTCTCGCTTTGCTTCCAATTTCCTTCTGCTAAAGAAATAAGGCCTTTCACTGTTTTAGAAATGGCGTGTTTAAGTCCGCGCTCAGAACGCCAGTTACGATAACTGGTTCGGCTTCTTATTAGGCTCATCATCAATTGAATAAAAACATAACCAGAAACTAACGTGGCGGTTATTAAAGCAATAAACACCCATAGGCTGGTTTCAAATACCCAGTTATGAAAACTAATTAATATGTAGCCACTGTCTTGGAGTAATAAATTCCCAACGAAGGAGCCTAATACTAATGTGGCGATAAAAATGAGTAAGCGAAAGTTCATTAGGCTTGCTCCGCTGTCTTCTTAACAATGGGTTTCATGGTAGGCGTAATAGGTTGGGTAACAGCCTCATTTTTCTCACTGTTTATGTCGCTCGGCCTATGGGTTCTATCTGACAACAGCTGACGCAATAAACGCAGTGACTGACTAACATCGGGAATGTTTATTTGAATGTTTTGGGCTTTAAGCTGTTTAATACTTTCACTTAGGCTCGCCGCCTTATGATGGCGAAGCTTGCTGTCTATCCACTGATTAGCATTTGTGAGGCTGGCTTCATATAAGGTTTGATCGGCTTTTAATAACGCCCATTGAGCCTGTTCAAGCATAAGACGTAAGCTGTGTTCCAGGAGTTGGTATTGCTGAGTATTAAGCGGTGCATCAAATGGTTTGTCTGATTTTTTAAGGCTTACTAAGGATTTAAGTTGGGCCATTAAACTGATACTGCCTTCATTAACTGCATTACTTTGGGCATCAACATTATTAAGTGCCTGATTTGTAAAGCTGGTTGGAGGCTGAATGTCTTGGTGAATGCTGGCCTTTAGCGCTTGGATTTGTGTATAGATACCTTGGCGATCTATTTTTTTATCTTGGCCTAGCAATAACATTTCTTCGGCAATTTTTTCACGAACTATGAGTAAACCGGGGTCATCTAAACTGGCCAAAATTTGGTTGCTGGCATCAAATAGGGCCCATGCTGCGCTGAGCTCTTGTTGTAAATTAACCCTTTGATTGCCCAGTCTTAACAAATACTCCACTTCGGCCAGTTTCCAGTCGTCCATTTTGGCCCCTGGAATTTGATTGATGGTTTGTTGCATGGAACCTAATTGTTTGTCCATGCTGGCTAGTTGCTTAAGCTGTAGTCCTTGTTCGGCGCTTTTAGTGAGTTGATCTTTCGTTTGGGCTTTAAAGTCACGATCTAATAGTTGGATATGGCTTTCAAGGGCGCTGTTTTGCTTAATAAGCGTCTCAACTCGGTATTGAAAAAAGCCCACGGCCAATACAAAAACAAGGGCAATAACGGCCCACAAAATCCAAGGTGATTTTTTGATTTGCTTTTGTTGTGGTTTATTTTTCGCGCTTTGAGCTTTTTCAGGCTTGTTGGTAGGTGATGATGGCTTACCAGGGATAGGTGTCTTGTTCTCGCTCACGGTGTATTCCCTTTTATAAATAATATAAACAAATAAATGTTGGTCATAACAGGGCTTGGCCCATTAACGAACTGAAATGCTATCTAAGCTAGCCAATAGGTTTTCAGCTTTTAAATGCCCACAAACGTGTACTTTTTCAAAGCCAAGTGTCGTGGCTATTTTGGCGATGCGCTCACTGGGTACAATTAAATACAGATTTAAGCCCGCACTAAGTGGCGTTAGTTCATGAGCCAGTTGTTGAGCCATTTCAGCACTGGTGATTAAAGCATAATGTATTTGCCTTTGGCTGAGTAGCTTTGCAAGTTCACCATCTGAAAAGCGCAGCGGAACTCGTTCATATAGCTGAGCATATTGAACACTGGCCCCTCGGGATTTTAAGGTGTCAGCTAATAACTCACGGCCTCCTTTGCCCCTTAAAATTAAGACTTTTTTGTGGGTCATATCTTGAAGGCCATCTAGCAACAACAGACCTTCACTATGATTTTTAGCAGGGACGATGAACTCTATGCCAAGCTTTTTAAAGGGTAATGCACTACTGGGGCCTACCGCATACCAATGAATGCCTTCTGGTATTTGTGGCCAGTATTGATCAATCCAGTCTACCGCGAGGGTAGAGGCATTGCTGCTGACACTGATCACCACATCAAAATCACACAAATTGAGAATATGCTGTTTGATGGCAAGAAATTCGGTATGCGAATCAGTTTGGAAGGGCTGAATTTCTAGTAATGGCTGGCGAATACAATGCCAGCCATGATCTTCAAGCGCCGTCACGAGTTCTTCACCTTGGCCCAGGGGACGAGTGAAAAGCACAGAGCCCTTATGGGTAGGCTGAAGCATTTAGTCTACCTTGTGACCATAAACATCACTGAGTATACGCGCGGCACCTTGTGCTAATAAATCTTCAGCGGCTTGAATGCCAATTTGTTCAGCTTGGGAGACATTACCAGTAACCTGGCTGCGAATGATCTCTTGACCGTCTTCGCTGCCCACCAAGCCCCGTAAGAAAAGTTCATCGCCATTAAGTGTGGCATAACAAGCGATAGGCACTTGGCATCCGCCTTGTAAACGTTTATTCATGGCGCGCTCACTCATAACGCGGGCAGCGGTAGGCGCATGGTTTAGTGGCGCCAATAAGGCTTTTGTTATGTCGTCATCTACACGACATTCAATGCCCACGGCACCTTGACCACCGGCTGGCAAACTAATGCCATCGCTCATGGCTTGAGCAATACGATCTTGTAGTTCAAGGCGAAGAAGGCCGGCGGTGGCAAGGATGATGGCATCGTAATCGCCTGCATCTAATTTGCCCAAACGGGTTTGCACGTTGCCCCTTAGGCTGGTTATTTTCAGGTCGGGGCGGGCTGCCAATAACTGGCACTGCCGGCGTAAGCTTGAGGTGCCCACATGAGCGCCCTGCGGTAAATCTTCAAAGCTTTTATAATTATTTGATACAAAAGCATCGGTGGGGTTTTCTCGCTCGCAAATGACCGACAACCCTAAGCCTTCTGGAAATTCCATGGGGACATCTTTCATGCTATGAACCGCGATGTCGGCGCGGCCATCTAACATGGCCACTTCTAATTCTTTAACAAACAGCCCCTTACCGCCAATTTTGGCCAAGGGAGTATCAAGGATTTTGTCTCCTTGAGTGGTAAAGGTGACTAGCTCAACCTCTAATTGAGGGTGTAACTTTTGTAGTTCAGCCTTAACAAATTCGGCTTGCCATAAAGCCAATTTACTTTTGCGCGTGGCGATGCGTAATACAGACATAAATAAGCCCTTGGATTCACACAAATATAAGATTGGGGCATGATACGGCAGATTTAGACAAGTTTCAGGGCCTAAATCATCCATAGGCTGATAAACTGCGTTTTTTAATGGGCTCTCATTGCTCGTCAATTACCACGATCTTCTTTATTAACCTTCCTTTATAAGGGTAAGTTCATGATTAGCACCTCGTTAGAGAATCGAATTTTAAGCATTATTTTTGACCGCAGTGATAAGAAGAATGCCATCACCAATGAGATGTATCTAGCAGCAGAAAAAGCAATTTTAGACGCTGGAAAAAATAGCGAAGTGCGCGTGGTGCTGTTCAAGGGCGAAGGCGGTAATTTCACAAGCGGCAATGATTTAGTAGATTTCCTTAAAAACCCTCCAGCAGGTGATGAGCCTCCGGTTTTAAAATTCTTATTGGCATTGGCCCGCTGCCCTAAACCTGTAGTGGCTGGTGTAACCGGTTTAGCCGTAGGCATTGGCACCACTATGTTAGCCCATTGCGATTATGTGGTGGCCGCAAGCGATGCTCGCTTTAAATTGCCTTTTGTGGATTTAGGGGTGTGGCCTGAAGGGGGCTCTAGTTTGTTGTTTCCCAACTTAATGGGACACAGCCAAGCGGCGGAGCTTTTAATGCTGGCAGATGTATTTGGCAGTGAAAAAGCCGATAAAGTAGGTTTGTTGAATGCAGTGGTGGCAAGCGAAGAAGTATTGCCAGCCGCTCTTAAAGTGGCCACTAAGCTGGCTAATAAAGCGCCTAACGCTTTAGCAAAAACCAAAGCCTTAATTAAGCAAACCTACCTTGCTGAATTGGAAACTCGAATGACCCAAGAGATTCATGGCTTTGCAGAATTGCTAAATGGTCCTGAAGCTAAAGAAGCGTTAGGGGCGTTTATGGAAAAACGTGCGCCGGATTTTTCTAAATTCTAATGGTTTTTTAGGCGACCGCTTATGGTCGTCTAAGAAGGTTGGGTTAGCTGCATTGAGTTCTGCACAAATTCTGTGGATAACCTACGGGAAAACTAAAGGACAGATGTCCCTTAGTCCCAGCTGCTGCCCTATGCCGTCAAATTGGTTAAAATCACGGCATTTTAAAATCATAAAAAAGATTGATTTTTAAATTTTTATTTTATTTTTTTGTAAAATAAATTCAGAAGGAAAAAGTTCTGCACAAATTCTGTGGATAACTTCCTGCATAACTTAGGGACATTTACGCTTAGGCCACGGCTTTAGTATCTCTCTTTTAAATTGGTTAAAAACACGTCTATGTTAAACGGTTTTATTATCTTGCTTATTTTTTTCCTAATAGGGGAGTTCATTGCCAACTTATTTGCTTGGCCTATTCCTGGCTCAGTCATGGGGATGCTGGTGTTGTTTATTTTTTTAATTGCTCGCTCGGGGATTCCAAAATCCATTAAGCACTCCAGCGAAACACTATTGCCCTACCTGCCTTTGTTTATTGTGCCGGCTTCTGTGGGAATCGTGGGGCATTTATACCTGCTACAGCAAGATGGGTTAATTATTGTATTGGCTATGATCGCAAGCTTGGTGGTGGGCATACCTCTTTGCGGCTGGTTAATGCAGAAAATATTAGCGTGGCAGGCAAAATAATGTTTATCCATTTTTTTTATTGTTAGTTAAACCCAATTTAGTAAGGCAGGTGAAATGATGCATTGGCAAGCGGCATTATCTGGAATTTGGCAAAGTCCTTACTTGGGGTTGCTGCTTACCTTAATGAGTTTTCAAGCTGGGCTAGTACTTTTTAAACGCTCAGGTTCGAAACCTTGGTTACACCCTGTGCTGGTTAGTGCGGCAAGTTTGTGTGCGATTATTTTGCTTACCGACCTAAGCTATGAGCGGTACTTTGAAAGCGCGAATTTTTTAAATCAAATTTTAGGGCCGGTTATCGTGGCCTTGGCGATACCTCTTTATGAAAATATTAATTTATTAAAGCGTTACTGGTTTGCCTTTGTGGTTAGCAATGTAGTTGGCGGTGGCGTGACCATTTTCATGGCAGTAGCCATCGTGTATTTAGGGCAGGGCAGCGATGTGAGTGTTAATACCATGTGGACAAAGTCTATCACCACAGCCATTGCCATTGATCTGGCGCCTGGCATTGGTGGTGTGGCCGCTTTGGCTGCTGCATTGGTAATGTTTACTGGCGTGTTTGGGGCCATGATCGCGCCTTCTTTGCTGAGATTGTTTCGAATTAATCATGCGGCTGCGCAAGGCACTGCTCTGGGTGTGTGTGCTCATGCGGTAGGAACGGCTCGAGCCCTTGAAATGGGCAGTGTACAAGGCGCTTTTGCTGCATTAAGTATGTGTTTCATGGCATTGCTATGCGCTTTGCTTTTGCCGTTTATGTTGTCTTAGCCTAACCCATCCACGGTGCGACACCAGTATTGATAAACAGGTCTATACTTAAATCGCACCGACTGGCCAAGGACAGGCAATGCACCAGCGTTTAATGCTTCTCAATATATTGCTACCCATCACATGCCTTGTGTTATTGGGTTTTTTGCCGCCAGATGTTTTTCTACTTCCTGACTTTGTGGTTTTGGCTTTGGTTATTATTACCTTGGGTCGAGCCTATTTATTGATGCAGCAGCAGGTGGTGTTTTCTGTGTTGCCCGCTGTATTGTTGTCGATATCGGATGAGTGGCAACTGGGCTTGGATATATTTGCGCCCTTTGCGACCCTATGCTTTTTGTTTTACATGTGGTTTGTGAATTTACAGTGGAATAAAAAGCCTTGGTTTCACTGGTTGCATATATTGAATTTATGCATCTTAGTTTTGTTTGTGGCATTAGCCATGCGTTTTATACCCATTCCAGATTGGCTTCTTAATTACAATGCTTGGCCAATTGAATGGCTGACAGTTTTCTTTGCGATTACCCCATTATTTTTTGTGACTAAGTGGCATGGCACGGGTAGGTGGGCAAGCTACTGGCCATTGCTAATGGTGGTGGGTTTCATTTTTGAGTGGAGCTCGGATAGCTATTTATATTTATGGGCTGCTCTCATGCCGCTTTTCTCACTAACGTTAGATGCTTATATATTGGCTTACGTAGATGAACTCACCGGTATTTTAGGGCGCCGCGCGTTAATGTTTAAACTCAATACGCTGGGCAAGCATTACACTGTGGTGATGGTCGATGTGGACCATTTTAAATTGTTTAATGACAAGTATGGTCATCAAGTGGGTGATGATGTTTTAAAGGTGGTGGCCAAGTTAATTGGTGAAACATCAGGTGCTGTGGCGTATCGGTATGGTGGGGAAGAGTTCATTTTGCTCTTTGCGAAGGGGAAATCTGTGGAGTTGGCGCCCCATGTTGAAGCCACTCGTGAACGCCTAGCTAATTATGAGTTATTTCCCAAAAGTATAAAGCGTGAAAAGAAGCAGCGAGGTAAATCTAAAGCGCGTAAGCCTTTGCATATCACCGCTAGCTTTGGCATGGCCTGCCACAAAACAGGGGAGTCTATCGACAGTGTTATTGAGCGGGCCGATCAGGCTTTGTATAAGGCAAAAGATAGCGGCCGAAATTGCTTAGAAATTGCCAAATGAGCCTTTTCATTGGCCATATTGTTCTATGCTTAACAAAACCTGAGTTATTTAAGGATTGATGATGGCAAATATATTGGCGGTTGATGATAGTCAGGCCATTCGCACTTTAATGAAAGTGGTGCTTGAGGCGGAAGGCCACAATGTTTTTGTTAAGGAAAATGGCCGAGAAGCCTTAGAGTTTGCCCGTGGCCATACAGTTGACTTGGTCATCACCGATTTAAATATGCCTGAAATGGGTGGCATGAGTTTAGTGGGGCATTTACGAAGACTAGACGAATATAAGCGCAAACCCATTTTAGTGATTACGACCGAAACCGCGGATTACAAGAAACAAAAAGCCAAATCGGTAGGCGCTACAGGTTGGATAGCCAAGCCAGTTGATAAAGATCGCCTTATTACAGCTGTGGCAAAAACGGTGGGATAGCCCTGCGTCATTAAGAAATAGGCCAAGATTAGTTGTTTATAAAATATTTATTGGGCGCATAAATAATAGAGTTACGCCCTTTTAAGGTAATTGACTTTAACACTGGTTATTTATGGCACTTATGCGCTTCGATCAGTCATACTTTTTACTTCAAACCGCCCGTATTAATTCATCTCTTTTAAAGTGGGAATGGGTTGTTGTCTTTGTAATAGCCCTACAAGGTCCTGCCGGGCCCGAATCATTTCGCGGTAACTTTGTAATATGGCTGGATTGGTGGCCCCCATTCTGCGTTGTGCGTTGGCCATATGACGCATGAGGCTATGAATTTCGTGTTGTAAGCGATAAACCTTGGGGTGAACTTGATACATCATTTTAATAATCATCCTGACCGTTCACCCTTAATAATAGTTAAGCTTTGCAGGCAAGGTATTGGAGTTTTTGGATGAATTTAAGATTAAAAAAATTCTTGTATTAAAGGATTGTAATTAGTGACTTTAGTGACATTTTAAATGCAGGGAATAGGTCGCTCATTCGGACGTTTACGCTTCTAGGAAAGTCAGAATAGCCGCGCCTTTAAGAGCAAAGGTGCGGTTTCAAAAAGAAGATGGCTCTAGGTCAGTAGCAGTGGACGCCAATCAAAGTCGATATAGGCCACCGCTAAAAAGCCCGGCACGATCATAGTGGGTTTGCGGCCATAGTGAATCGCTTCGTATTGTAGGCTTAAAATGTCGCCCCCAACGCAGCGTAAAATGGCATGGCCTGCAGCAATATCCCATTCAGAAACATTACCAAAGCGTGCATAAATGTCGCCTTTTCCTGCCGCCAAATAGGCTAGTTTTAAAGCGCTGCCCACCGGATAGCGCTCCACTGGCGCCATTTTATCTTCTAAGCGATTACACAAATGCTGGAGCTGATCCGTGGCGTGGCGACGACTAGAAAATACTCTGATGCAGCCATGTTCACGAATTTGGCTATTGGGGTTAATGGTTTTAAGCATTGAGGCTGGCTCTTCCCCTTGTTTAAGGAAGGCTTTGCCATCGCCACCGTAATAACACTCATCGGTGACGGGTACATAAATCAGCCCAAATATGGGCTCACCTTTTTCAATGATGGATATATTAATGGTGAATTCATCATTGCGATCAATAAATTCCTTAGTGCCATCAAGTGGGTCTATTAGCCAAAACCGCTCCCACTGGGTACGCTCTTGCTGGCTGGGAATGTCCGTTTCTTCGCTAATGACGGGCATGTCCATAATTTTACTGAGGCCATCACTAAGGATTTTATTGGCGGCAATATCCGCTTCTGTGAGTGGACTGCTGTCGGTTTTTTCAACGACAGTATAATCACTGCGCCGATAAACTTCCAAAATGGCGCGACCTGCTTTTCTTGCCAAATCAATGACGTCGGCATAGTTGGGTTGCATAGATTATCCTTTTATTTGTCGCTGGGCGCTGTTCAGCCCGCTTTCCCTTGATCACTTTCTAGCCATGCTTTTGCCATATATAAAGCGGCGATGGCTCGGCCTTCTGTCATGTCGGCTTGGTTGACCAATTCGTCTAATTTACTCAGTGGCCATGGGACCACTTCTAGGGGCTCAGGTTCATCCCCTTGTAACGATTCTTCATATAAATTCTGGGCAACAAAGATATCAATGCTGCTTTTCATATAACTTGGAGAAAGGCTCATGCTCTTTAAATAGTGCAAGTCATGAGCGCCGCGACCGATCTCTTCTTTGAGCTCTCGGTTAGCCGCTTGTTCAATGGTTTCCCCTAAGTCCACGGCCCCTTTGGGCAGAGTTAGGGTGTAATCTTCAATGCCCACACCATACTCGCGTATCAGCAGTACTTGGTCATTTTCATCTATAGGCACCATCATTACTGCGCCATGACCACCCGAGGCTAAACGCTCATAAGTGCGTTTAACGCCATTTGAGAATTCCATTTCAAGGGATTCTACGGTGAATAAGTGACTGCGGGCCACCACATGCTGCGCCTGTATGACGGGTTTGGGGTGATTATTGTTTTCACCATGTGGCCCAGAGTGCTTAGGATGTTCAGTCATAGTTACTATAATTAAATCAATAGCCGCCTAGTATGAACTTATTGCCCCATGACTTGAAGTCTGTATCTGTGCCCTCATCTATAGAACCATAAGAAATGCGTTTAGATGGGCATAATAAGCAGGCAGGGTGTTAGAAATAACCATGAGAATTTTTAAATGATAGCGTGGGACAACATAGACACAGTGCTGCTGGACATGGACGGCACTTTGTTAGATTTACACTTCGATAACTACTTCTGGGTGCAGCATTTGCCTGTGAAGTTTGCGCAGTTTCACGATATGGAGCAAGCCCATGCCTTGGATCATCTGAATCAGCATATGCAAGATAAGGTGGGGCAACTTGAATGGTATTGCTTGGATTATTGGAGCGATTTAACAGGTTTGCCAATTGCTAAGTTAAAAGAGGACATTGCTCATAAAATTCAATTTCGGCCTCACGTGCAGGACTTCCTACAGGCTTTAAAAAAGGCCGGTAAGCAATCCATAATTGTCACCAATGCTCATCGCGATAGTGTTAATTTGAAAATGAAGCATACGGGTTTAAATAAATTGGTGGATACGATCATTAGCTCCCATGATTATGCCTACCCGAAAGAAGAGCAAAATTTTTGGCATGCGCTTATGGAAAACTCCCCTTTTGACCTGCAGCGGACGGTACTTATCGATGACAGTTTGCCTGTGCTAGAATCCGCGCGAAAATATGGCTTTGAGCACTTACTGTGTATTTGTCAGCCCGATAGCCAAAAGCCAAAACGGGATATTTCACAATTTAGGGCGGTAGATCAGTTCAGCGATATCATGCCCATTAGCCACTCCAGTGATAAAAAACATGACTGAACCTGAAAAGAAAATACGCTTAGATAAATGGCTATGGGCGGCGCGGTTTTATAAAACTCGGGCCACTGCTAAAAGCGCCATTGAAGGCGGTAAAGTGCAGTACAACGATCAACGCTGCAAAGTCAGTAAGCTGGTGGAGTTGGGGGCAACCCTAAAAATTCGCCAAGGCTTTGATGATAAAGTTGTCGAAGTGAAAGCGCTCAGCGAGCAGCGTCGCGGGGCACCCGAAGCTGCACTTTTATATGAAGAAACGGCTGCCAGCATTAAACGGCGCATGGATGAAACAGAGCGTAGGCGTAAGTTTAAACACGCAAACCCTATATTCGATCATAAGCCCAACAAAAAAGAGCGTCGCCAAATTCATCATTTTAATGAAGTGAATAGCGAGTCTGGGGAGTAACGTAATGCTTTCTCTCAATACTAATTTTTAACTTACAAAGGCCCAGTTATGGCGACCGCAGATTCCCTTCAAAGATTTACGTTTGATAAAAGCCATGTTCGTGGTGAACTGGTGTGTTTGAAAAAAACCCTTGGCGATATATTAGAGCGCCAGTCTTACCCCGAGCCTGTTAATGCTTTATTGGGGCAGTTATTAGCAGCCGCTGCGCTGTTAAGCGCAACGGTTAAAATCAGTGGTTTGTTAACTTTACAAGTTCAAGGCAATGGCCCTGTGCAATTGCTACAAGCTGAAACCACGCATGATGGCAAGCTACGAGGGATTGCCCGCATAGACTCAGAAAAAACCCTAACACAGGGCAATATACTGGGTGAAGACGGCCGTTTGATTATCACCATTGACCCTGATGAAGGCCGCCGTTACCAAGGTATTGTGGCTCTTGAGGGCGATAACTTAGCCACGTCCTTAGAGGGCTATTTTAGGCAATCGGAACAATTAGCCACTCGTTTATGGCTCAGTTGTGAACAAGGTGTGGCGGCGGGACTTTTACTTCAAGAATTGCCGAAACTAGGCGAACTTCAGGAAGAAATGGAAGTAGATGAGGATGCTTGGACACGACTAACGCATTTGGCCAGTACAGTGCGAGATGATGAGTTATTGCATTTGGATAACGAGCAACTACTGCATCGTTTATATCACGAAGAAGTAGTACGTACTTATGACTTAGAGCCTCTTAAATTCAGCTGCAGTTGCTCTAAAGAACGCTTAGCAGTGGCAATGGAGCAGATGGGTTATGAAGAGTGCCAAGAAATTCTAGATGAACAGAAAAAAATTCGGGCAGATTGCCAGTTTTGTGGCCAACATTATAGCTTTGATCAGAGCGATATTAATGGATTGTTCCCATTACAGTCCGCTAAGAATCAAGTTAATAAACTGCACTAAAAGCACCAGATTTAGCAGGTAATAAACAATAATAAACTGCATTTATAGTAATAATAATCGCTATAAATGCACTGTATACCCCTGATTCCCAAAGGGATACGCGCCAGTTTGTTGCATAATCATGACAATACAGGCCAAGCGTGCCTCTTTTTGAGACTCGCCTATTCGCCTGAAGTATATTTTCTGGCATAATCGCCTCCCTAAAATTTTATAATTCGCTGCACGGTACCTCCGTTTCTAGCGGTAATGTTTTCAGTTTTCTGGCCACAAGCCAGATAACCAATTAATGGATTGGCCACACATGACCACCGTATACACTGACCTTTCTTCTGCACTACTCGTGGAAAAAGCACTTGCCAATGGCGAAGGCCGTTTACAAGACAATGGTGCTTTAGTTGTTGAGACTGGCAAGCGTACAGGCCGTTCTCCAATGGATCGTTACATCGTTCAAGAGCCAAGTACTTCAGATGCCATCGATTGGGGCAATGTTAACCGTCCTTTCGATGGAGCCAAATTCGATGCCTTGTGGGACCGCGTTGAAGCCTATTTAGATCAGCATGATCAATATGTATCTATGGTGCATGTGGGCGCAGATTCAAACCACTATCTTCCTGTTAAAATGACTACGCAAACTGCTTGGCAGAACTTGTTTGGCCGTAATCTATTTATTCGCCCTGACACATTTAACCCAAGCGACAAAGAAGAATGGCAGATCCTTAACGTTGCCAACTTCGAATGTGTACCTGAGCGCGATGGCACTAACTCTGACGGTGCAGTTATTATTAACTTTGCTGCTCGTAAAGTATTATTGGCTGGTATGCGTTACGCCGGCGAAATGAAAAAAGCCATGTTCTCTGTACAAAATTTCCTATTGCCTGAAAAAGACGTGCTACCTATGCACTGCTCTGCCAACGTAGGCGAAGAAGGCGATACTTGCTTGTTTTTCGGTTTATCTGGTACGGGTAAAACCACTTTGTCTGCTGACCAAAGTCGCTACCTTATTGGCGATGACGAACACGGTTGGGGCAAGGGCACCGTATTTAATATTGAAGGCGGTTGCTACGCTAAGACCATCGATCTTTCTCAAAAGAACGAGCCCGTTATCTGGGATGCCATTAAGTTTGGCGCCATCGTAGAAAACGTAGTGATGAACAGCGACACTCGTCAAGCTGATTACAATGACGTAAGCCTGACTGAAAATGGTCGTTGTGCTTACCCACTTGATCACATTGAAAAGCGTGTTCTTGAGAACCAAGCGGGCGAGCCTAAAGCGGTTATTTTCTTAACATGCGACATGACCGGTGTATTGCCTCCAGTTTCTATTCTTACTAAAGAGCAAGCGGCCTACCACTTTCTAAGCGGTTACACAGCGCTTGTTGGTTCAACTGAAATGGGTGGATCTAAAGGTCTTAAGTCTACTTTCTCTACTTGTTTTGGCGCGCCTTTCTTCCCACGTCCTGCAGGTGAATACGCTGAATTGCTAATGAAGCGTGTTACTGAATTTGATTCTCAGGTGTACCTTGTGAACACAGGTTGGACCGGCGGTCCAAATGGCGCAGGCGGCGAACGCTTTTCTATCCCAACGACCCGTGCAGTAATTGCAGCAGTTCAGTCTGGTGCCTTACGTGATTGTGAAACAGAAACCATTCCAGTATTTGGTTTGCAAGTGCCTAAGTCAGTTGAAGGTGTTGATAGCCAGCTACTTAATCCTCGTGGTGCTTGGAGCGATCAATCTAAGTACGATGAAGTGGCTGCTGGTTTGGCACAGCAATTTGTTGATAACTTCACTAAATATGACGTATCTGATGCCATTCGTGATGCGGGTCCTAAAGCTTAACTTAAGGATCATTGCATAAAATTTTATGAAGCAGGATGCTGAGATAAGTTTTATGTAAAATTAAAAAATTCACCTCACCCTAGGTGTTTTTAAGAACCCGAGCTCGCTCGGGTTTTTTTATGGCCAAGGACGGCCTGTATCCTAAAATTGCAGGAGTAATATTTTAGGGTATGTACAGGATGTACGGTCAGAATTTATATTCCAGACAAATTCTAAGTACTCACATCCATGTGAGCAATGACGCGGGCGCATGGATGGGCAGGAGCGGCGTGTTCCAGCTACTAAATTGTTGCTTTAAAGCAACATGCGCAGGAGCAACATTTTAGGGTATGACAAAGCTAGCCTGCATGACGCGAGGCCATAGATGTCATCTAGCTTATAAGTACTCTAAGGCAATTAAATGAAAATCAGTCCTTAGCCTTAAGTATCCTGCGTTTAAATTCTTTCTTAAATACGCCGACCAAGTAAGGATCTAAATAAGCTTCATAAGCCTTGCTGTAATCTTTATCTCTATGGGCATCAATAAGAGCCAAATTAATTTGGTTAACCATGTCTCGTCCCCATTTATTTTTTGGGCAAGCTGCATAAGCTAAGCTCATTTCACCGGCCTCTTGCAATATAACAGAGGTGACGTTTCCTTTAACCTTGGTCAGCTTCAACCCATAATGTCCTTCTGGGGGCCAATCTAAAATGAAATCTATGCGCTTTAATAGCAACATCTTGTATAGGTTTTTAGAGATGGATTTAGTGGCATTTATAATGATGTTATCGGCAAAGCGTTTCTCTTTAATTAAGTTATTTACCGCATCGCTATATACCACCCCAGGGGTGACCGCGAGTTTTCCTGTATTTGCAGTGAGCAAAGTTTCAAGAGAAACCTGTTTAGGCTTATTCAAGGCCTGATAGGTTTCTTCACGCATGAATATTTGAATTGGGAAGTACAGTTCAGATGGTTCACTAAAATGCATATAACCTTGGCGCTCTGCACTTTTACTAATACCAAAAGTACATACTTTATCCTGCTGTTTAAACTTGGAATGGCGTCGCTTGTAATTGCTTATTTGAAAGCTATGTTGGTGTTGTGGCAGGTATTTAAGCACTACTCTTAATGTATCCAATGAGTACCCTAGATACTCATCACCCTCCTGATACTGGTAAGGGGGCCAGTCTGAAACGAGCCACTTAACATCATCCGCAAGGCTTTGGCTGCTCATAAATAAAGCAACAAGAAAACTCAATAATGGCCATTTAAAAAATGAGCAGCACATAAATGTATCCCTTATAACATGCTAATAAGCATAGCTTAGAATGCACAATTTCCATTGTGCAAAGGGTTAATCTGCTCCAAACAGAAATCTTCTTCTATGGGCTTCTTAATTTAATATCATTGAGGAATATGAAAGAAATGAAGATAAACAATTTGCTATAAAGTGCTCATTTTTGCCTCTTAATGAGGCTGTACACAATGGCCGAGTCCTTTATACTGAGCCAGCCTAATTTCCAGCTAGGCCGTGGCAGAGTCATTAATAATAAAGAGTGTATGAGTTGTATATGGACCGTATTTCACAAGTTATCGCACAAGAATTAAATGTACAAAATCAACAAGTTTTAGCCGCGGTGGCGTTATTGGATGAAGGCGCCACAGTGCCCTTTATTGCCCGCTATCGTAAAGAAGTAACCGGTGAGCTAGATGATGGGCAGTTGCGTCAATTAGAAGAGCGCCTGCGTTACTTACGCGAGCTTGAATTACGTCGTACCGCCATTTTAAAAAGCATTGAAGAGCAGGGTAAATTAACCCCTGAATTACAAGCGGATATTGTTAAAGCCGATACTAAGAACCGCCTTGAAGACTTGTATTTACCCTATAAACAAAAGCGCCGCACTAAGGGCCAAATTGCCATTGAGGCAGGTCTTGAGCCGTTGGCCAATGCCCTTTATGAAGACCCTACTTTAGATCCCCAAGCGCATGGCCAAAGTTTTATCGACGCTGATAAAGGCGTAGCAGACATTAAAGCTGCCCTAGACGGTGCCAAATTTATTTTGATGGAACGTTTTGCTGAAAATGCCAATTTGCTGCAGCAACTAAGAAGCTTTTTGTGGGATGAAGGCACGCTAAGTGTGCGCATTATGGCCGGTAAAGAAAGCGAAGGGGCTAAGTTCCAAGATTATTTTGAGCACGATGAAGCCCTTAAAAAAGTACCGAGTCACCGCGCCTTGGCCATTTTACGTGGTCGTAACGAAGGAATTTTATCGGCCAACTTAATTGTGGGTGACCCAAATGATCGTTTAGCACCCAGTCCTTGCGAAGGCATTGTGGCGGGATTTTATGATATTGAAAATAAAGGCCGGGCAAGCGATAAATGGTTGGCAGAAGTCGTTAAATGGACATGGCGCGTTAAATTACTGACTCACTTAGAGACCGAACTGGTGGGTAATGTTCGCGAGAGTGCTGAAGACGAAGCCATTAAAGTGTTCGCCACCAACCTTAAAGATTTATTATTGGCCGCTCCCGCTGGCCATAAGGTCACAATAGGGTTAGACCCAGGCATGCGCAGTGGTTGTAAAGTAGCGGTGGTAGATGCCACTGGTAAAGTGCTAGATCACGGTGTGATTTACCCAACGCCTCCGCAAAATCAAGTGGCCAAAAGTAAAGCGGTTTTAAAAGCCTTGTGTGCTAAATACGATGTTAGCTTAATTGCCATTGGTAATGGTACCGGTAGCCGCGAAACCGACAAAATTGTTGGGGACTTCTTAAAAGAAAATACCGAGCTTAAATCAGTACAAAAAATTATTGTCAGTGAAGCAGGGGCATCTGTTTACAGTGCATCTGAATTGGCGGCAAAAGAATTTCCCGATTTAGATGTGACCATTCGTGGCGCTATTTCCATTGCGCGCCGTTTACAAGACCCACTAGCAGAGCTGGTGAAGATAGAGCCAAAAGCCATTGGTGTTGGCCAGTACCAGCATGATGTAAGCCAGCCTGCGCTTGCTCGTTCTTTGGATGCGGTGGTGGAAGATTGCGTAAATGCCGTGGGCGTCGACTTGAATACGGCATCCGTGCCTTTGCTAACAAAAGTTTCGGGTTTAAATACCACCATCGCGTCTAATATCGTTGCCTTTCGCGAAGAGAACGGCGCTTATAAGAGCCGTGCCCAATTAAAGAAAGTGCCTCGCTTAGGCGCTAAAACGTTCGAGCAAGCGGCAGGCTTCTTAAAAATTAGCAATGCTGCGAACCCATTGGATGCCAGTTCGGTTCACCCAGAATCTTATGCGGTCGTGAAGCAAATCAGTGAAAAAGCCCAGCGTGATGTGAAGTCGATCATGGGCGACAGCGCTTTTCTAAAAGCTGTGAATGCCAGTGAATTTATCAGTGATGATGTGGGCTTATTAACGGTTAAAGATATTCTTAATGAGCTTGAAAAGCCGGGCCGTGATCCGCGTCCTGAATTTGTCACCGCCGCTTTTAAAGAAGGCGTAGAAGAAATAAAAGATTTACGCGATGACATGATCCTTGAAGGGGTGGCCACTAACGTTACCGCCTTTGGGGCATTTATTGACATTGGTGTGCATCAAGATGGATTGGTCCATATCAGTATGATGAGCGATAAATTTATCGATGACCCTCGTGAAGTTGTGAAAGCAGGTGATGTGGTAAAAGTAAAAGTAATGGAAGTGGATGCACCGCGTAAACGCATTGCGTTATCTATGCGCATGAATGACACCGCGGAAGATTACCAAGCTGAAAAAGCCACTCCAAGGGGCGAGCGTAAACCAAAAGGACGAGCTCCACAGCGAACTCATAGCGCGCCTCCTGCCAGTGAAACCAATGGCGGGGGTATGGCGGCTTTGTTTGCGCAAGCACAGAAGAAAAAAGGTAATCGTTTGTAAGTAGTAAAAATATTTACAAGTCTTTTAAAAAAGAGCCACTGCTTTAGTGGCTCTACTGTAAACAATTGACCGCAAGCTATTGCTTGAATTCACTAAACATAGTTGTTTTTTTATCGATTACGCCACTGGGGCTATATGGAATATTGAAGATAAAGTGATGGCTTCGATGTAATCTTCTCAAAGCTGTAAGACTGCTTTAAATTCGGTTTTACTAATCGAGCTTACTTTGAAATAGCATTTAGAAAGTAAATAAGACAATCCGTTCCCTTCTCGGTGCTTTCCCTTAAGACTGAGCCAGCTATAATGCTGGCAATTGTACCTTTTGGATTATTGTCCTTTGTATCAGTCCATATCTTTCACACAAACTCTAAAAGCCCTTGAACAGGCCGATAAAGCCTCTTTAACGTTTTACCGCGGCATTGAAAAAGAGGGTCTTAGGGTCAAGACTGACACCCGTATCAGCCAAATACCTCACCAAGCTTCATTGGGCAGTGCGCTGACTCACCCTTATATCACCACAGATTACAGCGAAGCTCTGTTAGAGTTCATCACCCCGGTGCGCGACAGTGCTTCTAAAGTTCTCGATTTTCTGCAGACTGCTCATAGCTACACTTATCAGCATTTAGGGGAAGAGCTTATTTGGCCTGCTTCTATGCCTGGAGTGATTGATGAAGAGCTAGATGTGCCGATTGCACAATTTGGCGAGTCTAACGTGGGCCAACTAAAGCATGTTTATCGCCATGGGTTGTGGCACCGCTATGGTCGTAAAATGCAGTGCATTGCTGGACTGCATTATAATTTTTCAGTGGCTGATGAGTTATGGAGCGACTTGGCTAAGATACAGAATAAGCCACTTGAGCAAAACTTCATTAGCGAAGGGTACTTTTCATTAATTCGTAATTTCCGTCGTAATTCTTGGTTATTACTGTACCTATTTGGTGCCAGCCCCACCCTAGATAAAAGCTTTGTAAAAGGAAAAGAGCACCCTTTACAGACGCTAGATGACGAATCTTTATACTTGCCTTATGCCACCAGTTTGCGCATGAGTGGCTTGGGCTATCAGAATAATGCCCAAGATGGTTTGTTTGTTTGTTTCAATGGCCTATCCAGCTATACCAATACTTTGCAGCAAGCCATGAAACAGTCGATTCCTGCTTATGAAGAGTTAGGGGTTAAAAAAGCAGGCACCTACTTCCAGCTAAACACCAATTTGCTGCAAATAGAAAATGAATACTATTCTGATGTTCGTCCCAAGCGTAATAGTAAACAGGGTGAGAAGCCTTTAACGGCGCTTAATGAGCATGGTGTTGAATACATTGAAGTGCGCTGTTTAGATTTAAACCCTTTTATGGCGCTAGGAATTGATGAGCCTCAAATTCACTTCATGGATCTTTTCTTATCTTATTGCTTACTAAGCGCTAGCCCTGTTTTAGAAGAGGCCGAGTGTAAAGAGGTAGCGGAAAACCAACATAACGTCGTGCTAGATGGCCGTAACCCGGCATTCACGTTAATGCGCAAAGGCATTAAAACGCCACTTAAAAAATGGGCATTAGAAGTACTGCAAGACATGAAAGCGTTGGCTGAATTATTAGATGCCAAGCAGGGAAGTCATCAATATCAAAGCGCCTTAACTTTAATGCTTGAGCGTGTGGAAAACCCAGAGCTAACCCCAAGTGCTAAAGTATTGGCTGATATGAAGGCTAAAGAAATTCCCTTTAAGGAATTTGCTTTACAGCAAGCAAAGCTTCACAGCGTTCAACATCAGCAGTCATTAGAGGCGAAAAAAGCTGGTGAATGGCGTGAGATTGCCCAAAAATCCCTGAAAAAACAGCAAGATATCGAAACAAGTGATGAAGTAAATTTTGATCAATATTTGGCTGACTACCTAAATAAATTGTGATGCAGTTCACATAAGTGGGTGTAATACATCAGGATGGCGTAATAAGTCTTATGCTGGGCTTGATTAATCAAGCTCCTGATATAGATTTAAAAAAAAGCCAAGAGTGTGCACTATGGAGTTGGTGGAAAGTCATTGGGACGTGGAAAGCTTAGAAAAAGCTTACCGTCATGGCTTTATGGCAGGAATGATTGGAAAACTTTCCACAGACTGCCCTTTTAAAGCTGAAGTGATAGCTAATGCTTGGGAAGCAGGCTGGCAGGACGGAAAAGAACAATTCGATATAAAGCAAGCAAAGCAACTTAAGGAAACCCTATAAGTGCTTTGCTTCAAGCGCTGAACGGGCGTTTAATTCTGCGCGACAAAATTCTGGAAATACAAATCTTCAATATAAGGCTGGCCTTCAAGTTCTGACATGAGAGCTCGAACTTCTTCTAATGCCACTTGTCTTAACTGCTCACGACCTTGGGCGTTATTTACAGTTTTATCATCTTGCTGACTCAGCAAGAGCACCATTTGGTTACGAATATAGGCTTGGTGGTGATTCACTTTGCCCGCCGCTTCAGCACCCACGACTCGCAGAGCCACATCGGTACGGATGTATTTCATGCGACCTTTGGTGTTATTACCGTAGTTGAGCACAAAAGCGGGTTGCAGATGGACATATTGCGCGCCAGAATCAACGGCTAGCACTGTAAATGCCATAAAAATACTAATTACTAAGATGATTAAACGAGCCATGTTAAATCCTTTTTGTTTTTTCTGTTTTTAGCATAGTCCAGCTGTTGGAGATTGATGGCTGTGATTGCGGTTGTTTTTAGGTTTGTGGAATTGCTCTAATAACTTTTAAAAGTAAGGCATTGATATGGTAAAGATATCGAATCAAAACATGTTTTTGGCTACATTTGTTGCATGCGCTTCGCTACTGGCGGCCGCTTACTATTTTGAATACGTATTATTCTTAGACCCTTGCCCGCTGTGCATCATGCAGCGAATTGCAGTTTTGATGGTGGGTCTTGTGGGTCTTTCAGGCTTTATATTGGCTAAAAGCTCTTTTAGTCAAAAGCTTCATAGTGTGCTTATGTCACTAAGCGCTTTATTTGGAATTGCCGTAGCGGGCCGCCATGTGTGGATTCAAAATTTACCGGCCGACCAAATTCCCACATGTGGGCCAAGTTTGGAGTACATGGTGGATACCTTGCCGTGGGCGGAAGTGTTGACGGTTATGTTGAGAGGGAACGGTAACTGCGCTGATGCACAGTGGGCATTTATGGGGCTATCTATGCCCTTATGGGTATTGTTGTGGTTTGTAGGTTTTTTGATTTTAGCGGCTGGATTATTTTATCGAGCCCATAAAAGCCTTAGATAATCGTTTTAAGATTGTTCATAGTTTGGCCAATCAACTGCGCTAGTAGCGATCATATTTGAAATAATGCCGATACTCAAGCGATAAAATTATCACTATTTTATCGCTTGCAGCGACCAATTCATGGGCCTATATTTGATTAAACAAGGGGATGGATCAATAAGTATAACTACGAGGACGTGTCATGTTAGAAAGTTGTAAGACTGCAAAAGAGCGTTGGGGAGGCGTCCACGGTTTAATTGATCGTTGGCTGAATGAACGTCAGGAATTGCTGGTTTTGTACTGTGCTATTAAAGGCTTGAAGCCTTACAGTCCTCGAGAAACGCCATTGTCTATAAAAGTGCAGGCATTTTGTCAGGTGATGATGGATTATTGCAGTGCTGGTCATTTTGAAGTGTATGAACAGCTTACCCTAGAGGCTCAAGAATTTAACGATGGTGGCTTAGACTTAGCTAAAAAGCATTATCCAAGATTGGAGGCCATTACAGAGAAATGCGTAGAGTTTAACGACAATTATGACACTGCAGAACATTGCCTAGAAAAAATGACCGACTTAAATAACGACCTATCTAAATTGGGTGAATTATTAGAAGAGCGCTTTTTACTAGAAGATGAATTGATAGAAACATTGCATAATGCTCATAAGGAAATTGTGGCGTAATTAATACATTGTAATTCAACCATAATCAAAAACCCGCTTCTGCGGGTTTTTTGGTTTCTACAGATACCCATTTTCATCAATCTTACTCGAGCTCAATTCCCTTTCTTAAGCGAAACTTCATTCTATATTTTAAAAAAACGGCTTAAATTATTTGGTCTAAACTAAGTTGAGGACAATAGGATGTCGCATATGAAAGTTTATCTGCTTGTATTAAGTGTGTTGTTTTTAATGGCTTGTAGCCGAGGTGCGCCACCTGAAAAACAATGGGAGATGGCAGCTCGAGGAGCTTATTCGGCAAGCCTTTCTGTAGATGGAAAATTCTTACTATTGGGCTCCGTTCATCATGGAGGGAGCTACTGGCAAATTGATGAATTTGAGCGCCTATATAATTGGAACCATGAAGCCAATAAGCTTTCAGGAATTGTCGCCAGTGCCATAAGTGATAATGGCAAATTTGCAACGACCTCAGACCATAGAAAAATAGTGCTATGGAATGCTAAAACCGGCGAAGCATTTTGGTTATGGGAAGCCCCCGCTGACATTAGAGCAATGGATTTAAGCAACGATGGGCAATTTGCGTTGTTGGGACTAGAGAGCTACGAAGCGGTTCTATTTGATATTAAAAACGGTGGGGTTGAATTAAGACTCACCCATGAGGGTATTGTGCAAACTGTGGACATGAGTACAGATATGAGTATTGCCATGTCTGGTGGAGATGACTCTTGGGTAAAAGTCTGGGACTTACAAAGCGGTAAAGAATTATTTAGCTGGCAGTTACTGAATCAAATAAAAGTGGTGGCCATTAGTCAAGACGGTCGATACGGTTTTGCTTCAAGTCACCGAGGCGAAAGCAATATTTGGGACTTAACGACTGGCAACCTTATCACGCAGCTGCCTAAAGTGGGTGGGCACTTCCAAAGTGCTCGGTTTAATAAGTCGGGGAAAAAACTATTAACAGGAACCTCAAGTGGCCAGGTTCATTTATGGGATGTGGCCACGGGTGAAATGAAAGAGTATTGGCAATTGGCGCCGCGCAATTCCTGGGTGAGCAAGAATACTCAAGTATTGGATGTGGCGTTTAATGAAAAGCAGTACAAGGCGGTTGGTGCAAATGGCATTACATATTTATTGAAATAAAGAGTATGAATTGAAAAATGAATAGCGGGGCAATGAATAAATCAGGTGTCCATTAAGAACACCTTGCTGGCATTGAAATTAACGAGTCGCCGCGTCAATTTCTCCTTGTCTGGCATCGAATTTTTTCTGAATGCCTTCAATGTTTTCCAACATATTAGGCACTTCAGTTAAGGGGGCGGTTGTTGGAAGACTTAAGCCGGAACTTTGAGCCGCTTGGTTTTCAGGTTCAGCTTTTTTAGGCTGATAGCCCTCAGGCAGTTCGATGGTTTTCATGGAGTTGATTGTGGTTTTAACTGCAATTTTTTCCCCTTGGCCATTTTCGGGAGGGGTATCCGTATATTGCCAATGCCCTTTAGCATCTTTCCAACGGTAAAGTTGTGTATCCGATTTAGCGGAGGATTTTATTTTATTGAGAATATCTTTACTGCCAGGCATAAACTGCTCCCATGTCATAAATGGGGTGCCGTCTGGTTTTTTCATTATGAAGGGGGCTGCTAGCGCTAGAATTAACCCTAAAATGATTAATTTATAGAACATGGACATATTTTTTGTGGCTCCTGCCGATATTTCTCAAGGTGGCACATATTAGACCATTTTCAATAATTCAGCCCATTAAAAAAGAAAATTAGAGGCATTATGCACAAGGATAGGCATAAAAATTTTGGAAGGATCTATGACTCGTAAAATTGCAGATCCCATTGATTCGCATCCAGCACGCATAATTGAGCGTACTCAGCCCAAGCGTGTATTAATCGCGAATGCCAAAGGGGGTTGTGGAAAAACCACATTGGCCACGAATGTAGCGGCATATTTAGCGGTAAATGAAAATATCGTCGCACTGATTGATCATGACCCACAAGGGTCAAGTACCCAATGGTTGTCTGTTCGCAATGAAAAGTTACCCGCTATTTATTCGGTATCTGCTTTTCGCCGTTGTGATGTGAATACTACGCGTAGTTTTCAATTGGGCGTTCCGAGCAATACCACGCATATTGTGATTGATACGCCCGCGGGGCTAGGCGGAAATTTACTATCTGATCATTTACACCACTGTGACATGCTACTTATTCCTGTTGTGCCTTCTGCTATTGATATTCGTGCCGCCACATCTTTTATTAAAGATGTTTTGCTTAGCCCTGGTTTTCGACTTCAACCAAAACCCATTGCTGTGATCGCAAATAGGGTTAGGCACAACACCGTAGGCTATAAAAAATTACAAATTTTTTTACACAGTTTGAACATTCCGTTCATCAGTACCTTCCGTGATACGCAACATTATGTGCGGGCAGCAGAGTTTGGAATGGGCATTTATGATTTTTCACAACCCCATGAAAAAGACATGGAAGAGTGGAAACCATTAATAACTTGGTTGAAAATTCAATTTAGTCGATGAAATCACCCTTCTTTTGTTAGAAAGTTACAAAAAACATTCAATACTTATAGAAAATCATTTTTTGCTTTGTATAATTGCGGCTCAATACCTACTCCACCGTCCACACAGAGGTCCAACCATGGCTGCAAGTAAAAAAGCTGTAACTAAGAAAGCTGCTCCTAAAAAAGTCGCTCCTAAAAAAGCCGCTCCTAAAAAAGCGCCAGCCAAGAAAGTTGCTGCTAAAAAAGCACCTGCTAAGAAAGTTGTAGCGGCAAAAGCAGTTAGCCCAATCGCCCAGATTGAAAGCGATATTGCTAAACTAAATGCTCAACTAGTTAAAGCTCGCGCTAAAGTAGAAGCTGATGCAGCTAAAACTTTGGCTTCAGCTGAAAAAGCAGCTGAAAAAGCTTCTGCTGCTGAGAAAAAAGCAAAAGATGCTCAAAATAAAGTAGCTAGCAAAGTTAAAGCTAAGAAGACTCCTGCTGGCGTTAAGCAATTGGCTGCTGCTAAAGCAAAATCTGCCGATGCTAAAGCTGCATTAGTTGCTGCTAAATCAGTATTGTCTGCTGCTAAGAGCGAAGCTGAAACAGTTAAAGCTGCTAATCAAAACGCTGCCAAGCTTGAAAAAGCTCGTGTAGCTGCTGAATCTGCTATTGCTAAAAAGCAAGCTGCTAGCGACAAAGCTGCTGCTAAGAAGCAAGCCGCTGCTACTAAAGCTGCTGCTAAGAAAGAAAAAGCCAAAGCTAAAGCCGCTGCTGAAAAAGCTAAAGCTAAGTTGAAAGCTAAGAAAGAAGCTGCAAAAGCTAAAAAAGAAGCTGTTAAGGCTGCAAAAGCTGCTAAAAAAGCCGCTAAAGCGCCAAAAGCCGCTAAAGCTGTTAAAACTGAAGAAGCACCAGCTGAAGTTCCTGCAACTCCAGTTCGTAGCTTGTTCAACGAAGATGCCTAATTGTTAATTAACAACTAGTCACCTTGGCTGCAAATGCTCAGTGAGTGTTTGCAGCCAATGCTTATCCATTGTTTGCCTCAAATCTTTAAAATATTCTCCACACCCCTCTTGTATAAACTTGCTAAACGCCCAATTTTGTTTCGCCATTTGATTTGTTAATTGGTACAGCTTTACCTGTTCTTGATATTCCGCTTCTAATTCTAAGTTTTTCATATGTTGATAAAAATCCACTACATTGAGCTTTTTCACCCTCTTTCTTAATTCTCTAATGGGGAAAACAACTCTTAATTGCCAGTCAAAAACTCCAGATGCTCTTAAAGGGGGCAATTGAAAGCCTTTATTGTTACTAGCCAACCAGCCAATAAAAAGCAAAATATTAATATCCAAACGATATTGCTGCTGAGCGGCGAGTAAAAATTCACGACAAGGTGCAGATGAATACTGTTTAGTAGAATAGATCCATAATGGGTTATTACTGTGATTTGTGGCATTATGCGCAGCGTCCACGTTTACCCCTTATTTGTTAATTGTGAAGTACCCACATGATACGTCTCACACAGGTTAATCTGAACCTAGGCTCTAAAGAAATATTAAAGCAGGCTGACTTAACGGTTCACGATGGCCATAAGCTAGCGGTTGTGGGAGCTAATGGTGCAGGTAAGTCCACCTTATTTAAACTTATTTTAGGCCAGCTTCCCCTCGACCAAGGGGACCTAAGCATGCCTAGGAATTGGCGTTTGGCCTACATGGCTCAGGAAGTAGCCGCCTCAGAACAAACTGCTTTAGATTATGTGCTTGATGGACATCAGGATTTTCGTGAAATACAAAACTTGATGACAAAAGCCGAACAAGAAAAAGATGATTTAAAATTAGCGTCGCTTCATGGTGAATTTGAATTAATACACGGCTATGAGGTACCTCAATTAGGGAAAACCATGTTGGCAGGTTTGGGATTTAAACCCCAGCAAATGGAAGATCCCGTTAGTGCCTTTAGTGGTGGCTGGCGCATGCGTTTAAATTTAGCCAAAGCGCTTATTATGCCTAGTGACCTTTTGTTACTAGATGAACCCACTAACCACCTTGATTTAGACGCAGCATTTTGGCTAGAGTCTTTTTTGCTGCGCTATCGCGGTACCTTATTACTAATTAGTCACGATAGGGATTTTATCGATAGCGTGAGTAACGGCATTATTCATATTCACCAGTCTCAATTAAATTTATACGCTGGAAACTATGGTGACTTTGAACGCCGTCGCGCAGAGCGATTAGCGCAACAGCAGTCCATGTACGAACAACAACAAGCACAAATAAAGCACATAGAAAGTTTTATTACGCGCTTTAGAGCAAAGGCCACAAAGGCCAAGCAAGCCCAGAGCCGTATTAAAAGTTTAGAGCGAATGGAAATGATTTCGGCCGCTCATATTGACAGTGAATTTCAGTTTCAATTCCCTAATGCTGAAAAATTCAGTGACCCCTTATTAACCTTACGAGATGCAGATATCGGCTATGAAGGTCAGGTGCATTTACAAAATGTTAAATTAAGTCTGCATCCTGGTGACAGAATTGGCTTGCTAGGTGCAAATGGCGCCGGTAAATCTACGCTAATTAAAGGCATTATTAATGAATTACCGCTTATTAATGGTACCTACCAGGCGGGCGAGTTCATGGCCATTGGCTATTTTGCTCAACATCAGGTGGATGAGTTAGCGCTTGATATAACCCCCATGCAGCATCTGCAGCGCTTAAAAGAAAATGCCACAGACCAACAAATTCGAAACTTCTTAGGAAGCTTTGGTTTCAATGGAGATATGGCCCTTGAAACCTGTGAAAGTTTTTCAGGGGGCGAATTAGCACGGTTAGCGTTAGCGCGTATCGCTTGGCTAAAGCCTAATTTATTGATACTTGATGAACCGACTAACCACTTAGATTTAGACATGCGCCATGCGCTGACCTTAGCCTTACAAAACTATGAGGGGGCTATTCTAGTGGTGAGCCATGATCGCTATTTATTATCCAATACGGTTGATCAATTTTGGTTGGTTCACGATGGTGTCTTATCTGAGTTTGATGGAGACCTTGAAGATTATCACCAGTTTATCAAACGCTCCCAACAAGAGGATGATTCCTCAAATGAGCGAGCGGTAACACAGAACAGTGCTGAAGCTAAAAAAGAGAAGAAACGGCGTGAAGCTGAAATTAGAAAGTTAATGAGCCCGTTGAAAAAGTCGGTTGATAAGCTGGAAGCACAAGTGGAAAAAATTCAAACCAGCCTTGAAGACATAGAAGAGAAACTTGCAGATACCGAGCTTTATGAAGCTAAGAATAAAGACAGCTTGCAAACTATTCTAGCTGAGCAGGCTTCTCAAACACAGCAACTTCAGGAAGTGGAAGAAAGCTGGATGGAAAAACTAGAAGAACTTGAAGACATGACCGAGCAGCTAAACAATAGCTAGGGTTTGTCTTTCTCGCAGCCCCTCAAGCTACCCTAGGTTGAGGGGCCACTCATTAAAATGATCTTTCAATACTTCCCCATTTTGTACGGTATACACCGCTTTATCGCTGAGTCTCAAACGCGAGATAATGCCTAACAGAGGAGTGTGTTCACTTTACGAGCTCAATCAAATTGTGCACTTCATATAAGTGTCAGGTCTAAGTTTGCTAAATTAGATATGACGCTCGTTCGTTTTTAGCTCTTAATTTTCCTTAATGATTAAACTAGCCCTGAGTTTGATCAGGGGCTAACAAATTCATAAAGCAGTAAGATGGCGGTTCGCTTGGCTAAGGTGCTTAATGAGGTTATCTAGTTCCTCATGGGGTAAGGGCTTTCTTTCTCTTGAGCTGGCGGGTCTGGGTTTAATGCCAAAATTAAGTAAGTCACTTACGCTGTGCAAGGTGACGTTACTGCCCTCTAATTGAGGTAATACGTTCTCTAGGTAAAACAATGTACTTTTATGTGGGTGGCCAATAGCAATGGCACTGCCATAGGTTTGGGCAATGGCTAAGGCTTTCTTAAATTGAACATGGATATGATCAATATCTAGCTGGTGGTCTAAAAAAATATCTCGCTGGGCGCTATTTAAGCCATGCTTTAAGGCAATGGCATAGCCCTTACTTTGTGCGCTGGTGCGGCTGTCTACAAAAAATAAATCCTTATCTTTTAATACTTCCATTACCCAAGTCATGGCTTGAGACTGGGTGGTGAGTAAACTGCCCATGTGATTATTCACCCCTCTGATATAGGGGGTGTTGTAGATGGCAAAGGTTAGCCTGTCTTTAAATTGTTTTTCATTGAGTTTTTCATGTAAAGCGCCAGGACCCAAGTTCCTTTGGGTTATGGTGCTCATGGGGGCGTGCAGCAACACTTCTTTACCTAATCGCCCAGCACGCCTAGCCAATTTGGTACTGAACTTTCGGTGGGGCATGACGGCAAACGTAATGTTGCCAGGCAGGGCAATGGCGTCTAAGCCTTGGCTTAAGCTGTTGCCTAAATCGTCAATGATAATGGCAAGCCGAGCACTTGGGAGTGGCTCGGCATGGCAATTATAGAAACAAAAATTAAGAACCAGTAGGCTCAGTAATAACTTCATTTTTATGCGCTGCATTAGGAATAGGAGTAGCAGCGACTGGAAGAGTTTTAACGGCTAGCACCTTCATACCTTTTAGCATAATAAGCGCTTGTTGAAGCTGATAATCTTTAGCCAGAATTCGCTGAATTTCATCTTTGTGTTCATCTGTCTTAGCGTTATCGGCTTCTTTGCCATTTTCTAAATGACCTTTTAAGTCAGCTTCCTTATAAAAACGTGAATCTTTGGTTGGGGTAAATGTACCAGGGGAGACCACAATGTCAGGGCTAATACCTTGCGCCTGAATAGAACGGCCATTAGGTGTGAAGTAACGGGCTGTGGTGAGCTTTAATGCATGGTCACCATTTAATGGTAAGACAGTTTGTACTGAACCCTTGCCGAAGCTTTGCGTGCCTAAAATGAGTGCTCTGCCATGATCTTGTAAGGCACCGGCGACAATTTCAGAAGCAGAAGCACTGCCGCCGTTAATTAATACAATAAGCGGTACATCTGGGGCCAGTGTATCCACAGTGGCTTCATAGCGTACATCAGCGTTGGCTACCCGTCCTTGTGTATAAACGATGAGTCCTTGTTCAATAAAGGTATCGCTCACCGAAACCGAAGCGTCTAATACGCCGCCGGGGTTGTTACGTAAATCTAGAATCAAGCCGCTTAACGGGGTTTGATTGGTATCCATTAATGTTTGCAGTGCTTTGTTGATATCGGCACCGGTGTTCTCTTGAAATTGGGTGATGCGTAAATAGCCGTAATCGTCTTCTAATAGTTTGTGTTTCACACTGGTAATGTTGATTTGCGCGCGCTTCAGGGTGAATACCAAGGGCTGGCTTTCACCTTCTCTTAAAATGGTAATGACAATTTCACTGCCCGCTTCGCCGCGCATTTTTTCAACTGCATCGTTTAGGCCTATGCCTTTGACGGGCATGTCATCTAATTTAATGATTAAGTCACCGGCTTTAATACCGGCTTTTTGTGCTGGGGTATCGTCTATGGGGCTCACCACTTTAATGAAACCGTCTTCTAGGCCCACTTCAATGCCTAAGCCGCCAAATTTTCCACTGGTGCTGGATTTCAGGTCGTTAAAATCATCAGGGCCTAAATAAGATGAGTGAGGATCAAGGCCCCCTAACATGCCATGAATGGCATTCTCTAATAGGGTTTTATCGTCTACCCCTTCCACATAGCTTGAACGAATGCGCTCAAAAATTTCAGCAAAGGTTCTTAACTCTTCTAATGGTAAACGAGAAGGAGCGACCTTGGCCTCTCCTTCGATAATGTCCTGAGCTTGGACGGGGGCTTGCGTACTGAGAATCAGTAAGGCAAGAAAAAATGAGCGCAACATGGACATCTCGTATGATTAACTTGAAAAATAAAAAGGCCTCACATTTAGTTATAACAGATTGTTATGAAATTTGAAGTTTATCCCTTAAAAGGGCGATAAATATTGGGTTTTAAACGGTTTTTTGCCAACTACGCAGGAATAATGGCTTCTAGAAATAGCGAAAATATTCTGTGAATCATGGTCTATAGTCATTAGACCAGATTGCATAAAGCCCGTGGGAGGCACCTATGTTGCGCATTTTATTAATCATGGCTCTAGGTCTAGTGGCAACGCTTGCTAGCGCTGAGAAAATCACGCTAGCCAATGGTGACTGGGCACCTTATATGTCTAAAGACCTTAAGATGCATGGCTATATGTCTCACATCGTTAAAGAGGCCTTTGCCAGTGAAGGGGTTGAAGTGAATTACGTCTTTTTACCTTGGAAGCGTGGCTTTGAAGACGCTAAGGCGGGTAAGTATCAGGGTTCTTTAATTTGGGGTTTTAATGAAGAGCGCGCTAAAGACTTTTTATTCAGTGAGCCTGTTGCGCAATTAGGTACCTCCTTGTTTCACCTTAAAAGTAAATCGTTTGATTGGAATGAACCTGTAGATTTAAAAGGCATGAAACTCGGCGGCGTTGTGGGTTATGCCTATGGTGTTGAAGACCTAGAAAACAAAGGCGTGCTTAAAATCCTGCGCATCAGCAGTGCAGAGGCAAATTATCGTAAATTATCCTCTGGCAGAATAGATATTGTATTGGAAGACACCGAAGTGGGTCATGGAATGGTTTCCAAGTTGGGGTTATCTGACAGTGTCACCGCGCACCCTAAAACATTAAAGCCCAGAAAATACTCGGTGATTATCTCTAAAAAAATAGCCAATGCTCAGCACCTGCTGGAGGCTTTTAACAAGGGTTTAAAAACCATTAAGGATGACGGGCGTTATCAGAAGTTTGTAGAAGCTTCTAGAAGAGGGGAATACAAATAACCTTTTCCTAATGAGTTCTAAAAAATCAGAAGAGAACTTAGCGTTTGTAAATGCTAACCCTTAAGCCAGCGTTTGGGGTTTTGAGGGTGGCCTTTATGGCGAATTTCAAAATACAAAGCGTCTTTGTCGTACCCACCACTGCGTCCTAATTTGGCAATGACTTCACCTGTCTCTACCCAATCCCCAACAGACTTCAGCAACGCTTGATTACGTGCGTATAAGCTCATGTAGCCCTGACCATGATCCACTATGGTTAATAGGCCAAAGCCTCTTAGCCAATCACTAAAGACCACTCGGCCATGGTGAATGGCTTTAATATGACTGCCAGCACTGCCTGGGTAGGTCCAGCCTAACCATTTCTGTTTTCCATTTTCATGCCATTGACCAAATAAACGCTTAGGTTTTTTGTGAATAGGGCTGGGTAACTTACCTTTTAATGATTTAAATGGCCGGCTCTCTTGGGTGCGCTCGTAGCTTAAAAATACCTCTTCTACGCGCCCTAATACTTCAATTAATTGTTGTCGATCTTGTTGTAGGCGCGCTAATTTCACATCGCTGTTTTTAATTTTCTTATTAAGGGCTGAGGCATTTTTTTGCTGCTGGCGTTGCTTACTTTTAAGTTGCTGGTGGCTTTGTTTTAATAAGGCTAGCTTGTCTTTAAGGCTGTCTTGTTGTTTTTGCACTTCACTGGAAAGCGTATCCACTTCACTGAGCGTTTGGCGATACTGAGCTATTTGCTTTTGGTGGGCACTATTAAAATGCTGCAAATAACTTAAGTTGCGAGACAGTAATTTCGCATCCTGTTGGTTAAGTAGCATTTTCAGTTTAGGTTCTTGGCCCATTTTGTAACTGGCCAAGATAATATTCTTAAGGGTCGTTTGTTGTGTCTGTTGTTGTTTGCCCAACACCCGACGTTGGGCTTTGAGCTTTTTTAGGCGTGCTCGCTCCTCATTGAGTGCTTTACGTAAAGTTTCCACCTGTTTACTGACTTTAGCCACTTCTTGGTCGGACTTACGTAGGCTTTGTACCAAGCCTTTATGGTCATCTTGTACGGCTTTAAGGTAGGCTTGAAGTTCATTAATGTCGTTACGCAGCTTTTCTAAATGCTGCTCGCTAAGGGCTTTTTTATTTGTTTTTGTTTCAGAAAATGCCTGCCCACTGGAGAACCCAGTAGGCAGTAAAACAAATAATAAGTTAACGACAAGCGCAAACCTCAAGGCCGCCATTTAATTTTGCTCAATCAAAATTTTGCCTGTCATTTCACCTGGCTGTTCTTCACCCATCATGCTTAGCAAGGTTGGGGCAAGATCGCACAGTGAGCCGTTTTCTTTAAGCTTGGTGGCATGTCCTTGTGGGCTGACGTGAAGCAAGGGTACCGGGCCTGTGGTGTGTTGAGTCATGGGGCCGCCATTAGGATCAAGCATTTGCTCGCAATTACCATGATCGGCGGTAATCAAACATTCGCCACCCACTTTAAGTAAGGCATCGGTTACGCGTTTAAGGCATTCGTCCAACGCTTCTACGGCTTTCACGGCAGCACTGAATACACCCGTATGACCCACCATGTCGCCGTTGGCGTAGTTACAAACAATTAAGTCGTATGTTTGGTTTTCAATGGCTTCAACCAATTTATCGGTGACTTCTGGTGCGCTCATTTCAGGCTGTAAATCATACGTTGCCACATCTGGGCTATTAATGAGAATACGATTTTCCCCTGGGTATAACTCTTCACGGCCACCGCTAAAGAAGAAAGTAACGTGGGCGTATTTTTCGGTTTCGGCAATTCTAAGCTGAGTTTTGCCCAAGTTAGAAACATACTCGCCAAGATCATTCACCATTGGGGTAGGTGGGTAGGCACATGGCGCGTTAATGCTGGCCGCATATTCAGTCATCATGACAAAGCTTGCTAATTGCGGATGGGCTTTACGAGCAAAGCCATCTCCTTCTTTGCCAAAGGTATCGCCTTCTACAAAGGCACGGGTAATTTCACGGGCACGGTCAGGGCGGAAGTTAGCAAAGATAACGCTGTCGCCGTCTTCAACTTTTACTGCATCCCCTAGCATGATGTCTTGTACAAATTCGTCGTGCTCATCACGCTCATAAGAGGCTTTAATAGCTTCTACGCCATTGGCGGCCTGATATTTTGAAGTACCTGTGGTGTATAAATCATAGGCCATTTGCACACGGTCCCACCGATTGTCGCGGTCCATGGCGTAATAGCGCCCAGCGAGCGTGGCCAGTTTGGCATTTTGTCCAAGCTCTAAACTAGCCATATGAGCTTCAATTTTCTCAATAAAAGGTTGAGCACTTTGTGGTGGCACGTCACGGCCATCTAAAATACCGTGCACATATATGGCGGTGGCGCCTCGTTGTTTGGCCATGGTGGCCAAGGCTTCAATATGGTCGGTGTGGCTGTGTACACCACCTGGGCTTAATAGCCCTAAAATATGAACCGCTTTACCGGCACTTATTGCGCTGTCCATGCCTTGGGTAAGAGCGGGGTTTTCAAAAAAATCCCCGTCTTCGATGCTTTTATTAATACGCGTAAAGTTCTGATAAACAATGCGCCCAGCCCCAAGGTTCATGTGGCCCACTTCAGAGTTACCCATTTGACCATCAGGTAAACCCACAGCACTGCCAGATGTATTAATTAATGTATTGGGGAAATTTTGAGTCAGCCTGTCCCAAGTAGGGGTGTTTGCGGAACTAATGGCGTTATCTGAGGCGGCCTCTCGCTCACCAAATCCGTCCAAAATAATAAGTGCTACCGGCTTTGGCTGTTTAGACATAAGACTCTGTAAATATGTTGATTAGAAATTAACCGCGAATTTTACATGGTTGTGGGCCATCTGGCCATGCCAACCCTAGAGGCAGCTTTATTAAATGATATGCCCTTAAGCTAAGTCACACTGTGCATCGATAACCTATGAGGATAAAACTTGCCCCTTTAGAAGCGCTCTAAATCGGGTATACTGCGCCTCATATTAAAGGCTGGGCGATGAATGACGCCAAGAGCCACCATGATTTAAATGTGTGAAGGTACTTTATGGAACAGTTTATCGAATTTGCCACTAATCACTGGATGTTGGTGAGTATATTAGCTGGCTTGTTTGGACTACTGGCATGGGACAGCTCTCATAAAGCAGGCCCTAAAGTAGGCACTCATGAAGCCACTCGTTTAATTAATGAACAAAATGCAGTGGTATTGGATATTCGCGAAAAGGCCGACTTTAAAGCAGGCCATTTGGTGGATTCGCTGAATATTCCGCAAAGCAAATTAAATAGTTCGCTTGCAGAGTTGGAAAAGCACAAACAGACCCCCATCATAGTAGTATGCAAGGCAGGACAAACATCATCTGCCGCCGCTAAAACCCTTAAAGATAGTGGGTTTGAGCAGGTTTACCGCCTAGCTGGCGGCATAATGGAGTGGACGGGCAACAACTTACCACTTGTTAAAAAATAACTTTCTAAAGAATAAAAAGCAGAGCATTAAGTCATGACTGAACAAGCAGCAGCTACACCAACCGATAAAAAAGGCCAGTTTGGCGTACAGCGTATTTTTACTAAAGACGTATCTTTTGAAAGCCCAAACGTACCTGAAGTGTTCCGCCAAGCGTGGAAACCTCAAATCAATATGGATTTAAACACCAGCAGCAAGAAAATTGCTGATGATGTGTATGAAGTGATTCTAACCCTAACGGTTACCGCTAAAAATGAAGATAAAACAGCTTTCTTAGCTGAAATTCATCAAGGTGGCATCTTCAAAATTGAAGGTTTAGAAGGCCCAGCCCTTCATCAAACTCTAGGTGCATTCTGCCCTAACTTATTGTTCCCATATGCTCGTGAAGCCATTGACGCCCTTGTGGTTAAAGGCAGCTTCCCAGCGCTTATGCTAGCGCCTGTTAACTTTGAAGCCATTTACGCTCAAAGCCTACAGCAAGCAAAAGCTCAGGCTGAAAAAGCAGAAGTAGAACAAACTCATTAATTTAAAAGCAGCATTCGTTTTACGGTTGATGCTTTAGCACCCCTGACACTCTGGCTAAGGATGGCAAAGAGTTGTTGGTTGTTAGAATTTACCAAAGAGTCTACGCGTTATTTTAGTGAGATACGCTCGGTAAGTGCTAATGGTTCAGGATATATTTTGTATTAAATATATTGCTGAACATTAAAAAGCCCAGTAGAAATTATTCTACTGGGCTTAATTAGATGGTCCGCCTCATCCTATAGCCGCTAGGCTTATAGGGTCAGGTAAACAAATGAGGCGACCATCATGTCTACTATTACAGTTCTTGGAATCGATTTAGGCAAGTCTACTTTTCATGTCGTTGGGCATGATTCTTCTGGAAAAGAGCAGCTTCGCAAGAAGTTTAATCGACATCAACTCATTGAATTTCTCAATAATCATCCTGTAACCACGGTTGCCATGGAATCTTGTGGGGGATCTCACTGGTTGGCGCGAAAATGCCAAACTTTTCAGCACCGCGTTAAACTCATCCCGCCGCAATACGTAAAGCCTTATGTCAAAACCAATAAAAATGATTTTATTGACGCCAATGCCATTGCGGAAGCTTCAA
>CAJXRF010000020.1 GCA_913058575.1 uncultured Bermanella sp.
CCGTAGCCTTTTTTAGGATATCTTTCTCCCATTCAATTTTTTTGATTTTTGCTTCAAGCTCTTGAATGCGAATTTTATCGGAGGTAATGGCCCCTGATTTTGGTGTAATACCATCGCGTTCATCTTGTAACTGCGTGACCCAGCGCCTTAGGGCAGTAGGGCCAACACTCACTGCTTGGCAGCCCTCAGGTATACTGTAACCTTTATCGAGCACTAACTCTGCGGCACGTTGTTTAAATTCAGGTGTATAAGTTGGGCGTTTTCTCATGATCAGTACCTTGCGTCATTGATGGATATTTTATCCCATCAAGGTGTACAAAATCATTAGGCCACATCACCTGAAGCCAGTAGCGCTATTCCTAGAGTGGGAATCCATATTTCGGCTACGGGTATTGTTAATGCGGACATGGCAGATAGCAATAGAATAGCGGAGACGATTAAACCGGTTAATGGCTCAATAACCAAATAGAAAGCCATTAGTGGCAATAAGGCAATTATTGCCATGTTAACGGTTGTAGTCATATCGATGGCCAGCATCAATAAACCCGTTACTAAATAGGCTATGCCACACAGCTGAATGGGTGTCATTATTTTATGAACCAAATTATTAGTGGCGCTTTGATGGTAGGCCAAATGAATGCCCATTCTTTTTTTCCAGTCAAACATTCCGTGTGTCATAAGTTTCCCCTAAAAAGCGAATGATTTTTATAGCATTTAATTCTGTTTGTTTGTAGGTTGAAAATACAAAAGAAAAGGGGGTTGGCTTCGCTAGCGAATAGTTTGGCCTTGGCAGTCAATGGGTTTGTTTTAAGTGTTCAAGTATGAGTTTTCCGATCAAGCCATTTTTACTATTGTATAATAGTATGCCGTGGCGTTTTGTTCTTACTGGTTTATCAGTAATGTGAATTTTTAATTTTTATGATGCCAAAAATTATAGTTTTGGCGCCTTACTGATTTAAAATATTATTAATGTAACACTAGAATAGAACTCCTAAGTTTTCCCACCTTAATAATTTAAGCTACTAGTGCTTTCAAAATAATTAGCGAAGGCGTACCGATAAATGATAAAGCAAACTTATTACTTGAAAGCTTATATTTTATTTACTCAGTAACCGAAATAAAATCTTTCTGAATTTATTCATCAAAAACGACAGAATAGGGTTGCTTAAGGTACTGGTGTTTGACGTTTGATAATCCCGTAGGCCCAATTCTTTTTGAGCTTCACCACTCATAGCATTAACGATGCCGTCCAGTGATATGCCTGTGGCGTTGGCTATTCTGTTCATGCGCTGAAAGCTGCCCACTAATGCCGATATTTCAACCGAAGCAGCTTTATTTATGTTTTTCTCGATGGCTTGGCGCGCAAGCTTAATGGCTGAGTCGTCATCTTGCATGAGGGCATCAACAAAGTTGCTAATGAGTGAAAGTGTGTCTTGAGACTCTGTACCAGCAGGATTGGTAATGGCTTTAAAATCAGTTTTGGTGCCGTTAATTTCTGATGTTACTTGATACATCATCGAATGGGATGTAGTGCAGTAGAAACATTGGTTATTTGCAGAGACACGAGAGGCCACAAACTCGATTTGTTGGCGGCTAATGGCACGACCTGCATTATCGCGGGCATTTAAAATATTTTTAGGGGGGCAAATAATAGCGATTCTCCAAATAACGCTGACAGCGTACAGAGTCAGGTACAGAACTTAGGGCCAGTAGCACATTGGTGGGTTTGTTACGAATATCTGCATATAAATCCGCTTCTGTGGGGGACAGCTTTTTCATGTTGAGCATAGGCACCCAAGCATCAGCGCTGAGCAGTTCGCTGGGTTGATAATTTGACGGTTGCCCAGCTGTAGGCGAGGGCAGAGGTTCTAAAGAAATGCCCAAGCCTTTGTGTAGCGTGTCGATATTAATTATGAACACGACCACGCCTAGTAGCTCAACATAGTGACTACTGGAAATACCTATTTTCTGTAAATTTTGCACCCAGTCTTTTGTTAATCGAGAAGAGTCAGTGGCGATACGGTGCACAATATCAACAACAGCTTCAGGTAATTTAGATCCCTGCTCGTGTGTGCCATTCACCGCAAAGGGCGATATGGCGAGCTTGCGTTGCTGGCAAAAGGCGCATTGCGTGGCTTGTCGAGTTTCTTTGGCAATGGCGATTTTTTCTTCAGCACTCCACCAGTTCCCAGGTTGGCTTAAATAGTGCCATGTGTAACGGTTGGCGTCTTGCAGCTCACTGCGGATGTCATAGCCAGTATGATTGTAATTGAAAGCTTGCATAGCTTATTCCTTAAATGGCAAATGAAATACAGCCTTATCGCTTGGTAAGCTGTCATTGTATTGTTGAGTGATTTTTACTTGTTTTTTTGGATTTTTTTAAATCTATTAACATTGCTACCAAAGCAGTAAGCGCCTTTTTAGCGATTATTAATCAACGGAGGTTACCGTTAGGTTAACAGAGCTTAAAAGTCAGCCTAGATATCCCACTATTAATGGCGCAATAAATTACAAGGAATATTAGCGTTAACCGTTTGTTAACTTGCACTTTGGTATATTCGTTTGATGCTTGATTGATTTTAAAATAGCCCTTGGCCCTTGATGAGAAATAAATGATTAAACTTAGTAGATTGGCATTGGCCCTAATAATAATATTGCCTTTGACAGGTTGTGGTGGGGAAGGTGAAGAGGATTCAGTGTTTAATCTATGGGAGGACGACAGTAATGGCGAGTTGTTAGACCTAAGGGGTTATGAGACTGATAATACCGGAGTGGTGCGCAAGAATATTTTAGGCGACTCTGTTAAGTGCACTTGCGATATAGATTTTATAGGAGATGAGGAAGAAGGCACTTATGTCATATCAGCTTGTGAGGCTGATAATGAAAATAATGATGAAGCGTGTCGTGATGAAATGGAGGTGTCTGTTGAGTATGAAGTGGATGATCGTGACATGAGTACCATCAATCATACCAGTACTCGCGTTCGTTACTGGACTATCTATGATGACGATGATTGATTTTCGGGTCATGTCCTTAGGTTTTTAAGTATAGGCAGCACTGTGCTGCTTGTTTATTGGCAAAGTATGATTAGAGACTGTCGCTAAAACTGTGTAGTAGCCAATCAGTGAAACTACAAGTTGTCCGTAGTTGATAAAAGCAGTATTAAAAATCTTTGACCGATAGGGGTCAAAGATTTTTTACAATGAATTTTATAGTGCCAATTCAGCGCTCCACACACCATTTGTTTTTTGGTAGTTGATCCAAATGTCTTCAGAATTTTGGCCTGCATTATCGCGGGTATCTCTTAATGCTTTCATGTCTTTAGCATTCATAGGTGCAGCAAATTGATATTGGCTGCCTAATTCTGTGCAGGCGTTTTGAGCGTTTGATAAATTATAAGCCATGGGAGTGATGGCCCAGATGTAATCTTCATCAGTATTTCGGCAAGCCACTGCCAATTGGCCAGTGCAATCGTTTGATGCCATGCGGTTATCACTGCTTTGTACAGCAGCGCAGTTATCCGCCGTTTCTGGCTGATAACTATTTTCCGACCAGCTCCATACCACATCTTCAGGGCCTTCACCATTGTGACGCCAAGCATCACCGCCACCAAAACCGTATACTTCAACTATGTTTAAACCGGCCTCCATGAATTCCATAATATTGTTTTCATGCATTTTAACGTCGTTATCACCCAATATACCGTCTTGTGTGGCGCCGTCTTTAGCACGAGCCATCACTGATAAGTGTTTGCTTAAATTCAATTTGTCATTGAGTTTATCTGCGTCACTCACGTCTTCAACCCAGCTGCTGTTATGGTCGTAAAAGGTGGTGCGATTAAAACTGCCGTCATTGATGCAGTTGTTGCTGGTGTAGGCAATGACGTTTTTATTTGCCGCAAGAATATCGGCTTTGGTTAAGGTAGTCGCAGGAAGGTTGGTGCAATCATTGGAGCCTGCATCACCTAAATTGTTGGTGGTGTCTGGGCGATAAAGAATATTATCGAGTTGTCCTTCTAATTTTTTCTCAAGTTTATTGATGTTGTTTTTTACATCCGAGCCAAACTCTAGCTTCAATAAAATCATTTGATCTCGATGGCCGTCTTTTACCCAATCGTTAATATCATCTAAAGCATTTTTTAATTTACGATTGCCGGTGATGCCATCCATGCATTCACCGTATTTGGTGACATTGTTGTGGCAAACCCGTAGTGCCCCCCAGTCACAGTGAATGTCAAATACCAACTCCCTTACGCCCATGTCTAGCTGGTTTTTAAGGCTGTATTTTTGATTGTAATCCATCATGTTGTCATTTTCAGGATTCGAAGTTGAATTGTGGGTACCTACCCTGGTGGTTTGTGTGAAAGGTGCATTGAGGTCAATGTTGGCTTGTAGATTAAGGGCTCTAGCAGACCACTCATCTTGTGTTTCGGCATTTACATGAGGGCTGGCTAATATAGCTAAGCAGGGTAGCCAAGCTAATGAGTGTGTGAGTCTATTTATTCTTTTAGAGACAGAGATGGAGTGTACATGTTTTTCCTCGTATATTTTGGGTGCTTTTGGGTTCGAGTAAGGGAGCCCTGAACTTAAACTAGCTTGTCACTTTTCAAGAAATAAATTAAGTAATGCCTAGTTTAATTTTTTATTATTAATGTAAAACCAAAATCTCAGCATGATTATAAATATTAAAAATGAAAGCACCGATTCAGTTTCAATATATACGCTTCCAATTATATTATTCTGCCAATAATCCTATTATCACGACAGATAACTCAGTATTAATGATGATTTTGAAATAGCGCCAATTAAGGTGAGGGCTAATAAGGCGAATGCCGGCTGGAGTTTGAGTCAGTAGTAACAGGGATTGTTATAGCCAATTATTCTAAGCTGGTGTTTAGAAATAAGATATGTCGGATCAATGTGTCTACAATTAAGATGGGGGATGGGTAATACGAACATTAGTAAGCTGTACGTCTGCTAACTCCCGTTCGGGTTAGTAGCCTCAGCTTTTTTTTGGGGTTGATGATATGTACTTTTATATTAGGCGCTGTTTTCTAACTCTGTTACTGCTGGGGTTTATGGCACCAGCTTCAGCGGACAAGGTAATGCGATTTAGTACTATGGAGGGTGGGGCGGCATCTAAAATTATTATGCCTATATTGACTCGTGCCTATGGTCAATTAGGTATTAAAGTAGAGTTTAAGTTTTATCCCGCATCCAGAGCGGCGCTAAAGTCCAGCTCAGGTTTATACGATGGCGAAACATTTAGAGGCATGGATTTCATCACTGAAAAAAACGACTTGTTACCGGTTACTGTGGTTTTGGCCGAAGTGAATTGGTGGGCTTATAGCAAGTATGTTGATTTTAAGGTAGATGGCTATAAGAGTTTGGCACCCTATAGTGTTAGCAGCCGCCGAGGAATATTGGCTGCCGATAATATTTTGCAGCATGTTCGTCAAAAACTAATGGTTAATACCTTTAAGCAAGCGTTACTTACGTTGGAAGCGGGGCGGGTGGATTTAGCAATCATTCCCGAAAAAGTTGCCTTGTCTATTTTAAAGGATAACCCGATGGATATTCAACTATTACAGCCCGCTGTGCGAGTTGATAAGCTTTATCACTTTTTACATAAAAAACATAAGAAATTAATTCCTAAAATATCGGCTGTTTTGAGAAAAATGGAAAAAGCAGGTGAGATTAAGTGAGGATGGATGATTGTTGAGTGTATGCCAAGCATATTAATTTTAAAGTAGATCGTTAGTAAGGGTTTTTCATTCTATCGTGTAAATAGTCGCAGAGGAATATTGACAGGTGATAATGCCCTGTGGCATGCACGTCGAAAATTACTGCTATTCAAAAAAGAATGGGGGAGTTAAGTGGAATCTCCCCTAAGTACATGTGGGTTTAAAGTGCGTTGAGTATTAAGCTGCTCGTATCATTGAAAAGACATTGTGACTGTTAAGATATAAATCTATTTTTAGGCTTTGATGCACTTCAGCGTTGAATTCACGTTGTAATGTAATTATTTGATTGTATTTAACTTAATCCAAATCTAAATTGTTTTTAGTTTTTTTAAAGTACCAGGGGTTATGGTAGTAATTTAAGGTAATTCTCCAGGATCGGGTATAAAAATGTGTTGTGAGAATTTCGTAAACAGATTGCACAAGCCTATTGGATGTGTAAAAAATACCAATGAGCTGATAAATATTTTAGAAACATATAACCAGAATAATGCTGTTGAAATTTAAGTAAAACAAATAATTGAAACTTACCTTTTAAATGGGTGCAAGCCCACACTTGATATGATTGTCGATAGATTATGTATTTCAAGTAGAGCTTTACGTAGGTAATTTAATTCGGAGGGTTTCGGTTATCAAAAAATATTGGGGGAGAAAATTTTAAGTAAGGCTAATGAAATGATTAGGAGATGTGAAGCATTGACTGCAGTGTTTCGGAGGCTCGGATTTTCAATAGTAGCCGGTTTTAAGAATATGTAACACAAGGAACGATAGCGATAGGCTTTAGTTAATGAGTCTATTTAAGGTGATCATTCTTCCTTGTAGTTGTACTTGTACCGAATTTGGTGAAATGCCAATTTAGAGCGTTACTCATGGGGGGGGAGCATTGACAGCCCAGTTACGTGCAAGCATTTTGATAGATTTATAGATTATAGGCGGTGGTGGCAGCAGTAAAATATCATTGTCATGGCTATCTCGATAAGTCATGACGGCCTAATTTTTTTATTTATCTTAGTGGTACTGATATGGATTGCTGATTTTTATGAGTTGGTAAGACTGCGAGTGTTGGTGTTATGGGGTTGTTATGTCACGCCAAATGAAACTAATAAAGTAAAAAATAAGAAGGTTTTCGAGCGATGCATAGGTGTACTGAAAGAAAAAAATCAATTCAATGTTAAGCTATATTAATGGATTTATTCACATTTTTTACAGTAAAATGTATTCAGAAACCGTGAGTTCTCCTTAAACTCCTTGGGCGTTATGCCATGACAACGTTTAAAAGCAGAGCTCATCCCCGCAACCGATTTAAATCCTAATTCAAAGGCTACCGTTTTTAAAGGGCAGTTATTAAGAATCAGTAGTTGGGCTCTTTGTGCGATGCATTCATCCAGCAGTAACTGGAAGGATGTATTTTCTATTTTTAAAATACGAGACATCTTTCTTTCGGAACAATTAAGTTCCCCTGAAATATAGCTAGAATTGGGCTTTACGCCTTCTTTTAATGAGCGTTTTAGAATATGTTTGACTTTATCAGATAGTGAAGAGGAGTCACGCTGGTGATATTTGTAAGAAAAAAAACGCTTTATATTTGTATTGAATAAGTTTTCATCGAAGATGGGAGAGGTAGTATTTAAAGTTTTTGTATTTATTAGGATTGAATTATTTTCAAAACCAAAATTAATTTTTTCTTTTGACCAATTTACAATATTCTCATCTGAGCCATTATGTTTTAATTGCAATGTAGAGTCATAAAAACTACCTGTACAAAAGCTGATGTAATCCTGGATTTTCATTAGTGTGACCTCGTTAAAAATTTGCGAATACTCCCTGTATATCTGACAACCCTCAACTTGCAACCTGATGAAGTCACCCTCTCTATTAAACGTTGCTGTCATGGGAGTTGCTTGATTTAAGTAATTCTCAATTAAATTTAGCCCATTAGATATGTAGCGACCTGCTAATAGCGTGTGACCAAATTGTCCCAAATAAGTAAGGGGCATGAAACGACGAATAATACATGAAAGGGGTTCAGCTGTTTTTCGATATTTTTCGATTAGATCGAAAGATTGAATGAATGAATCAATCGGGACTACTGTAAGTTCATCGCATAAGCTACTTGGAGTAATGCCACAGAGATCCCATAATTCATTTGTGTCATAGTTTTTCTCTTCTAGAAAGTGATAGGCAATATTTAAAAAACGAACGGGCACCTTAGAAGGATCAATGCTCATAGATATATCCAGATAGAAATACAGTGCTTCTAATTGTTAATAGAAAATTCATATTCGGTGAATTTCAGTCAATTAATTTCACTCTGTAAATTAGATGATTAATATTATTTAAAGGGGGCAGTAAAATTAGTAATTCTATATCGTACTAATTTAACAACAAGGAGTACAAATTTAATCATAAAAACCTCCAAGTAAAACTAGCTACAATTGAGTGGAAAGTCAAATATAGAGCTAAGAAGGTTGTCGAAAAACTCTAAGTAACTTTGGGAAAACGCTATGGTCGAGGTCTGATATTTATACCGTAGAGTAAAAACATCTGTCCAAAAAGTCAGTTATTTATTGGTGAATAGATTTTCGGTATAATTTAAAAATGTGACCAGTGGAGGTTGAACTTAGGCATGTAAAGTATGAACTCTAAAAGCGAGTGGCCCGCTTTATTCCAGTGGCTTTCGCTTAGCTTTGCACTATCATTTCGAAGAGGAGTTATCAAGTCGTCAAAGATTAAGATCATTTCTGCCGCAGGTGAATGGAATAAAACCCAAAGAGATTTAATTTCAAAAATATTTCTTGATTTTACAATAATGAAGTTGGCGGAATCATTTATGATTTTGGCGGCATATATTACCTAATAATCTGTAGTCTAATTGAGTGCTCATAGAAAACTGTCTATGAGTAAATATTCAACATTCTAATGAGGTTACAATATGTTCAAGTCAGACTTACTTTTAATTCATCAAAAAAAGTACGTGATGCGTTGTGTTACCGCGGGTTTATTTGCTGCGATGAGTTCAATTTCCACAGCTGATTATTTATCAGTTGATGGTGTAAAACAGGTTCAAATTCAAGCAAATGTCGATGTTAAAGAGCCCTTCAAAGATACTTTTTGGATCGGTACCCATAATAGTTATAACGCCCGTGAATGGGGTTATATGACAGACCCTAATCAAACACTTAATCCTGTTCAGCAATTAAAAGCAGGGGTGCGTGAAATTGTTTATGATATTAAGGCTTCCGGCAACAAAATTGTTCTTTGCCATGGGGCATGTGGAGCGGGTGATAAGCTTTTTAGGAGAGGGCTAGAGGAACTCAAAGAGTTTATTGAGAAGGGCAATAAGGATCAGGTAATTTTGTTAAAAATAGAGCCTGTTGATTCTGAATATGCTCAAATTGGTCGACAGCTAGAAGGTGAACTGGATCCTTATTTATATAAACCCGAGCATTTCCTTAAGGACAACCCTGACCTAGTAATGGGCAAAAACGAAAATTGTACCAAATTATGGCCTGGATTATTAACAAAGCAGGATATATTAAAAAGAGGTAAAAACATAGTCGTTGTAAATGCCACAGGAGCGGCGCGATGCCCTGACAGTGCAAAATTTAGAAATCGAGTATTTACAAAATTGCAGTATGAAGACTCCGGAGTAGAAAGTAAATTTTCTAAACCATCAAATAGCGAGAATAGTCGAGAGCTAAACGAAAAAGGGAAAATGACCCGGCTACATGATGCACGCACGAGGTACGGTATAGGAGGGGGGACTACAGATCGTGAGCTAAAACCCGATAATATTGCCAAGTATATCAAGAGCGGCCTAAATATCCCGGAGGTATTTAATTACCACGGTAATGAAATCAGTGGAAGAGTAGGCCCCAGTTTGGATGCGAAAGATTTTAGTTGGTTATGGCAGGATAACCAACCCAAAGAAGTATCCAATACAGGTATAAAACGTCATTGTGCTGCGATAGACAAAACAGCTACCGATGATGAAATGGCCGAGAGAATAACCAGTAAAGGTAGGGTATTGATTGCAGAAAATTGCGAAAGTAGCTTACCTTTTGCCTGTCAGAATGAGAGCGGGGATTGGTTGATTAGCGATAGTGAAGCTACTTGGGAGGAAGGTGTAAGGGCTTGTAGTGAGCTTTCAGCTATATTTTCGTCACCCACTTATGCGCCTAAACTGCACTCCCTTTTGAACGTTGCAGATGTATCTGGTGTAAACAAGTTTTGGGTGAATTATCAGCGAGTTGCCAAGAATAAGTGGTTGGCCAATGACAGTATGAAACACGATGTGGAAAAGACTGCTGCAAATGGAAGCTCAGAAGGTAACGTTGTTTTTAATGATACCGATCAAGTATTTTTAGCAGCACTTTCACAGAATAAGCGTCGACTACAGGCGATTAAACTAATAGGAAACCCTGATAGTCGAATGCATCAAGTTCGATTGAGCTTCTCAGATGGCCATCAAGTTAAATACGGTCGCTCTGAAGGTAAAGGCGTAACTCGCGAACTTAAACTAGATGACAAAAATGGTGAAAAGGTATCGCAGATTGCCTTTTGTATCGATCGAAATGATAAAAAAGAAAAGATATTCTACTTAGAGTTTCGCACCACACTTGGGAATAGAATCAAAAATGGAAGTGAACAGGGCAGTTGTGAAAGCATTATGCTGGATCCAGAGCAAAAGCTAGTCGGTCTTCATGGCCAATCAGGTGACCGACTTAACAAGCTAGGGTTCTACTTGCTTAAGTCTTCACTGATGAACTAATAATTGTAATGAAGTACTAAGACTTGACCTAACAACGCCCGTTTTTGAGCAGTGTTTGTTAGGTCACTCTGGGTAGGATTCAATTCATTTTTACTTTGATAATAATGAACTCTTCGAAAACTCCAAATTTGTAAAATAGTTTAATCGCTCTAGTCATTCCGATAGATTATAAACGTGAAATAAAACGAGTAGAAACCTTAATTCCGAGACACCGCTATGGTGTATCGTGAAAAATTAATAGGTTGGGGGAAGGGCAAGTGATTCTTGGTTTAATAGTTAATTAAAAACTAGCCTCGCTTAATATCTGCCTATACCATAGCCATATTTTTAAAGCTTTAATGGGTTTAGGCGGCATCGTTTATGCGAATATTCAAAATGTTACCCGGGTTAGTGTTTGGTTTGATCTTTTTAGCTGGCGGTTTGTTTTTTATGTGGCAGTTCGCCGGCACAACGTTAGTCAGTTGGCAGCATATGCAAAGCTGGCAAGCATCACAGGCTCACTTATTGGAAGTGTCGGGGCGTGATAATTCAACCTATGCCCGTTATCGCTATGACGTATCTGGGGTGATTTATGAAAGCGAGCGGGTATCGGTCACTCAATTTAATGACAATATTGGTGATTATCAAAATAAATTGCAGTGGCGTTTATCAAAAATGCATGAAGCGGGGCAGACCATTTCCATTTGGGTGAACCCACTTGATCCTGCTCAAGCGGTGATTGACCGCAATATGCGGTGGGGATTGTTGGCCTTTATGGTGGGGTTTTGCAGTATCTTTGTTTTAATTGGTTTGCTGGTGATGGTATTCACTGTTAAATCTAAGGCTTCCAGTTCCCATCATTCCACCTCTAATCGCTTAGCTAAAAACGCCAATAGCAGGCCACTTCCTAACTTAACTGCATTGCGTCACGAATGGCAGAAAGGGCTTAAAGATCCTGACTATAAGGAAACGTTTGTAGAGTATCGGCAACGGCGAATTAAACAAAATAAACAGCAAGATAAAGATATTGAAAACCAAAGTGACTGGAAAAAACGCAAGGGTTGGCAAGCCGCTCGTATTCGCTCTAACGCCCGTTACGGTATGTGGGTCAACTGGGGTTTTGCTGTTTTTGTCAATGCTTTTTATATGCCCTTTGTGTTAGATATTCCCAAAGAAATGGCCAAAGGTAATTACGCCTTATTAGTGCTATTACTGTTTGTATTAATTGGTGTTTTATTAATTTATCGCGCCATTAAGTCAACCTTAGAATATAAGCGCTTTGGTAAAGTGGTGTTTGAGATGGACCCATACCCAGGTGCCATTGGTGGGCATGTGGGTGGTCATGTGATGGTGCCGAAATTGGCATATGAATTATTAAGTACTGCCGGTGCAAATTGTACGGTGCGTTTAGAGTGTGTTTATAGCTATGTGTCGGGCAGTGGTGATAATCGATCTAGAAATGAAAATATACGCTGGGCCCAAAAGGGCGAACCTAAAGTCACAAGGCGTGGTAAAGGCGTAGCGCTAGGGTTTCGCTTTGATATTCCTGAGAAATTACCCAGCAGTGATGTGGTACAAAAAAACGCTTATAATTTTTGGCGACTTATCGTTAAAGCCGACATTAAAGGGGTGGACTTAAATCGCGAATATAATATTCCGGTGTTTAAAAATATTGGCGCCCCCAAAACATCTCGCCATGTACGCCATGATGTGAGTGCTCAACACGTTAAGCAAAAGCAGGTGGATGCGCAGGCAATAAAAGTTGCCATTAATAAGGGTGACTTAAACATTAAAAACTTGTCTCGTGCCATGCGTTATAAAGAGCACAATGATGAGATACATTTGTCTTTTCCCATGTTTCGCAATAAATTATTAGTGATTTTTTCGGCCATTTTTGCCGGTGGATTTGGCTTTGCCAGTGTCTCTATGATTTTTGGCGCGATAGATGGTGGCTGGGCGGGAATCTTTATGGGGGTTTTTAGCTTGCCATTTTTATTAGTGGCCGTTGTTTCTGTGGTGGCCTTTATTTATATGGCCTTTAATAATTTAAGGGTTCAAGTCAGTTCAAACGGCGTTCATGTTTTGCGCCGCTTATTATTCATTCCAATTTATCGTCGCCATCTAAACAGCCAAGAAATTGCCCAATTAAATATTAAGCGCACCGGTAGCACAGGGCAGGGCATTGATAAAGTTGAGCACTTTAAAATACTGGCCGAAGACAAGCTAGGCAAGCGCTTCGCCATTGCCGAAGACATAGACGGTGAAGTGGCGGCTGAGCACTTTAAGGATTATCTGGCGCGCCGCTTAAATCTAGAATCGACTCAGGTTAACGTTAAGGCTGACATGGCATAGCTGAAGCGACAGGTTAATCCCAGTCACAGCTAAGGGCCGTTTTAAGAAGGGCGAAAGGTTCTTCGCCTATTTTAAGTCTTATTTTTTCTTCAATATTGCCCATGGCCTCACCGGCCACTTTTCTCATGTCATGGCCCTTGTTTGTGATGTGAACCACTTTGGCACTTTTGTTTTCCGTGCAGGGCTTTAACTCTAACAAACCGTAGTCCACAAGCGACGATACGGTTTTTTGAGCGGCCTGACGGCTTACCCCCAGTTGTTTGGCCAAGTCTGAAATATTTTTAGATTGGCCTTTTAACTGCCCAAATACCCGCACTTGGTTGGCCGTTAAGTTTTGGTAACCCTGGTGTTGCAAGCTGGCCAATAAATTGGATTCGTACCATTCATACTTAGCCAGCAGCAGGCCTTTGATGTTGTCTGTTAGATCTATTTTAATCATAGGTGACAACCATAATTGACACTATTTGTGGTTGCAAGGTATATTGCGTCAACCACGTTGACGCTTTGGAGGCGATTATGCTAAATAAACTTGAAAAACTCTACTTTCCTTTTTTTATGGCGCTGTTTATGTCGTGCTTAATGTCGCTGGTGTTGCTGGCTATGCACACTGGCTTTACCCCTGAATTCATGTCTGTTTGGCTAGAGTCTTGGCTGCTGGCTTTCTTGTGTGCTTTTCCATCTGTGGTGATACTGGCGCCCATAGTACGTAAATTGTGCGAGGGCATTATTCGAGCCACTCATTCATAGCCTCTATTCATTCGTCGTTCATGGTTCTTCATAAATAATTCCTAAGGTCGCCACATGCGCGGCCTTAGGATTCTTTTCGCAGCGTGATTTTTATTGCCTTTCAACCACATAATGAAACCATCTTTAGGATACATTTTAAACAAGATAGGTAAACTGCCGCTTCCCAAACCCTTGGGGCTGTTGTTAATCATCTTTTTTAAAGTTTATCGTGACCTATATTCGCAATTTATTAAACAGCACTTTAAAAAGTGTCGCTCAGGTGTGCCTGCAAGATAACCCCTATACAGGGGCTTTATTTCTATTAGCCATAGCCCTGTATTCCCCGTTGTATGCAGCTTGTGCGTTGACAGGCGCGTTGCTGGCTAACGCTTACGCTTTTACTCGGGTGAAAGATGGCAGCGTAAAAGTATTGGATGTTGAAAATGGTTTATATGGTTTTAATGGCAGCTTAATTGGCATTGCAGTGGTCGCTTTTCTACCGATTAACGATTGGGCGTTGTTGTTTTTGTTATTGGCCAGTATTTTTTCAGTGCAATTGGTCATTTGGGTGGCAGCCCGTTCCCAGGTGTCGTTATTTACCATGCCCTTTATTATTGTGGCCATGTTGGTATATGGCTTGGGGCAGTCGTTAAATGTCACCGGGCAGGGCGTTACGCCTATGTTTACTCAAACTTACGCTTTGCCATTATTTGAAAGCATTGGTCAAATATTTTTGTTACCTAATGCCATGTCGGGCGTCTGCATATTATTGGGTTTTTTAGTGGCCAGTGTGCGTGCCTTTTTTATTACGCTTTGGGCGGTGGGGCTGGCGTATTTTTTAGCGCAAGAAATAGGCATGAATGAGACGGCATTAACCACTGGCTTATTTGGTTTTTGCGCCATATTAACCGCCCATGCTTTGTGTTTGCCCAGTGACAGTGAATCAATGTGGAATCAAAAACACGTTGTGCCTTACAAAATAATATTGGGAGTGGTTTTATCTGTAATGATTACCCAAGTATTTATTCTGGCTCATTTAAGCTTTTTCACCTTGCCTTTTGTGTTGTCTGTGTGGGCGATTCAAGTACTGGGTCAATTACCTATTGGTAAGGTAAGCGGTTTATTGAAACGCGTGCGCGCCTAGTTTTTAATTCCCAAAATTAGTCCTGCTCAATGGTGTCTTTGAAGGTTTGCCACAAATGTGCGCCCACAGGTCCTAAAGTGGTGTCTTGAGTTCTTATGGCACGTACCTCCCCTGTGATGATTGATTCCATGTCTTTTAGTTGAAGTTGCACTAAATCCCCCTCTTGAATCTCACGCTTTACAAGGTGCTCAGGCACCAACCCCCACCCTAAGCCCGCTAATAACATGTGTTTTAAGGTTTGCGTGTCCTTGGTTTTCCATTGGTGTACACCGGTGAGTAGGGTAAGATTTTCGGAATCAAACCCCAATTTACTTTCATAACTGGTGAGCTCTACTAAAGATTTTAACTGCTGCGCCTCTTCAATTTTTACCCCAGCTAATAGCGTGGGGGACGCCACTAAAATTAATCTAAATTCCCCTATATTAACGGTATCGAAATTGCCTAATGCGTAGAAGGTAGGCCACCAAGGGCTGATGGCTATATCCACTTCGGATTTTTGTAAAAGCTCAAGGGGCCTGAAGCGAGATTCACCAAACAAGTGAACGTCGGTATCAGGGTATTGCCGTTGCGTTTGAGCAAGGGCCGACATAAGCGTGTAGTGCGGGCAATATAAATCATAGGTAATACGAAGCCGTGCTTCATTGCCAGAGCCCAAATGCTGCCCCATGGAACGCAGCTGCTCTGCGTTGGATAAGAGGGCTATGGATTTACGGTAAAAGGTTTTACCTGATGATGTGAGGGCTAAGCGGTATTGGCTACGGTCAAAAATAGCAAAGCCGTATTCTTTTTCTAGCTTTTTAATGGCCATGGTGAGCGCAGGCTGGGTTTTATGCAGGCTTATGGCCGCGGCCTTAATGCTGCCCAGTTCCACTATGTGCTTGAGGATGTGTAATTGCTCTAGAGTCATATAAATAAAATTTAGTAAGATGCTAATAAAATGTAAATATTATTTTATATTGTTTATGGTTAGAATCCAGCCTATTCAAGGTGTTTTAGATAGCTCTGAAGGATTGATATGTCTAATAACCACCTTTCTTGTCTATTGCCCTAAGCCCACTACATTTTCATGAAGGATGTATTCCTTTACGCAATGTTTGGTGCGCTTAATGAGGTTCTTAATGCTTAATTCTATGATTCCTTTGAGATTGACTTGGCTCGTTATGTTGGCAGGCACATTAACAGCGTGTGGTAACAGCGATGATGCCTTGCCCAAAGAAGAGGTCTTGCGCCCAGCGAAAATTTTTGAAGTGGGGCAAAATCGGCAAAGTGATCTTCGTAATTTTCCGGCTGAAGTAGAAGCCAATGCGGATTCTAAGCTTGCCTTTAGAGTCAGTGGACAAATCATATCGTTAACCGTTAAAGCGGGTGAAAATGTAAAGAAAGGACAGCTATTAGCCAGGCTTGACCCTAAAGACTTTAAATTACGCCTTGATGATCGCCAAGCGAGGTTTGATTTAGCCAGTTCACAATTCGAGCGGGCGAAATCAATGTTAGATAAAAAGCTTATTGCTCAGTCTCAGTATGATGAGGCGCAGGCAAATTTACGGGTCTCGCAGTCTAGTTTAAATACCGCCCAAACCGATTTAGACTACACCTATTTACGGGCACCGTTTGCTGGGTCCGTTGCGCAGCGTTTGGCAGAAAATCATGAAAATATTCAAGCTAAGCAAACCATATTTACCCTGCAAACCAGTGACCGCATTGATATTTCCATTCAATTACCTGAAAACCTATTTGCCCATATTAATCGTAATTCTCAATACCAACCCACAGTGTCTTTTCCATCTTACCCAGAGCGCAAATTCTTAGCCCAAATTAAAGAGTGGGATACCGTGGCTGATCGCGGCACGTTAACTTATAAGGTAGTGTTTTCCATGGAAGCCCCTAAGGAAATTAATATATTGCCGGGCATGACGGCCAACCTCAGCGCTGACATGTTTCAAGTAACCGATTACCAGCAAGGCAGCTTTCAATTGCCCATTGAATCGGTGTTCAGTGCGCCGGATTCAAACTCAAATGATAAGGGTCGTTATATTTGGAAATTAGATTCCAGCACCATGATGGTGGCCAAAGCACAAGTGGTGGTGGGCGATATTAAAAACGGCACCATAGAAGTATTAAGCGGTGTTAGCGAAGGAGACAAGGTGGTGGCCGCTGGGGTGCATTTTTTAAGCGAAGGCATGAAGGTACGTGTTTGGAATAGAGAAGAGGGGTTGTAAATGAATCTTGCTCAATATTCCATTCAGCACAAAGTAGTGAGCTGGATGTTCGCCTTAATCTTATTGATTGGGGGAGCCATTTCTTATAACGATTTAGGCCGTTTGGAAGACCCTGCGTTCACCTTAAAAACCGCCATGATCATTACCGCTTACCCAGGGGCTTCTCCTGAGCAAGTGGAGGAGGAGGTCAGTTACCCCATTGAAAATGCCTTACAACAATTGCCCTATGTTGATTATGTGAAATCTATATCTTCAGCTGGCTTGTCACAAGTGACGGTGGAAATGAAAAACCACTACCGCAAGAAAGATTTAAAACAAATTTGGGATGAATTAAGAAGCAAGATAGGTGACTTGTCGCCAAGATTCCCGCCGGGTGTGCAGCCATCGCAAATATTGGACGATTTTGGCGACGTATTTGGCATCTTATTGGCGGTAACTGGAGACGGTTACTCTTATGAAGAACTGAAAGATTATGTGGATGTACTGCGTCGTGAATTGGTGCTGGTAAAAGGGGTGGGCAAAGTCTCTATTGCAGGTAAGCAACAAGAGCAAGTGGTGGTGGAGATTTCACGCAATAAATTATCAGCCCTAGGAATTTCACCTGCTCGAATTTATCAGCTATTGCAAACTCAAAATCAGGTATCTAATTCGGGTAGCATTAAAATAGGCAGTGAATATATACGCCTGCACCCTAGCGGCGAGTTTCAAAATGTCAGTGAACTGAATAATTTAATTATTTCTAATCCGGGTTCGTCTAATTTAATTTATCTAGGTGATGTGGCAAAGGTACGTCGCGATTATGCAGATGTTCCACAAAATATTACCCATTATAATCAGCAGCAAGCTTTGTTGATTGGCATTTCTTTTTCAGATGGTGTGAATGTCGTGAAAATTGGCGCTGCTATTGATGAGCGTATGAGCGAGTTAGAATACGTACGCCCCATTGGTATGGAAGTAAACAGTGTTTATAACCAACCTAGCGAAGTGGCTCAATCTATGAGTGACTTTATGTTAAGTTTGGTGGAAGCCGTGACCATTGTTATTTTGGTGCTGTTGGTTTTCATGGGATTGAGAAGCGGTTTACTGATTGGTTTGATTTTATTATTAACGGTGCTAGGAACGTTCATTTTCATGAAGCTGTCTGGCATTGATTTACAGCGAGTGTCATTGGGTGCCTTAATTATTGCACTGGGTATGTTAGTGGATAATGCCATCGTGGTCACAGAAGGAATTTTAATTGGTTTAAAACAAGGCAAGACAAAGCTGCAAGCCTCAGTTGAAATTGTTAAGCAAACTCAAATGCCGTTACTGGGCGCTACGGTAATTGCCATTGCTGCATTTGCCCCCATTGGTCTGTCTTCTCATGCAACCGGTGAATTCGCCGGCAGCATGTTTTGGGTGTTGTTAATATCACTGTTATTAAGTTGGCTGACAGCCATTACTCTAACGCCATTTTTTGCAGACTTAATGTTTAAAGAAACCGCAGGGCAAGGCGCATTAAATAAAGCCGGAAATCAAGAAGAGCAAGCGCTTTATCAAGGGGCGTTATTTAATGCTTATAAATCTTTGTTAACCCTGTGTATGACCCACCGCATTAAAACCATGTTACTGATGGTGGTGTTATTAGGGTTGGCGGTATTAGGCATGGGGCAAGTGAAGCAGTCATTTTTTCCCGCTTCAAATACCCCCATGTTTTATTTAGATTACTGGCGTGTGCAAGGATCGGACATTCGCGAAACTCAAAAAGACATTGAATCGATACAAGCGTATTTAAAAAACAATGCAAAAGTGAAGCAAGTGACGTCTACCACGGGGCGAGGTGCTCCAAGGTTTATGCTGACTTACACTCCCGAAAAATCATATTCAGCGTATGGCCAATTAGTGATTCGAGTGGAAAACCGAGAAGCCATTAACCCTGTGATTAAAGATTTACAAGATTACATGCAGGGCAACTATCCTCAGGCTGAATTTAAAATTAAACGCATGGAAATTGGCCCGTCTACCGATGCCAAAATTGAAGCGCGTTTCAGCGGCTCGAATCCTGATGTATTGCGAAAATTGGCCTATGAAGCGCAATTAGTGTTGCAGCAAGATCCAGGGGCTCACAATATTCGCCACGATTGGCGTCAGCGCACAAAAGTAATTCGTCCACAATTTAACGAAGCCATGGGGCGGCGTGTGGGTATTAGTAAGCAAGACTTAGATCAACTTTTGTTATCGAGCTTTTCAGGAAAGCAGGTGGGCTTGTATCGTGATGGCACACAATTATTGCCCATAGTGGCGCGCCCGCCTGAGAACGAACGTTTAAATGTTGATAGCTTAACAGACTTACAAATTTACAGTCAGGTGACCAACAATTATGTGCCCTTAACACAAGTGGTAAGTGGTTTTGATACCGATTGGGAAGACAGTTTGATTATGCGTCGTGATCGTAAGCGCACCATCACCGTGAAAGCCGATCACGATATATTAGGAGAGGAGACACCGGCCAGTGTCTTTAACCGAGTACGGCCAAAAATTGAGGCCATTGAATTACCAGCCGGATACACAATGGAGTGGGGCGGTGAATTTGAAACTTCCTCTGATGCGCAAGCCGCTTTATTTGGCGGTTTACCCATAGGCTACCTGGCCATGTTTGTCATTACGGTGTTGTTGTTTAACTCCTTAAAAACACCATTAGTGATTTGGGCCACCGTGCCTTTGGCGGTCATTGGTGTGGCATTTGGTTTATTGCTGATGCAGGCCCCGTTTAGTTTTATGGCTTTATTGGGCATGTTAAGTTTAACGGGTATGCTCATTAAAAATGGCATTGTGCTGGCGGATCAAATTGGTTTAGAGCTAGAAAATGGTAAGGAGCCTTATCTGGCGGTATTTGATTCTGCGTTAAGTCGTATGCGACCGGTGGCCATGGCAGCCATTACTACTATTTTGGGAATGATCCCGTTGTTGTTTGATGCGTTCTTTATTTCCATGGCGGTGACCATTATGTTTGGTTTGGCATTTGCCACCGTTTTAACGTTAATTGTGGTGCCGGTGTTGTATACCATGGTGTATAAAATACCTCGTTCTTTCTAGTTTTACGGCCAGGCATAAAAATGGCGACACTTTAAAATGAAAGTGTCGCCATTTTTTATTCAGCCAAGTAATAACGGGTCTTTTGAAAACTAGCCAATAAACCCGGGCTTTTCTAACGCTTGTCGATATTCACTTTTAAGTTCATCAACCAAATCTTTCATGAAAGGGATAGAGGAAATGCCTGCGGTACCGTGACCTGCACTCCAAACATCTTTCCAACTTTTAGTGCTGCCTAAATCTAAATCTACTTCTTTTTTACCGGCTACTGCGTCCATGTCTATGCCTTCTTTTTCAATAGAGGCTTTTAAATAGTTGCAATTTACGCCTGTAAAATAATCGGTATAAACAATGTCGCTTACATCACTTTCAACCAGCATGTCTTTATATAAAGGATCTACGCTCGCTTCTTGGGTGGCAATGAAACGCGTGCCCATGTAAGCCATGTCGGCGCCCAATACTTCGGCAGCACGAATGGCATGGCCGTCGTTAATGGCACCGGCTAAAGCGACAGGGCCATCCCAAAACTCACGAATTTCACGAATTAAAGCAAACGGATTAGTGGTGCCGCCATGGCCACCGGCACCCGCCGCCACAATAATAATGCCGTCAACACCAGCGGCAATGGCTTTTTTAGCGTGCTTGGCATATATCACGTCGTGAAACACAATGCCCCCCCAGCTGTGTACATCTTTCACTATGTCAGCGGGATTACCTTGGCTGGTAATCACAAACGGCACTTGGTGTTTGCGAATTAAATCTTGGTCGGCTTGTAGACGCGTGTTACTTGGGTGTACCACTTGGTTTACACCAAAAGGGGCCACTGGTAAATCTGGATTTTGAACTGAAAATTCGTTCAGTTCAGTTTTAATTTGTAAAAGCCAATCATCTAACAAAGCTTGTGGGCGAGTGTTTAACGCAGGAAAAGTCCCTACCACGCCACTTTTACAGGCGCTGATAACAAGCTTAGGGTCAGACACCAAAAACATCGGTGCACAAATTACCGGAAGGCTAAGATTGCCTTTGAAAATTTCGGGAAGGGCCATGGGTCACCTGAAAATAGAACGTCAATAAAAATAAATATAAGTTTAAAAAGTGGGCGTATTTAATTTAGACATAAATACACCCGCACTTTACGCGCAATAGCGCTTATTTCTTTGGTGGTTTTGGCATGATGTCCATGTACTTGGCAATAATGCTTAGCATGACTTCATCGGCGCCCCCTGCAATAGAAAGAATACGAGTATCACGATATGCACGGGAAATAGGGTTGTCCCAAGTGAAGCCCATGCCGCCCCAATATTGTAAGCAACCATCTGTAACCTCACGCCATAAACGACCTAACTTTAACTTAGCCATGGAAGCAAGCTTAGTGGCATCACGACCAGCAATGTGTTCATCACAAGCAGCCCAAGTTAATGCACGCAAAGCTTCTACTTCAGATTGCAATTCAGCCATTTTAAAATGAATGGTTTGGTTATTAAGCAAAGGCTGGCCAAACACTTTACGTTCACGAGTGTAGTCCACGGTTAAATCAATGCATCGCTCCATGCTTTTTAAACCACTGGCGGCAGCGAACATACGCTCTTCTTGGAACTGCATCATTTGATACATAAAGCCTTTGTTTTCTTCGCCAATGCAGTTGCGTTTTGGAACGCGCACATCATCAAAAAAGATTTGGCCTGTATCGCTGGCCCGCATGCCTATTTTATCGATAGGGTCAGACACGGTAATGCCTTTAGAATTCATGGGCACCATGATTAACGACTTGTTGGCGTGCACTTGGCCTTCGCTGGTGTTGGCCAATAGGCAAACCCAATCGGCTTGCAAAGAGTTGGTGATCCACATTTTGCTACCGTTAATAATGTAGTCATCCCCATCACTTTTGGCGGTGGTTTTAAGGCCTGCCACATCACTGCCGGCACCTGGTTCACTCACCCCAATGCAACCTACCAATTCACCGGCAATAGAAGGGGCTAAAAATTCAGTCTTTAAATAGTCGCTGCCAAAGCGGGCCATGGCAGGGGTACACATATCGGTTTGTACACCAATGGCCATAGGCACAGAGCCTCCAAAAGCACGGCCAATTTCTTCGGCAAAGGCCAGTTGGTAGCTGTAATCTAAACCCATGCCACCAAATTCAACGGGCTTAGAAATGCCCAATAAGCCAAGGTCACCCATTTTTTTAAATAAATCGTGTAATGGAGCCTGGCCCGCTTTTTCCCATTCATCTACAAATGGGTCCATTTCTTTATCAACAAAATCGCTGACGGTTTTTCGCAGGGCGTTGTGTTCTTCGGTGAAAATCATCGACTGTTCCTTAATTATCTATGGGTCAATGGGTGTTGAAGTCATCATTGTCTTATTTAGATCATAATCACTTTTAGGGGGATTGAAGGGGACAGTCAGGTCTTAAAAGTGGCTATTCGGGCCAAAATGATAAATAATGACAAAATACAGCGTAGTTGGAGTGGATGCCCCATGGCCCTTAAGCATGTAACTTTTTATGGATGCAGTCCCACCTTAAGCCTAGGGCTGGGCATGACACAGGATGTGTGGGCCTTTGCGTCTATGATGCAAAAAAAGTTTTTAGGTGAAGAGATGAAGGTGGAGCTTTATACCTTAGATGGGGCGCCTCTTAAATCTTTTAGTGGCATGCAAGTAGAGGCCGCAGGTGATATTCATGCTTTACCCAAAACCGATCTGGTGGTGTTGCACGCATTGTGGGGAAATCCAGAAGAAGCCTTGAAGAGTCAGGCCCCTTTGTGGCCTCAATTAAGGAAGTGGCACGAAGAGGGGGTGCCGATATTGGCCTACACCACAGGCTCCTTTTTACTGGCTGAAGCTGGATTATTAGATGGTCGTATGTGCACCACTCATTGGCACCAGCATAAACGATTTGAAGCCCGTTACCCTCGGGTGGACTTTCGTAAAGAACGTTACATCACCGCCACAGGTGAACTTTATTGTGCGGCAGGTATGAATGCCGGCATGGAAGTGATTGTGCATTTGTTAAGTCGTTTATCCTGCACCCAAGTGGCTAAAGCCATTGAGGAAATGTTCTTAATTGATTTTCGCCGCGAATACGCCTCGGAATTTATCGCCGTCGGTGGGCAAACCTACCATCATGATGAAAGTATATTGCTGGTTCAACAATGGATGGAAATGCATTTTTCAACCGCCATTAGTCTTCAACAATTGGCTGACCGAACCAATATGAGTTTGCGTACCTTTAAGCGACGCTTTAAAGAAGCCACAGGGGAAACCCCTATGCAGTTTTTACAAACCTTAAGGCTTGAGCAAGGTAAAGACATGCTGCAGCATACACAAAAAAATGTATCGCAAGTGGCATGGGCAGTGGGTTATGAAGATGCTGGACATTTTAATCGACTCTTTAAACGTCATTTTGATACAACCCCAGCCAAGTGGCGAAAAAAGCAAATACGCTGATGCTTTGTTCGTCTCTTGTTAGGGCCCTTTTGGGGGAGGCCTTTGTGTAAAAACTAAATGATCGTATTACTGTCCCCAAGTTTTTTATTTATCTTTTGACTTAACCAACCGCCTTTTTGATCTTTATTGATTTTTTGCAATTCAACCCCAGCTCGCTCTAGACTAATGCGTCGATCAGCTAAATCTTGGTAGATTTTCTCGGCTTTTCTTCTGCGTTTAACAGACTGTCCAGCGTCTAGAAAAGCCTCTAGGCCATCAATAAATTTATTTATGATATGGCGCTTATTTTGTAAGCCAAGATTATTTTTGATGGTGCTAAGTTGCTGCTTAATATGACTTTCAATATTATTGAGTTCCGCTTGAAATAATTCTGTTTGGGCGAGTTTTTTGTCTCGTACTTGACGACAGGTTTCTTTCACCCATTCTTCATCAAGCAAACCAAAATCGCTAATGTTTGCCAATGCTTTGGCAGCGTTTTTTGCCAAACTGGTTTGATTGCCATTAAGTTGCTCACATAATTTGTAATTGTTATCCCAGCTTTGCCAACGGTAAATAAAATCCAAGCCTGTGCCTTTAATATTTTGTAACCCCATCATTTTATTATGAAGGCCCGGGGGGGTGTTTTGTATCATGTGTTGTATGAGCTCATTGCCACTGACATGTTGATCCTCAATGATAATGAAACGTTTTCGAAACCACTCCCATAGATGATGACTCAGCTTAGAGCCCTCTATTTTTACCTTCTCATTGTTTATGTCTTCGTGCCACTGCTGAAATAGAAGCATATCCTTTTGTGCAGTGTTGCAGTAATCAATGATCATTGTAAGATCTTCTTTTTCAATATCGTCTAGAGCCTCAGTTAATTTTTCTGGACTATTCCAATGACTGGCCAGTTCTGTGGCGTCATTAACGGCTAACCCTTGCAACATAGAGTTGAGTCGTACTTGAATGTCAGAGTCTTTTTTTGGAATACGTAAATAGTTACAAATCTCTAGCCATTTTTCTGAAAGTTGATTTCGTTGTGTAGTATCTTTAGGGTCAAGGCAAAGTTGATCAATACGCAATTGCCATTGGGCTTCGATGTATTTGAGTAGCCCATCTACATTACTGCCAATTAAAAAGTGTTGGTCGGCGCTTAAATCATTAGCCAGAATTTTAGCAAATACTTGCGAGCGAGCAATGCGATCAGCACGGTTGTTAACCACTGTGGTCAGCCAAATTTGTGGGTCGTTACGTGGGCTTATTTCATTTAAACCCAAGCGATGCCAGTTATTTAATGCGGCAAGGCGCTCGTTGGCTGAGAAACCGTTAATTAGGTTAAATGTGCGTCTTTGCAAATGACAATCTGGGTACACCTTGAGAACGCCTAAATCGGGTACCACATTATCAGCCATGGATTTAATGGCCACATCTTCCGGAAAACCCAGTACCTGGGCCATTTTTAATACCAACGCAATGTTGGTCGGATGCTCCTCGTAGGGGAAGCGTTTAAGAATATCAGGGGCCAGAAAATGCCCTTGATGCCAACTGATCTTATGGTATTCACTGTTGTTCTCATGTGCGGCGCTTTCCAACAAAGGACTCATGCTGTCTTCACTGGTAATCAGGGTGGAATTTTTAGGCACAAAGCGCGTCATCACTTTAGGGATGTCAATGCCGGATGGGCCCTGAATGTCTTCATGGTCTGGATAGCAATTGGTGATGGTGGCTAGGTCATCGCGCATCCACTGCTGCTGTAAAATATTAATATACCTAGGGGTGAGCCCCATGCATTCCCACAACAATACATTCACTTTAAGCTTTGCCGCCAGACGTGTGAGATGTAATTGTTCCCAAATAGTGGCTTTATCGTAGGGGCGAAATAAAAACAGTTCTTTAAGAGGGCGGTGCAAGGGGGCATATAAGAACTGTGCTTCACAGCCAGTTGATTTTGATACCAAAGAAATTCCATAGGCGTTAAATAAGGCGGCTTTTAAACGCTCGGTACCAGACTTGCCACGAGTGCCCCAACCACCGATTACAAAGGGAATGATTTTTCTGGCTTTTCTAAATTGCTGATTAATAAAATAATGCTGGCCAAAAAAAACAGCACTAATGGCCACTAAAAAAATACTCAATTGCTCCAAGGTGTTTTGATAAACGGAATAAAAATAATTTTGCAGTTCTGTGAAAAATTCAGAAAAAGAATAGAAAGGTAGAAAAGAGGGGAAAAATCGCATTACCCTTTCATCCACCGATTGGGAAATATTTTTCTCTTCATAAGCTTGCAATGAAAATACAAAGCCTAGTTGACTAAATGTCATTAAATATTGATGGGCAGGCGTATTACTTTTCTCATGCCAGTTACGCATGTCTGATAATTTTTTAAATCGAAAGGTAATGTAAAGTTTGGCCCATAGTCGTTTAAAAGGATTCTTGGGAGGGTGGATGCAGGTGATGCCTTCACTGGTATACAGTTTAATGGGTTGAGTGGGCCACCCCTGATCTAGGCTTGATAATATTTGGTCTACCAAGGGCAGGTAGGGTCGCCAGCCATGTTCTTTTTCATTTAAAACAGGCTCTCCTGGAACTTGTGTTTCACTGGATTCGGCCAGATGCTGAGCGGGTACTTGCAGCTTCCCCATAAAAACACGGCCTTTAGTGTGATTATAATTTTGTCGTTTGTCGGTAGAGGGGTGGCGCCACTCGTGAAAGAAACGCCAGAAACGAAAATTTAAACGGTAGCCGCCGCGAACTTTGAGCTTTCGCTTTTTAGGTGTGATGTCGAATCCCACTCCTTGTTGACTTAATGCCGCAAGTCTTCTGCCTAATTCCTGCTCGGAGATATTGGGTTTGGGTATTTTAATTTCTTGCTCTAATGATAAATGATTAAGCGCCGTTAAGGTGGGTTCATTAAGGGGAAGCTGGTTGCAATGCCATAATTTCTCGCGGGCTAACGCTGCCCAACGGCGTACCCGAGTTTCTATGTGTTCTGTATGAAGCTTGCTTAACGCTTGCTGGCAATCGCTATAAAATTGTGTTTTTTCAACGATTTGTGAAGAATCAAAAGCAAGCAATATTTCGGCCGCCATTTCCATTAATAAGCGTAATATCATGCTATCAGATTGGGCCGCTAAGGCTTGTAGATAACTGTTTATATAACCATTGACACATGCCAAGGCAACTTTTTTTTCATCGTTTGTTATGGGGCGTTTTACACTGTCATTAGCGGCTTTTGAGTTGGGCACATCAGCAGGCTGGTGCAACGACGCTTTATGGGAAGACGCTTTTAGTAAGGGGGCCATGGCTATCCAAGCTTTAGCTTGAACCTGTGGGGCATTATCATGCTGGATGATTTGTTCAAAAATGCTAAAGCACATGGGCGCTTGCATTTTTCCCAATTGCTCACAAAGTTGTTGGCGCACGTAAATGCTAGGATCTTCCAGTACCAGATAAATTAGCGCGCCTAATTCGTCGTCATTAAAATTATGCTGATAATTAAATAGAATATTTATGGATCTGGCCCTGAAGAATAAATCGTCGTTTACTCCTGATGGTTTTTTAAGGCGATGGGTTAATAGACGCATGGCACTGTCTTGGCCAAAGCTTAACAATAAAGCTAAGGCTTCGGATTGCAGCCAAACCGGTTGATAAGGATCCGATGCCACACGATAAGCATGTTGAATAATCTTAGGGTCTAGCTGATTAATGATGGAAATACTTAAATGATCAAAGGCCACTCGCAGGCAACGCATGGCCTCAAAGGCCACTCGTTCATCCGCTTCGTAATGCAATAGCGGGTCAAGATGTGTTTCAAGGTTAAGGGCTTTTAACAGAGTTTGTGTATCATTTGATGAGCGGTTAATGGCAAAGTCTTGAATGAGATGTCCTAAGCGCTCCAATAGAAAACATAGGCTGTGTTCTAACTTGGCCACTTTCTCCTGGTATCGATCTTTAATGGCATCGTTACCAAACCAGCGCTTTTTGGCCTTATTGTCTTTTTGTATGTGACGCTTTGAATACCCCATGTATTTTAAAAAGGTCATCTGATGCTGCCACAGCTCTTCTTCACTGATAGAGCGCTGGCTTTGATTGTTAAATATGGTGAAGTGTTCGTGTAGTGTTTCTATGTGTTGGTATTTTGTAGAAACTTCGTGGGCAATGAATCGACACAGCTGTTGGCGCTGTTGATTTTTGTTTGCGTCATTTGTCAGTTTATCTGAATTGCTTTGCCAAATTTTGAACGCTGTTAATGTATCTTTAATTTCCTGATCGTGAATGCGTAACCAAAACTCTAACATGTTAACGGTTATTAGGTTTTTTACATTTTCCATTAGTGCTGCTCCCCTTTGTTTTCATGGGAAATATCAAATTGTCGTAAACCATAAAACGCCGATTCGCTAGGTGAGAAATCTGTGAGTGCTCGGCCACGGTTAAAGTCCCAGCTGACTTCTAATGTAAAGGTCAATTCATTTTGGTCTAGATCTTCATTAAAGCGCGCTTGCCATTGTATAATTTCACCCTGTTGTAATGTTTGCCAGAACTTAATATTGAGGCCTATTAAGGGTTTATGAGCCTCTGAGTTACGATCATCATCTTTTAGGTAGGTTCGATGGCGATAACGGATGCTCAGCTCCGCTGGCTTGATGTATTGATACCAAGTAAAGCCAGCTTGTAGATATTCTGCTTTAAGAGAATGCTCTAATTCATTGCTGGCCAATCGAACGTGACCGCGCCAGCCACTGTCAAGCCAAGGGCGCCCGCTAAGAGTTTCTTCTAGTTTTACGCCCCATGAATGCTGATTTTGATAACCAGAATAAATGTCGTTATCGGTAATGAAATTAGGACTGTCTTCAGAAAGATGACGAGCAAACAGCTGAATTTGGTGAGCATGCTGTAATGTTTGGTTAATGTGGTGGCGCTGTTTTAAGGTGCCGGACCCTAACCACTTGAAGGAAGCGTCTTCATTATTTTGGATAAATAGAGATTGCCTTAATTGCCATGACCAACTGGATTGTGACCAAGCCCCTTGCAACCATTGGTGAGTGCCAATGATTTGAATGACGTCTTTGGTGTGCTTACGAGCGAATAAATCACTTCGCCAATAGCAGCTTTGGCAGTCGAGTTTACGTCTGTGGCGCCACCCTGCTTGTATAAAGGTTTCGCTTAAGGGTTCGGAACTGTCGCTGTCCAAGTCTTGGCGTGATTGATATTGCAAGTAAACACCATCGGTATAATTGCGACTGCCATTAGGCTTAGCGTTTGTGAATAGATTATCTTGGCCCATAGACCATGTTAATTTACGCTCAGTTAGATAATGGCTTTGCATAGCATCAGGTGGGGGAGGAAATTGAAAAGGGAGTAAAGCCGTATCGTCTACGTTTGCTTGCAGGCTTAATACTCGTACCATGGCCTGCTGTTGCCCTGACTGAGGCTTAAGAATGAAGGATCCCGCCTTGTTTTGATGTTTAAATGAGTGAGTGATTTTTCCCTGTTTAAATTCATCTATGCGCAACCAGCTGGGTTTATCCAGATACAGTTCTAGGGGTTGTTGATGGGTAGCCACATGATAGGTTTTTTGCTTGCTCTTTAATAAGGATTGCCATTTATCTTTTAGTCGTGCGTCTGCCTTAACGTATAGCCAATGATCCTGGCTGGGTTCTATTAACCGTATGCCCACCTTGTGCTGGCCTGATGGAATGTTCAGATTAATGGCTTGTTGGCTCGTTAACGAAACGGTTTTTAATGTTTTGTCATTTAATGTAATTAACACTGAGGCCCCTGGGGATTGGCGATAAGGAAAGTTTTTTAAAGAAAGATTTACCCTTACCGCCGTGGTACGTTTGAATCGGGTGATGATCGCCAACTGATTGTGACCAAATAGACGTTCTCCTATGGGTTGCTTGCCAGCCCATAACAGTTTCTCTCGCTCAGCTATGTATACGCTATTATCACTGGCGTTTGAGCGTCGTTGGCCAGCGCTAGCAATAATGATTTGCTCTGGTTGCCAGCTGTATTGTTCATTTATTTTATTAAGTAAATTTTTGATAAATGTTTTTTGCCTATGTGGGTAGGCTGCGGCATTGCCTAATGCCAGCCAGTGTGACTTTTGCTCTAGGCTGGCATTAGGCCAATGCCATAAAGCACTTAATAAGAGTTGCTCAAGCTGATCAATATTTTCGTTATTATTTCCAATTAAAATGTCAAAATTGTTTTCAATATTTTGTTTATTCAATAGCGCTTTTTTTGAATCAAAGGGGACACTTGCAAGTGTGTGTTCTGCTTGCCATTGACTGGCCATAACAACGTTTGACCATTGAATTTTGGAAGTTGTTTTATTACTGAAGATTGTATTGTTTGGCTTATGGCAGTCCTGAATATAGGTAATATCTACATTGTCTAAAATTGAGCTGGCTGGTAAATAATTGGCCAGCAAGTCACTGTGTAAATCGTGAGGTTTTTTGTCATGTAAATCATGAGGGCTTAAAGGTATAGGGTTACTTTGTATATTTTTAACCAGATTTCGCAGTAATGCAGGGCTGAATACTCGGGCACTTACTAGCGCTTGGTGACTTTTGGGTTGAAAACTTAATTGGTGAAAACCTGGGCCTAAGGATAAATTTAGTTGATGGGAATTCCCCACAAGTTTACTTTTGCTTGATAGCATCTTTATATTTTTACTGGCCTGACTGTTAAGAATGGGTAGCCACTTGGTTTGGCCGTTATTATTTATTTCAATCCAGTCATCTAGGGTGGTTTGCTTAGCGTCGTGATGGTGTTGTAAACGAATGGACACTTGCATATCAATGGGGCCTACCACTGAGTATCGAACAGGTGATTGCGAGCTTGCCTGAGCCATTTGATAATAAAGGTCCCGTTTGGCTTGATAAAGTTGAGCGCTACCATAACTGTGAGTGGGGTTAAGTGTAATGGGCACATGGAACTGTGTTGTTTGTGTATCTTCAGGCGTTGCTTCATTAACAAGCGATGTAGTGGGCGTTTTTTTAATCCAATTTAACCAATCTACCGGATTTTGTGGCCCAACGGATTTGCTTAATGACATGCGTTGGAGTGTCTCAAGCCAATTGATAGAGGCGGCGTTATGGGGGTTTTGTTGTGAAAAAATGCGCCATGGATGATTCGTGGGTAAGGCTTGAATGTTGTCCATGATTTGCTGCCAGTCTTGATTCCAAATACTCTGCCATGTTTTTAGCAGGGGACTATGAGGCCCTTGATTGTGTTGCCAGTTTTGTTGCAATTTTACGTATTGATACGGTAGGTGAGAATTAGGAGGGGGCGTTAGTTTAAATAATTTTAGCGCTAATTTTGATTGCCCTTGGCCCACTAACCAATCGGCCAATGGTTGAATATGTCCTTTCGGATTTTGTTGAAATTGCCAGCTATGATAGGCACTTAAATTCGCGTTATCCTGTTCTTCTTGGTAATGCTTAAACAACCAATCAAGGGCCAGTTGACGCCGTGTTGAGTCGGGATCTTTTATTGCCATCGATTTAAGTAATTGGCGTAACAATGGGTAGTCGGCTTGATCGCTTAAACGGCTAATAATAGTTTGTGGGTTTTCGTGGCGAAGTGGATTTTTTTCAAATTGCTCTGTGCTTAATCCAGTTGACCAGATTTGCTGATTAGCTGATAGCCAGAGCCGCAAAGGTTGCCAGTCTAACCAAACCTGCTCTTTTAATGGCTGAAGTCTAGTCCTCTCTTTTTTTGTTTGTTGGTTGGATTTAACCGTTTCAAGGGTAGGTGATTGTGTGATTAAAGACAGCATTTGGTCGACTCCGAGCTGCTCTAATGCGCTTAACCAACTTTCTTCATTGAGGGAGAATGTGGTGGTATCTTGATAAAACGGGCTAAACCAGAGCCCCTGTTGTGCGTTATGGCTGACACTGATGGGGAAGCTGTCGTGTGTTAGGGTAGTGATCCCTGAGGCGGTGGCAAAAGCTTGTTGATGAGGAGCACTATTGGCCAGAACCAATAAATTTTCAGCTGAGGCCACATCCAGTTCATTGATGTTCATTAACCCAGGGCGCCAAAGCCATTGTGTTTCATGGCCGTTGTGAGCTTTTAGATTAATATCAAAGGCTTTTTTTTGAATGGGTAATGACAGCTTAATCGTATGCTTTGGAGCTTCGCTTGGTGCGTGCATAAGTGCGCTGGTGCCGGGGCCTAATTTCAGTAAGGTATCTTTCTTTTGGCTGGTGTTTGTATTTTCTAAAACAAACCTTTTATCAGCTTTATGATTGTTACTTATTTTTACATCCACCAACCAGGCAGACTGTTGAAATAGCGAGCCATTACTGGTGCTGAGTGGGCGCCATGCTTGATAACGCTGCTGAATAAGTTTGAAGGTATTGTGCCTATTCTGGATTTGACTCACGCTTTCATGGTGATTTTCTTGTATGGGGCGTGGTTTTACCTCCCTTGAAAAAAAACTATTTAATAGTGACGCATTGTATTCAGGCTGTACCCAAGGGGGGGTTTTCTCCCTCAGTTCATTCTCTATTGATTGTGCATGAGTGTTATTTGAGTTCGATTCAATCAAAAAAGGGCTTTCATTCATTTTTAAAAGCCGCACTTTCATGGCGTGTGGCGCACTAAAACTTAGCTGGTGCTCACCCTTAGGTAGGGAAATGGTTAAGGTTTCAGGATGGCTGGTGATCAGCTCACATGCATCGGAGTCCAGTGTCCCGCTATCATCTCGATTGGGGTGCAGTCGCCAGTTTTGCCAGTCTTTTTTGTTCAGTAACAGTGAAATATTGACAAAGCGTTGCCAAGGCTGTGTGCCATCCAGCACTAACCTAGATTCTAATTGCCATTGTCCTGGTCCCTGTAGGTTAATGGCAAAGTGTTGGTTTTCTTTTAAATCGGTTAATTTCAAATGTTTTCCCTGACGGGTTTGATAATGCCAAGACATTTTGTTTGATGGAGATTCTATGGGATCGCGAAATAAGCGATGTGGTGTGATCGATGGCGGGCGCGCACGGCTTAGCCACCAAGTTTGTGTTTGATTCTCAGAATTTTTTAACATGAAAGTTAGGTCATTTTCTAATGGTGGGGCGAATAGCCATGTTTTTTGTTTATGCTGATGATCATGTGCTTGCAAGGGTGCAGGCACAAACAAACCATTGCCTGGTGAATACCATAATTGTGGTGGACGATTTTTTTTCATTGGTTTAGATAGTAATTTTAGCCAGTAGCCCTTGGGTGCCTTAAAAATTGCCATGCCATTGGCTTTTATCTGGAGCTTCTTCCCTTGGGGTGTTTGTTGCAACAGGGCAGCCTCCTGAGAGGCGTCATGTAAATGTTCAATGGCTTCCCAAATCCAAGGTGTTGGCTGGAGTATTTTTTTATCATCTCCAGATGCACTAAAGGTATTTAAAGAAAATAAAATACTGGTTATGAAAACCATGTAGTTAAGAAACATTTTTGGGACATGTCGCTGAGCATTCATGGCATTGACTCCAATAAGCAATTAGCAAACTGGTTCAGTTTAGTATTGTGTGTGGTTAGGGCTTTTCGGGTAGGCAAGTTTAATTCTATATGGGTGAAGCCTAAATGGCCCAAGTGACGCATTAGGATGCCAATGCTGTTTTGGGTGGCACCCAGTTCCGAAGTCTGGTGTGGATAGGACACGCTTTTCCAGCCCTGTTTATTTTGACAAAGTTGTAACTGCAATAAATATTCCGAACGGTTAACACTGCCGGTACTTAAAATGATGTGGGCTTGCTGAGCCTGAGGTGTTAAGCGCTTTGCTGCGCTAAAGCCGTGCAGTTGAATGAGCTTGCCTTGTGGGAAAGTAGCGGCAAAGGCACGGGCGTATGCACTATGAAAGCTATGGGGTAAACGAGCCAGATCAGCCAGGTTGTTTTGTTCTTCGCTGTTGGCATACCTTGGCAGGCTATTTAAAGCAATGCTGCTTACGACTCCTTTGGTAAATAGCTTCTTGGCGATTACGCCGGTATGTTTATCGTGATAGCGGTGGGGGGCTTGCAGTGCAATTGCGTTGTGAATTTTCTTACTGAAGCGATACTCCCCCCAACCTAATTTATTTTTGTCTTTTAGAGAAATAAATGTTTCATTATCGCGCCAGTGCAACTTTAGTTTAATAGCCAGCGACTTGGCTTTTTTTAGAGACTGTTGGGTCATTAGCCAACTAAAAAGTAATTGGCCTTGCTCAAGCTGAGCAGAACTTGGGGAATGATATAGGGCCGCTGTAGGTCTTTTTGTATTTGCCATTGAGGGCCAAGAAAACAACATGAATAAGGCCGTGAGCATGTACAAGATTAAATATTTATTGCACATCAAGACGCTCCTTTACATCATATGACGAGCTTAAACCCGCCGAGATGATTCCTGCGCTGGCCAATACACCAGGTTGATCACAGTTAAGTTGTGCACGTGCACTTTGTTCTGGTAAATCTGTATTTAATTGAATGGTTAATGGGATAGGCCCGTGTACCGCACTACCTTTTTGCTGCAAGACCTGAGATAACGCATAAGACTGGCTGGCAATTGAATAGTGATAATGACGAAAGCTGTGGGTAGCTTGGCTGTCACCGAGGCGTGTAGCTTGTAAAGAAACGTCGCAATTGAGATTTAGCGTATTTTGTGGTGCGAATAACCATATCGCCAGCTGCTGTCCGTTACCGTTAATGGGTAAATCTAGGGTAATAGAGTAATTTTTTTTGTCAGAAGCGCCCGTTGACTTTGAGTGTGTCACTGATTTCAAAGGATAGGCTAAGCGCAACAAATGGCTGCGTTGAGATTGCTGAGTATTATTGATATACCAGTTGATGGCCGGGCCTTTGGAGCGTATTTCTATGTTGTGGCTTCCCGCTTTAATGTTGGGTAAGCGAATTTTGCCACTGGTTCCTGCTATTGTGGTGTTTAAAATGGGTTTGTTATCTAACCATACCTGAATAGCTTGGGGGGTGCTTTTATTGCGTAAATACACTGCACTTGGGCGCAAAAGCCTTTGCTGACTTTTTCCGGCCAGCTGCACTTTTTTTCCTTTCATTATCGGCGTATATGAAACGCTGCGTGCTTCCATACGTGTGCTTTGCTCGCTTGGATGGTTAGAAAAAAGTTGTTTTTCCAATGCGTTTGTATCCAGATTATTAAGGGCTTGCCATGAAAATTGGCCACTGCTCAGGATGGCGCTGCTTTCAATGGGTGAGAGATACCACAGTAAACTGTGGTATTGCTGGTTGGTAATGAGCTGCTGCGCATTTTTAGGTTGTAAGGTAAACCAGGCGGGTTCTCGGTCTGGGTAGGCATGCCAATAGTTTCTGTCCCGTGGAAGTTGACGACGGATGGGATGAGTTAAAGGGCGAGTACTCACACTGATGAGTGTGGGGGTGTTACATTGAATGCGTAAACTATGACTGTTGTTTGGGGTATCGATATAACGATGTACTGTTTCAAACACTTGGCTGTTAATTAAACTGGCGTCATTAAAATGCTGATATGGGTTAGGGGTCTGGGGTAAAAATAATGTATCCGTTACTAAGTCTGAGCCATTTTTAGTTAAGGTTTTTATAATGACGCTGCCTGGCTGAGAAGCATTTATTTGATCACTGCGTGTATAGCCTTTGGCGCTCACTTTTAACGATTGATTTTTTTGCCCGGGTGCCAGAGCGAAATATAACGACGCTTGGTTGTTGCAAATATAAGCTCGGCTGCGAAGTTTTTCTGGGGTGATATCTCGCCACTGCTGATCTTGCCATTGGTAAAGTTTCAATATGGCGCTGCTATTGGGGGTCACTTGCAACAGCCCCTCGGCTAACTCCCCTTGCCACTGGCTTTCAGTGACGGGTGCTTGCCAGAGATTATCTGTTGTTAACGGCACGTTTTGCCAGCGCAGTTGCATGCTGGAAGGAGTCAATGGCGTTTGCTGATGAATGCTGTGCCATTGAAGTCGGTAGCGAGCGAATGAGCTGGGCAATTTAAATGTGAGCCAATGATGATCACTGGCAAAAAGCCCATCGGCTACAATGCTTTGCAGTGGCAGCGTTGGGGCAGTATTTTCCCTAAGGTAAAGGGTTTCAATACGATAATCTTCATCGAGTACACCTATCGGGCCCACGGGTTTCCAATAGGCACTTAATAGATTACGGCGTTCGTAGTCAGAAAGGAGAAAGCTTGGGTAGACCGAACCATTGCTTATGGCTTCCCGCTGAACGAGACTCATGCGTTGCCATGCCACTTCTATATCCTGAGGGTCACGATGAAATTGAATATAAGAACGTACACCAATTTCATCTATGCCCGCATCTTTAGCCAATACACGAAAGCGCAATGTTCGAGCTTGCGGTTGATTGCTTGGTGTTAAATACAGTGCCTGGTCTAAACTGGGGGCACTGCGATCATGATTATAAAAGCGAGTGGCCAATGGCACCCCATCATGCTTAGCATTTAGGCTAGGCAGTGTGGGTATAGGAAGAAATGGGCTGGGGCGAGTATTTATGTGATAAATATTCTCGAACAATATATTGTCATTATCATCAAGCCATTGATAATTAATTTGGTATTTAAGGGTGTTATTGGCTTCACTTGGCAGTATACCGGCGTGAAAATAGAAACGGAACATACGAGATTGCTTGGCAATGTCATAAATGATCCACCGGTCTTTTTCTAATGGAAAAAAACTACTGGCCCGGGCTTGTTGTGGGTCTTGTTCTGATAATTTTGATTGTAGCCACAGTGTCTTAAGAGCTGGGCTCAGCCAAACATACAAGCCAGTAAACAATAGGATTAACATTAAAAGTTGGCTGATCCACCTCATTGTAAAGTGTCCCTTAATAACCAGCGTGCTCGTTCATCGACGAATTTTTGTGTCAGTGCCAAGGCGGGTGGTGCTTCTTGGGTAATGAAGTGATTTATATCATTATGGGTTTGCAAGTTGATGAGTGCTAATAATCCCCCTTGGTTTTGTTTGATGGCTAAATAGCCCTGACGGGTATTAATATCAATGAGGCGATGGAAAGAAAGCTGATGATGAATTTCAATGAAGCGCTTAAGCATGACGATATTTTCACTGATGAAAAACTGCTTTAATGACGAAAAATCAACCATGATAGATGCATTGTCTGTCAGTTTAGTTTGGTTTGCCCATTGAGCGATGTCTACTTCAAAAGTAGCAATGCCTAGGGTTAAAAATTTTTCTTTTTGCTGCCTATTAGTTTCTTGATCGAGAAAACTTCTGCGAGTTTTTGGGGATACCCATAATACGTAAAAGGGTTTGTTGTGAGTAAATGGGCTATAGCGAGCTTGTGCATTCCAAGATACTTCGTAACCTCTGGCTTCTGATGTGCCTGTGACGTATTGAAAATTCAGGCCATAGGCTGTCAATGCCTGTTCAATGGGGCGAGTTAAGTTAGGGGTTTTTTGATTGAGAGTCCCTAGCTTGGCCAATAGTATGTCAGTGCTGGCTGAGGGGGTATTGTCTTCATTGGCGAATGCGCGTAATTGCAGCACCATTAATGGCCGCTCTTCACTTTGACGCAATATCACCTGATGAACTAAGTTAAATAAATTGATTTTATTGGCGCTGTGCAGAAGATTGGCGCTGCCATCAAAGTTGGCAAAGGGGTGTGTGCCAGCAATTAATAATGCTTTGGCATTGAGTTTTTCAAATAAACCCGCCCCAAATTCCAGAGTGTTAATTTCTGAAAGGGGACGTGATACCTCAACTAAATAGGGTGCACTGCTGCCTATGCGAAATACGTAGGTACCCCAGTGTCGAATGTTGCCGGAAGGATTTTCTTGAAGAATTAAAAAGTCATCACCAGAACTTTGATGGTGATAACGGATTAGTTGATAATTAACCGCATGAGCCAAATTATTAATGCGGTGCATTTCTAACGATATGTCATCGCGCCAGCCACTGGCCAGTTCATCGTCCAGCATGTCCATTATGGGGGTGATAACATTTTGGTCAAAGAAAAGCATTTCATATAATTTTGCAGAGACATAGTTCTTGCTGCCTTTTGCTGCAATGAGTTTTTTATTGTCTTTAATCCAATTTAATAAATAACCATCGATGCGCTGACTGTTATTTTGTACCGCGAAAATGGTCCCTGTGGCTGAAAAGGAGAGTATGCTTTTCACGCCCGCTGGCGATAAAAACAGCTCGGCAAACCCTTTAGGGCTTGCATCTTGTTGGCGATTCTCTAAGGGGGCTGATTTCCATTTAATGTCAAACTGGCTCAGCATGCCATCGAGCATGTTTATGTTTAAGTGTTCAGGAAGGGTCTTTTTTACCCATAATTGATTTTTTTCCAAACTAAGGGTTTGGGTGAGGTTTTGACTTTTTACACCAAGTAAACGTCGACTACTTTGTTGAGTAAACTGACGCACTTGCAAGGTATTTTGTAATGCGAAGTTACGATGAAATAATTGAAAAGCCGTTTGAGAATTTTGTAAGGTGTCACTGGTGCCATCGGCAGAGTGCTTACGTTTTGTACCTGCCAGTGCTAAGCCTTTAGCCGCTAAATTTACATACAAACTGCTGGCCGCATCACTGGCTTGGGGTTCATCTAAGGGAGCCGGTACCTCAATGACTAAATTACTTTGATTGCTTTTATTTAAAATATACAGCCCCCAGCCACGTTCAGGTTGTTGGTCGGAAATAATAAGGTAGCGTTGGTTCAATTCTGAAATTTTTAAGTTAAGTTGGTTGGCCAGAATAATCATTTGGTTGGATAAGTGGTTATTGGGCTGGCGTAAATATGACTTGGTGAGTTGAAATAAGGTATTTAGCTTATCTAGTTCAACAGGGTTTGCTTGACCACTGGCGGTGGTTTGTTCAGATGTGTAGAGTTGAGATCTAAGCTTTCCTAAATGTTGATCAAAGTTAGTGGATAGCTTTTCTATGGTGTTAACGTCTAGGAGCACTTGATTGGTATCTTCAACGTCATGCACAGGGATAAGGGTAAGGGAGAAGCCAATGAGGCTAGCTGCAATAACCGCAGTTAAAGAGGTTTGTAATGTTGCCCGCGCCATGCGGATGGCAATGCCCTTTTGATACATTTTTATGGCTAGTAAAGTAGATAACAAATAACCAAAGGCATAATAGTCGCTGACTTTTTGATTGGGAAAGAATTCAATGAGAAAAAATCCAAGGGCCATCTTGTATAAGAAGCTAATATTAAAAAACAGTAATATTTGGCGAGATCCTTCCATGTGAAACTGTTTAAAGAAATTAAGTCGTAACACCGAAGCAGCAAGGAAATAAATGACCACCGCTTCAATTAGGGTGATGAGTAGTTTTTCAGGCTGATACCATTGCAGTGCCAATAATGACGGAATAAGAATGCCATTAAATTCCCACCCGTATTGCAGGTTCATGCGTGAAGCTATGAACGCGGAGGTTAATAAAATAATGTAAGCTTTTGGGGATGCGAGAATAGAGCTGGCTAAATCTTCATACATGTAACTCATGGTGCTGATGTTGAAGTTGGTATAGCCCATTAATATAAAGCGTACGATGATATAGCTGAGCAATACATACAAAGCGATAGAGGTTGCACCGATACGTACACCGCCATTCCACATTTGATTGGCAATGAGAGCGACAATAATTAAACCAAAACTATGGAGGTTGTTGCGGTAATCGTAATCAAACCCTAAATCTAATAGTTGTTCACCTAATTCAGGTAAAAGCAAACCATCAAATACCAGTCGCACGATGACACTGATTAATATCAAGGCAAAAAAACGGTCTCGGCCAAATATTTCTGAATAGGAAAAAACTTTAGGGAGTCTCTGTGCTAACAAGTAAGCGATGAAATAGGTTAATAGTCCTTCTAAAACAATCACCGTAGCGCTCATGGGGCGCAAGATAATCAGTGGCACAAGGTAGCCAGGCACCACTAATCCAGACAACGTCGTGCCGAATCTTAGATTCAGCATGACCACCACAAAAACACCCACCCACACGGTGGTAATGACCGAGCTACTCAGGGCCCCTGTGGGAAAGATGTCCAAAGGAAAAAAGCCGTTCATTTTGTCTGTTTATCCAGATCGTAACAGGGTAAATATTTGGTTTAATTGCTCATCGCTCAATGGCTTAATAAAAATATGTTCAACGCCTTTTTGTTTTAATCTTGCTGTGACAGCTTCGCTACTCGATCCACTCATGATGATGGTCATGATATTTATGGACTTGGCTGCTAAAGCATCTACGAGTTGTAGGCCGTCTATGTTGGGCATATATAAATCGGACAATATGCCGTCAAATGGTTGTTGGGCTATTAGCTCTAGGGCTTGAGCGCCATCTTGTGCGTGAACGGGATCAAAGCCAGCTTCTTCAAGCTCCATCAATAATAGAAGTGACATGGTATGATCATCTTCAACCAGCAGTATTTTCTTTTTCATAATGCTTTCTGACTTATATGACTATTATTTTTTGCAGTGAAATCAAATGTCTTGAGGTCTAGGTCAATGGAGAACCCTGAGCCGATGTCGGTCATGATGCTTAATCTTCCTCCCCATGCGTTAATTTTTTGGGCAAGAATCGTAACTTGAGTGAGCGGATCATCCTGATGGTCGGTAAAGGCATGAGGAGAGGCTAATAATTTCTCTAACTGTTCTTTGGGAACCCCGTTGCCCATGTTGGAAAAATTAATGCTTATTTTCTGTTGATCATCGTCTGACTCATCCAACATGATGATACTGATGATAGATTGGTGGGCGGCGTCACTAATAAGTAACTTTATAATAGCATTAATAAGTTGCTCAAACGTTTGAAGCTCCACATAGGAAAGAATGTTTAAATCAGGCTTGTGAAAAACGAATTGTAATTCTTTACTTTGTGCACTTTCCTCGGCACCGTCGATTAATTGGGTGATAGTAGGCGTGATATTTACCGGAACAATTTGTTGCTCGCTCAAATAAATTTGTTTGTTTAGCTCATTTTCTATTTGATTGGTAAGTTCACCTGATTCGTTTATTTTTTCTTTAATTATGTTAGTCCATTGATCGATGCTATTGCTTTTTGAGGTGGAAATTTGTCTAGTGGCTAGGCTAATGGTGGACAAGTGATTGCGTATTAAATGGAAATATTTTTCGCTGACGTCTTGGCGAATATCGATATGTTGTTGTATTTGAGAAATATCAATAAATTCAAAGAGTATGCCCAGTATTTGAAATGGATGAATCTGGTTAGATTGGGTTTGTTTTTGAGAAAGCAAAGGGCGTATGCGTAATAAATGTGAACTGTGACTTGAAAAAGCACGGGTGCTCATGGCGATGGTTTTATTTTTAAGGGTGACATAGCGTAGCTTTTTACGTGCCTGATCTAAACTGATATCACCGGCTTTGGCTAATAGCTCCATGGCGGTAAGTTTATAGATAGGCGTGTCATTAATACGCGCAAGGTACTCCATCATACTGCTGGTATGCAATACTTGGCCAAAAACATCATAAACCACTGCGGCGGTACTTAAACCATTAAACACGTCTTCCAATGTGTCTAGCCTATGTTCCAGTAAGGTAACGCAGTGGCTGAGTTTTTGATGCAGCGATTGGCCAAGCTCTAACGAAAATAATCGCCTCCATGGATTTTGTGAACTTTTTGCTTCTCGTTTCCAATGATTTCTATGATAGATCAATTCGGCAATTTGATTGGCGAAATTTTTAAGATTGTTTTCAAACAGAATTTTATCAAATTTTTCATCTGGATTTAGTGTTAGCGCCCAAAATCCAAGAATGTCACCGGCGAAGGTAAGCGGTGTTAGATATTGTATTTCATTGTCTTCTACTTCTTTAAAGTAATCCCGAAAGGGGGTGATGGGGCCGTCGACCGCTAATGCCTCGCTATAGGGCTTGCGTTGATAATCTCGGCGATACTCAGAAATATCATCGATGTTACAGTTGAGTGCGCCAATTTCTTTAAGGCGATGCTCATTGCTGATTTTTTCTAAAAATATCGAGCGGTGTAAATTAAGCTGTTGGTTGATAAAACTTAGAATTTTTTCCCATGGGTCATCGGCATGATTGAAGTTTAATGGCTGTATTCTTTGTGATAGCCGGCTATTGGTTTCTGCAATAATTCTATTTAGCGCTCGCTCCTCTTTATTTCGGCGTAGCTGATAAATGCTCAGTAAGGTGAAGACTTGTGCAATTATCCATTCCCACCCTGGTAAAATGAGTGCGTAGAATTTGATGGACAGCCATTGCAGCAGCACGATCGTTATGCAGACTAAAATAGTGTAAAAAGCAGAGTATTGTGGTGAGAGCCATTGAAATAGCAAGACTGATATGGCGCCAATTAGTAGGGTGCCAATGAGTGTGAAATTAACCCCTGCGTAACTTAGAAAGCGCTGCGATATGGCGCTGTGTAGTGCATAGCCATGTAATTCAAGTTGAGATATACCACTGTTAGGCCGAATAGGAACGGTGAAACCAGGCTGGCCGGGTTCAAGGGCATCACCGATTAATATGAACTTATTTTTAATTAGACTTGCCGCTAATCCTTCATCTAATACCCGCCGTGCTTTGATCATGGGTATGAATCCGTCTTCCATTGAAAAATCAATTATGGCTGCGTCTTTTGGGGTAGAAATGAGTGTGGCTGTTTTATCCAGTTTATGAATTTGTGCCTGAAAAGCGGTGTATTCTTTTTCTTTGGTTTTAAGCGTATTTTGCCAATACCTGAAATGACCTGCGTGTAATGTCACCACGGTCATATAACCCAAGTTATGGACAGGGCGGGATGCATGGGCTGTGGGTGGTGTAAGTTCTAAGCGAGCAACCGACTCCACCAGGGTCAGGTTGTTCGGGCCGTTTTTATCCGATAGCAGGCGCGCAGCCGTGCCGGCCTCTTGGTCTAGTAAGTATAGGTGTCGAGGTTGGTATGAGCTGAGTTTATGGGTTAATTTTTCTATAAACATGGGGTTGTTTCGATCGGATCTTGTGGTGCTAATGAGCAAAATTGGAGGCGTTGCTTGCTGATTGGGAAGAATCTTAAATAATTGGTCAGACATGGCCATATTAGATTGGTGCAGCACCCCAAATGCGGTAATGGCTGATAACCCCGCTATAAGAATCATCCCTATCAGAATAGAGCGCTGTAGAGGGGTAGTGGCCATGCTATATCTTACGTATTAGGTCCATTAATTAAGTGTAGCAGGCTTATGTTTTAGCGCTCCAAAAGGGCGTGAGGCTCTCATTAAAAAGGTAGGCGTGACCCAGTCTAAATGCTCAGACGGCATCATGCTTTTGTTACATACGCTTGGGTAAAGAGTTGGGGGAAGTGGGCATATGAGGAGGCTAGGCTTATTTGGAAGAGTGCCTTCCAAATAAGCCGTTTTACAGGTGCATGACAGGGCTATGCTGATTCATGGAATCATTGATCGAGCAAAGTGTTATCTTAGTGGGTGGCTAGCGGCCAAATTCTGAGCAAGTATATTTAAAAAATTTACTGCTATCTGATTGACTGCGTTTATATTTAAAGTCACAGCTGACACCCCCATCACGCCATGTCCAATTATAGGTGTCATTGTTCATTTTTGGTTTGCCAAAGCCAAGGGATTGCATTCTGGAAACCACCTTTTGGTTTGATAAATTTAAAAACGGGTGGGATTTTTTTCCTTTTATATTTAACTCATACCCAACAGAAAAAACATTTTTAGTATTGCCACGTTTGATATCGGCAAAGTATTGCAGGGTTTCGGATTTTTTTGGGTTGGCAGGGTGTTGAATATTCTCTTGTCTTAATAAATACGAAAGTTTTACACCGTGAAAGCGCCTAGTTTGAATGCCGCTTAATACCTCACTCATATTATTAAAATCTAAATTTTGAGTGAATTGATTAAAATCATCTTGATTATTAATGATGACTCGCTTAATCGCGGTGTTCTTTAAACGGCGATTTTTCCCTGCTTTAGCATCTAGGGTACTTAGTGTTGTGCTTTGTTCTTGGCAGGGTTCGCTGCTAAAGGACATATTTCCTTGAGCATCTTCACACTGATGAATGGAACCTGCGTAAAGGTTAATCGAAATGGAGAATACAAGGCTGCTGATAAAAAATTTCATGGGCATGTCCGTATGGCCGTGTTTAAAAATACTACAAACGAAATTAAGTTTAGTGTCAGGTCTTGCTCGTTAAACTGATCGTTCGTGGTGTATTTGAACTTAATAAATAATAAAACAAGGATCGCGTTAATATTATTTGTGGCGCAGTTTGCCATGGGAATGAATAAATTTCTAGCATTGCCAGAAAATGGCTTGTTTAAAGCAGGCTAAAAAGGTGATGGTTTATTGTACACGGCGGCGTTTTTGAGAAATAGCAACCACCAGTAGTAGCAGCAGAGGAGGAATATAAAACCAATATTTACTGGGGCGCTCATTGATGCTTTGCACCGATTGAATAATCCAGTCAAAGTCAATGCCGGCTTTCTCTGCTGGGCTATCAAAGGCAACGGAGTCCACTTGAATTTGGTCATTGGTTTTTAATAAATTTAGCCCCATCTCTCCAAGTTTTTGTTGGGCGTTGTCTAATGAATGATCGATAGCAATGGAGACAGTCTTAGAAATTAAACGGCCATCGTTATTTTCACCCTGTGTAATGAACCGAAGCTGTTTATTGCTTGGGTTCATGATTTCCTTATAAATCTCTTCCCCCGGTAATTTAGTATAAGCGGGCATGACTTGATCTAGCATAAAGCCTGGCCTAAATAGCATGAAGGTTATGGCCAGCAGAGCAATGGTTTCATACCAGCGACTTTTCACCAGCCAAAACCCTTGGGTGGCAGCGGCAAACACCAATATGGCAGCGGTGGCACCAAAGACGGTGAGCATTAATACCCCAATACTGGGAATATCGATTAACAAAAGTTGTGTATTAAAAATAAACATAAAAGGCAGTATGGCGGTGCGGATATCATAGGTGAAACCTTGTATGCCTGTTTTAATGGGATCCGATTGGGCAATGGCGGCAGCAGCAAAGGCAGCCAGCCCCACAGGGGGGGTGTCGTCAGCTAAAATACCGAAATAAAACACAAACAAATGCACCGCTATTAACGGCACAATCAACCCACTTTGGGCACCTAAGGTCACGATAACAGGGGCCATTAAGGTGGACACCACAATGTAGTTGGCGGTGGTGGGTAAACCCATGCCCAGAATAAGGCTGATGATGGCGGTAAAGGCCAGCATCAATAAAATATTTCCCCCTGATATAAATTCCACAAACTCGGTCATGACTAAACCAATGCCGGTAAGAGTGACGCTGCCTACAATAATACCCGCCGCGGCCGTGGCCACGCCAATGCCAATCATGTTACGCCCGCCATTAATAAAGCCGTCTCTGACATCTAGCAGGCCTTGGTTTATTTCATAACGCCAAGCGGGAATTTTCCTAAAAAATGCCAATAACGGTTTGTGGGTAAGGGTGATTAAAATCATAAAAAGGCTAGCCCAAAAAGCGGAGGTTCCAGGTGACCAGCGCTCTACCGTTAAGCACCAAACCAATAAAACAATAGGCAGTAAAAAATACAAACCCGATTTAAGAGTGGGCCCAATAGGGGGGGGTTCTTCAATGCTTTGATGCTCGGGTGTGTGTTCCAAATCAGGGTAATTGGCTGCATATTTAACCAAAGCCATATAAATACTTAAAACCACGATAGAGACCACATAAATGGAAGCGTCCCCGAGATACGCTTTACTCCAACCAATGCCGTAATACACCACCGCGGTTATTAAAGCGATGCTGATAAAACTGCCTAAAAATGAGATGAGTGATTGAATAGCAGAAGGCTTATGTTGGCGTTTGATAGGCTGCATGTTGGCTTTTAAGGCTTCAAGGTGCACGATGTAAATGAGCGCCACGTAAGAAATGAGTGCAGGCAGTAAGGCGTGACGAATGACCTCCACATAAGAAATGCCCACATACTCCACCATTAAGAAAGCAGCTGCCCCCATAATAGGAGGCGTGAGCTGGCCGTTTGTGGAGGCCGCTACTTCCACGGCCCCGGCTTTGCTGGCAGAAAATCCCACACGTTTCATTAAGGGAATGGTAAATGTGCCGGTGGTCACCACATTAGCAATGGACGATCCAGATACCACACCACTTAACCCAGAAGCCACCACCGCCGCCTTGGCAGGGCCACCTCGCATGTGCCCCATTAAGGAGAACGCCACTTGAATAAAGTAGTTTCCAGCTCCGGCTTTTTCTAATAGCGCCCCAAATAAAACAAACAAAAAAACAAATGTAGTGGAGACCCCAATGGCAACGCCAAAAACCCCTTCGCTGGTGAACCATTGATGCGATAACAGTTTATTTAAACTGGCGCCTTTATGAGAAATAACCTCAGGCATATAAGGGCCAAAAAAACTGTAGCTTAAAAATACGATGGCCACGATCATTAATGGCGGCCCAAGGGCGCGTCGAGTGGCCTCTAATAATAAAATGATGCCAACACTTCCCACCAAAACATCCATGGTGTTGGGGGCGCCCAGGCGCTCCACAATGTCTTCACGCATCACCACTAAATACAATAGGGTGCTTAATGCCGTAAAGGCCAATATCCAATCCAGTGGGGGAATCTTTGCAACAGGGGATTTTTTTCGGGCAGGAAAATATAAATACACTAAAAAAATGGCAAACGCCAAATGAACGTATTTAGCAATGTCTTCATTTAGCCAGCTAAAGCCCATTAATTGCGGTAAAGCCGAGGCATACCATAATTGCCAAGCCGACCATAATAGAGGCACTAATAATAAAAAATGGTAAGTGTGCCCTGTGGGGCGACGCCTACCAGTTTCTATGTTTTCAAAGTGGCTGGCGCGTTGGTTGTCTGCCATGGTTGGCCTATTAAATAATTATTTAAGTAAGCCCACTTCTTTGTAATATTTTTTAGCACCGTTATGTAAAGGAGCTGAAAGCCCATCTTTAATCATTTGCGATTTTTTTAAATGTTTAAAGGCTGGGTGCAGTTTTCTGAAGGTGTCGAAATTTTCAAAAACGGCTTTCACCACTTGATACACCACCTTTTCAGGCACATCACTAGAGGAAACAAATGTGGCTCCAACCCCAAATGTGTGGGTGTCTTTATCTGTGCCGCGATACATGCCACCGGGAATGATCGCCGAGCGATAATAATCGTGCTGATTGATCAGCGCATCAATGTCTTTACCGCTCACTTCCACTAAAACAGAATCACACGAGGTAGTGGCCTCTTTAATGGAGCCAGATGGATGCCCCACTGAAAATATCATGGCATCTATTTTATTGTCACAAAGAGCTCGAGATTGCTCGGCAGACTTAAGTTCTGATGCCAAAGAAAAATCTGATTTACTCCAACCCATCACCCCCATGACGACTTCCATGGTGCCCCGTTGCCCAGACCCTGGGTTGCCTATGTTGACTCTTTTTCCTTTTAAATCTTTAAAGGTTTTAATGCCCGAATCTTTTCTGGCCACCACCGTAAAGGGTTCAGGGTGTACTGAAAAAACGGCCCGTAAGTTTGGGTTCGCGCCACTTTTTTTAAATTTACTGGTGCCATGATAAGCATGATACTGCCAGTCAGACTGGGCCACCCCCATGTCTAATTCACCTGCTTTTATAGTATTGAGGTTGTATACAGAGCCTCCGGTACTTTCCACCGAACAGCGAATGCCGTGTTGCTTGCGGTTTTTGTTCACCAATTTACATATGGCCCCGCCAGTGGGGTAATAAACGCCAGTGACCCCTCCTGTGCCGATGGTAATGAATTGCTGTGAGTAACTATAACCACTTACCGTGAGCAATAAGGCCATGGCCCAAATTTTAATATCCATCAATTTATCGTCCCTATAAAAATCAATTTTATTCAGTGTAGGTTAAATGGCACCTTCTGTTATCACCCTGACTAATTAGTGAAACATAAAGTGTTTTTAATAACTTTTTATCATAAAGGAATGCTTATTCATTGGTTAAAGTTGTGAATGAGCCTTGTCATTGGGCTATTTAAGAAACCTAAATTCAAGGGGTTTACTACAATGAGATAATGTACTCTCAAATTGGCCATTAGAAAATGACAAAACACATAGGCTTAATCCTTCTTCTATTAGGGTTAATAAACAGTAATTTATACGCACAAGAAATAAAGGTGGGGTTTCATGATTTCCCGCCCATGATGATTAAACATTCTAATAGCGGAATATATAAAGAGATATTTGCTGAGTTAACCAAAAGAACAGGCGACACCTACACCATATTATATTCTTCAGCGGCACGTATAAATGAGCAATTTATTAAAGGAGATGTGGACATAGAGCCCGGGATAGCACCTATTTGGCGGGCCCACACTTCAGTTCCAGGGGTATTTAGTGAGTCGTTTAAAAAGTCTGAAGTGATTTTACTTTTTGCCCCAGGTAATGCATTTGCGTACACAGGGGTAAACGACTTAATTGGCAAGGAGATAGGCGCGGTACGCGGTTATCACTATTCGGGTTTTGGAGATTTGATCAGCACAGGTAAAATTAAGCGAGTTGACAGTGTATCAGAAGAGCACCTGATTAAGTTTTTAGGTGCCGGAAGAATTGGCGTGATATTAATTGAGAAAAGTGTCGCGTTATTTCACATGTCACAAAATATGGCATTACGCAATTTACAACCAGGCAGTGTGTATGAGTCGGCAGATATTGCCATGCGAGTTCATCCCAGTAAAAAGCACATTTTAACGAGTATGAATAAAGCGTTAAGCAACATGAAACGCCAAGGCGTGATTGACGAAATTTACTTGAAGTACCAATGACTTTATTTGTGGGGCTAGAGCTTTCGTGAATGTGCCTATATATTCGTAATAAGACTTAATAAATATGAAGACGACGTCCGTTGCTTCTCAACTTATGCTGCGTGTGTTCACTGTTTACATGGTGTTGGCCACGACGATTACGATTATTCACATTTACTTAGAATACACTGAAACTTTTCAAGCGCTTCGAAATGAATTGGCCACCGTGGCGAAAAGTATGGAGCCAGGATTAGTCACCGCTTTGTGGGATATTAATTTCAACCAAACTTATTCAGTATTTAAGGGAGCAATGGAAATTCCTGAGGTGACAGGGTTGCTGTTGTATGATGAATCTAAAGCTCTAGTGGGCGCATTGGGTGTGGTAGAAAAAAAGGATGGTAAAACCTATCAGTTTGAGTCTTTGTCAAATTTCACTGAAGTACAATTAGGCAACAGTTTGATCCCCCATGTTAATGATCTGTATATCAATTATGGGGAGAATAATCATCAAGTGGGCCATATGATTGTTTTTTCAGATACCTCTGTGGTGTTTAATCGGGTAAAAGTAGATGTCTTATATATTTTAACCGGGGCCATTTTAAAAACATTTGGTTTATGGGTAATCTTTCTTTATTTTTCTGAACGTTTTTTAGGTAAACCTTTGCGGGTATTTATTGAATCCATCGCTGGCATGGATACGCAGAGCAGTGAAAAAGCCCATGTGAACATAGGGGTTAAAACAAAAAACGAATTGTCTCAACTTGAAAGCACGTTTAATGAATTAATCGATAATGTGTATGTGGCTGGGCAAGAAAAACAAAGAGCCTTTAATAACCTTCATTATTCAGAATCCTTGCTCAGCAATTTAATTGATATATTACCGGTAGGGGTGTTGCTGACAGACATTAATGGCAAGTGCCTTATTTATAACCAGCATTGGAGTAATATTACCGGTCAAACGGCTATTGATTTGAATCAACATGGTCCTTTTCATGTGGTTCATCCTGAGGATTTACCCAGAGTGATGTGCGCTTGGCAGCTCAGTTTGAAAAACGGTGATATGTTTTGTCAAGAATATCGAATTTTAAGGTCAGGTGAAGAGGTGGATTGGGTGCTGGCTCAAGCCTGTCGCCAACGAGATTTTGTGAATGATGAAGGTCAGACAGAGTTCAAATTTAAAGGTTTCTTTTGGACCTTAACGGTCATTACTGAATTAAAAAATATTGAAGAACAGGTATTGGACTTAAACAGAAATTTAGAGTCCCGCGTCGCTAATCGCACCATTGACCTTAAGAATGCCAATCAAGAGCTCTCAGATACAATTAATTCACTTAAAGAAGCGCAAGGGCAACTCATTGAAAGTGAGAAAATGGCTGCGTTAGGAGAATTGGTTTCGGGGATTGCCCATGAAGTAAATACCCCCATAGGCGTGGTACTAACCGCGTCCACTTATTTTGAAGAGCAAGTGGAGAGATTGGAAAAGCAGTTTAAAGATCAGTCGCTCACTAAGGGGCAGGTGGAAGCATTTTTGAAAACATCAAAAGATGCAGGTCAAATTATTCATAAAAACATTCGCCGAGCCTCTGAGCTTATTTCAAGTTTTAAGATGGTGGCAGTAGATCAACACTCAGATGAATCAAGATTATTTAATGTAAAAGGTTACATGGATGAAATATTATTATCTCTAACACCTATGCTTAAAAAGTGGGCAGTGAATATAAAAGTGGATTGCCCCGTTGATTTAGAAATAGAAAACTGCCCCGGCGTGTTTTATCAAATGATCAGTAATCTTGTGATAAATTCTCTTACACATGGTTTTGATGAGGGTGACGAAGGGACTATCACCATTGCGGTTTCTTGTAATCAGCATCAGCTGTTCATCGACTATACCGATAACGGCAAAGGCATGGAAAAAGAAGTACTTGAAAAACTGTTTAATCCTTTTTTTACGACAAGACGAGGCACAGGAGGCAGCGGCTTAGGTGCCTATATTATTTATAACTTAGTGACCCATCGTTTAGCTGGAACCGTCACCTGTACCAGCAAAGTGGGTGAGGGTGTGCACTACCGTATAGAAATACCTGCTAAATAGTCATGTCGCCTTATTAAGCGCTAGGTTGGTTCCAAAATTCACATTTCTCTTGTTTTAACCCATTGATGATTTTGAGCGGGCTATTTAAATTCAAAACACTGCCTGTTGCCGGCTCAAAAAGTGGCCAAATAGGTTGTGATGGCAAAGAGATGGGTTTGTTGTGGTAACTGAAGCTCCCCCACAACTGTTGCATGACAAAAGATGTGTTCATTGCTGCCTCATCAAGTTTGCCAAAGATACTCTCTACCCCAAATACATAAGGAATTTCCGATGCGTGAAAGGTGCCTAATGTCATGCCATTGCCCCCAAATAAAGACAGTATTGGCAACATATGAGAATCCACAGGTTGAGTGAAGTAATAAAAATAAACTTGGCTGCCGCTTTCAGCTAAGTGTTGCGCCAGTTGTTGTGAGCGACATACAAAGGTTTTATCCCCTAGGATATCGGCCATGGCCTGATTGGCATTTGAATAGCCACTTAAAGGGTACAGGGCGGCTACTTTTTGATAGGTTAAAGGGTATCGCTCTTTTAATTCAAGGGAGTACTGATGATCATTTTCAAGGTCTTGATCAAATGTAAAAAATAATGTTCCTTCATTTTTATTGACGCCCATCAGGATATTTTTATGAGCTAATTTTCCCTGCCGAAAAGTGGTGAGAGGTTGCTCAGTTAAAAAATAATTATCAATATTGGCCCTTAAAGGTAAGGCATTACTGGTGTGAATAGGGCCGTTTTTATACCCCTTGGCAAATAAAGTTAGGTTGAGTTTAAATATCGATTTATCTCGTAAACATTGCAGAGTGTTTTCTTGGCAGTTAACAATACTTGCAAACGATTCACCTAGCGCCTCACTTGCTTGCTGGCTGGGTAAATTAATGACGCAGCTGCTATAAAGCCCTTGGCTTTGCAAAATAACATTTTGAAACAGATCTTGGCTTAAGGGGGAGGCCAGATGTAAACAGGCACTATTGGCTCCAGCAGATTCACCAAATAATGTCACTTGATGTGGGTTGCCGCCAAAGCTTGCAATGTTTTTATTAACCCATTTAAGGGCTAGGTTTTGATCAAGAAAACCATAGTTACCAGAGTGCCCTTGTTCTTGGGTTAATTCTGGTAAAGATAAATACCCCAAATATCCTAGGCGATAATTAATGGTGACCACAATTACATTTTGATTATTGGCCAATGTTTGGCCGTTGTAGCGGCTTTCTGACCCCGCCCCTGTCGCCAGTCCACCGCCGTGTAAAAAAACCATGACGGGTAAATTGTCTGCGCTGTTTATTGGGCGCCAGATGTTTAGAAACAAGCAGTCTTCATTGCTATTGAATACGCTGTTCATTTGGGCGAACTGCGGGCAGGCTGCTTGAAATTGTTGGGCGGAATAGGGCTCTGAAAAGGGCGCTTTCGCCACGGGTGGCTGCCACCTTAAATCATTGACTGGGGCATTCGCATAGGGAATCCCTAAAAACTCCATATGCTGCTCTTGAAGGTTGCCCACGATCACCCCTGTGGGGGTTGATAGGCTAATCTCTGATTGGCACCCCGTTAGAAGCATTAAGCAAGTCAATAAAATTGAAACACAAAGATAAGAATAAAGATCTTTCATGGGGTGCCTTAAATTGATCATAGAAATGCTCAATCAAACACTACGAGCTAAGGCATTATAGAATTTATAATGTGCCTTTTGTTGTTTGTTAGCGTCAGGGCTTTAGCTATTTACGCCAGTGTTAACTGTGTTGCACTTAGATGTGCAGGAAAAACAATCATGGTAAGCTCAAGCGCTCAATATTGATGCGATTATCATGGTTAAGCACACTCTTGAAAAATCACCCACCACCATAGGTAGCTGGGCATTGGCAGTAGGTCAGGCTTTGGCCAGCTACGGTGTGGATTCCGACTCTTTAGCCAAGCAATTTAAGATCGACTTAAGTCAAGCGCAACACCCTAGTTATCGTATTAATGCCGATGATGCTGGGCGCTTTTATGAAGCGGCTTTAGCAAAAAGTAACGACAGTGCCTTTGCCCTAACCGTTGCCAAGTATACTTCCCCTGCCACATTTCACGCTTTGGGATTTGCTGCGTTGGCCAGTGATAACTTAGCAGGGGTTATTAATAGAGTTCAGCAATATGCAGAGGTGTTAAGCGAGCGTGCCAGTATTTCTTTGCAATGCAAGCAGGATCAATATTGGTTCATACTTCAAGTGCCAGAAGAGCGCTCCATGGGTTCTCACCTTGCTATTGAAGCGGTTATGGCCGCCATGTTTTATTTTATTAAATACTTTCAACATGTAAAAAACATTCAATTGTCACAAGTGCATTTTAAAAGTGATGGATCGGGAAAAGCAGAAGAATACCAAGGGTTTTATGACTGTTCGGTGGTCTTCTCTAGTCATTGTAACGGCTTTGTTTTTCCAGTAACGGCCATTAATAAAAAACTGCCACTTTCTAATGAAGCTGTGGCCAATGCCAGTATTGAAGTGGTGCAAGAATATTTGTCTGAGATTAATAGCGATGACTTTTTAAAAGAAGTGCAAGCGCAAATACATTTGCAGTTATTAACCGATGCCTGTCAGGAAACCGTGGCAAGGGCTTTATGTATCAGCGTGCGCACGTTACAAAGGCGTTTATTGGATTTAGGGCTTACTTACCGACAAGTGGTAGAGAGTGTTAAGCAAAAGGTGGCAAAGTCGCTGCTGTTAGATTCAAAAAACAGCCTTAATTATGTGGCTGAGCAATTGGGGTTCACTGAACAAAGTAGCTTCAGCCGTGCATTTAAGCGTTGGAGTAATATGACCCCTGGCCAGTTTAGAAAGCAAGATAGAAAGTAATGGATTAAGAGAACCCATTTAATATGCTTAAAAGAAATTACCATGTGGCTAAGTGCCAATTATTTTTGTAAACGGCCTTTCCAAGTGTGTAATGAATAATGCTTGCCTATACTTACCCCAGTTAATTTGACTGAGAAGTCTGTGTCGAATGCTTATGTTACGGGTAATAACGTTACTGCTGTGTGTTGTCTCTTATGGTGTCTATGCCCAACAAGGGCCTGCCGTTTTATTGTTGAACTCCTATCACCCTCAATATCGCTGGACGGAAGACATTATTCGCGGTGTAAAGGATTCATTATCAAGCATTGTCAATACCGAAAATTTGCACATTGAATACATGGATAGCCGCCGTTTTGTGGATGACAAGGAATATGAAACGCGCTTGATAGGGTTGTTAAAGCATAAATATAAAGTCTATACACCGGATATTATTATCACCAGTGATGATCATGCTTATGATTTTATGGTGGAATATGGCGAAACATTGTTTCCTGGAAAACCCATCGTATTTTGTGGGGTGAATATCTTTAAACAAGCTACCCTAACAGGTCGTGATAATATCACAGGCATAAAAGAAGGCATGGAAATAGAAGGAAATCTTGAGCTTATAATGCGCCTTCAGCCTAACACTAAGCATATAATTATGTTGGGAGACACCACCGGCCTAGGCTTAAAAATGGGTGAAAGGGCAGAAGAGATAAAAACAAAATGGCAAAAAGACAGGTTTAAGTCAAAAGTCACATTGGATCTTTGGGATCACTTCTCCCTTGCTGAGCTATATGAAAAAGCCCAGAACATGCCTGACGACAGTGTATTTTTAATGCTGGCGATTCATAAAGATAAATTGGGTAACTACTTTTCGTTTGATGCTGAACTGCCAATTTTGGCAAAGCAAAGCCGTGTTCCCATATATGGCATGTGGGGAGGGCTGTTAATTGGCAATGGTGTGATGGGTGGGATGATGAATGATCCCTATCAGCATGGCAATGCAGCTGGGGTAATGGCGACTAAATTGCTCTCGGGAGCCAAAGTGTCTGAGCTGCCCATTATTGAAAAAGCCGAATACACGCCTTTTTTTGATTTTAAAAAGCTTAAGCAATTTGATATTGATTTAAGCTATCTTCCTGTCAACAGTACTGTGATTAATCAGCCTAAATCGCTTTATCATCAATATAAAATCATTGTGAATGCCACATTGGCTTTGCTGGTTTTTTTAGTCATTGTCATTAGTGTGTTGGTGGATAATATTCGTCGTCGAATAAAGGCGCAAAAGTCGTTAGCAGATTTAAATATGGGCTTAGAAAATATTGTTTTAGAGCGCACCCAAGATTTAGATGATAAAAATAAAAAGCTAGAAGAGGCCAGTGTGCGTTTGCAAGAGGTGGCTCACACAGACCCTCTGACAGGGCTGGGCAATCGGCGTGCGGCCATGAAAGACATTGATGCCTATTTACAACGCTTTAAACGCACGGGCAAACCTTTTTCTTTGGCCTTGTTGGATGTGGATTTTTTTAAAAAAATCAATGACACCTTTGGACACAGTATTGGCGATGACGTGTTGTGTGCGTTAGCCATTAGCATTAAACAAACCATCCGCCCTAGTGATCGTGTGTATCGATGGGGTGGTGAAGAATTTTTAATTGCCTTGCCCGACACTCAAATCGATTTTGCCACCGCCGTATCAGAGCGGATTTGCAGTAATATTCGGAATATTCGCGTCGCTAATGTGGGAGGCATTACAGCCAGTTTGGGGGTGGCGGTGTTGCAAGACAGTGACAGCATTGACGAATTGATTCAGAGAGCCGATGTTATGCTGTATCAGGCCAAGAACAACGGTCGAAATCAGGTGCTGGCTGTGTGAAGACGCTTTTAAGAGGCCAAAATTAGATAATAACTATTAAAGCGTGAAGTGTCAGGTGAGCAGGAAGAATGACCACCTGCTCACTAGGGGAAGGCTAGTCTTCTTGTGGAACTACTTTGCCAATGTAAGGCAAATGACGATAGTTTTGCGCGTAGTCGATGCCCACACCCACTACGAATTCATCAGGAATCTCAAATCCCACCCACTTAACGTCCACGTGGACTTCTCGGCGCGACGGTTTATCAAGCAGTGTACAAATTTCAATGGAATTAGGTTCACGCAGTGACAAAATTTCACGTACCTTGGTTAAGGTGTTACCTGTGTCGATGATGTCTTCAACCAGTAATATGTCTTTGCCTAGAATGTCATCGTTTAAGTCTTGCAAGATGCGCACATCATGAGACGTGGTCATGCTATTGCCATAACTTGAAGCGGTCATGAAGTCTATTTGGTGAGGAGTTTGAATGGCACGGGCCAGATCGGCCATGAAGATAAATGAGCCTCGTAATAAGCCAACCATCACTAGGTTTTGAGAATCTGCATAATGCTCAGTAATGGCTTTCCCTAGCTGTTGTACTTTGGCCTGAACGTCCTGTTCAGAAATCATGACTTCAACGGTGTGCTTCATTTTTTCTCCATTAGCCAAATAAGGGGAATCTGGCTAAATATCAACTTGAAGGACTAGTTTAGCATTCATGGCTTATTTTTCTAATTTTTATCTGACCAATAGGTCAGTTTATTGGGGTGCTGATTGTTTATTGCTCAAAATAATCCCTGCAAAGGCTTCGATCGCAGGGGAGATAGAGTCTTTGCGCCAAATGAGCGCCGTATTTGTGCGGTGCCACTTTTTGGGCATTTCATGAAGTTGAACCTGATCAACAAAGGGGTAACTTTGTAAAAGGGCTCTGGGCACGATGCCCACGCCCATGCCAGCCGCTGCACAGCTTAATAAAGCATGATAAGAGCTTATCTCCACCACTTTGGCTAATACACCTTGTTGAGCAGCCCAATTGCATAATCGCGTTCGATAGGCGCATTTATGGTTAAACCCGAGCAGACTGTCATGAATGTCTAGATCTTTAGGGCTTTTGATCGGGGAATGCAGCAGGTTGGATACCAACACCAGTTCTTCATCGAAGGCTGGTTGAATGTGTAATCTTGGGTCTTTTACTGGGTCGGCTACAAGGGCCACATTAAGCTCGGCAGATAAGACCTGTTCAATTAACAACCCTGTGGGCCCGGTTTTCACTTCAAGATTGACCCCAGCGTGTTGTTGGTGAAATTCAACTAGGGCAGGGGTTAAACGGGTGGCGGCCACCGCTTCCATGGCGCCAATGGTTAACGTGCCACTGGGCTGGCTGTCTTGTAGTTCATTAACGGCCTGTTTAGATAACGCCAGTATTTGCTGGGCATAAGGCAATAACTGCTGCCCAGATGGCGATATGTGCAGTCGATTTTTTTCTCGTAAAAAAAGTGCGGTGCCTAATTCTTCTTCAAGTTTTTGTATGCGGGCCGTAACGTTAGAGGGTACTCGATTGAGCTTTTGTGCTGCCGCGGTGATGCCGCCGCTTCTGGCCACTTCTTGAAAGACAATTAAATCTGAGAGTTCCATGCTCACTCCTGTCAGTAATGCATTCTATATTTGTGAATATCTTATTCATAATTATTCATTATTAATGAATGGTCAATTGCTTTATTGTCACCCTTAAATAAGCACACATGAATTTAATTTATCAAATATAACTAGGAGGGCAGCTAGTGGCAGAAACACAAAAAGGCTATGCATACGCGTTGATGGCAGCATTGATTTGGTGCGGCTTTATTCTCGTTTCGCGTATGGGTGGGGTGAGTGAATTATTGCCGCAAGATGTGATTTTTATTCGTTATCTCACCTGTTGCTGTATTTTATTGCCCATATGGTGGTTTAAATGGCGTTTCAATATATTTAATTGGAAGCTATTGGTGTGCAGTTTAATAGGGGGATTGGCTTACGCTATATTTGCGTTTAAAGGTTTTGAATTGGCTCCAGCCTCCCATGCTGCAGTATTGCTACCTGGCTTAATGCCATTGTGCATCATTGTATTGTCCTACTTTGTAAATGCTGAGCGCCATGGTCTACAAAAATGGTTGGGCACCTTAGTCATTACTCTAGGCATTGTGACGTTGTTCCTGTCTTACTATGTTCAAAATAAAACCTTAAGTGCAGGTCATGTTTATTTAGTTATGGCATCTGTTTGCTGGGCTATTTTTTCGGTGTTAATTAAGCGCTGGAATATTAGCCCTTGGCAGGCGACGGTGAGTTTGGCGTTAATTACTTTTTTCATTTACGCGCCAATTTATACGGTATTTTTGCCCAAGGCCATTTCATTGGCTGCTTGGTCGGACATTTTACTGCAAGGCTTTTACCAAGGCTTTATGGCCACCATCGTACAAATGATTTTTTATGTTAAAGCGGTGCAAGCCATTGGCCCTTCATCCATGGGGTCGATGATGGCCGTTGTGCCGGTAATGTCTGGAGTATTGGCCATTTTTATTTTCAAAGAACAAGCTTCCATGGCTTTGGTGGCAGGGCTTGTTTTAGTGAGTTTGGGGGCTTGGCTTGCCCATACTGAATTATTTAAAAAACCATTTATATCGTTTAACGTTCACTTAAAAAAGTAACAGGAGAGCAACATGCCATACGTTAATATTAAGATTACCGATGAGCAAGTGACCAAAGAGCAAAAGGCTCAGTTGATTCAAGGGGCCACTCAATTGCTGGTGGATGTGTTAAATAAAAATCCAGCTACTACCGTGGTGGTTATTGATGAAGTAAACACTGACAACTGGGGAATAGGCGGCGAAGTGGTGACAACATTGCGGATGCGGGCCAAGCAAGAATAAATCAAAGGGGTTTATTGAAATATCTCCTTGTCATGATCACCGTGGTGGTTATGGATGAAGTAAACGCAGATATCTGGGGAGTAGGCGGCAAAGTGGTGACTCAACTGAGGGGACATGCCAAGAGTCAATAATGCACTAATGGCAAGCACCCTAAGAAAAAGCACCTAAAGCATTAAACGATAATGGCCGTTATTTTCTCATGCAAATCTTCTGTTTGATGTGAAAGGCCATTATTGTTATCAGTAAAAGGCCCTAAACACTTTTTCATAAATTCGTGCTTAAGGGTGGTGCTTTTTCCGGTAAGCGCAAACCCAAGCAAGTTTCCTTGGGTGTCCAGAAATTTGGCGGTTAAATCCATGTGCTCACCAGACACTTGCCAATGGCCATCTTGACTCACCGGCGGGCAAATAATGGTGGGGCAAGTGGGTATTTTAACCGCCACCGCTAACGATGGGATGTTAATGATATTGGGCTTGGCCAACAGTGTGTTGGCTAATGACTTAGCCATGCTGGTGGCGGGAGCAATAAACGGCAATAAGGTATTTTGATATTCAACACAATCTCCTAGTGCATAAATATTGGCTAAGTTAGTTTGTGAAAAATCATTAACCACTATGCCTTTGTTGGTGTGGATGCCACTTTTTTCTGCCAGTGTAATGCATGGTTTAATGCCTACCGCAGACAAAATCGCGTCGGTTTCAATCACTTTTCCTGATTGCAGTGACACCTCTAACACAGATCCATGATTGCAGGTTTTTTTATTTACGCTAATGACCTGGTCATTGAAGTGCCATTTGACAGTGGTTTTCTCCATGGATTGTGCAATGGCTTTGCCTAAAGGCTCTGGTAACGATTTTTGTAATGGCCATGAGCCACGGTCTATGACATCCACCTTAAAATTCGCTAATGACAAATCACTGGCGAATTCACAGCCTACAAATCCTGCCCCTATTACCAATACACGCTTTTTATTCTGAATACTTTTGCGAAAATGTTGGTAATCACTGAGATTGTTGACTGAATGTATTTTTTGTTGAGCGTCACCTGTAATGTTTAGGTCAATGGCATTGGCCCCTACAGCAAATACCAAAGATTGATACGGCAGTATTTCAGGGCTTTTATCCATTTTTTGAATAATGATTTTTTGTTTATTTGAGAAAACACTGGTGACTTTTGTGTTTTGTAATATTTTAATATTTAACTCTTCAGTAAGTTCAGTCATGGAACTCATGATTAAATTCTGTGGCGATTTTCCTAAGGAAAGGGCTTTAGACAAACTAGGTTTGTAGTAATGATGAACCGCATCCTGGCTTATAAGAATAATGGGGATGTATTGGTCTTTCATGCGTATTTGTCGTACTAGGGTCATACCAGCATGGCCGGCACCGACAATAATAATAGGGCTCATACTCACCTCTATATGGCTATCATTTGAAAATCACTTTTTCCTTCGCCGCAATCTGGACAAACCCAATCCAGGGGTACGTCTTCCCATCGTGTACCTGGGGCAAGACCCTCTTCGGGCCAGCCTTTTGTTTCGTCATAAATGATGCCGCATACCATGCATTCCCATTTTTTCATGATGCTCTCTCTTTTAATTAATTCTTGAACGGGTGTAAATTGATTTTTGCTATGAAGCTTTATTGGGTTTTAAACTAAAAGCCTTCATGGTGAGTGGTTTGTTTTGTAAATGGGTTTTTTCTTTGGCGCGCCACACAGATATATAACGGTAAAACGGTACGGTAGGATATAGGTGGTGAACCAAATGATAATTTTGCGACAGCAGTAAGGGGGTTAATAGCCACTCAAAGCCCACACGATTATTGGAAGCTTGATATTGATTTTCTTTGGCTTTGGTACTGTGAGGATAATGAGGTAAAAAATCAAACGCCATGGCCAGAAAAAAGATCGCTAATCTGGCCGGTAAAATCCACAGCAACAATGCCTCCATTAGAAACCCTGTTTGGTAAATGGCTGTAAGGGTTGAAATGCCAATTGTCATGGTGATCAGTTGTGATTTTAATTCACTTTTAGGGCGAGTTTTCCAAACGCCATTACGTAAATAATAAAAGGGGTAACTCAGGTCTAGCACTGCCCAACGAAAAGGGAAAGTCCATGGGGCCCCTGTGGCTACCCAATGATCAGGGTCTTTTTGCGGGTCATTGGCAAAGCGATGGTGTTGCATGTGTACAAAGCGCATGACCCTAAAAGAGACAAGTGGGCTTAACAGAAAAGTTGATACTTGCCCTAGGGTATTGTTGATGGTCTTGTTTAAAGACAAAGAATTATGGGTGGCATCATGGGTGACCGTAAAGGCTTGGTAAATGAACAAGCTATTGAGTGCCATGGCCACCCATATTGGGATAAGACTCTGGAATGCACAAAAAGTCGCGACACATAAGCCTGCCACCACAAAGATAAATAAGGCTACGGTGGGCCAAGCAATGTGGGGGCGTGTGATTAATTGTTTGAATAAGGGCTCATTATCCATGGCCACCTTTGATTGAGTTACTTGGGTCATATAATTGATATCCGTTAGTTCATGGAAGTAGGCTTATGGCGCCTTAAATGACGTGGTGATTTATTGGGTTAATCATCTATTTGTATAGTGCGGCACAGGGGTGGGGGGAAATAGTGTAGATTCCGTCAATGGGGGGGCTTTTCTTGCCAGAAGCCTTTTTGGACTTGTGAGCTGAGTCAGGGAGGGATATTGTCCAAATAATCATAACGGGGTATTACATGGGCCTTCAGGAAGTAAATAAGCAATTAGATAGTAGCCAAGTATCCATTATCTATTCTCGGCTATTAGCTCGCGAGATTGGCATTAATAAAGACAATGCTGAGACGTTTTTAAAAGGCACCGGGCTAAGTTACGAGCAGTTGAGCTCACTGGATGGCAAGATTACGTTTGTGCAACAGGCCCAGTTGACTAAAAATGCCCGTGAAATTAGCAATGACCCTGTTTTGGCCCTTTGGATGGGCCCTAAGTTACATTTGGCTACCCATGGGCCGGTGGGCATGGCGTTAATTGCCAGTGAAAATATTCAGGCCATGATGGAAACCTTTGTTAAATACAGCTCGGTTAGGGCGCAGTTTTTGCGAATGTCGTTACACATTACCCCGGAATATTTAGTGGTTGAAATACAAGATGAACCGGGCATGGGGGATTTTCATGATTTCTTTTATGAATTAGTGATGTCTACCTTGCAGTATGTGGTGGAAGAAATCACTGGCGCGCCCCTTAACGATGGCCGTTATTGTTTCACACATGCTAAGCCGGATTATTTCAGTGGTTATCAGCAATGGCTGCACTCGCCAGTTGAATTTAATGGCCAGCGAAATTTATTTTGTGTGCCCAGAGCATTAGGTAAAATTCCTTCGCCGTATTTTGATCAAACCTTACTAGATCATGCCATTTTATTGTGTGAACAACGCTTGAACGAGCAACAAGAAGAATTAGAGGTGGTAAAGCGAATTCAAAAGTTATTGTTTGATAACCCAGGTAAAATTTGGTCTTTGGCAAATGTGGCAAAGGCATTAAATACCTCTCCCAGAACCCTCATGCGAAAACTCAAAGCCCATGATAAAACCTACAAACAAGTGTTGGATGATGTGCATAAAGAGATGGTGGTGCGCTATTTAATGCATAAAAATCTCAGCATTGATCGCATTGGGTATTTAATTGGCTACAGTGACGCCTCCAGCTTTAGGCGCAGCTTTAAGCGCTGGTTTGGCATGACACCTAGCCAATATGTGGAGCAGCACAAGGCTTAATTTGCCTCTGGATTTACTAAGGCCCAGATTCAGTTTTAAAAGCCCATAACGTGGATTCGGCTGGTTGTGCCTGTTTAGGCTGGCCATTTGGCTAATTAAGGGCGGCTTAACAATCCTTTAAAGGCACTCAGGCTATCTTCTGTTAACATAGCGGTATATTTACTAAAAGAATGCCTTATGGAAAACCAACCTAATAACCCCCTTCATGGCCTTACTCTGCAAGTTATCCTAACCCGATTAGTGGAGCATTTTGGCTATGAAGAATTGGGTGAGCGCATCGATATACGCTGCTTTAATTTCGACCCCAGCATTAAATCAAGCTTAAAGTTTTTACGAAAAACACAGTGGGCAAGGGATCAGGTCGAAGCCCTTTATATTGAAAATATTCATTTGCTGGAGCAGGACTAAAAGCGTTACCTCTGCCGATTATTAGCCATGCTTTAGGGTGCGCTTAACTGGAAAGGTGTTAAATGGAATATATTCAGTTATTTGTAACGCGGTCCTTAAGAAAGGTTTCTGAATTATGCTAGGCACAATTCAGAAACCTTTTAAGCTACTGTTGGCGCAAGTACGCGTTGGTTTCTTTTCGGAAATCCGATAAAGATTCATACACAAGGGCTCGCGCTCTGTTTAATGAGCCAAGCGGTTTAATGTTGTCTAGGGTGTTGCCTGGGTTAAATTGCATTTCATCGCAACTGACAGGGTCAATGTTCGTGCTTTCCTCTAGCTGAGAAACGACCACGCTGGCAACCTTAGTTCTAGGTAAATTTTGATAGCTCATGTCATCCCAAGTTTTGGTGTGGGTTTCAATGGCTTGCTTATTGGTTAAGTCGCTAGGGCGGCTAATAACATTTAAATCGTAGCAAGCGTTGCCAGCGCTTAACACTCGTTGAATATTACTTTCTAAGCCTCTGTTGGCTGTTTCTTCACTTGAGTTTAAGCCGAGACTTTCTGGGTTGCTGTTCTCACAATCGGCTTTACTCATCTCAAACTTAAAAACCTGATCGTTGTAAGCGTAAGGGGCTACACCAAAAAACGACTTATCAAATACCGACTCTATTTCGCTGGAATTTTGTAAGTCAACGAAACGAATGCCCGCCCCGACGATGCCGGGTAAATCTAAAATGGACAGTTCAGAATTTCCGATGCATTGTGCCACTGCCAATACACGTTGATTAAAATCGTATATGGGGCCAAAGATGCTGCCTAAAAATCCATCGTTGCTGTCTTCATTGTCGGGAATGATGTTGATGCAGTTAGAAACGCGAGCCACTTTCACTAAGTTGGTAAATTGCTCTGCATTGTCTGTTGGAAATGTTTCAGATGTGAGCATCACAAAGTCATGATTCTGATCGCCCACTGATACTTTAATAGCACCCCCGCGCACGTCCCTAATGGAATCTACCTGAGGCGTATTGGATGCGCTTGAATAGCGGATAACGGCGTTGTGATTGGCAGAGCTGCCTAGAAATGAGCCGTTAGGGAAAATGGCATTGTTATTAACATTGAAAGACGCATTCACGCATTGATGCCCTTTGGGATGAGCGTCTCTTAAAATACGGTATTCTTGTCGGCCACTGGTAATCTCTTCGTCCAGTGAGGTGGTGAACACAGAGCTATCATCAATGACATACGTGCCCAGCATAAGCTTGCCTAATTGATCTAGGGCGTCTTGTATGACACTTAATTCGTGCTGTTTGTCATTATCAATCCATGATTCGCCAAGGTCTTCTCGAATGTTTAAATCGCTTTCTTGAATGCGATAAATTTTATCCTGCAAAAATAAACTGTCTAGTTCTTGCCTGAGTTCTGCTTGCTGTGTATCAGCTTGAGATACTTGTGCCGCTAATATAAGGGCGGTGGTGGCTGCCATATTTAAAAATTTCATTTTAACGTTACTCTCATCATGAATCGGATTTGTATTTTTTTAATTGTTATAAATTTAATTTTGCGCAATTCATACTGGGGAAACCATGCCAGAATGTTTAAAGAAAGAAAACGATTAGAATGGCATTGTGCTAATTGATTTTAAAATGTGATTTTTTGTCAGATATTGCTAAGAAAAATTAACGAAAATATAAAAGAGAAGTTTAACGTCAATAGAATATTTTCATGGCATGGTCATTTTATATTAGACCTAAATAGTCAGTAAGTGTTGGTATGATTAAGCTGTGGGAATATAAAAAAGCTTGCTGAAACTAAAAATTCTTAATAATAATTTTTTATCAGCACCCTCAAAGCCATTATCGCTTTGAGGGTGTCACTGACTTAAAAATATTTACTGATTCATATTTCTAAGGTGTTCGTTAGCTTGCAAGCGAAAAGCAGATAGACGGTCGTATATTGGTACACGGCCACGGTTAATAGAGCCTAAAGGTTTAAAACCATTGGCGTTGCGGCCATTGTTATTGCGCATTTCATCGCAGGCTAAGGATGATATTTCAGTGCCTTGTGTTATTTGAGGAATCACAATAGACGCCACTTTCACACGATCAAGCACTTGGGAGGATTTTTCATCCCAAGTTTCAATGAGTGTTTCTATGGCTTCTTTATCGCTAATGTCGGTAGGGCGAGCCACCACGTTTAAGTCATAACAAGCCGGTCCTGCGGCCAGTACTCGTTGAATATTGTTTTCAAGCCCCTCACTGTGGGCGGCTTCTTCTTCAGTAAAAGATAAATCTTCACTGTTAGGCTCGCCACAAGTAGCGGGGGACACTTCATATTTAAAAACGGTGTCTTCATAAGCGTAGGGTGTCACGCTGAAGAAATCATAATCAAATACGGACTTGATTTCACTTTCTTCACCTACCTGATTAAAGCGCATGATCGAACCCACTGTTTCGGGCAAATCCAGTAAGTTAAAATCCGATTCAATTAGGCACTGGGTTGCTTTATTTAGCATGTAGGCAAAATCAAATAGCGGGCCTAATGGTGAATCGTTTTCAGGGTCTGCGATAATGTTTAAACAGTTACGGGTACGACCCACTTTAATTAGGTTTGAGAACTGCTCAACGTTATCAGTAGGAAAGTTTGGAATGCTCATCATCACAAAGTCATGGGTTTGTTCACCCATTAATACTTTAACGGCCGCGCCGCGTACCATGTGAATCGCATCGCTATCAGGGGTTGGATTGGCACTTGAAAAACGTACCAGTGCATCGTGCTGAATATTGCTGTCCCCTAAGAAAGAGCCGCTTGGGAAAAAATCATTATCCTCAACGGTGAAGGAAGCATTTACACACTGGTGAGCCTTAGGGTGGGCATCACGCATGATGTAATAATCTTGATTACCGCTAGTGATTTCAGAGCTTACATTCGTCACTAAAGCAGGGCTGTTATCTTTTACATAAGTGCCTAACTGCAATTTTCCCAGTTGCCCAATAATGTCTCTGACCACTTCTAGTTCGGCATCTTTACTGTCATTATGCCAACTCTCCCCTAGGTCTTCGCGTATGGTTAAATCACTGTCTAAAACGGAAGTGATTTTGTCCTGAACGTATAAAGCATCCAGCGTATCTCTCAATTGGGTTTGCTCCACAGTGGCAAAGCTTGTGTGTGAAGCAAGCAGCAGTGCACTGCAACTGGCCAACAATATTGTCTTCATGTAATAAACTCTCCGTAATTTTTTTAATTATTTATTTACTGCATCTAAAACCTAACTAGCTTGAGTGATGTTTTTATTAAAAATGTAGCGGTTTATTTTATTGTCTTTTTAAACTCTAAAAAGAAGTGGCATCTTAAGTGCCTTAACTGAGCAAGGCCAAGATGACAGAAAAAATTAAACAGTGAAATACACAAATTGATTAAATAAGATCGAATTCAAATATATTTTATTGGGAGGGGGTAGATGTAATCTATAAATTTTAGCTGACGTTAATAACCTAGTGGCGAGGTATTGAAATTTAGGGTTTTTATTTAAAATAGGTTTCAATTTTTAATTACATGTGCAAATGGTGATTCTTCTGTTAGTGCGTTTGTTTTTTTGCTCTAACAGGTTTAGCCTTTGTTAAAAGACTTTAAATGTCTGATATACTCGGCTGGTTTAATTGATCAAATGGATGATGTATGGCTAAGGTTAGCTGGTTAATAGTGGTAAATGTATTGGTGTTAATGAGTGTTTCTTTATGGGCGGTAGAAACAGAAGAAGGAAAGAATGGCTCAATAACCACCACTAAAAAGGCTTCAAAGAAAAGTGTCGAGCAAACCATTCCCTTAACGGTTGCCAATATTAAAGGTCATGAAACCTTGTATAACGAAGGTTGGTTTATCATTACCTCAAGTGAAAAAGCCTTAGCCTATGCTAAACAATACAGTATTGACTCTTCAGAGCAGGCAATTTTCAAAGCAAAACAATCTATTAAATTACGTACAGAGCAATACCAAAATGACGTAATAGATGCCGCTTCATCATCATTAGTGCGCACTGAAGATCTAATGAATCAAGGTACGGGGCGAACTAAAAACATTTTATCTAACACCAAAGAAATAACTGCTCAACAATGGTCCCGTAGTCAGCACAGTGCTGTGGAGGCTTGGCAAAGTGTGATCAATGGTTATGTATATT
>CAJXRF010000021.1 GCA_913058575.1 uncultured Bermanella sp.
CTCGTTCAACAATAGGATAAGTCGCGGCTATCGCGCGACTTATCCTTATTCGTTATGCTCTACAGCGTTCCATATTCTTCTAATAATTGCTTAGCCCTTCATATTTCAATTTATGACGTTTTGATGCTTAGCCTGGCATCGATATCGCTTTAACTACGCGCTCATCAAATAAATTTTATTTAATTGTTATAATATTTTCATGGCTGACTTTAAATTTGGTTTAGCAAAGTCAAATAAAGTCTGACTGGATTGTTTTACAAGGCTATAGCTTATAGCGCTGCGTGCCCCTTTCTTATATGTTTGATTGATTGTCTATTTAAATTTTTAAGCGATGCATTACTTTTAACAAAACATAAAAAGGTGTTTGATGTTTTATTGTATTTACAATAATAAAGCTACGAAAAAATGAAAGTAAATACTCTAAAATAAACAATACCTATCTGTATATAAAAAATTTTAATGCTAACAAATATAGCTCGTTAAGGACGGGTGTACTAAGTATGGAATAAACAAAAAAATAACCATGACTTCATGGTTATTGTGTGATTAATAGTGACACAGCTCATAACTATTAACTAGTTCAAAGAAAAAATTTTAATAATTATTTTTTAAGAAAAATCATTGAATTGAAGTTATTCGTCTCTTTAATGCCTCTCTTCCCCGTCATGTTGTTCAAAATTACAATTTTAATAATAATTTTTTGATTGGCGTTTTTTAAAATTTATAGCGAATGGGAAGCGCAAAAAAGAGGGCTAGAGATGCTAAAAGATATAGAGGAAATGAATACGCACACACAAAGTAATGACTTGGGTTATTTTGGTGCGAATTTAACTGAACAAAACCATGAATTAGATAAGGATATTAAAGGCTACTATCAATCTTATAGTCGCCCTGGTTTAAGTCGATTACTTAAAACATTGGATATGCAACATATCTATACAAGAGGACAGGGGAATTATCTTTATTATCAAGATGAGGGAAAAGAGGTTGCTGTTCTAGATGCTTTAGGTGGATTTGGAGCCTGTATTTTTGGTCATAACTATCCTCCACTGGTTAATCGCCTTCAGGATATGTTAATAAAGCAAACCCCATTTTTAGCTCAGGGCAGCACTCGCCCTAATACGGCGCTTCTTGGTAAGAAATTAAACGCAATGCTAGAAGATAGATTTCATAAATCTTTTGTGAGTATTACGCTGAATACGGGGGCGGATGCCGTTGAAGCTTCTTTAAAGCACTCAGAACTAAGAAGAAAAAATAAACTTGAAAGTAAAATAGACCATTTTATTGGTCAGCTAAGATTAGCCCAAAAAGCACTGCGTAATGACGGCGCAGAATTTAATTCTGAATTTTTAAATTCAGTTTCAAAACACCTTGGCTCACATGTGACGAATTTCCATATGGCTTTTATACAGTTAGAAGCCAAAGCCAAAGGTCTACTGTCTGTTCGACCCACCTGTTTATCGGTAAATCGTGCCTATCATGGTAAAACCACTGGCGCTTTACAGCTGACACACGGTGAGGCTTACCGAACACCGTTTTCCTCATTAGGGCCCATTAGTGAATTTATTTGCCCAGATGAAAATGGATCTTTAAATAACGCCATTGAAAATACCTTGTTAAGCCTTCCAGTCATAAACCTAGTTGGCAATGAAATAGTTTTCAATACTGAAAATTTTACAAACATTAGTGCCTTGTTTGTAGAGCCATTGCAAGGAGAGGGTGGCATACATGCCTTGGATAAATCATTCTTAATTAAATGCCGTGAAGTAGCCAGTGATCATGATTTCTTATTGGTATTTGATGAAATTCAATCGGGCATGGGACGTACCGGTACGTTTTTATATTGTGAACAGGCGGGTGTTTGCCCTGATGTTATTTTATTGTCAAAAAGTTTAGGGGGAGGGTTAAGCAAAATATCTGTTGCTGCATTTGAAAAAAGCATTTATGAGCCTGATTTTGATGAAGTGCATAGTTCAACCTTTGCCGAAGATGATTTAAGTGCAGGCATTGCCTTAGATGCGTTGACCCTGATATCTCAACCTAAATTGTTGGCGCGCGCTACAAACATGGGTGTGTACTTAAAAAACAAACTTAACGAAATGTCAAAAGCTTTTCCTAGTGTGATTCATGAAGTGCGAGGGGAGGGGCTATTTTTAGGGTTAGTGTTTAAACCTCAGGTTCATAGCGAATCGTTTGTGATTCGCTTTTTATCGGATACAAAAATGCTGGGTTATACCCTTGCTGGTTATTTATTGCATGAAATGAACATTCGTATCGGCACAACACTGTCCGATGGCTTGGTACTTCGAATTGAACCGTCATTATTTATTACAGAAGCAGAGTGTGACTATTTAGTACAAGGGCTAATGAGCGCCGCTGAGTGTATTCAAAAGGCCAATGCTTATGAATTAACAAAATATATGGTGGGCTTACAACGAGATAAGCAAGGGGATATTAAAGACTTTAGGGGCATTAACTGTGGGAAGTTACCAAAATTTGAGCCTAATTTGCCAACAGTAACGTTTGTGGCCACTCCTGCTTCGGCATTGCATGTGATGGACAGTGATGAAAGCTTGAAGCTGTATAAGCCAAAGCAAGTAGTGGATTTGTTGGCCAAAATAGTGGAAGTATTGGGGCCAGTAGAAACAGAAACCCGCACCATTGAATCGATCACGGGAGAAAAAATAAATTTCAGAATGCTGGTGTTGATGTATGACCCTATCTTTATTAGCAAGCGTCTATCCTCGGGTTATTTACAAGATATTCTCGAGAATATTATAGAGGTGCAAAAAGATTCAGAGCGCTTAAACCACAAGGTATTAGGCTTAGGTTCTTATACCTCCATTGTCTCTCATAACGGCTTAGATTTAGTGAGTGATGATATATCCCTTACCACCGGCAATGCATTAACGGTCGGGATGGGGGCTAGGGCGATTCTAAAATCGGCCCAAGAGCATCAGCTTGATTTATCTACATGCACGATGGCGGTACTGGGAGCTGGCGGTAATATTGGTTCTGTTTATTCTGAAGTATTGAGTGATCATGTTCCAAGATTAATTTTAATTGGGCGTGAAAATCGTCTGGCTCGTCTTCACCAAACGGCTGTAACGATTTATCGACAAGCTCATGATGCGATCCAACATAAAAATGTGGCATCAGGCAGTGTGGCAGAATTTTTGGCTGCTACTAAAAGCTATCAAGACTGGGTTTTAATGCATGATGAATCTCAAAATAGCTACGAGGCCTTGATTCAGTCTTTACAAGATGAATTAGGGGATGACAGTCCTATTTTAGTGACATCAGATAATGCCTGGTTAAAGCATTCGAACTTAATATTAACCTGTAGTAATGCCCCCACTCCGATTGTTTTTCCGAATATGTTAGGTAAGCAAAAAACCATTATTTGTGATGTGTCGGTGCCACAGGATGTGGATGATAGCGTTGCTCATGACTGTGACAATGTAGAAGTTATCCGTGGTGGATTAGTGAGATTGCCAAGAAACCCTGAAATTGAATGGCTTGGAAATCAATGCTTGGGTAAAGGGGTGAGCTACGCCTGCATGGCTGAAACCATGTTACTGGGACTGGATGGGTGTAGAGAGCACGGTAGCTATGGGAAAATCAGCAAACAAGAAGTGATCAAAATATTGGGTGTTGCGGATATTCATGGTTTTGAATTGGCCAAAATAAAAGTTGAAAAAATATTTTAAAAATAAAAGGATAATGAATATGTCTAAAAATAATAGTTTGAAAAAGCCCGTATTGCCTAAAAATGAAAGTGGCGAAATGAGCGTTGACAATATAGCCCCAAGGCGGTTTTTAATTGATTATGACGAGAGTGCTGATATTAAAAAACACTGGGTGAAAGACGATGGTTTTCTTACGCACTGGATGAATGCTTATACATTAACCATTCCAGGTGGTGAAGATTTTAATGTGCGTACCATTCGCAGCTACATTGATGATATTACAGATGAGTCATTACGCAATACAGCTCAAGGATTTGTAGCTCAAGAGTTATCTCATGGTAAGGCACATGGAGAATTTTTGAAGGTGTTAACTCGACAGGGTTACAATACAAAAATATTCTTGTCTATTTATAATTTTCTATCGTTTAAGGTGTTAGAGCCACTATCTACTAAACTATCAAAGTTAGCGTTTGTGGTAGCGGTTGAGCGCATTAATGAGCTGATTGCCGAGGTTAATTTAGAACATAAGTTATTGGATGAAAGCCCAAGCGAAGCGGCCAATTTATATAAATGGCACTTTGCAGAAGAGATAGAGCATAAGTCTGTCGCTTATGATATTTATCAAAATATATCTGGTAATCGATTCATGTTGGCTTACAGTACCCTGCTTTGTTATATCATTAATTTAACCTTTTTGATTTTTGGTACCACTGCTTGCATGGTTCAAGATGGCAGTATTTTGAATCCTAAAAATTGGTTAAGAGGGTTTAGATATTTCTTTACCAAAGAGAAATTCTTTTGGAAGTTAAGTTGGGGTTGCTTGGAGCTTCAGAAAAAGTCATTCCATCCTTCCCAAAATCAAAATTTGCATTTGGCAGAAGCCATATTAAAAAGCCGTGATATCACGGCTTAAGGAAGATATATGTCTAGTGCAATCACGTACTCGCCAGCGTTTAAAGACATCGATAACTTTTTAAGACGTTATGGCACGGGCAGTATGGCATTCTCGTCATTGCAACCCGAATTGAAATATTTTATAGATAAAGATTTAGGCTATATGGCCTTTATATATCTGAAGGATAAGGTATGGGCACCCAAAGGCTTTAATGTCATTTTAGGTGACCCCATTTGTAAAGAAGAAAATTTCGACCCGTTACTTGATAAATATATGGAAATGGTGGGTAAAGAAAATACAGCATTCGTGCATTTGTCAGCAGCCATTGCGTCAAAACTCAGTGCCAGAGGGATAAGGGTGAATCAAATGGGAGTGGAACATATGATTGATTTACCAACATTTGATGTGAAGCTGCCGGGTGCTAATTTTAGCCACGTTCGTAGATGGAGGAATAAATCAAAAAAAGAAGGCATTGAGGTTCGAGAACAGCCATTTGAGACTATCGACCCTAGCCAGTTTCAGGCGGTTAATAGCAACTGGCTTAGCCGTAAAGGAGGCTCTGAATACATAGGGCTAACTAGGCCCTTGCGTGTAGAGGATAAAAAAGATGTTCGCTATTTTTGGGCATTCAAAGATGAACGCTTAGTGGGCTTTGCTTTTTTTGATCCAATGTACCGTGATGGTAATGTTTATGGTTATATTCATAATATTGCAAGGTTAGATGATACGTGCCCTAACGGCACCAATGATTTAATTATATTAACGGCGTTGGAGAAACTCAAAGAAGAAGGTTACCAAGTGTTGTCTTTAGGCCTGTCTCCTTTGGCTGGCATTGAAGATGATAAGTTGGCTTGCCATAAAGGCATCTCTTCCATATTGAAATTTATGTTTAAGCATTGTGAATTCGTTTACCCTTTTCAGGGCAATTTTTTTCATAAAGAAAAATATCGGTCACGAAAAGAGCAAACCTATTTGGCTATCTTGCCTGATAGTAGCTTATATCGCTTAATGGGTGTTTTTAGAACGCTGAAGATACTTTAAATAAAGGTAAAATAAGAAGCCGAATCAGCTGATTCGGTTTCTTAGGTTTAAACTAAAAAGATGTCATCGTGAGTGATTACCACCAATCGGCCGCCACTTGTATAGGGCTTGGATCACCTTGCAGAGAAACCCAAGAAACCAATGCCTGATTGGTTGATTTAAATTGAATGGCATTTGATAATTTAGGTGTTCATTATTTCAAAGGAATTTACACTTCATATTTGTAAGGTGTAAATGAAGAAAGTAAAATTGCCTGTGTCTCATTACAGTAAAATGGTCCACTGAAATCAAGTAAAGCTTGAAGGATAACCACACGCACATATTTAGTTTCCTAAAATGTACGTCAATTGAGTATTAAAGAGCCCTAAGGCTCTTTAATACAGTTACATGCAAATATTGGCATCTTCAAAAAACTTGCCCGATTGGCAACTTGTCCCTTCGGTACAGTGTTCATCACTTTGACAGTAACATTCACCGGTTAGGTTGCATTCTGGCGTTAAGTAATCACTAAGCGGTACATCCCCAGTGACACGTTTCCAAAATTGATTGGTAAAAACATTGTAAGGGTCCATGTCGGTCTTGGTGGCTAAAAACTCATTCCATTTAGGGTAACGGCTAGGAATATCTTCAAAAATAGCCACTGAGTTTTTTCCCCAATGTGGACGTGCACCATATTTACGTAATGACATTTGTTCTATTTCCAAATTAACAAAATAATTTTTAGGCACCGCTTCACCGGCTTTACGTAAAGTGTATTCAATGCCTAAATAAGCGGTGTCTCGGCCAGCGCTCATGCCTAAATAGCTTGGTGAGGCTTTGCCAAAACGAAAATAAATGCCGTTAAGGGGGAAGCACGTTTTTTCATGACTGGCTAAAATTTGACGAACATCCTGAATCCAATTAGGCAATTCCTCTACTGGAATGGCCACTTCCTGTAAGGCTATGGGAAGTTTATCCCACACACATTTATCAGGTTCCCTGCAGCCAAAATATTGCATCTGATCCGATTGACCTACCGGACTATATTGAATAAAACCGGTATCTAAATCACGAAAGTAGGAGGAATCTCTGGCACCATAGCGAACTTTGGCGGCTAAACATTGCAGGCCTGAATTGGATGTCTCATGAAGGGCATTAAATAATAGCCCAAAGAAATACTCTTGAATGCTCGACACATCGGCCTGAGCATTATAAGCATTGCCTTTCGTCTCCAGTGGGACCTCATCATAAGTGGTGGTGGTGTAACGGCCTATGCCAGGAAACCAAGCGACATTGGTGGAGTAATGGTTTCGAGCCAGATCAAGAATGACATTTTCCAAGTCAGAATCATCTCGGTAACCTTTAACCTGGGCCTCCACTTTGAAGGCATCTTCTAGCTGTATGGTGACTTCTACGACCACCCCCAGTACTCCTAGATTAACCCTAGCTGCATTAAGCGCTTCACCGGTTAATACTCGAACTTCCCCCAGCCCATCTACAATTTTCATCTCGGTGATATAATCTGCCAACATATTGCTGGGTTTCTGTAAGGTCGAACCATGGGTGCCACTGCCAAGCATGCCACCAATGGAAAAGGTACCTAACTCGGTGACCATATTGATCGCCAGTTTTTGTGGTCGTAGAAATTCATTTAAATCATTAAAACGCATGCCCGCTTCAACCGTAACGGTTTTTTGTGCAGCATTAAATACCAGTAAATCGTTCATATTTTCTAAGGTTATTTGAATTTGTCCATTGTCGGTACAGGCGGCATCAATTTGACTGGAAAATTTTCGATTGCCGGTCATGATGGTTTGGTTGTTGGTCAAGGCATCCTGTACTATTTGTTGTACTTCAACCACTGTATTAGGACTGTGAATGGTATCTGGATAGCATTCATAAGTGCCTTGATAATTCTTAATAGTGCTATCGGATTCAAGTGAGTTTATTTTTAAGGCGCCACCTAATATTAGAGCAGCGGTAGTTAAAGCCAGTAATGGCTTCTTTAGTGTCATGTCCAATCTCCTATGGGGGTGAAAAATAAATTTGTTTTAGCCAAAAATAGGCAATATTTTTTCATTAAGAATGGTTTGTACATTTGAGCTATGGCATGACATTTTTTCACGAAAAACATCTGCCAGATTAGACTTGTACGCACTAAGGGGCCTAGGAGCGACTGTCTCTACCCATAAAGCGTGATTGGTGGTGGCAAAATCTAGGTTGCTGCTGGCCAATATGCAAAGCGGGCCTTGTGCGAGATTTTTAGCATCAAAAATCCAAAACTCCTTACCTTTTGAAGCGTCACCAGAAGGATGTTTTCTAACTACCGCTGTAAAAATATAACCATGATCTTGTTCATTCGAATCTGGGCGGTTCATAAATTGTGGTGTGCGCATAACACAGTCTTCTGGGAACTGATATTGGTCTGCGATACTCATCTCTTGGCAATTCATGTGTATTAACGCAGAGGGTTTAGCGTTATTGGGTAAGTTATCGTTATTGTACAATCGATTAGGGTAATCTTCGTAAGCGTCGGCTACTCGTTTTACTAAATGTTCTGGTCGATACCCAATAGCTGCCCAGTATAAGTGATCGAAACTTTCAGGGAATTGAAAGTGGCCTCGATAGGCAGGGTCGTTTAAATCCCACATGGTATGTTCATCACGTAATAAACGAAAATCTGATTTTATTTCTACCGCTGAATTCTGCATCACTTGAATACGTGCTCGAACTAAACCACCTACGTCTACAGGTGCAACTGGATAGCCTGATATATTTTCATTAACACGATCACCAAAATGAAGTCTTTCCCAGTTAAACTGTTGTTCTGATTTATCCATGGCCCCCAAATATTGACCATAAAGCGTGATCTCATCTCCCCAGTCATCGTAATTACACATGATATCGGAAGTATCAAAATCTAATTCTAAATAGTCAGCCACCACATTTTTTTGGCCGGATAATAAATCCGCCTTACGAATAACCCACACGGGAGTGGTGTGGGTTTGAGGTGTCACCGATTTAATGCCTAAAATACGGCCAGACTCTACAAATGCTGCAGTTTCAAAAATAATAATATGATTACGCGTCACGCCCATGGAGTGAGAAGTGGCTTTTATATAGGCATTTTTTCCTTCTCGATCGACAACATTCCATGACTCTAATGCCCCTTGCATGTCCCATTTTATGGCCCTTATAAATCCATTGTTTAAACCAGTGGTACCGATATTTCCGCCATAATTAATGGTAAAACATAACCCTTGTTCAAGATCAAAAAAAGGATGGCCCGTGGTACGTACTTGTGGGAATAGCCATTTTTTAGGGGTAAAGAAATTTAAAAAAGGCGGTAAGCTAGATTCCCATTCATTTGGGTTACCAATGGAGGTCACCAGTTCCAGTGTGCTGGCATCAAATTCAAAAGGCATTCCTCCCTCATAACTTAACGCAAAGCGATTGTCTCCCATGTAATTAGGTGCCGTATTGCAATAATTCATAAACCCCATGGTAGAACTGTAATAAACGGTACCTCCTAGTAAGTGAAACTTATCTAATAACCCTGTGCTGTGTTGCTGCATGATAGCCGATGGGGTGTTAATCATCTTTCGAGTGAAATGAACAGCTTGGTCTGAAAAATCTAGGCGTGTTAATGCACCTCTGCCATTGGGGGTTAAATGGTTTTTTTCTAAAGGTATGCCTTCGGCCATTAAAATGTGGCCGTGTATATCATTAGGTAAAGATCCCTTGATGACTTCTAATGTGCCATTGCTTTCATAAAGGCTGCCACTCATTATGGAAAGTGGGAACTGCGTTTCGGATGCAAAACTTAACGAACTAAATGTTAGACTGGGTAGCGCCGATAGCGCTCCGGTTGTTTTTAAAAAGTCCCTTCTTTTCATGTCTAACCTCTATACGATATTTATTGTTAGGTGATGAGAATTTAAATCACAACTTGGATGTTGCTTTTGTCAGTATTCTTAAAGACAAGCTTATGGATCATGCATACCCTCAAAGTATTCGCCATGTGAAAAGTGGAAATTACATGGTTTTTTTTTAAAATACATAATTAAGCATGAGCAATGTAAACCATAATTATTAGGTCAATTTTACCTAAAAGAGGGGGCTTAAATTTTGGATGTGTTTTACCCGATGGATTGAAAAGTGCCAGTTGGCTTTTATGGTCTATGGGATAAAATGAAACAAGGTGATTTAGAATTTTAATTTATAAAAGAGGCGCCAATAAAGTTGGCATGTATCTTTAGGATAGGTGGTCGGGTTGAGGCCTGTTGATCCAAGCTAAGGGATTATTCTAATAGGAATGATTTCAATATAATTAAGTACAATGAGTGATGTGCTTGAGGCTTATCTTCAATTTTAACCCAAGTGTTTTTAGAAAATGACTTTCATTTAGCAAGTATTCAACCATTATAAAAATGGGCGAATGTATTAACAGTGAGCGAGACAGTGTCGTGCTTCAAGAGCTATTGCCTTGTTTTTCTTGTGAAACTTTAAACTATGGCCTGACACCAAGGTCAGGCATTAAAAAATAAAAGTTAGTGCAACTAGCTTTGGTAATGCTTTTAATTAGGATGTTACCTAAGAATGTACTTTCAGCCATTCCACCAATCGGCCGCCACTTGTATGGGGCTAGGATTATTTTGTTGAGAAACCCAAAAAACCAATGCTTGATTGGCTGATGTAAATTGACTGGCATCGGGTAGTGTTAGGTGATTGGTATAGCTGCCTTTTTGTAAGGTTAGTTGGGCGTTGTTATAAGCCATGACCACAAAATCATGGGGTAATTGCTTCCCTGAATTTTCCCCTCGTTGCACATTTGTTATTTGATCAAACCCTAAAATCGCCACGTGTATTGTCAAAGGTGCTGATACTTTAATGACTGGGTTAAAGCTAATTTGTGCCTGCATTTCTTCTACTTTAGCCGATAATACACCCACCGCTTTAAATGGATAAGCAGGCACCGGCTGGCCTCTAAACCAGCCATTCCATCCTTGCCCAGATACTATAAAACCAGGTGTTGCCACAGTATGGCTTAGTTTAAGGGCTTTATAATCGCGCTGTCTTTTCGTAAAAATTGAAGAGGCATAAGGGTCTTTCCAGCCCAAATAATCCCAGTAATCCACATGAAAATTCATAGGCACCAGTTGCTTCCAAAGTCGCTTATCTTGTTTGAATTTAGACATCCATCGTTCGGCTGGTGGACAGCTACTACAGCCTTGAGAGGTGTACACTTCTAGCATGCTGACTTGCACTAATGAACTGGAGATAGTTTGGCTCCAGCTGATATTACTTAAAAATAAAAACAGAAATAAGGCGGGCCTAATGACGCGCATTCCATTAATGGTGGAAAGGCTGAAGCCTGTTTGGTTTAGGATTTTCATGATGATTCCCTACAAAATATGGTTCTATTGTAGAGTCTGGCGTGTGTAAAAGTGTCACAAAAGCGTCACATTTCAATCACGAACTGTTATCGCTTTACAAGGCTGTTATTCGTTCTGTGTTAATTGGCGTTGATGTATTTCCCCCATGGACACTCATTAGCAAAAGCCGTGTTTAATCGGCTTATTAAGCTTGCTAGAACGGGGTTTCGTGACCCGAATTCCCATATTACTCATTTATGAATCCCTATAAGCTGCTCTAATTAATCTCAATATAGCGTCTACTAAGAGCGAGCAATATGTCTGTTATCAGAAAATTATGGCCGTGGGTCTTCATTGTTTTATTGATTATTTTAATGTGCAGTGTGTACGCAGTGCGAACCATCAAGCAGGGGGCCGAAGCCTATATTTTTGGTTACCCATTAGTGCTGATGGAGCTAACTCGTCAAGCTATGGAAGCAGACGCTACGAAAGGCGCTAACCACCTGTATCACCTCAGGAGCTTTCCTGATCACACCTTTCGAAATGTGGTTCGTCCTAATAATGATACGGTTTACAGCGTAAATTGGTTTGATTTAAAAAAGGAACCCATGATCATTAGCGTGCCGGATTCAGACCGTTATTATGTGTTGCCCTTTATGGATGCCTGGACCAATGTGTTTTCCTCAATTGGCTCACGCACCACGGGAAGTAAAGCCGGCCACTACGCATTGGCGGGGCCAGATTGGCGTGGGAAATTACCCAAGGAAGTGAACTTGATTGAATCGCCTACCAATATGGTGTGGATGGTGGGTAGAATTCGCGCCAACAGTCAGGCAGACATGGTCAAGGTGGCACACATGCAAGATCACATGGCCATTACCCCTTTAAGTCAATGGGCTAATGGTCAGCCATTGCCGGCTAAGGTGGTTGATGGCTCGTCAAAGGGAAGCGACAAACGCCACCCTAAAGCTTTGATAGACGGGTTGTCAGCGGCTGAGTTTTTTAATTTGTTAAGTGAATTAATGGCAACTCAACCAGCCGCCAAGTCTGACACAGACGCCTTGCACAATCTTTCTCAATTAGGTGTGGTGCCGGGTAAGTCATTTAATTTAGCGTCAATGGGGATCATTGATCGATGGTTAATTAAAAAATCGGTCAGTATTGCTAATGCCAAGTTACATGAAGCTACGGACAATCAAAGCACCAGTCCTATGGAAAACGGTTGGGTGATATGGAGAGGCATCATTGGAGAATACGGCACTAACTATCAAGTGAGGGCCGGTGTAGCCATGAGGGCTTTGGCTGCTTTAGCCCCTAAAGAAGCGGCTTACCCTAGTGCATCAGTGGATGTTAATGGCGAGGTATTAACAGGTCAGAATCAATACAAAATTCAGTTTAAAAAAGGGCAAACTCCACCGGCTCATGCGTTCTGGTCCATCACCATGTATAACTCAGAAGGCTTTTTGATTGATAACCCCATTAAGCGTTATGTAATTGGCGATCGTAATGAGCTGGCATTTAATCATGATGGATCGTTAGATATTTATATTCAGCATACGCCGCCACCAAGTGGTGAGAGTAACTGGTTACCCAGCCCTAATGGTCAGTTTTCAATATTAATGCGAATTTATAATACCAAGCAAAGCTTTTTAGATGGCAGTTGGCAGGTGCCCGCTATTGAAAGAATGAATTGAATACGGGCAATTTTTTATGTTGATTTTATGCAACACTTTTACTGTTGGACCTGGCTTAGAATTTCATCATAGCGGCCCGATTTTTTAAGTTTTCTTAGGCCTTTATCAAATCGTTCCATGAGGTGATGGGCATTTGGAATTTTTTTAGAAAAAACCATGTAATAATTTTTTTCTTCCAAAATTTTGGGGTGGTGCGTGAAAAGCTTAGCTTCGTTGGGTTGAAATAACATATTAATTTGGTGGTAGCCCACATAATATGAGGCAGGAAAAATATCTAGCCGGCCTTTGAGCAATTTATGATAATTAAAATCTTCTTTGCTTACGTAATCAATTGTTAACCCGTTTTTTTCTAGAATTTGCCCTGTGGCGTAGCCTAGGGTACCGCCGATTCTTAAGCCTTTTAAATGATCAAATGTTTCCCATTGCAAAGGGCGAGACTTCAAATGAAAAAGAACCGTTTGTTCGGTTAAGATGGGCTCTTTAGTGTAGTAAACCTCCTTTTTACGTTTTTCAGTGATCACCCACGGAAAGGTGGCCTGAAATTCGCCTTTTTCAACGTATTGGTAGCTTCTGATCCAAGGGAAGTAATGATAATCCACCTGAATATCTTCAAGTAGAAAGGCTGCTCTTACGATGTCTTCATTAATATGAGCGTTATCGGCTCGGCTGGATGTAAACGGTTCCCAGTCCCCAATAGCAATTTTAACCACTTCTTCGGAATGGACTGTCAGGCTCGCCACTGATAAACAAATTGCCATTAATATGAAATTGATCAAGGTGTTCCTTAATAGTTAACAGGCCGTTGGCGAATTATTATCATAGCGCACTTCCCCTTATCTGTCTGATTCAGTGTCCCAATAGGGAGTGTCTGAACCAAAATACTCGATGGCAAAATCTAGAAAGACTCTGACTTTTTTAGGCAAATATTGGCGAGCAATATAAAGCGCATAAATGTCTTTGTGCGGCATGGTGTAAGAGGGAAATAGGTTTACCAGTTTACCGGCCTTAATGTCTTTACCTGCAATAAATGTGGGCAATCTTGCCACGCCAAACCCTTTAAGCAGTGCCTGCCGTAGTGCTTCACTGTTGTTGGCCTGATAATTTCCATTCACTTCAATTTGGCAATGCTCTTTATCCTGGCTGAAATGCCACTGGTTAGCGTTATCTGAATAACTAAATAATAAACAGTTGTGTTCTGTGAGCTGGCTAGGGTGGGAAGGCTGACCATGCTTAGCAATGTATTCTGGGCTAGCACACACCATACTGTTACCTGGCGCTAATTTGCGGGCAACGAGATTAGAGTCGGGTAAATGGCCAGAGCGTATGGCCACATCAACCCCTTGTGCTACTAAATCGACGGCCTTGTCATCGAGTACTAAATCCACCGAGATCTTTGGGTAACGGCTAATAAATTCAGGTATGAGGGGCGACACATGCAAATGCCCAAAGGACATGGGGGCGTGAATGCGAAGCTTTCCCTGGGGCTCTCCCTGCAGTTGTGTCACGCAATCTTGCGCATCTTGTGCCGCTGTTAGGGCTTTAAGGGCATGGACATAATATTGTTCGCCAGCTTCGGTTAGGCTCAGTTTTCGAGTGGTGCGATGCAATAGCTTGGCCCCCAATTGTGCTTCTAACTGACTGATGCGCTTGCTCACGGCTGATTTAGTTAAGCCTAGGTGCTCGGCCGCTGCTGAAAACCCTTTGTATTTAATCACCGCGATGAAAATCGGAATTGCCCCAATACCGTCCATTTCTTTATCTCTGTTAACTTAAACTCAACAGTGAGTGTCCTCGTAGCTAGATTATCTGTCAATAGGAAACAGATATGCTGGCTTTACTGACTTAAATGTTGAAGAGCCATTATGAACCAGACACTGCAGTTGAAAGCCAAATTAGGGAGTTTTAGTGTTGTTAAGCCCCATGGCAGTCTTGAGAGGAATCTAATGCTGCTGGCCATATTATTGGCCGCCAGCTCTTTTCCTGTTGCCAAGCTCATTACCCACGCGATGCCACCTTCCGCCATGATGTGTGTGCGATTCTTTTTAGCCGCCGCATTTCTTGCACCGTTTGTGTTTATTAAAAATGGCTGGCAGTTCCCTAGCCCTAAACGATTATTCGGGTATTTTATTCTTAGCGTGCCTTTAGTGGGATTTTTCTGGGGCATGTTTGAGAGTTTGCGTTTCACCAGTGTTATGAATACCGGCGCTTTGTACACCAGTGTGCCAGCGATCACTGCGGTTTATGCTTTTTTTATTAATCGTGAAAAAGCCTCTAAAAGCCGCGTAATGGGTTTACTACTGGGCACGCTGGGCGCGTTGTGGATCGTCTTCAGGGGGGACATTACGTTATTAATTTCACTGAGTATGAATAAAGGAGACGGTTTATTTTTAGTGGGCTGTTTGTTCATGGGGCTTTATAACCCTTTAGTGAAAAAACTTTATGCAAACGAACCCATGGAAGTCATGACCCTATGGGTACTGATAGCTGGCGGTATTTTATTATTAATATGTTCAGTTAAAGATTTTAATAATATTCATTGGATGGACATTGCCCCTAGTGTGTATGGCGGCATTGTTTATTTGTCATTATTTTCCACCCTAATTACCTTTTTTGTTATGCAGTTTTGCACCATTCGAATCGGTGCGACTCGCGTGGCTTCATATGGGTTTTTAACCCCTTTATTTGTCATTTTGTTAAGTGTTCTGTTAGGGCTTGACGATTTTAACTGGCAGCTTGTGCCGGGCATTTTTATGGTGTTGTTAGCCATGTTTGTTATTCAAAAAAAATGATTTTCTGTTGATTTACATACCAAACCAAAGAGTGAAAAAGGAGAAATACCATGGTTCGATTTGAGCATGCCAACCTTGTGGTTAAGGAAATAGAAAAAACGTTGCAGTTTATACAAACGGCTTTTCCCAGCTGGAAAGTGCGTGGACAAGGAGAAATGCAATGGCAGGGTAGAGCGCGCCGTTGGCTACACGTTGGAAGTGATGATTATTATATTACGCTAAATGATGGGGCTGATGAGGAAAACCGATTTTTGAAAGGCCATTCGGCGGGTCTGGCTCATTTAGGGTTTGTGGTAGATGACTTAGAGCAGCTTATACAGAGATTGCAAAATAAGGATTACAAAATAGACGTAAGCCTTGCGGAGCATAACGTACGAAAAAATATCTACTTTGTAGACCCAGAAGGATTTCAATTTGAATTTGTTCAATATTTTAGTGAGTTCGCCCATGAAAAAAATGTTTATGAATCGTCTCAAAACGTTCAAGTAAGCCGTTAAATCACAAAACAAATTAATGATCAAAAAAGGATATAAACATGAATGCTACACAATTTGTAAAATCGCTTTATGCCAATGTGGATAGTAAAAACCTAAATGGCTTAGCCGGTATGCTAGATGAAGAAGTTCGCTTTAAGTTTGCTAATCATGATGCCGTCAATGGCATGGAGGATACTTTGCAAGCCAATGAAGGATTCTTTTCAAGTATTAACAGTATGAGGCATAGCCTCAATGGCATTTGGCAACAAGGTGATACCATAATATGTAATGGCCAAGTGCATTACGTGAGGCTCAATGGCTCTGAGTGCTCTGCTGAGTTCGCCACTATTCTTACCATACGCAATGAGAAAATTACCAATTATCTAATTTATGCCGACGTATCTGAGCTGTAGTGAATGCTTAATCGCTTAGCATCTTCTAAAAACTGCCAATCAGATGCATTGGTGGTTTGAGTGTTGCTTTTTAACAGGGCGTTTTCAAAATCAATGCAAGCGTTGTGCTGGTAATGTTTTGAAGTGGGGTTCATGAATCCATGGTTAAAAGGTGTTTGAATACATCTAGTATGGCAATTGCTAGACAAGTGGCGAATGATATCTTTAACATTAAAGTGATCTTCACTTTTAGGGAAAATTATTGAGCTTTTACAAATGCTGGAAAGCGCTAGATGGTGTCTAATTTGGGTGGGGTAAAAGCCCATAAAATGTTTTATGGCGTGAGAATGTTGATCAATGTTAAACAGGGGGTGGTTAGAATCAAGCGCTTGCCAAACGGCGCTGGCACCGGCACTAAAGCCAATTATATAAATATCTTGATCGGCTAACTTTAATGCTGATGTTAGCGCATGGTTTACATGAGCCAAATATTGTTCATGACCACATTCATTTAAGAAGTACCGATAAGTATCTGCTTCTTGGGCCTTGGGAATATTCTTACCCTTATAGGGTTCAATAATACTGACCATATTGCCTTGTAGGCTTAACTGGCGGCGTAAACTTTTAATCCCGTCAGTGGCGCCAAATATGTCGGTAACCATGAGGGTGTGACGAACTCTGGTCATTAAGGTCTCTGGGTAGCGTCAATAACACCTGTTGTAGCGCTAACTTTAAAGAAAAAACAAAGCCTATTCAATCACTTATGCACGTCAGCCAAAAGCTAATCCCTGAACTATAATAATAATCGCCACTGTTTATTCTCAAAATGGCCTGGGGAATCGTGTAAATGGGTAACCGCGCTACCAACACAGTAAATGAACTGATTATTGAGGCTTTAAAGTCCAGTAAAGATGGCTTTGGAGTGTATAACGAAGAAGATGTTTTAGTGTTCTGCAATGATAAATTAGCTGAAAATTTTGGGTTTCAATCTCATGAAATAATTGGAATGCCTTTTGAAACCATGCTGCGCCAATCTCATTCAGCAGGAGCTGGGGTTGCCACTGATGATCATATAGAGGGATTAGTGGAGCGTGCCAAGGCCAGTCGGCTTGAAAAAGGGTTTGCTTCGTTTGAATCCGATATGCAAGACGGCAGCTGGGTGCAGGTGTCTAGGCTAAAAACCGATGATAACTTCATCTATATTTACGTAACAGACATTACCAAACTTAAGAAAACCGAAAGCGAATTACGAGGCGCGCTGCGGTATGTTAAAAAATTAGCCGCCACAGATTCCCTAACGGGCATTAGTAATCGTCGCCATTTTTTAGAAACTGCTGAAGTTGAATTTGAGCGCAGTTTGAATTATGGGCACCCGTTGAGCATTCTAGCCTTAGATATAGATCACTTTAAATCCATTAACGATCACTACGGGCACCAAGCGGGGGATCAAGTGTTGGAGGCGATTACCCTTTGCTGCCAAAAGCTATTGCGTGAAAGTGATGTATTTGGGCGTTTAGGAGGAGAGGAGTTTTCTATATTGTTGCCAGATACGCCTGAGTCGGCTGCCAAGGTTACTGCGCAAAGAATTTTAAAAACGGTGGCGGCTCTAGAAGTGAACTATCAAGGCCAATGTATTCGTTTCACCACCTCTGTGGGGATTGCTCAATTAAGGGAAGGCTGCGACAACTTGGAGTCGCTCATGAATCAGTCAGATGAGGCTTTGTATGATGCCAAACATAAAGGCCGTAATCGAATGGCAGTATGGCCCATAAAACACTGAACTTTTGAGAATGATAATGTTTCAAATTTATTATTTGTGATATGTGTAATCGGTGTCGTCAATGATATTTTTCTGGCTTAAAATTACTAATGATCTGCTGCTTTAAACTCATTCCTTGCAATAAACATCGCTACTCTTTTACAGCTTGGTTTTTTTTCGATAAGGTCAAATCGCTTTATAAAAAATGTGTTCACTCAAACTTTTGGCTTTTCAGTTTCAATAATTCTAATGATAAAGACTGGGAAGGTTTCATAAATCAATCCTTTTGCAAGGACGCTTGAATGAAAATAAGAACCTCTATTGCTGCGGCTACGGGCATAGTTTCTATGTTGGTGGGTTGTGGTTCCTTATATCAAGATAAAAATCTCCACACCAAAGCTTCGGATGTGAATATCACACCTGAAGTGGGGGAAGTTCCCAAACGCCTAGAATTAGATCAAGCGTGGAGCAATAAAACCCGTATGGACTTTTGGTTCACCAGCCAAGGCTCACAAATATTACCTTACAGTTGGTTTACTTGGCTTGAGCAAGCCGACAGTGAAGAATATTTTAGAAGTGTTGAACATATGGAGTCCTTACGGTACCTGCCCATGCAAGCGTCCGCTAGAAACCCAGCTGGTTTACCCATTGGTTTTGCGCTTAATGAAAATAAAGACAGTGGCGATGCTTGGGTAGGGTTAACCTGTTCTGCTTGTCATACTAATCAAATTGATTACCAAGGTAAAAAAATGCTGGTAGAGGGCGCGCCTACCCTTGGAAATTTTGTATTGTTTTACAGCAAACTGGTGGCGGCACTTAATGCCACTAACGAAGACGCCGCTAAGTTTGATCGGTTTGCTAAAAAAGTATTAGCCGATGATTACAATGAAGGTGCAGCTAACAATTTACATACACAACTGACTCAATTAGCCATGCAGGCCAGTGAACGGGAAAACGTTAATAACTTACCCAGTAACTATCCCCGTGACTTTACCAGTTATGGTCGTCTAGATGCTTTTGGTAATATTCAAAATGCAGGCAGTGCATTTGCCTTACATGATTTAACCAACGGTAATGCGCCTACTGCGCCGGTTTCTTATCCTTTTCTTTGGGGAACTCACCAGTCAGATGTGGTGCAATGGAACGCATCGGCTCCGAATACACCTGTTGTTGGGCCATTAGTGCGCAACATAGGTGAAGTGGTGGGGGTGTTTGGGAGCTTAAGTATTGAAGAAGCTTCTTGGTGGAAACGTATGATTGGTATTAAAAATAGTTATTCTTCTACGGTTGATATGAAAGGCTTAGGGAAACTTGAGTCTTGGGTAAAAGAGTTGCGCTCACCTGCCTGGCCGCAAGAATATTTACCGCCAATTAATACTGCAAAGGCGGCGGCCGGCGCGCAATTATATCAGCAAGAATGCGCCAGCTGTCATCAAGTGATTCCTCGCGGTGACGAAGGTAAAAACTACAAGTCTGTTAAGACACCGGTTTCGGTGGTGGGAACGGATCCGGCCACCGCCTGGAATGCCGACTTCCATATGGCCGACACCTTATTATTGGAGGGCACCAAGTCAAAAATTGTGGCAGGGGAAAAATTTGATGAAACTGCTGCCGCCATCAGTATTTCAGTGAACGGCGTGGTGGGGCTTGTATTAAAGGACCCTATTAAAGCTTTAGAAGCAGGCCTGATTCCAATGAATGCCAAGCCAGATAAGTCAACCAGTGAAAGCAGCGATGCCACCACGGGTGACAAATCTTTGGAAGAGTACATGGCACAAAATGTGAGCGAACGCGAAAATATTCGCAAGAGCAAAAAAGTCATGAAGCCCAAGACTCGCTCTATGAAGTCAGCCGCTGATCAATATGCTGGCCTTGTGTATAAAGCGCGCCCATTAAATGGTATTTGGGCAACGGCGCCATTTCTACATAATGGTTCGGTGCCTAATCTTTGGGAATTACTGCAAAAACCTGAAAATCGCAGCAAACAATTTTGGGTAGGGGATAGGGAATTTGATCCAGTAAATGTGGGCTTTAATACAAAGGAAGGGTTGTCTGAATTTAATGTGCTAGCAGAAGATGGTCATATTCAAAAAGGCAACTCTAATGAAGGGCATGTGTACGGTACGCAATTAACTAAAAACCAAAAATGGACATTAATTGAATTTATGAAAACCCTTTAAGTTTTCATAGGTTTAATATAAATCTGCTTTAACAATCAAAGCCCTTAGTCGTTCACTAAGGGCTTTTTTTATGCCCAAGAAGGGCTGTACCTTAAATTTTAAATGCCTTAAGTGTTAAGCGATTTTAGTCATTTCATTTAAAACAAAGCTTGTTACAGCCCCATCGGTGGCGGCCATGTATTCTTTGAGGTGTTCATTTTCCATGTGCGCAAGCCACAATGCGCGATTACTCCAGTTTTCATAGAAAACAAAAACAGCTGGGTTTTCATTATCTTGATGAAGGTCGTATTGAAGGCAGCCTTCTTCTTGGCGAGTGGCTTCAATGAGCTTTAATAATTCAGATTTTACTAATGCTATTTTGTCGGTGTTGGCTTCAATACGGGCAACGATGGTTAATGCTTGTGTCATGGTTATATCCTGTTGGTAAGGTTTAGTAAGTTAATGGGTTATTTTATAAAAACAGTTAATTAAAAGTTTTCTAAAACAATCTTGCCAATGGCTTGGTTGCTTTCAATGTGTTGGTGCGCTTTAAGTAAATTTGTGGCGTTAATTTTTCCAAAATTTTCACCCAAAGTGGTTTTCAATCGTTTGCGATCAAATAAGTCGGCTAGTGTATTTAACATTTTGTGTTGTTTGATTATATCGCCAGTGTGAAACATAGAGCGGGTAAACATAAATTCCCAGTGTAAAGAAATGGATTTTAGTTTTAACTTCATAATATCCAAGCCTTCTTTGGGGTCATCAATCAGTGCAAATTTCCCTTGTGGGGCGAGCACATCCACTAGGCCATCGAAGTGCTGTTCGGTGTGGGTGAGGCTAATCACATGGCTCACCTCTTGAATACCCAGCTCCTTAAGCTGTTGTTTCATATCTTTGTGATGATTGATCACATGATTAACGCCTAAATCCGTTAACCATTGTTGGCTTTTGGCTCTAGAGGCCGTGCCGATAACCATGGCATCTGTGAGGTTCACCGCCAATTGACTTAATATAGAGCCCACGCCACCTGCTGCCCCCACAATCAACAAAATAGGTTTGTCTGTGCTTGTATTTAAAGCAGGTTTTGATATTGCCTCTGTTATTTGAAACCCTAAGCGATCAAACAATAATTCCCATGCGGTTATGGCCGTTAAAGGGGTGGCTGCTGCCTCGGCATTGCTCAGTGACTGGGGTTTGCGACCCACAATGCGTTCATCTACCAATTGATACTCAGCGTTGCTGCCACTGCGTGTAAGATCGCCTGCGTACCAAACCTTATCACCTACTTTAAAGAGCTCGCTTTGACTACCTGTGGCGACGACTTCGCCCACAGCGTCCCAGCCAAGTACTTTAAAGCCCTCTGTGGGTTGAGCACTTGCGCGCACCTTAGTATCCACTGGGTTAACCGAAATCGCTGCGACTTTCACTAATAGGTCACGGCCTAGCGCTTGAGGCATCTCTAAGGTGATGTCTTGTAAAGCGTGTTCCAACTGCAGGCTACCTGCATGTTTATAACCGATCGCTTTCATTTTGCTCTCCCGTATTTAATGAAGCCATTATTCATAAAACGTTATAAACTATAAAGCTGGTAATGATTGAATTATTATCAAAAATATATTGATAATACTGAGTGCCTCTGAACCCTTTGGATTGGATAAAGTATGAATGTCAGTGACCTCATGTTGTTTGTGCGCACGGCCGATAACCAGAGCATCACAGCGGCTGCGCGCCAGCTAGATGTTTCAACGGCTGCAGCCAGTGCGGCCTTAAAGCGTTTGGAAAAGCAGTTAGGCGTGGAGCTGTTTATTCGCTCCACAAGAAACTTACGCATCACTGAAGCAGGTGAGCGCTTTTTAAGCCACTGCCGAGATGCCTTGGGGGCTCTAGAAGAGGGCAAGTTATCCTTGAGCACTTTGCAAGGGCAGGTAGCAGGGGAGATGCGTTTATCGGTGTCCTCGGATCTTGGCCGTAATGTGATATTGCCTTGGCTGGATGAGCTGATGGACGCCCACCCTGAACTCTCAATAGCACTCATGGTAGGAGACTCGTTAGCAGACTTTTATATGGAGCGAGTAGACGTGGCTTTGCGATATGGCGAACCTGAAGACTCTTCTATGGTGGCGTTTAAAATTGCTAGGTTAAGGCGAATCGTGTGTGCCTCGCCAACTTACCTTAATGATATGGGAGAACCTGTACATCCTAACGAGCTTAGCCGGCATAACTGTCTGCTTTACCGAGTCGATAACCGTTTATACGATCAATGGTCATTTAAAAATAACCTAGCGGTGGACGCTGGCTCTGGCCAAAAAAAGGGCACTGAGTTTTCTGTTAAAGTGAAAGGCAACCGAGAGAGTAACGATGCTGATTTAGTACGTCGTTGGTGCGTGTCGGGAAAGGGCATTGCGTTTAAATCTCAGTTAGATATGGCGGATGATTTACACCATAATCGCTTGGTTGAAGTGTTGCAGGACTTCTCAACACAAGACTTAGATTTATATTTAATATGCGCCAGTCGCCAGCAAGTGACACCGATGGTGTTATTGTTAAGAGATTTACTGAGGGAAAAAATTAGCCATATGATAGAAGGCTATCCATTAAAAGTTTAAAGAGAATGCACTTCAAATAAAACCGATAACCAGCGTAAATCTTCAGGGCCTAATTGTGCTTGTTGATGAAGCTTCGAGTTACCATAGGCCTCTTTATACACATGGCAGATGGCAATTTCAGTGAGACTACGCCAGCGCTCATGGTCCAACTCTGTAATGCTGCCATCTCCCAAATTAGGGTCTAATAATGGGTCGTGCTGTTCCTGTGTGGTATTCAAGGCAAACTCTAATTCTTTCAATATAGGGTTCACCACCTTTAAAGTCGTGGTGTCTTCAAATTGTGTTTGTATATTTTTCTGAGCTTCTTTCAATGATTTTTCGAGCTGGTGTTTCTGAAGTTTTTTAGCACCCGGTTTCAAAGCAAAGGTGTTGATTAAACTGCTCATTCCAGGTGTTAGCGCTTTTGCGGCAATGCCTATGCCTGCTATAGGGTTTACAAGAGCGGTTAGTCCACCTGCTAATAACATGCCCTTGGTTAACTGTTTATCAAGGGTATCAATATTGTTTGCCAGAGTTTCAAGGCCATTGGGGTTGTCTTTATATTGCTGATGAACAATGTCCATGGCACTTTGCTGCATGTATTGTTGCAACATAAATTCACTGTGCTCATTGGCAAAATGAAATACGCGACGTTTTTCTAATTCATTAAGGGGTGGCACGCCATCAGGTAAACAGCGCATGGTATGCAAGGCGAATTGGTATTCACTTAAATGGTATGGAATAACAAAATAGTGCTTTTCATCAAACAGCGTGTTCTGGGTTTGGGCACAGCTTTCTATAGAGGTGAAAATGGGCAGGTTGTTTAATTTATCTTTGGCTAAACTGTAGCCATTTGTTATTTCATCCAATGCTTTATCTGCATTGGATTGAATAGATTCTAAGCCTTTTTTGATCAAATTCTTCATGAATTTTCTTTTGCACTCAGATAGTGAATAAGATGGGGATGGGAATCTTGAAGATACTGTAATGATAAAAGAATAAAGCCAGTAGGGATACAGAAGAAAAAAAGCCAACGCTACTAGACGGGCGGGTCACCCAGTCATACTAAAGTAAGTTGGCTTAAAGGCTTTCGGGCTTAGCATCTTTACCATGCTAAGCCCTGAAAAACGGGCTAACAGTTAGGCGGCCTCCCTCACTTTTTGCCAGATAAAATCCACTGAAACAGGCTTGAAGGGTGTTTTAGTAAACTCTTCTTTGCAAATTTCATAAATGGTGCTGTTTACGGGGGTTTTAATGCCATGTTGCTTGGCCAATGCTAAAACATAACCATTGATGCTTTCTAATTCAGAGCTACCAGCACCATTAACAATAATGTCTTGGGCCATACTGGAAACCACCAGTTTTTTTAAGTTCTTAAGGTAAGGCTTACGCGTCACAAAGCCTGGCAATACACCCGCTGCGGTTATCAGTAACCAGCCCGGCATGCCACCCAGCTTACTTTCTTTGAAACCAGCCGCTTTCATAACCTTAATGCCTTCATAGGTCATGGTGGTGAGTAACTTCTGAAAGTCTTTACTTTTGGATTGATCATTTTCATGCAACGCCACTAATGTGGTTAAAGAATTGGTGAGGTTGATGACGATTTTTGAATGAGCAGCATCCGCTAGTTTTTTATAGGCTTGGGTTTCTACGCCTTGATTAAAATCTCGTACAATGGTGTGCAATTGTGTTTCAGTGACGCCGCCATTGTGACCCAATGCAAACGGCCCTTTTTTCTGGTAGCCAACAACGCCAGGGCCGTCAACCCAAGCGTTAAAACACACCACCCCATAAATGAGCTGATTAAAATATTGAGGCAGAATTTTTTGATTTTCTACGCCATTTTGCAAGGCGACAATGGGGATGTCTTTACCGTATTTATGGGTTAACAACTGGCTAACCCCAGCAAGGCTGTAATTTTTAATACACAATACAATGACGTCAGGTGTGGGCACCTCGTCTAAATTTGAATAAGCCGTTACTCGTGACTTATAGCGTTTTTGAGGCTCCTCTCCATGATAAATATCCAGACCGTGCTGGTTAATGTGTTCACTTATTTCGGGCTTATCAAAAATGCTCACCGCCACATCGCCATCATTTAACCAAGCGGCCACTGTGGTGCCAATGGCACCTGCTCCAAATACTAGGTAATGTCGTTTCTGGTTCATGATCATGCCTTTGTATGGGCTAAGTCGAAGCAAGCGTTAATGGAATCGCTATGACGGAATTGAAATGCAGTACTTTCTATTTTAAGGGCCTTTAATTTATCGGCCATGGGGCCGCTGCCTAATTTTAGTGTTGCGCTGTCGCTGGTGGCTGATTTTTTAAGAATAGTGCCCATATTTTTAGTTAGGTTAAAGCTGCCACTAAAGGCTGTAGAACTGGTAAGACGCTCGCCTTCTAATACCGAATAGAGATTTGATTTAACGTTAAAATCTTGAGCATCCCCTTGCATGGGAATGTTTAACTCAATGTAAGGCTTTTCATCGTTCACCGATGAGGTCACGGTAGAGTAACCGTTGGCATGGTCAACATTGATGGTTTCGACATCTTTTGGTAACCCCCATATTTTACGGCCTCGAATGCGGTTTTCTAAAGAGGTAACAGGCATGTGAAAAACGTAATAGCCAAATTTCTTTAACTTGTCCCCCAATAACATGGTCAAAACGGGAACATTCATGCCACCATCGCTCATGACTGGAATCGTCATGGCGATTTCATTGTAAGGGGCCACATTCATAACATTGCGGTATTCATAACAAGAAAATATCACCAGTGAACGACCTTTGGTCATTTTAACGGGTTCCATGCGTGGGTCTGGCATCATGTCTTTAGCTGCTTGATAATCACAATGAAATATAGCGATTGAGCAGCTGGCATCGGCATAGAAAGTAGGGAATTGATAATTCTTTTTAATGTCTTCGGTGAGTTGCAAGGGTTGCTCGCGGTGTCTTAGTTCAAATTGTTTGAAAAAAGCATCATCAAACTTGCCTTCATTGGGAAGTAGTTGCTCATTAATGTTTAAATTAGTATCCATAGCGGCCCCAAAAGGTGAGTGAATCATTAAGCTCAATTGATTGTGCTCTTAAGCGTGAAAATAAAAATAGTAAAATTAGCCTATAGGCACCCCAATTTATGGGTTTGGAAAGCAAATATAATGAATGAGTTAGACGCGAGCATTGCACGCTTGTACCGACTGTCCGCATTGGGCACTAAAGGCTATCGTCGAAGAGCCCTAACCGAGTTGGCTCAGGTGATTGATTTTGATGGCGCCCTTTGGGGGACGGGCCACTTAGACTCACAAGAATTTCACAGCGTAGATGTGTTAGGAGTAGATGATAGCTACCCCAAAGCACTGGCGAAATACAAAACCATTAATCCTTTCTTTGATCAATTAAAATCTAACCCAGCGGTTACAATAGACATGATGGATGTTGTGGAGGATGACTCCTTTTATAGCAGCCCAGTGTATAAGGCGTTTTTTTCTCAGTACTCAGTGGAAAGAGTGATGGGGGTGCTACTGCCCGATGAAAATACCGGCATTATGAGCTTAGTTAGCTTGTATCGTTTTGATCGACAGAAACCTTTCTCTAAAGAAGATAGGCTAACGCTTCAACGTATGGTTTACCATTTGGTGCAAGCGGCTTCACATGCTTACTTTTTACATTTAGAGCATAAAAAAAACACGGTGAATAATTCAGCATTGGCCATTTGTGATCGTCACGGTTTATTTTTTGAGATTCAACCTGGTTTTATGGATTTATTGGTGCCGTATTACTCCAAAGACAGTTTGGGGCGGATGCCTTTTCTTTTGAAAGATGGTGAAAATTCTGAAGCAAAAGGAAAATTACAGGTGAAGACAGAGCCGCTGGGAGATTTATTGTGTGTTTCATTATGGGAAACCAGCCCCATGGATTTATTAAGTGCTCGCGAAAAAGAAGTGACTCAAGCCATCACCAAGGGGTTATCTTTTAAAGAAGCGGCAAAAGAAATGGGAGTGGCCCCATCAACCGTGTCTAATCATCTGTATAAAATATATCGTAAACTAAAAATCACCAGCCGCACTGAGCTAGCCCAATGGGTGAATTCAAAATAAAGGGGAAATAGTTGGGTTTATTGAGCCAAGTGACGCTCTAGAATGTCTTGATACAAGCCATTGTGTTTAAGGCGCGTTAAGCCTTCATTGAAAACGTTCAGCAGTGCTTGACCCTTAGGGTGTTGTTTACTGACGATTAAATGGTAGTGTGCCGGCATTAGCGGTTCACCAATATTTTTAAAGCCATCAATACGCCCAAACGTGTTTTTAATGATTTGCCACCCGGTAATGAAATTAATGGCATATAAGTCAACGCGATTCTTTTCTAGGGCCCGAAAGCAAGCGGCATCGTTAGATGGACGCATGGTGATGGAAATAATTTCTTCATCTATAAGATCTTGAATTTCCCTTGATGAATACCCCACCGGCAGGCAAGTCTTTAAGCCCTTTAGATCTTGCTTTTTACTAAATGTTTTATTGAAATCACTTCGTACAAAAAAGTTAACTTTAATGGTGTACAGGGGATGGGAGAATAAAAAATCTTTTTCACGGTTACTGTCTTTTACATAGGGAAAGGTTCCAAAGTACAGTAATTTTCCCGTGTTAATATAGCCACGTTTCCAAGGTTCAAAATCAATATGAGCCTCGTAACCCATTTCCCTAAAGGCTTGAGTCGTGATCTCTGTGGTCATGCCTCCTTGTGGAAGTGTTTGCCCAGAAAAGGGCGCGTAGTCCCCCGTCACAAGATATAGGGTTTCCTCGCCTTCAGCCGTAAAAGTAGCAAGCGAAAATGTCAGTATCCAGAGCAGTGATTTCAGACTAGGAAGCACCTTCATTAGCTCATTGAATGCCCGTAACTATCTAATTTAATAAGATTAGCTCATTTTGAACAGGCACTGACCTTGAAATTGAGTTTGGATATTCGAAAGGGGGCTATAAACAACACAGCTTATGCGTGTATTACCTGATTGGTGGCCGTATCTGTTTACCAGCTTTTCATGGTTTGGCGGAAAAACTTCACGTTCTGATTGAGTAGCTCTATGCCCTGAGATTTACGGGCCATTAACAAGGCATTGATGGTCATAAGTGTGAAATCAAGACAAGCTTTTACTGGCATGTTGAGATCCCCTTGTTCTTGAGCTGCTTTTAAATTGTTACGCAATAAACCCTTTAGTTCATTCACACGTTTTAATAAGACTTGTTTAAATTCAGAATCCACATTATCGCCTGCCAGTAGCGTACTTTGAATGAGGCAGCCGTGCTGAGCATGAGGCCCTGACACTTTTTGGGCAAAGTTCTCTAAGTATTGATCAATGGCGGCCTTGCCTGGTGTATTACTTCTAAGAGGGGTCAATAAAGGCTGGTAAACCACCTGGTTGTAGTGCTCAAGCACCTTTAGATAAAGCTGATGTTTATCACCAAATTGGCTGTATAAGCTAAAGCGATTAATCTCTAGCTCATCAATCAAATTATTAATGCTGGTGCCTTCGTAACCATTGCGCCAGAACACCATCATGGCCTGATGGAGTTTTTCAGTGGGGTTAAAGGAAAGCGGGCGCGCCATATTCTGTACTCTGATTTTGATCAGGCAAGATTAACAGGTATTTGACCGAATGTTTAGTTATCGGTAGAGTATTACTAAACGAAAGGTTTGAAACTCGTTAAAAGATAATTAAGCGCTATAAAATAACCATAAAAATCAGAGTGAGTTCATGAAGATATTTGAAGAGAAAATCGCCCCTAACGCCCGTCGTGTGCGCATGTTCTTAGCTGAAAAGTCCATTTCTGACATTGAGTATGTACAGTTGGATTTGCAAAAGGGTGATAATGTCTCCAAAGAGTTTAAGCAAATGAATCCGTTGGCAAAAATTCCGGTAATGGAGCTAGAAGATGGCAGTTATCTATCCGAATCGGTGGCCATATGTCGTTATTTTGAGGCCGTTAAGCCAAGCCCTTCGCTAATGGGTGAGAGCCCTTTACAGCAAGCAAATATTGAAATGTGGCAGCGCCGTTGTGAATTGTACTTCATGAATTTAATTGGTATGGGTTTTCAACATTGCAGTGGTTTTTTTGCCGACCGCATGACGCCTGTCCCTGTTTGGGGGCAAGAATGTGTGAAAGATGCCAGCAAGTTTATGCCCTTATTGAATGATCATTTAGCCAATAGTGAATACATCGCTGGTGATACGTTTAGCATTGCAGACATTACCGCATTTGTGTCCATTGATTTTGCGCGCGTCATTAAACTTCGTATAGGTGATGAATACACGCATCTTTTGCGCTGGTATAAGCAAGTTAATAGCCGCCCAAGTGCGAGGGCTTAATTATGTTTGATCTTTATACATCACCCACGCCCAATGGCTGGAAAGCTTCCTGCACCCTAGAAGAGCTAGGGCTAGCTTATGTTGTAAAACCCGTTAATTTAATGAAGCAGGAACAGAAAACGCCAGACTTTTTAGCCATGAACCCCAATGGCCGTATTCCGGTTATTAAAAATACCCAAAGTGAAGAGGTGGTGTTTGAATCTGGTGCCATCATGATTTATTTGGCTGAATTAACCGGTCAGTTACTGCCCACCAGTGGGCCTAAGCGATACGAGGTATTGCAATGGTTAATGTTTCAGATGGGCGGTGTGGGGCCCATGATGGGGCAGGCTAATGTGTTTTTTCGCTATTTTCCTGAAAAAATTCCAGCGGCCATTGATCGTTACCAAAATGAATCACAGCGTTTATTGTCAGTTTTAGATCAGCACTTAAGTGATAAAGAATTTTTATGCGAGGAATTTTCCATCGCAGATATTGCCAACTGGTGTTGGGCTCGTACTCATGAGTGGAGTGGGGTGGATATCAGTGAAATGGCGCACCTTAAGCGTTGGATTAATACCATGCATGCCCGTGAAGGCTGTTATAAAGGCATTAAAGTGCCGGGTAAAGTTGACCCAGCCGATATTGTCAAAAGCGGTAAAACACTCATTGTTTAACATCTGTGTGTTTAATGACTAATTTTTAGATAAATAAAACACTCATGTGTGTTTTTAAATTGAGGTGAGAAAATGATCGCAACTTTTTTAGTGGCACTGGTGGCCATTGAGCATGTTTATATTTTAATTTTAGAAATGTTTTTATGGACCACGCCAAAAGGCATGAAAACATTTGGAACCACCAAAGAAGAAGCTGAAAACAGTAAAGTTTTAGCCGCTAACCAAGGCTTATATAATGGCTTTTTAGCCGCAGGCTTAGCATGGGGGCTATTGCACCCTGATGCTGAATTTGCATGGCAAATACAAGTGTTTTTTGTGGCCTGTGTGATGGTAGCCGCCATTTATGGTGGTTTAACGGCCAATAAGCGCATTATGTTGGTTCAGGGGTTACCTGCGTTACTGGCCATGGTGGCATTAATGGTTTTGTAACGCTTCAATGTGTTACAGAAAAGAAAGTCTGCCTATGGGGTGGGCTTTGTTTTTCATCTTGCCCATCTTAGTTTACTATCTCTTGCATGGATTGGTGAGAGTTAGATGTAATGTTAATTAAATATGGTTGGGTATTCTTGTGTGGCACCCTAGTGGGCTTCACGGTTAATTCGTTTTTTTTTACACCAACTTCTTCTTTAGACTCTACCTCTGAAATATCGGCTAATATTGAACCAATAAAAACCGCTATAAATCAAACCAATAATGATCTTACACAGGTTCAACAATACATTGATCAGCAATCTATTGATTTGACCATCAATTCACTGACTTCTCGTCAGTTTAGCGCTTCTCAATCAACCCTTTTAATACACTACTTAAAGAATCATTTATTTGAGCTGGCTAAGAATAAAAGCTGGTCAATTCTGGGAGAGTGGTTACAGGCCATGGAACTTGCCGGTTTAGCCGACAGCGACAGCTATAAGCTTCAGGCACTAAGATTGTTGGCTAGCGGACATTATTATAAAGGCCTAGAAGTCTTTTTTGTGGCTAAAGATATGGCTAGCAGCCAGCAAGAACAAAATAAAATTGTAAAAGAAATAAAAAGCGCCTTAAACCAAATGATTAATAGTTTCCATCAGCAAACATTAGCCCTGTCAAATGAAGAAACCCAACAGTTGTTTTTGTATGCACAGCAACAGCTGAACGAGTACATTCCCATTAGTCTGGCGTTGGCGAACGTTTATCAGCAACAAGGTGCGCTCCAAGAAGCATTAGATGCATTGGCATTTTTGCCTTACGACGAACAGTTCACCCCTAGGGTAGATGAATTACAAACGCGATTGAGAAACACTTTGGCTGAGGCGCAATTAAACAAAGAGGGCATTCCATTGATTCGCTCTGGAAGCCAGTTTTTAGTGGAAGTACAAATTGCCCAAGTGAATTTAGTGCTATTAATTGATACCGGTGCCAGTTACACCTCTTTAAGTCAGAATGCCATTGCGCGCCTTAGTCAAGAAAGTGATGCCCTAAGTGATGAATTAAAGAAAGTGAAAGTGAATACTGCTAATGGTACCACTGTCGCTCGGGTGTTTTCGGTGTCTACTTTTTCATTGGCAGATAGACAAGCGGAAGATCTTTCGGTGCTAGAAGTGAATATGGGGGAGCATACTCGCTCCGATGGTTTATTGGGGATGAATTTTCTTGGCCTGTATCATTTTAAAATTGATCAAGATAATGCCTTGTTATTTTTAGAAACTAAGTAAGGCATTAAAGCCCCGTCCAGAACCTTTAATGCCCATCTGCGTTTAAGCTAAAGAGCTTAACTTCACAGCAAGTGAAGTGGCGTAATGTTCGTTAAACAAATGCCGCCTTATTGGATTGAGCAAACTCTTTAAGCGTTGTAAGAGGGCGCCCCAATAGTTTTTCGCCATCAGGGGAAATCATGGCCGCTTGATTACTGGCAAATAATGCAAATAATTCTAACATGCCTTTGGCTTGCCATTGTGGCCATCCAGAATCAAGCAAAGAATTTAACACAGTGGTTTCATCGGGTGACACGTAGTCCACTTGTTTGCCGGTTACCTCTGAGAAAATCTGAGCCATGTCAGGGCCAGATAGTAATTCAGGGCCGGTAATGGCATAAGCTTGACCTTCGTGGCCTTCGCCACAGATAACATTGGCGGCTATCTCACCGATGTTACCAATATTTAATGGGGCAAATTTTCCTTCCCCTACGCCTAAATACAATGCCCCTTGTTTAATGCCATCAGCCCAGCCATGAAAATTCTCTTGAAAAAATATGGTGCGCAGGTGTGTCCAGGCTAAGCCTGACTTTTCCAATAATTTCTCCCCAGCACGGAACTGTTTTCCAAATAGAATGCTTTCATATTCAGAACCAAATACAGAATAAAACACCACATGTTTCACGGTGCCAGAAACTACTGCGGCGTTAATCGCGTTCTGGGCCTGCTCTTCGCGGTTTTCATTATTGCCAATAATAAGAAAGAGTTTATCTACCCCAGAAAAGGCCGGGGCTAAAGTAGTTGGTTTATCTAAGTCTAAAATGCAGGTTTCAATGCCAGGATATTTGGCTTGTAACGAGCTGGCTTTTTCTTCGCTTCGCACCCCAGCGCGTATGGTGTATTTGCCTTGATGCTTCTGAGTCAGTGCATCTAGTGTGGCGAGGCCATTGTTACCAGCAGCACCAATGATGAGTAAAGTAGGTTTGGTCATCTTGTTTTCCTTAATGGTGTTAAAATCGTATGAACAAGTGAGATTGTTAAATACACTAAAACGAGATTTGCCTCACTTGAATGAGGGCATATTAGAAATAGCCACAAGGAATAAAAAGCGTAAAAAGCCGATGGTATTGATCAACTATTCTGATCGGTATAAGGGAATAAACGAGTATGCTAATGGTGAGAAATTGTCATTAAATTGGGTAGGAGCTTTGGCGAATGACGTTAATAGCAAAGTAGAATGAGGGTTAATGACTGCTGTGGGTAAAATAATGGGCCAACACTAAAAGTGTTAGCCCAATATAGGTTTGTTGTTATTTTATGGCATGCTTGTATGTCACATGCTTAATCAATATTTTAACGAATAGTTAGAGTGCTATTTAAACAGTTTTACAAATTCACCATATCCTTCTTTCTCCAAATCGGCTTTGGCAACAAAACGCATGGCGGCTGAATTAATGCAATAACGTAATCCGGTAGGCTTTGGGCCATCACTAAAGACATGGCCTAAGTGAGAGTCTCCATAACGGCTGCGGATTTCGGTTCTTGGGTAAATTAACTTAAAATCAGTTTCTTCTTTTACATTTTCACTCACCAATGGTTGAGTGAAACTTGGCCAGCCGGTTTTTGAATCGTACTTATCAAGTGATGAAAATAATGGCTCTTGACTCACCACATCCACGTAAATGCCTTCTTGTTTATTGTCCCAATATTTATTTGTAAAAGGGCTTTCAGTGCCTTCTTCCTGGGTTACATCATACTGAAGGGCAGTGAGCATTTTTTTAATTTGCGCGTCACTTGGTTTACTGTATTGCTTAGTTTTTGCGGCTTGTACTTTCATTGACATTTCCGTGTCGTTTTTCATGCTGACCTTAGTTGCGAAGGGCTTGTGCAGATCATCTCCCCAGGTTTTTTCTAAGTATTTATCTCGGCCAGAGTTGTAACGGTAAAACTTGTAGCGAATAGGGTTTTTCTTGTAATAGTCTTGGTGATAATCTTCAGCGTCATAAAATGCGGTGAACTTTGTGAGATCGGTTTTCAAAGCGCTGTCAAATCGCCCAGTAGCAGCCAGCGCTTTGCTTGAACGTTGTGCGGCCATTTTTTGTTTAAGGTTATGAAAGAAAATGGCAGGCTTATATTGATAGCCACGGTCTACAAACTGGCCACCGTCATCGGTTGGATTAATTTGGCGCCAAAAGGAATATAAAAGTGCGTCATAGCTGATGATACTTTCATCATAAAATACTTGTACTGCTTCAATGTGACGAGTGCTGCCAGATGACACCTGACGATAGGTGGGGTTTTTAATGCTGCCGCCACTATAGCCCGACACCACTTCAGAGACCCCTTCCAATTTTTCAAAGCCCGCTTCAACACACCAAAAGCACCCTCCTGCAAATGTGGCTACCTGTAAATTATTGCCTTGGCTTGTGGTGCCATTGAGCGCAGATGAGTCCGCTTGTGACAGGCAGGCGCTAAGCGATAAGGCAGCAGCCACAATGGCAGGCTTAAGTAGAACTTTAATGCTAAATAGCTTATTGGGAATGATTTGTTTAAGCGAATGTTTCATGGTTACTTCCTTTTTCAATCTGGTGTTTTTTAATATATGCCTACAGTGTGACCCTCTAAAACCAGATTTGTAAGAGCTTACGATGCGGTTTTATTAAATTATGATTTCTTGTGATACTTTTGTTACAAATGACAAACACTTTACTTGTATAGCCTTGTTTTACGAGGGGTGTGAAGCAATTTATAAAATTATGATATGTCGTGATAGTTTTGTTATAACTTTGTGAAATGGCTGTTAAATATAGAACTTAGTCTTGTAAGGGTTCCAACAACGAATCTAATAAAGGACTGAACATGAAAACCCACTCTTTGCTGTCTATTCTGCCGTTAAGCCTTGCCAGTGCCATGGCATTTTCCCAATCGATTGATGTGCAAGTCACTAACCTAACACACGGTATTCACTTTACGCCGATTTTGGTGAGTGCACACGATAGCAGTACTCACTTGTTTGAAGCAGGGCAAGCCGCCAGTACTGAACTACAAGCCATGGCAGAGGGCGGCAATACAGCCCCTTTAATGGAAGCCAGTGCAGCTAGCGCAGTGAATACTGATAATCTAGCCTCTGGCTTTTTGGCTCCATCAGCCAGTACTCCTGTGACCAGTATCGAAACCGCAGAAAACACCCACCTTTCCGTTGTGGCCATGATGTTGCCTACTAACGATGGTTTTATTGGCCTAGATGGCTGGGAAGTGCCTCAAGAAGCCGGTACCTATACTGTGTATCTGAATGGCTATGATGCAGGCACAGAAGTAAATGATGAGATCATTGATACCCTTAATGGTGGTGCGACTGATGGTATTCCGGGAGCTCCAGGAATGGATGCTGGCACAGGCGCTACGGGTGTGACCGACATGGAAAGCAATACTTCAGTTCATATTCACCGTGGTAACACAGGTGATACTAGCTTAACGGGTGGCATTAGTGATGTAGATAGCCGCATTCACCGTTGGTTAAACCCAGTAGCCAAAGTGGTTGTGACGGTTAAATAGGAGTTTTAAATATGAAATATTTGAATAAAAAAGCTTCTGTTGTTACCGCCACTATCATGGCCGCCAGCTTGTTAAGTGCTTGTGGCAGCAGCAGTGATGACGATGATGCCAGCAAGATGAGCTACGATATCACCGTTACCAACCTTTCTAGCAATCAACCCATGTCACCGTTTGCGGCGAAACTTCATGCCAGCAGTTTCACGGCTTGGCAGGTGGGTGCAGCTGCATCGGTTGCTCTTGAGGAACTAGCAGAAGGGGGCGATAACGCATCAGTATTGGCATTAAGTGAAGCGGGAGTTTATAGCTCAGTATCAGGCGGTGGTGCCATTGGGCCGGGCTCTAGTGAAAATATTACCATTGAATCAGGTGAATACAGTGATATTAACCTGACACTGGTGAGCATGCTGGTGAACACCAATGATGCGTTCACAGGCAGAACTAATCTGGACTTATCGGGTTTAACAATAGGCACAAGCCAGACCCATTACCTACCGGTTTATGATGCGGGCACCGAAGGCAACAGTGAACTGGATGACACCATTCCAGGACCTGCCGATGGAGGCGAAGGCTTTAACATGGCACGGGACGATGTGGACTATGTAGCAAGACACCCAGGTGTGGTGGGTGTAGACCAAGGGTATAGTGAATCTGTACTTAACAGTACCCATGGTTTTGACTCACCGGTAGCCATGTTCACGATTACTCGCACGCAATAACACTGCTTATTTCGTGAATAACACCGAGTGCTATCGGTGAAGGCGCTCAAATAGATAGGGTGGCGAACCGAACTGTTTGAGCATTTATAACCCATATTGGCTGTTTAAGAGCCGGTATGGGTTATGTTGGTTTAGGGGATGCCTGACATTTAGTGATGAAGGGTCTAAAGGTGTTTTTTAAATGATCCTAACCTGTCACGATTACATGCATCAAATGACACCTAAATATCTAAATAAACGGCACTGATTGGCAAATAAATGAACAAACGAATTTTAGTGGTGGAAGACGATCAAGACATTAATCAATTGATCGCCATGAACCTTAAAGACATGAATCTAGACGTAGACACCTGTGATCACGGCCGCCGCGGTTTTGAAATGGCCAAGAGCGGACAGTACGATTTAATGGTGTTGGATTTAATGTTGCCAGAAATGGATGGCTTAGAAATTTGCCGCAGCTTACGGGCTGAAAACATCTACACGCCGATTTTAATGTTAACTGCCCGCGACAGTGAGGCAGATCGCATTGTGGGTCTTGAAATGGGGGCAGATGATTATTTAACCAAGCCCTTTAGTGTGCGCGAACTGCAAGCTCGTGTAAAAGCCATGTTACGCCGCATGGACATGCTTAATAAACCCGCCCCAGAATCCGACCAACTGAAAGTGGGGGGCTTGCTCATTAATGTGGGGCAACGCAAAGTATTGTTAGATGACAAAGAAATAGAACTTACCAGTACCGAATTTGATTTGCTGATTTACATGGCTCGCCAACCGGGCATGGTATTTAGTCGTACCCAGTTATTGGACAATGTATGGGGATATCAACACAGCGGCTATGAGCACACAGTTAACTCACATATCAATCGCTTAAGAAATAAACTAGAAAAAGACCCTTCAAAACCCCAGTACATTTTAACTGTTTGGGGTGTGGGTTATAAATTTGGCAGTCAAACGTAATTTTTTATTAGCACATCATTGTTTTAAAGAGCGCTTTTTATAGGGGCATGTATGCGCAGTTTTGTATTTTCATTTTACAGTAAATTATCCTTGGGCTTAGTATTTAGCTTTATTTTTATGGGGGTGATTTTATTGGTGTTGGCCCAATACCTTACCCGTAGTTATCAAAATGAAGTGGAGCAAAAACTGCACTATCAATTGGCGGCTCATGTGGTGCATGATAATAAGTTGTTAAAGAATGGCGAAATAGACCACGCCGCCTTAAAAAATGCCTTTCATTCCATGATGATACTGGGGCCCAGCTTTGAGTTTTATATCTTAGGCACTCAAGGTGAAATTAAAACTTATTCAGCCGACCCTAAGCGTATTAAACGAGAATTCATTGATTTAGCCCCGGTCCAACAATTTTTTAACGATCAAACCTTGCTGCCCATCCAAGGGCAAGACCCCAGAAGCCTTGATAAGCATAAAATATTTTCGGCCGCGCCTATTTATGAACAAATAAAGGGTGAAGATGTATTACAAGGCTATTTATACATCATTATTGGCGGGGAGATTTATGATGGCATTGTGGATTTACTTCAGCAAAGTCATATTTTGTCTTTGGCGGTTTGGAGTTTAGCCATGGCCATGGCGTTTGGGTTATTGGTGATTTTAATATTATTTGCTTTGCTAACAAGACCTTTGCGCCGTTTAACACAAGACATGCAGCAATTTCGTCAAGAGGGTTTTGCTCACGGACAATTACCCAGCTCAAAGTGGCAGCCCAATTCGGCCGATGAAATAGAGCGCTTAGGCAATACGTTTAATGAAATGGCCAACACCCTTAATATTCAATACCAGAAAGTTAAAAATACCGATGAATTACGTCGTGAGTTGATATCTTACGTGTCCCACGATTTACGAACGCCGCTTGCGTCGTTGCAAGGGTATTTAGAAACCTGGCATCTAAAACATAAAGAGCTAAGTGCTTTGGAAGGGGAGCAGTTAATTGATGTGGCCATGAAAAACGCCCAACACATGAGCCGCTTAATTGAACAGTTATTCGAACTGGCTCACTTAGACAGCGAAACCATTACCTTAACCAAAGAGCCTTTAGCCATTGCCGAATTTGCCCAAGACATTATGCAAAAAATGGCATTAGAGGCCAGTAACAAACAAGTGACATTAGACATTGAGCCTAAAGACCCGTCTATTATGGTCATGGCTAATATAGAAAAATTAGAAAATGTATTAACTAATTTGTTAGATAATGCTTTGCGCCATTGTCAGGCAGGTGACCGTATTTTACTGAAAGTGAGCCCCGCCACTGCGGCAGGGCAGCAACAAATAAGCGTGAAAGACACAGGGTTAGGCATTGCCCCTCAAGACTTACCGTTGATCTTTAATGCCCACTTTAAAGCCGGTAATAGCGTTCAAGGAAAGGGTCGAAACAGCGGGCTGGGTTTGGCCATCAGCAAGCGCATCATTGAGCTGCATGGCTCTGAGTTAAAAGTAACCAGCAACCTTGGGCAGGGCACTGAATTTTCCTTCAATTTAGCCAGTGCTTAACGGCCCCATTGGCTATTGGCGCTCACTGTTATATGGTAAAATCCGCAAATTCAGTATGAGGATTAACCAATATGAATAGGGGATATTCCCTCTCATGGCTATTTAAGGTATAACGGCGCCATGAAGACACCGAAAAGAATTTTACCCTTGGTTGAAGACGGCTTAGTTGATGAAGTCTTGAGCCAATTAATGAGTGGCAAAGAAGCCACTGTGTATGTTGTACGCCGTGATGACGAAGTGATTTGTGCCAAAGTCTACAAAGACGCAGCGCAACGCAGTTTCAAGCAGGCTGTTACCTATAATGAAGGCCGTAAGGTTCGTAATAGCCGTCGCGCACGAGCCATGGAAAAAGGCAGCAAGTTTGGTCGTAAGCAACAGGAAGAAGTTTGGCAAAACGCTGAAGTAGACGCCTTGTATAAGCTGGCCGATGCAGGTGTGCGGGTGCCTGAGCCCTATGGCTGTTTTGATGGCGTATTGTTAATGGAACTGATGACCGTTGAATCCGGTGGTGTAGCACCGCGCTTAAACGACGTATCACTGACCGCCGAACAAGCTCGAGAAGATCACACCCTAGTGATGCAAAATGTGATGCGCATGTTAAGCGTTGGCATTGTGCATGGTGATTTATCTGAATTTAACGTATTGGTGGATGAATACGGCCCCATTATTATCGATTTACCACAAGCGGTAGATGCCGCTGGTAATAATAACGCCCGTGCCATGCTAACTCGTGATGTGGATAACATGACCAACTATTATGGTCAGTTTGCCCCAGAGTTACTGGAAACCCAATACGCCAAAGAAATATGGGCCTTGTATGAAGAAGGCAATATGGATGTGGATTATCAGCTCACAGGTCAGTTTACAGAAAGCAATGTGGAAGCCGATGTGGATTCCGTTATTGAAGAAATTAAAGCTGCCATGTATGAAGAACAAGAACGTCAAGAACGCATGAGCGAACCAGATGATGAAGACTATTAATCATTAAGTTTTCTGGCTTTTACCTCGTTTTTTAGCGGCTTAGCATTTCAAACAATTCCCAGCTTGTTTATTTTCAAGGCCATATTTTTTTAATATGGCCTGCCACTTTATGTTTTTCTCTAACCCTTCTACCACACCTTCTATAAACTCATGCACATCAGGTAAAGACTTTGACGTCATTATGTGGCGTGTAAACGAGAACAGCGGCATCTTCGAAATAAATATTTTGCCTTGCAGTTGATGTTTTTTAATGTGGGGCATTAGTAAGGTTCTGGCCATGCTGCTGGTTTTTACTCTGCCTGAGTGAATTAACATGAGAACCGAACCTTCGTTGTAGACAAATTTTCTGTGAATTTTATTTTGTGCCATGAGTGCCTCTAGGCCCGCATATTTTCGGCCTCGTATGGCCGCGAAACTTTTACCTTCTAATGATTGAGGGCCTGAATATTGAACAGGGCTTTCGATTGAGGAAATGATTTCATTACGATCATGTAATAGCGGAGCGCTCCATAAGTATTTTTCTTTGGAGTGTTTGCCCATCCACTGCCAATTAACAAAGGGCACCACCCCACTATAATCTTGGCTTAAGTAATAATTCAATCGGACGCGAGGAATCACCTCTAGCTTAAAATCAAATACATTGTATTGATTTAATAAATCAAAAAAATCCTGGCTTAACCCTTCACCGGCTTCATTAATTTTAAAGGGTAAAGACTCGTAATAGCTCCATACTTGAACCTCATCAGTAGGTCTGGCCTGCTGGCTTAAAACTGGGGTTATGTGAATGGCCCATATAAAGGCCATTGCCACTAAGCCTTTAACGAAGGGCATTATTTACGCCTTAACAAAAGAGATAAATATAGGTTAGTGGTTGTTAAAAAGGAGTGCCATTTTAGCGGAGATATGACCGAAGTTAATCTGAATCAGCGCTGCTGAATTAACTTCGGGTTATATTGAGTCAGGATGCTTATAACGAAGACTTTTAACCAGCAAAGTCAGATAGATACAAAAAGCCCGTGAAGCCTATCCAGGATAACACCAGTAATGACCAAGGCAGTATGTTTACACCGGTTTTAGGGGCCTGCAGCTCTTCGTTTTCGCTGGGCGCTTGTGCTAAGACATCTTTGGCCTTACGTAGCTTTTTATCAAGGTCTCTTGACTTTTCTTTGTGTTGTTTTTTGTACAGCTCAATGCCTTTTTGAATGCCTTGTGCCACTAATTTGGTTTGTTCTTTAGTTTGCCCAGGCTTTTGAATGCCCTTAGCCAGAACCATGGCTTCTTCTTTGGTTTGCTCTGAAACTTTTTCTTTTTTTGAATAACGTGCCATAGAGCCTCCGTGTTGATTTTCCGATGATGCGAAATTACCAGCAAAGCTTAAAAAGGTACAGTTCATTTATGTTTCAGGGTCTTGGATATGGAGCCTGAAGGGAGAGTACTGTGTTGAGTAACCTGCTGAGTATTTAATATATTCATTCTAATCATTTAATGATTATTTTTTCCCTCTGTAGTGATTGCTTTTATTAGTGCAGTGACCGTAATATTGTCGGCCACACTAGTCTGTGTGAATTTTATATAGCCAATTAATAAGGATTATCATGACACCATTAACGTGTATTGCCAAAATCACCGCTAAAGAAGAGCACAAAGACATTGTGTCATCTGAATTGACCAAAATCATTGCCCCCACACGACAAGAGAAAGGCTGCATTAATTATGATATGCACACAGACAATGAGAATGGTTTAGTGTTTATGTTTCATGAGAACTGGCAATCAGAACAAGATTTAGATGTGCATCTAGAATCAAATCATATCAAGGGTTGTTTTGACATTATTGGTGACATGCTAGCCTCGGTAGAGATCACTAGGCTTACGAAAGTGACAATTTAATATTAGCCCTGGGTTGTAACAGTAGCCGAAGTCCCCTTAATCTCAGTTGAGGGGGCGAGCTAAAGGTGTTCTAATTTCAAGCTTGGCAAAACACTTCTTTGAAAATCAAACCTATATTATTGAATCTCGAACTTCTGGATCTATTGAACCATTAAGCCTGCGTTGAACTTTACAACAGTGATTTTTTTAAACATGATGTTGTGCGCGAGACACCCCAAACAGACACTGAACTTGCCGTGCTATGGAAGGGTTAGTGGGGTTATTTATTAAAACTTTTCAGGCCGGCTTTTGGGCTGAATTTTATTGTAAAACCTCTAATAGAAAATCTATAAATACGCGCAGTTTTGATGGCACATGTTTGGTCTTTGGGTATAGGGCATACAGCCCTGTGTCTTTTTGCGAAAATTCAGCCAGTACTTGTTCTAATACACCACTTTTTAAATCTTCGCTTATTAAAAACGAAGGCACGTAAAAAATCCCTTGGCCGTTTTTTGCAGCGCTTAATAATAAACCACCGTCATCTGACTGTAAGTTGCCATTTACTTTCACGCTTATTTTTTCACCTTGTGGGTTTATAAATGGCCAATGACGGGCATGGCTGGCGGGTTGATAAATGAGACAATTGTGTTGGCTCAAATCTTGGGGATGGGTGGGCTTGCCGTAGTTTTGCCAATACTCTGGCGAGGCACACACTTGCATCTGGCAGGTTTGTATTAGCCTAGCAATCAGTGAAGAGTCTTCCATCTTGCCCACTCGCAGGGCCACATCTATGCCTTCTTCTATTAGGTCCACAAATCGTCCCGTGATACGAACATTTAAATGAATCAGTGGGTAACGCTTTTGAAAAATAGGCAATATTTTGGGTAAAAATGAATAAGCCAAGCTTTGAGGTGCCGAGATTACTAAAGTGCCTTGGGGTTCGCTTTGCATGGGCATCACGGCGTGTTCGGCTTCTTGTAAGTCCTTGATGATTTTAGTGGCGTACTGGGCAAAGGTTTCGCCGGCTTCGGTGAGGTGCAGGGTGCGGGTGGTGCGTACCAATAATTGCACCCCCAGTTCTTTTTCAAGTTGGGAAACCTGTTTACTGACCACGGGTTTAGAGATGTTTAAGGCCACAGCGGCGGCCGTGAAGCTGCCGTGTTCTACCACGCCAGCAAAGGCTCTTAAATAGTGAATAGAGGACATTAGTGAACTTTTGGAAACAATGAAATAACAATATAGCAGATTATGATGGTTTTGTTTTCTTATAACATGGGCTCATTGTGTTAAGGCAGGGACCTTAGCCAAGTAAACAACCCAGAAGCCCAATACACGGGCTTTCCATGACAGAGGTCAATATGAGAACACTAAAAAACACACTACTTAAATTAGCAGGCGGTGCGGCGTTAAGTGCCATGGCCATAGGGCACAGCTTCGCGGCCGAGCCTGTGTGGGATGCCAATACAGTGGAGCTTGAACTTAAAAAAATAGGCAAGGGAGTATATGCCGTTTATGACAGTCGCGCCGATGATATGGCCGGTAAGGGTGTACCGATGGCCACTAGCTCGGGCATTATCGTGGGTGAAGATGGGGTGATGATTGTTGATACCATGATGAATGAGCGCCTTAATAAGCAGCTATTTTCTTTGGTGAAGAGCGTTACCGATAAGCCAGTTAAGTTTGCTGTAAACACCAGTTTCCATGGGGATCACTCTTATGGTAATTATTTTCTGCCTGAGTCTGTGACCGTTATTCAACACAGTAATGCTAAAAAATACGTCGATAGCCACTTTGAAAACGATACTCAATTCATGATTCAAACCTTTGGTGAGAACCGCGGAATTGAAGATGTAAAAGCCAGCACTGGCGATATTCTTATTGCAGAAAATGGCCAAATTAATGTAGACCTAGGTGGGCGCAACGTTTTAATTAAAGACTTTGGTTTTGCCCAAACTGGAGGCGATGTTTTTGTCTGGCTTGAAGAAGAAAAGGTTATCTGGATGGGCAATGCCATAGTCTCTGAAAAGCCTGGTTTACCTTGGTTATTAGACGGTCACCTAGTGGCGACCTTAAATACTTTGCAAAGTGTTTATGACTTTTTGCCCAATGACGCGCTGGTGATTCCTGGCCACAGCTACCCAGTGGACAAAAGTGATCTTAAATGGAATATCGACTATTTAACAGACGTTAAAAGTAATGTGTCTAATGCTGTGAGTAAAGGCTATAGCTTAGAAGAAACCGTTAAAAGCGTGACTATGAATGACTATCGCGGTTATGCCTTATTTGACTGGGTACACCCAGGGCTGAATATCCCATCGGCATATAAAGATCTCACTCAACACTGATCTCAATACAAAAAAACACTAAACAAAAAGTTTGGTGTTTTTTTTGTGTCTTTAAAAAATATTAAAAATCAAAGGTAGAGAGAGTAATCATATGGATCAGCCCATTATTTTTGACAATAAACCCAAAAAAATAAGTTTGGTAAAAGGCGAAGAAGTCCATTTTTGCACCTGTGGTCGTTCTGGTAACCAACCCTATTGTGACGGTTCCCATAAGGGGACGAGTTTTGCCCCTAAAGCTTTCACTAGCGATACTAACGAAGACGCTTACCTTTGCATGTGCAAGCAATCGGCTAATTTTCCTTATTGCGATGGCAGCCATAAAAGCATTCGCAGTGAAGATATAGGAAAGGCGCCGAAAAAAGCAATAAATGATGCTTCTAAAACGCCACAGGCCACGGCTACCATTGAAGAACCGACCGTGGCGTTTATTCATCAGTTGGCTCGCGAGGGCCTAAGTAAAATGGGTCACCATGGTCCTATGACATCAATGGGTGTGCCAAGGCATTTATTACCTCACTGGGACGACATACAAATTATGGCTGCACAAATGGCCACTAAGCCTTTAATGGAAGAGGTAAGCGTGGGCAGCCAGCTCGTCATTGGCCCAAAAGCTAAGCGACCTCTTAAATTAGATATCCCTTTGTTTGTATCAGACATGAGCTTTGGCGCCTTGTCTCAAGAAGCCAAAGTAGCATTGGCTCGTGGAGCGCAGTTGGCGGGTACGGGTATTTGTTCAGGAGAAGGGGGCATGTTGCCAGAAGAGCAGTTTGAAAACTCTCGCTACTTTTACGAATTGGCCAGTGCACAATTTGGTTACAATGAAGAGTCGTTAAAAAATGTACAAGCTTTTCATTTTAAAGGCGGCCAAGGGGCTAAAACAGGCACGGGTGGTCATTTACCCGGTAATAAAAACATTGGAAAAATAGCCGATGTACGACAAATCCCTGTGGGTCAAGCAGCTATATCTCCACCTACTTTTAAAGACTTAAATACCAGCGATGATTACAAAGCATTTGCTAACCGAGTACGTGACATCACCGGTGGTATACCTATAGGTTTTAAATTAAGCGCCAATCATATTGAAGAAGACATTCAGTTTGCTTTGGATGCCAGTGCCGACTATATCATCCTAGATGGACGCGGTGGCGGCACAGGGGCTGCCCCTGAAATGTTTCGTGACCACATTAGTGTGCCCACCATCGCAGCGCTTGCGCGGGCCAGAAAATACTTAGACAAGGTTGGAGCCAGTGGACGGGTCACTTTAATTATTACCGGAGGCCTGCGAGTGCCAACTGATTTTGTTAAAGCCATGGCATTAGGCGCCGACGGTGTGGCTATTTCTAATAGTGCCATGCAGGCCATAGGCTGCGTGGCTGCGCGTATGTGCAATAGTAATAATTGCCCTGCAGGCATTGCCACCCAGAAGCCGGAATTAAGGCAGCGCTTGAACATTGAAAAATCGGCCCAGCAATTGAAAAACTTTTTTCAAGCTTCCACAGAACTTATGCAGGTTATGTCTCGTGCTTGTGGTCATGATCATTTAAATGAATTCAATTTAGATGACTTAGCTACCTGGCATGCCGAGATGGCACGGTTATCGGGTGTGAAATACGCTGGGGTAGGGGATGTGTAGTGTGTAATTAATTTAGCGGGGCTCTTTTAGGGCCTCGTTTTTTTATGCCATGAAAGGGAAGTGGCAATAGAGCTGTATGTGTTATAAATAGCCGGAATTTAGCTGTCGCCATTAACGATTTTCAAGTCGAAAAATGACAAAAGCCCCATCTTGAGTACGGGTTAATTTGCTTGCTAGGCTTGTGTTTATTGGTTAAACCAATTTGCAAGCGAGGCCGAATTAGCGTATATTTTAGTGTTTTTATACCTTAAATTTCTGAGGTAAAACCAAACATGTCTGAAGCCACATCCCAAACACTTCCTGATCAAACTGCAAATTTATTACTGGCACTTATTTTTATTGGTGAATTAAAAGCCGGAGATAAATTGCCTCCAGAACGTGTGCTTGCTCAAACCCTAGACATAGATAGAACCTCATTACGTTCTGCTATTCGTACTTTAATAAGCATGAATTTGGTTAAGTCAGTACAAGGCAGTGGCATTACTGTATTAAATTTTAAACAAAATACTGACCTGACGTTTATTGAACGTCTTTGCCAAATCGACGAATTGGTTATGAGTCGTGACTGGATACATTCTGCGTTTGAATTTAGGATTACTTCTGTAAGCAGTTACTTACGCGCCATTGCTAATGTCCCCATGTCTCCTCAAAAGGAAGAAGGTATACGGTTAATTAAACATCAAATTAAGCTGGCCAGTGAAGGGGCAGGTGCCCAAAAATTAGCAGAGACGGAAGCTCAAATACAACAATATATTGCCAGTATTGGTGATAACCCCTTAATAATATTACAAGCTAACTCTATTCGTCATTTAAACCTGCGGCTAATGACCATTATGTATGAAAGCATTAATGCTAAGGCCTATCTTAAAGCACAGTTTAAGATTGTTAATAAATTATTAGAAGGTGAAATCTCCCAAGAGAATATGGAGCAAGATTTGAAAGAGCTGTTTCAAAAGCAAAAAGTTAAGGTTGTAAAGCGTATTAGTTTACTGCCCGAAAAGTCCTATCTTATAAGTTCACCGTTAAAACATAAACCAAATTTACTAAGTTTAGGCTAACGTAAAGCCGCCAATCCAGCGAAAGAAAAACCTTTGAATTTGGTTTATGCTAAGGCTTTTAGCAGTACACTCATTTTCTTTTAAGGCTTTTTATACTTGTGGAAATCCACTACATTGAAGGCCACAATGTTAACGATCAATCTTTTCAAGGAAAGCTATGACTTATATACCGCCAAAAGTTTGGAAGTGGGAAGTTGGTAGCGGAGGTAAGTTTGCTAGCATCAATCGCCCCACAGCTGGCGCCACACATGATAAAAAATTAGCGAAAGGGAATAACCCACTTCAACTGCATTCACTGGCCACGCCAAACGGTGTGAAAGTGACGATTATGTTAGAAGAGTTGATTGAAATGGGTTTTAAGGATGCCGAATACGATGCTTATATAGTGAACATTATGGAGGGGGATCAATTTGGTAAAGAATTTGTAGACATTAATCCTAATTCGAAAATTCCAGCTTTGTTAGATACCAGTACAACCCCACCTATTCGTATATTTGAATCTGGTGCTATTTTGGTTTATTTAGCTGAGAAATTCAAAGTATTGTTACCCACCAATGCTGCACAACGTGCTGAAGTGATGTCATGGTTAATGTGGCAAATGGGGGCAACTCCCATGCTAGGAGGGGGCTTTGGTCATTTTTATGCTTATGCTCCAGAAAAGTATCAATACCCTATTGATCGCTACACTATGGAGGTTAAACGCCAGCTTGATGTATTAGATGGACAATTAGCCAATCACCCTTTTATAGCCGGTAAAGAATACTCTATTGCAGATATAGCCATATGGCCTTGGTATGGTGCATTAGTGAATAATGAAGTCTATGACGCTGCTGAATTCATTGAAGCGCACACGTATCAAAATGTTGTGCGTTGGAGTCATGAAATCGCACAGCGACCTGCAGTGAAACGCGGACGTATTGTGAATAAATCTTGGGGCAATAAAGAAGAGCAATTAATTGAACGTCACAGTCAAAGTGATTTTAAACGCTAACATTTATTGATTCTATTTATATAAAGCCCAGATAATATTTGGGCTTTATAATAGCAGGGCGCCGGTTATTCTTTTTTATCCCAAGCTGGTCCTGTATCGCGCTTTTTCTGGTTTAAGTAACGAACCCTCGCATCACACTCGCCATTTTTAACAAATGGCGGGGTGAAACCATCAAATAGATCGATATGCACAATGCCACTTTCCATTAAAGCGGGCAATATACAGGTTTCGGTTAATAGGTTGTCAATAAACGACTTTGAAACCCCGTTAAGTTTTTCGTAACCTAATTGCACCTGCTCTAAGGACCACGCGCGGTAGCCAAATGCGCCGTACTCTGCCATGACACCATACACATTTGCTTTTGCGGTCTTGGAATTTTGAGTAATGGCCTTTGCAACACCTGTGCTAAAAGGCACATAGGTTTTACCAACAAATTCTAATAGTTCTTTTAAAGATTCGGGGACGCCTTCATCTAAATCTATCCAATCGCCAAATATCTGTTGGCCAATACACCCTCGGGTATCGCCAAATTCATTAATGGTATCAATCCAGTTGACAGTGCGGGCTCCGTGGCGCTCTATAATTTCAGCAGAGAAGGGATCTTGCAAAATGTGTGTGTATAAATGTGCGTAAACAGCAAAGTCCGCAAGGGATGGTCGATTACCCAATAAAAACTGATGATCGGTAAAGTGCTTGTCTAATATACCCAGCAAGTCGAGTAGTTGTTGATCTAAGGACTCACGAACGTCATTGCCTGTTAATCCCAGCGGTTTATCAAAACCTTGTTGTCGTTGTAACACCATAGGTGCAGCTTGTTTAGGATGCATCCCTAAACTGCCATAACAAATCGCCCGTGCAATTCGGTGGCTAACAGTTTGTCGGTTCTGTTCATTCCCCCAACGATAATGCATTGAAAACCTAGGTAAATACTCATCTCCAAAGTCTTCCAATAATGCATTAATAAATTGCAAACGCTCGTCAGCAGGGCTGCAACTGTTGTCTTTATAGATATTTTCAAAATGAGTCATGATGGGTGTTGTGTCTTGCATTACCTGGTCATCAGGTGTGAGTACGGCGGGCATAATATGCATGCCAACTCGTTTGACAATTTCATTTATGGCAGGCATATCAATAGACATCCGCTTATAGGGAATACCCTTATAGTGCATATAGGTACGTAACTTCCATGAGTAAGGAGAGTCATTGGCAGCCCATACTCGGTAGAAATCCTGTTGTCCATCAGACAACACCATTTGTTCTTTTAGCACTTGAGCTTCGCGCTTTAAGTTTGCTTTTGAAGGCATTGTAATTTTATCCATTGTGATTTAGAGTGCTCTTAATTTACAATTGGTTGAACCAATTAGCAAGTGGTTTTGAATCCGCTTGTGTCAATGCACTATGTTCAAAAGAGACGATTATGAAGCACCAGTATAAGTTTTACGGATGGCAGGCCTCTTTTTTTGCGGGAAAAGCGCGAGGGTATTTAAACTACAAGGGTGTGGATTACGTAGAAAAAGAGATCAGTCTGTTTGATATTTTGTACACCATCCCTAAGCATACAGGGCGAAAAGCCATGCCTGCGCTTAAAAATAAAAAGGGGGAGTGGTTTTGTGATACGCCGTTAATGATTGAAGAATTGGAAAAGCGTCATTTGGAACCGAGCATCTCAACCGATGGGCCCATTCAGAATTTTGTGGCTGAACTATTCCATAATTGGGTAGATGATTGCTGGATCCCTATTGCATTGCATACCCGGTGGTCGTATCCGGAAAATTATGAAAAGATAAATCGTGAAGAGGGAGGTAAAAACTTAATGCCCTTTGCTCCTCGATTTATTCGCAATAAGATCGTTGATAAAGCGTTCTTGCAAAATATGCTTTCTCACAAAGAAAATATGGGCTTTGTACCGGAGCAGATAGAATTATTTGAAGCCTGGGCGGTGAATCTACTAAATATATTAGAAACACATTTTAGTGAACATGGCTATTTGTTGGGTGAGCGGCCCACCATTGCAGACTTTGCTTTATTTGGCCCTATGTTTGCGCATTTGAATCGAGACCCTTGGCCCAAACGTGAGTGGTTGGACCCTCGTCCAAACTTACAAAAATGGGTGGAAAAAATGCACCGAGGTCAAAAGTGCTCTGGAGAATTATTACTTAATGATCAAATTCCAATGACATTAATGCCTATTATTAAAATTATATTAAGTGAATACTTACCGTTTATGGAGGACACGGTTAAAGAAACTGAAAATATAATAAAACTTAATCAGTTGAAGTCAGGTGATAAATTGCCTCGTAGTACCAAGATATTAAGTATGAGAATGTTAGATGGTCAGTACAAGCGAGCAGCGTTTACCTATTCTATATGGCGTATGCAGCGTTTTCAAAAAATGCTGGCTGACTATTCGCCAGAAAGTAAGGCATCACTGATAACTTGGTTGACATCACTGGGTATTGCAGATTTCTTAAATTTAAATTTTGGCCATGAATTAAAGCGTGATGGGTTGAAAGCTGCCTTGGTATAGTGTGAACTTTTATATTTTGGGAGAAGGAAGTTCACTTCATATTTTTATACGGTCACCTAATCACCTTTCATAACTTGACTAGGGTGACTAGGGTGACTATTGAGAGGCGTTTTTCAATATTTTATACGCTAAAGCAGCGGATTACAGAGTGACAAGTATAAAGGGAGGGATGCATAGAGTTTGGGATTAGGTGAACTGTTATAGAGCTCACCTTTTTAGATAAAATTTATATATCGGGCACAAATAAATAACCACGGTTTCGCACTGTTTTAATATGCTGGTTAGCGTAATTAAACTGATTGAGTTTGTGGCGAATTTGCGAAATGATAATATCAATCATGCGGCTTTTTCCGTCGTAGTCTATGCCGCGAATAGCCCGAAATAGGGCATCTCGATCTTGAATTGTCCCGGTATTTTCTACCAAGCATAATAATACATCGTATTCAGGGCCGCTTAATTCAACTTGATGCTGCCCCACTAACACTTGTCGTGCTGCCGGTTTTACGGTGAGTTCGTTATACACTAGATCTTGGCTGATGACGTGATTGTCTTTTGTGGGCTGTTCGATTACGTGAGAACTTAACTCAATGTTTCGTAAACGGGCGCGAATTCTGGCCAATAGAATTCTGGGCTCCACCGGTTTTTGCACAAAATCATCAGCCCCAATTTCTAACCCCACCACTTGGTCAAATGGGTCGGCTGAAGCGGTTAACATTAAAATGGGCCCTGAATAATCGTGGCGCACCTTTTTACAAATCGATATGCCATCTAAGCCTGGTAACATTAAATCCAAAATGACTAAATCAGGTTGCCCTTTTACAATCGCGTCAACCGCTTCTAAGCCATCACTTACAATCGTGACGGTTAAGTCTTTTGACTCAAGATATTCTTGAGTGATTTCGGCCAGTCCAGCATCATCTTCCACCAATAATATTTGGGTTTTATTTTCCATTTGGGCTCCTTAAAACTTCACGTATATGCCAGCACTCAAGGTGGTTCTTGTGTAGTCATACCTGCCTTGATTAGAGTCGCGTTTGGTTTTTGATACACGACCTTTAATGCTCCAGTTGGCATTAAATGTAAACTGACTGGCAAGATATAAGTTTTGATAGTTATCCTGACGATTGAAGTCAAAACATAATTCAAGCCCGAAGCAGGTTTCTTCTTGTTCTTCTTCAAGTTCAGGATAGTCCCTCAAACCCTTGTAGTCTGTTTTTTGATACTCAGTACCTATTCCAAATGAAAGGCTTCTGCTGACTTTATAACCGATTCCCAACGACCCCTTAAATCGATCATAAGAGAGATGTTGAGCATTGTCAGTGTTGAGTAATGAAAAAGACAATTGGCTCTTTAAAGTCAAAGCGCTAGAGATGGGATGTTTAGCGGATAGATTAGTTTCTAATAACAAGGCGTTTTCTTTAGAGTCACTAAAGCGTTGATAATCTCGATAGCTGAGTTTCTCCCAAAAGGTTAAGCGAGTCCCGCCCGTGTTAAATCCGTAAGAGACTTTACCTTCATAAAAGTGGGCTAGGTCCTCCCCATCTAGTTGGATTCGCTTCATGGATATCGGCACGGATAGTCGGCTGTTTGAATTACTGCGCCTACCAAGGCTCGCGCCTAACTCTAGAACTTGATAATTTCGATGACGAGCTTCATCGTCTTGATATTGACGGTCCGATGCTCGGGCAAAAAGCGCGGTTTCTAGGGTATGAGTGAGGACGCCATCATCGATCTTTGGCGTTATATGAGTGATTTTTACACTGGCATTCAGACGTCTAAAATATCCAGATTGCTTGGTTTTTTCATCATCTTCCGAGCAACTATCATCAATATCGCACTCGTGCACTTGGTCAGGATCTTCCTCGAATTCTTCTTCGAACTCTTCTTCGTTATCCTCTTCGAATTCTTCTTCGAATTCTTCTTCGAATTCTTCTTCGAATTCTTCTTCGAATTCTTCTTCGTTATCCTCTTCGAATTCCTTTTCAGGTTCTTCTTCGTAATAGTCTTCAATAGCGAGATCCAATAAACCATCTAAGCCGTCGCTGCCACTGGCGGCGATATTGTCGTCATGCCCCAGTAGCCATGAACCCGTAATAGTGATACTGGATCTCGCTTCATAATGTTTTTGATAATGGTGTAAGAGCCTTTTTAGCGCTATTTCTTGTTCTGGGGTAAGGCGTTTGCGGGTGATGCTGGTCAATAGGTGTTGGGCTTCACTGGCGCGATATTGCTTTAAATATAGGCTCACCAAATACAGTTGTGCGTTTGTAAAGTCCTTATTTTTTATTAACAGTTTTTGCGTGTCACTAATTTTAAATGAGGTGTTTTGTTGGCTCTTTTTAATGAATGATAGCTGATTATTTAATTGCTTTTGATCGCTTATGTTTTTCTTGTGCTTCTGTATAAAGCGAATGACATTACTTCTAACGGTGTCTGTGGCATCTTGGGATTTGAGGATTTTCTTAAAGAGTTTACTGCCTTTTGTGTAATCCTTGGCTAAGAAATAACTGGCGGCCAGTTCAACCTGGGCGTGTAAGTCTTTTGGGTGTGCCTGAAGGTGGTTTCGTAATTGTTTAATGGCCTGATTTATTTCACCTGCTTTCTTTAATCGGATGGCACTGAGCACCGTTGGATGCTGTCCGTTGGAAGTCAGTGCTGGTGTGTCTTGTGCCCAAGCTATGCCACCTTGCATAAAAAGGTTGACCAATAAAAAGGCCGTAGCAATAAAAGGAGCCTGGTTTATCATAATAATTGTTCCCTTGATTTGAACTGGCTGTTTAGCATGTGTTGTTTATTATTATTCATCAAAAAAACCCTCTAAAGCATCCTGTAACTCGTCACTGATGTCTTGATCTAAGCCGGATTCAATTTCTTCATCCATTTCAGTGGAGAGTTCACTATCATCACTTAATGAGCCACCGGCGGTTTCCAATGGCTCTAGTATATTATTTTCTAGGGTCTCTTCATCATCAGGGGATTGTTCTAACAACTCTAATGCTTCCAATAAGTCCGCTTCGCTGGTTTGCTGGCTGTTTGTGTTGTTTAGGGCGTTGTCTTCAAAAAAATCAAAATCCAATTGTGATTGGTCAAGCTTCTGAATTTCACGTATGGCTTGGCTATCAGCTTGGTGTTGTTCCGCAGCTCGCACGTGTGCATGGGCACCCAACAACCAAGAATAAACACTAAAGAGAAGCATAAGACGAATCATGGTGATCGCCTTTTAGAGTCCGAGTGTTGAGAGGATTGAAAGGTGACTTTAAAATTGGCTCCCCCTAGTGGCGAGTCCGTAACGGCTATATTGGCTTGGTGTAAGCGGGCTATACGCGAAATAATGGCAAGGCCCAATCCGAACCCACCTGTTTGACGATTACGGCTAGAATCAAGGCGCACAAAAGGGGTAAATATACGTTGGCGCTGATCTTCTGGTATGCCATCACCATCATCACTGATTTGTAGCGTTACTGGGTGTTCAGTAAGCGATATTCGTACTGTTGATTGGGCATGTTTGAAGGCGTTGATCATTAAGTTTTGCAGCATGCGTCGTAATTGATTGGCATCGCCTTTCACGCAAACAGCGTGTTGTGGAAAGTTTATTTCTAGCTTAATGGCTTGGTAGGGCTCATATATTTCAGCGAGCATAGTATGAATAAGCGCCACCATGTCTACGTCAGTAGGCTGTGGTGTATTGTTAGAATCGAGCATTTGAAAAACTAACAATTCTTCTACCAGTAAATCTAGTTCTTGTATGTCGTGATTAAGTTTTTCAAGCCTAACTAGGTCTTGTTCTTGGGCTTTGTCTTTTAACATTTCCACACGAAATTTCATGCGTGAAATGGGGGTTCTTAATTCATGGGAAATGGCTTGAGTTATGTCTTTTTGGTCTTGCAATAGGTTTTCAATTCGACTCGCCATCACGTTAATGCCCTTGGCCATATCGCTAATGGCATCTTGGCCAGTATCGTCAATGCGTGTGCCTAGGGTCGTTGGCCCAAAGTTCACCACTACTTCACCGATACGCTTCATGCGCCTTTCAAGAGATTTAACCAGTAAATAAATAAAGAACCCAGTGACGCACAAGGCAAACACCAATAAAGCGGCCATGAGCCAAGTGGGATTGGCGTTATAAGTGGCAATGGGGCCTATGGCTAAATATTGGCGTGTACTTTTATAACGGCTGTAGACATGCAAAACATCTTGGTTACTTTTGTCTTTATCAAACGAGACCACCACATCGCCGCGGTCAAGTCGCAGCAGCTGTTGGTTATCAAGACTCAGCTGGTTTTTACTGTAAATATTAATGTCGTAATGGAAGTACTGGCGCAAGCGAACCAGTTGTTCAAATTGTTTGGATCTAGGGTAGCGACCCAATTCATTTAAAATTAAAAAAGCGGTAATACGAAGTTGTTGTTCGGCTATGTTCTTAAGCTTTACGCTGATTAATTCGCCATCGTTAGCCTGAGTCCAGATACGGCTATGAATGCCATCTTTGAGCGGCTCGATGTAAATTTTATCTTGTAAAAGAGTTTCAATTTGGCTGTGGGAGAGGGGAGAGGTGTTTGCCTTGCTAACAGTAATAGGCAGGCCAATCAGCTTCTCCACTAAGTCAATCCATTGCTTACGCTTGTTGCCTTGGTGGCGATTCACGCCTTGCGTAATTAACTGCTGAGTACCACTGAAAATAGACAGGGTGTATTCGCTTACACGCACATGATTAATATACTGATAAGCTAAATAGCAGCAGGAAATGGATATTAAAGTTGAAAACAATATGCCGCTATAAATTCGTACAAACATATTTATTTATTGACCAAATTTTATTTGCTGTATCAAGGTTGCCCTTTAATAATTAAAGGCTTGGATGGCTTTTCATTCAAAGCGCAATGTTTAAATTTGTTAAGGCTTTATTGTAGGGGGGCAATGAAATGTAGGGAAGCACTATATTTCCCTTACAAAACGCTAACAAATGCTCCTTAGCCCTTTAGACTCGGGCACATCCCAAAATGCAGTGTAAGCGAGAGCCCCTTAATATGACTTTTTAAGCCATTATTGAGAGACCGAGTTCACGTTTAAATTGTGCCATATCGCTTAGTTATTTTTCTGCCAACAAATGACTAACATTCTCATAGCACTCCCATAACACAACAGGAACACAGCTAACAATTGAACTGGCTAAGATGGTTTCAGGGTTTGAGAAGCCTTGTTAAATATCACTCAATTCAACAAGGCACTCACTCCATTAATAGAAAGACAGCGAGTTTACTATCGAATCAACGGGAAGCCATATTATGAAGTCTTACATGAAAAAAAGTTTGCTGGTTACGGCCATGATGGGGGCGATCACAGGTTGTAATGTGGATGTATCGCAAGATGACGCGGATAAAGCGAGCAATGCAAAATACAGCGGTGAGGGCACCAGTACAGGCGCAGTGACACGCAAAGATGCCTCTAGCATTACTGTTAACGGTATCCGTTTTAATGTGAGTCAGGCCTCCATTAACCTTGATGGTCAAACTGGCAGTCAAGACCAAATTAAACTGGGCCAAGTGGTAACCATTACAGCAGACTACAATAGCGACGGCTCGGCCACAGCCTCCATGTTAACCTACGATGATAGCCTGCAAGGACCTGTCGACAGCGTAAACCTGACCGGCCATAGCTTAATTGTGATGGGTCAAACCATCTTAGTGAACAATGAAACTTTATTTGATGGCATTACCCTAGAAACCATCACTCAAGGACAAGTATTAGAAATCAGTGGCCTAAGTAACTCATTAGGCCAATGGCAAGCAAGCTATATTGGTTTGTCTGATCAAAGTATTACCGAGTTTGATACCTTGGGTGTGGTAAGTGCATTAGATGCCGCGGCCATGACCTTTAAGATTAATGAATTAACGGTAGATTACAGTCAGGTTAGAGATTTAAACGAAGTCCAACAATGGATAGCCAATGATAAACTGATTGATGTGTACGGTACCATGACAGAATCAGAAGATGGTTCAATAGTATTGTTGGCCGCTGAAGTTGAAAGCGAAGAAACCATCATGGGTGAACATGGTGAGTTATTAGAAATTGAAGGCCTTGTCACCACAGCCATTAACAATGGTCAGTTCCAGGTGTCTGGTGTTACGGTGTTGGTAAATGATGAAACGCAATTTGATTTCGGCGAAGCGTCTTTATTAGTAGTAGATGCATTAGTAGAAGTGGAAGGCACCATTAATGAAGATGGTACCATCACTGCAGAGTACATTTTTGTAGAACCTGAAAACCTTCTAGAAGTGGCCTCGGTAATTGAAGCCATTGATGTTGAAAATAATACGGTGACCATATTAGGTAAAACCTTTAGTGTTAATGACAGCACTTTGATCGCCAATGAAGACATGTTAGAAGAATATGAAGATTGGGATGAAAGCGATGACTACAATGAAGATGATTTTGATTTAAGCAACTTCAATGAAGAGGATTTTAACGAAGAAGACTTCAACGACGAAGACTTCAACGACGAAGACTTAAATGAGGCGAATCTTAGTAATGAAGAGTTTGATGACGAATACGATGACGAAGATTGGCAAGAAAACATCAGTACTCTCACATTAAGTGATTTAAGTATTGGTGATTATGTTGAAGTAGCCGCTTACCATTCAGGTGAAGGCCAACCATTAGTTGCCATCTTCCTTGGAAAAATGGAAGCCGATGAAGCAAATGAAGTCTTTATGGCTGCGCCCATTGAAAGCATCGAGACCACGCAAAAGACCATCACTGTATTTGGTGAAACCGTTGACCTAACGGCACAGGGCATCGAGTTGTATAGCTTCCTAGACTTTGGTGATGACTGGGATGAATATGATGAAATGGAAGGGGAAGAAGGCACGGACATGAGCGAGGAGTCGCTGGATGATGAAGGCACGACTAATGAAGAAACAGTTGACGAAACGCCATTAAGTGCCGATGAATTCCTACAAAAAGCATCAGTAGGCAGTCAAGTGTTCATGTCAGGCATTAATAATGGTGGCAGTATTACTTGGCAATATGTGGAAGTGGAAGAAGAGCCAGTTGCACAAAATGATACTGCACCAAGCACTCCAGAGGCGCCAGTCACACCTTAACAATTCATTGTTATTTAAATGCAAAAAGCCGCTGTCTTCAGCGGCTTTTTTTATGGGGTTAATTTGGTGGTGATAGAATAAAATATAACGAATTAACTGTTCATGTCAGCTTGATAAATTAAACATTGATTTCGCCCGTTATCCTTACACTTGTATAAAGCCACGTCACTTTGCTTTAACCATTGGGAGTGGTTTTCAATTAAAGGGTTAAATTCAGCTATGCCCACGCTGATGGTAAAATTTATGTCTTTACCATCTGACTTTATCGTGCAAGCTTGTACTTTTTGGCGCAAGCGCTCACTGAAGACTAAGGCTTCTGCTCCAATGGTGTCCGTGAGGATAATGCCAAATTCTTCACCACCATACCGGCCTGCAATGTCTGTGGTGCGCAGGGACCCCTGAATTATTTTAGACAACTCTTTCAATACATCATCGCCACACTGGTGACCATATTGATCATTGACGTCTTTAAATTTATCAATATCCAATAACACTAAAGAGCTGATGCTGTCATAGCGGCTGCAGCGTTGAAATTCTGTTTCCATAGACTCTTGCCAGAACCCTCGATTATTAAGTTGGGTGAGTTGGTCAGTGCGACTTAACTGTTGCAGTGAGACATTGGCTTCTTTTAAGGCGAGTTTATTAACGGCTGCATCGGTAACATCATAAATGGTCATACAAATGTGATTCACAGTGCTGTCAGTGGAGCCAAGCGGAATGATAGTGGTGTTTTGATACATGTAACGAGCCGTGCCCGTAATAGGGCGGTAATTTTTAAATTTAAAGACGTAGGGGCGTTGTTCCCAAGTGGTGAACGTTCGATTTTTTAATAAGAAAACAGAACGGGCTTTTTTTCGTAACCACTCCTCTGGAATTTCTTTAAATACGTCAAAAATCGATTTATTTTTAACATTGTCAGGGCTTAAGCCACTGTGGTTTTCCATGAAGGAATTCCACACTAATATATTGAATTCCCGGTCCATTACCACTAACCCTACATCTATGGTTTGCAGCATATCCAGTAGCCAATGAAATTCTGTAATGTCCAGTGATTCGCTAGTCATGATTCCTCATAATAAACAACTAATGCGTTCATTGAGCGACAGCAAAGAGTCTTCTGTGAACAGTAACAATAAGTCGCAGTTAATATCGTAATCTTTTATGGTGTAGTTTATTTCAATGGCCAAAGCTTTTTTCCAGTGCTTGTTTTCGGCTTTCATTAATTCGCTAATATTGCAGTGTTGCCCCATGACAACAGGGTGGCCTAGGCTAAAATCTAAATCCAGTTGGGTGGAAAATCCGTTAATGCAGGCGCCTGTTAAAATGCTGGACATTTCAGTTAGCAATTCTATTTCTATGGTGTCTGTCAGCTCGCCGGTGTATTCCATTAATTTAGCAATGTCTTCAAAGCTTGCGTCATTAAAGATAATAAGGGCTTCGCCACTGATGCCTGCACCAATAAAGCCTTGGCACACGGAGGAGACAGAATTGGTGTCTTCTAGGGCCGATAGGGCCATTTGTAATTCAGTGACTTCTAATAAATTAACATTGGGAATGGGCAGAATAACGTAAACATCCAGCAATCTAGCCAGTAGGTCAGCGGCTTGCCCCATGGCTACGTTAGTGATTTCTTGGTAACAATCACGTTGCTCTTCACTGAGCATCAAATCAATCGGAGGAAGCTTACTCATGGGCTTAAAATCCCAAATTCAGTGAGCACATGGGTGATTTTTTCTTCATTAATGGGCTTTTTAATGAAGTCCATGGCACCAAGCTGTTTTACCCGTGCCAAGGCTTCTGGTTGAATATCTCCCGATACCACCACCACCATGGCAGGTAGATCTTCCCTTTTAATGATCTCAAGGGCCCCATAGCCATCCATGACGGGCATGGTTAGGTCTAAAAACACTACCTCGCCTTTGCCAGCACGAATCGCATCTACCCCTTCTTGGCCATTTTCGGCAAAGGTTATTTCCACGTCCCAATCTTTGGGCAATGCTCTGGCCATCTGTTTGCGCGCAAAGCTGGAGTCATCACAAATGAGTATTGGCGTTGACATAAAGTGCAGTTGCATATCCAAGAATGTATACCCTAATTAAAGCTGGAAATAGCAGGGCTGCCAGTTAGTGAGGGTGAGAAATACGTCAAATGCAGCAAATTAATTTAGATTACGTCATTATTTTTCAATGAATTACAGACAGGTAAAGGTATAAAGTACGGGCCAAAAGAGCCCTAGTCACGAGATTATGCTGGATTAAGCGTTCGCAGAGGGCCTCAAAGGGAAAAATAAGGTTATTAGTTCACGTTAGGCCTGAACGAGCGTACCCCGTAAAGCAAGGCAATGCAGTGGCAATGGAAAATGCGCTGTGTTAATTTCCGGCATAAAGCTTGTCGTATGGATTATTCGTTAATAGAGCGCTATTTTCGTCTTTCTGCTGGGTATCGATTCACAAATGGATGTGCCGTTATCATGAAACTAGGCCAAGACAACCAGGATATTATTGAGCTTATTTACGGTGCTGCCACCAATGGCCATTTGTATTTAGAGTTGCTTGAAAGCCTTAAAAACAGCATTGATCAAGATCAAAAATTAACGCCTGTTAGCACCTTAATAGTTCACCTTAAGCAATCTTCTGAAATATCCCAGCGCTTTTTTGAAAGCCAACAACAACAAATGGTGTACAGCACCCTTGCCGAGCAATTGCCTTATTCTATTTTGCTGTTAGATGAAGGTGCTCAGATTATTTTTGCCAACGAAAGTGCTTTTAAGTATGCCCAAATCAAGCACTTAAAACAGTTACCCAAGGCATTGAATTTGAGTTGTGAATTACAAAATACATTGTTGAAAAAACAAGTAAAAAATATTGCACGCCATCAACGCAGCGACACCCAAGCCATATTGCTAGAAGGGCCCAGCGAGGAAGGTAATGGCGACCCATTATTGGCCATGCTGAGTCCTATTACCCAAGTAAAGGGGCTGTACAACGGGCATATTCCCAGCAGGGCTGTCGCGGCATTGTTTATTTCGCAACAACCTAATGTGCCCATTCAATTTGAGCAATTGCAAAATTTGTATCATTTAACGCCCACGGAAGCCTTTATCGCAGGCAAGTTAGCCAGTGCTTATTCAACCGAAGACATTGCTAAAATTCGCAATAGCACAGTGGCCACTATTCGAAATTACATCAAGTCAATCCTGCAAAAAACCAATACTAAAAAGCAACAAGAGTTGGTGTCGCTTTTGTTGCGTTCACCATTGTCACTCAATGGAAGTTTTAAGAAATCACTTCAAAAAAACGCCCAACTCATTGGCCAAGACTTTTTACTTGAACTTAATGATAAGCGTCAATTGTCTTATCGGGTGTATGGGGATATTCGTCATACCCCTATTTTGCAAAGTCATGCCTCGTTAAGTTGTCGCTTAGAAGCCACCTTATATATGGAATCTCTATTGGCGCAAGGGTTTTGTGTCATTGTGCCAGAGCGCGCTGGTTTTGGTTTGTCCTCCAAGCCCCCTTATGAAAGCATGTTGGATTACCCGGAAGACATTGTGCAATTACTCGATTATTTAAATATCACTTCTGCATATTTGTTAGGCACGCTGGCTGGCGGTTGTTTTACGCTGGCCATGGCCCATGCTTACCCAGAGCGAGTGAAAGAAATCATGCTAATTGAATCATTTTCACCCAAGGTGGATCCAGCCAAGATAGAAGGGGCACCGTTTTTTTATCGACACTTTCCCCAATTTTGTCAGTCTTGGCCCCGCTTGGCGTTGTATTCCATGCGTTTGAGTATGTTTGAATTTAAGCGCAAGCCTGAAGAATCTTATCGTCATTTGTTGGGTTTATTTAACGAAGCAGATGCAAAAATTCTTGGGTTATCGGAAGTGAAAAGTCCAGTGAAGTTACAAGCTATCGAAAGCACTCGCCAAGGAGTGGAAGCTCTATTACAGGATATCATCTTAACCACACAAGCTTGGGGATTTGATGTTGCTGAAATAAAGCAACCGTGTCACATTTTTTATGGGGAAGGGGATTCTGTGGCCAAGGCGTTTTCTAAAGAATTACAGGTACTGTTGCCTAATAGCATAAGTCACTATTATGAGCATGAAGGTTTTGCCTCCATGATGTACCTGAAACTCCCCAAGTTGTTACAAACTCTCAACTGGAGCAATGAGGCTCAATTAAGAAGCGCCTGCTAAGCGACCTTTAAAGGGCTTTTTAACGTAGTCACTATAAAGAACTCATTTGTAATGGTATATGTTGCGAATGGCTTTCATTCTGGGGGCCATGATTCATTATTTGCAACAGATCAAACACAACTTCACTGGGCACCCACTGCTGAGTGTTAAGTTGATTGCCTAGATGTGTCAATAACTTCAAAACCAACGGATCTTTAGCAAACTGCCTGAGGCTTTGAGAAAAACCCAGTGCCGCTAAATCTAAATCAGCTAGATTTGGCAATATCACTTTATTATCAACCGTGACTTCACTGATGGATCCCAATAAGCGGAGCAGGTTAATGACTGAATGATGAGATTGACTGCCTGGGAATAGATCACTGAGACTTAAATGAGGCGCCGCTTTAACCCTGGCAAACTGGTAATTCCCTAAGGTAAAGGTAATGCGGTCATTTGGAAGATAGAGAAATTCACCTTGGGTACTGGTGACACCTGTGAAGTGATCACTGTGATAATGAATATTCGCCAAAGGAGCATCAAATAACTGCCCAATTAACACCCTAGAATGACCACTTAGGCTGGCTTGTTCCGAAGTTTTATGTAAACAGCCGCCCAATAAAATAACTGCTGATAGTAGCGCCAACAAACTCATTATTTTCTTCATGTTCAAGCCCCGAAAAATCGTAATTTTCTAATGGCTAATCTTATAAAGTGAGCCAGTCCGCGGCCCCTGCCATATGGTATAGGTTTGAACAATATAAAATAAAGCGTGATACACCTCACGTTTAAAAACAGAGGAGAAGAAAAGTAGTGAAACACATGTGCCTTTTAGTTTTGTATATTTATTATTAATCGATCAGAAAATAACCGCTAGCAGCGTTGCAGTAAGTACCACCTGTTATTGGTGCTTCCTTTTCTTGCTAAGGAGCTATGCACAAATAGGTAAATATAAAACTTTACAGGTTTGCCTTATTGAGTGGGATAAGGCTGATAATCTTTTCAACAGTACAGGTGAAAGGAAATGTTGGTTTTATTCTTTTGGGAATAGTGAGTGCACCTTTAATTAAATGGTTGAAGATTGATCAAAAGAAACTGTTTTATCTTTTAATCTAAATGCAACTAATTGCTATTATCTATCCGTGTCGTCAATAAACCAGTTTTTGTAAAAAAGTGCCTATATACAGGGTTTTAAGTGTATTTTAGGTTGGCTTTTTATCAGTATTCTATATTATCCAGAAATCAAAATAACGCTGAATAACCATAGAATAAAAAGGGCCATTGATCATGCAAGGCGATAGTAAAGTCATCGAGCAGCTTAATAAGTGTTTAGGAAACGAACTGGTTGCGATTAACCAGTATTTTCTTCACGCCCGTATGTTTAAAAACTGGGGTTTTGAAGCGCTAGATAAAGTGGAATACAAGAAATCTATTAAAGACATGAAGCAAGCCGATAAAATTATTGAGCGTGTTTTGTTTTTGGAAGGTCTGCCTAATTTACAAAAATTGGGTAAGTTACAGATAGGCGAAAACCCATTGGAAATGCTGAAAAGTGATTTTCAATTGCAAGTGACGACATTGCAAGACTTACGAGATTCTATTGCCTTGTGTGAAAGCCTTTCTGATTACGTTACCCGAGACATGTTGGCCGAGATTTTAGAGTACGAAGAAGAGCACCTTGACTGGATAGAAACTCAGCTGGACTTAGTGAATAAAGTTAGCATTGAGAATTATTTACAATCGATGATGCACGCTTAATTACCAGGAGAATTGATATGCAAGGTAATCAAAAAGTTATTGATGTATTAAATGATTTATTGGCCGGTGAATTAACTGCCATGGATCAATACTTTGTGCATTCAAGAATGTATGAAGATTGGGGGTTGGAAAAATTATTTGAACGCATCTCCCATGAAATGGAAGACGAGACAGGGCATGCTGATTTAATGATTAAGCGTATTTTATTTTTACAAGGTACGCCTAATCTTGCGAAGCGTGACCCTATTAACGTGGGCAAAGATGTAGAAGAAATGCTGAAAAACGATTTGGCTCTTGAATATTCAGTGGTTAAGAATTTGAAAGACGCCATTGCCCTATGCGAAACCGAACAAGACTACGAAACCCGTGCCATGCTGGTTAAGCAGCTTGAGGACACTGAAGAAGACCATACTTATTGGTTGGAAAAACAGTTAGGTTTAATTACTCGCATTGGCTTACCCAATTACTTACAAGCCATGATGTAGTGTTAAATGATAAGTGTTAAATAAAAAGGCTACCTTCGGGTAGCCTTTTTTATGGAAGTTTATAATGTTTTCTGCGGGTTTCGCGAAATAGCTTTGGTTATTTAATATTAAAGGGAATAAGAATTGTTCTGGTTATAGGCTAATTGATTAGCCGCAGACATCGCGGCTGCTAGACTAAGGGGGTGACTGGTGGCGCCTGATGCCATGAATACGCGTTCTTTCTCTAGGCTTGGTGTCTTACGTGAAATCAGAGCAAACCCATATATTAATAGTAGATGACACCCAGTCAAATATTGAGCTCTTAAAGGCGCTACTTGAAGAGGCGGGTTATCATACTAGTGAGGCCGCTACCGGCATCGAAGCCATTGAAATGGTGGCTAAAGATCGACCTGATATGATTTTGTTAGATGTGATTATGCCGGGTATTGATGGATTTGAAACTTGCCGGCGTTTAAAAGCCCATGCCAGTAGTGAGGCCATTCCTATTATATTTGTCACATCACTTTCCCAGCAAGAGCACATTCAAAAGGGTTTTGAGGTAGGTGCCATTGATTACATTCTAAAGCCATTACAAGAATTGGAAGTGTTGGCTAGGGTGACTAATCAAGTGCGCGCCCTTGAGCGCCAGCAGCTTTTAAAAATAAACCTACTTAAAACTGAAAAAATGGCTGGACTCGGAAGATTAGTGTCAAGCATCGCCCATGAAGTATCCACCCCTATTGGCTCCCTTAGAATGGCTGTTGGGTCTTTAAACGAAGGGGTTAAGCAAACCCTCGATGTGCTAAATTCTGGGGCCCTAAAGAAAGCTGACTTATTAAGATTCTTAAATTTATCCTCTGAAGCCATTGATATTGCAATGAGCAATGTAGAAAGCACCAACTCTATATTGAATAGCTTTAAAGAAGTGGCAATTGATCAGTGTAGTAATCGTGTTTTTGAGATTGATTTAAGATCTTATTTAGAGGCGGTTTTACTCAGTTTAAGGCCCAGTTTGAAAAGGCTGGATCACACAATAAAAATTAAAATTCCTTATGGAGTATTAATGACGATTCAGCCTGGTGCGTTATCTCAAATCATCATTAATTTGATTAATAACTCAATACTTCATGGCTTTGAAGGAATTGATATTGGGGAAATTCGTATGAGCCATGAGATTAAAGGTGACAGGCTACATTTAGCGTATTCAGACAACGGCAACGGAATGGAGCCACATCACCTACAACGAATTTTCGATGAACATTACACCACCAAGGCAGGGGAAGGGGGGAATGGATTGGGTATGTCAATTGTGAAACAGCTAGTGGAGAGTGAATTAAGTGGCAAGATTACGGTTAACAGTGCAGTGAATAGGGGCATTAAGGTAGAAATATCACTTCCTTTGTAGATAGGCACTTTTTAAAATAGGCAGCCAATTGACTGCCTATTTTTTGTTTGCGACTAGGAAGAATTTTAGAATTGCTCGGCCGCATGATTTAAAATATGTACCACCATGGCAGTGGAATGGGGAATCATTAGCTTAGCGGTTTGTACACGTTCCTCGTGCACTTTGCTTTCTAATACAATTCCCCCCAATGCGTATGAATAATCCCCCCCTTCGGTTAGCAGGCCTCTTATTTCCGTCGCACGGCTGTTTAGTGGGGTGAAATCATTCATGGCTTGGCTTACAAGGCTGAAGTCATTTAAGTTTTCTTCCACATAATAATCCATCACCCATTATACCTTGTCGGCCTGTGATTGGCTGGCAAGTTGAATGTGTCGAGCTTTTACCTGTTTAACGGTTTTAAAATCTTCTTTGTTTGCTTGATAATACTGCTCAACTTTTTGTTGGGAAACCTGTTTAGAAAATTTTCGCAGGGCTTGGTTACTATGATGTACGGCGGTTTTTACACCGCTATAAAGCTGATATTGGCGAGCGATGCGATTATCAGAAATAAACTGTTTTAAGTTAGCCAGTTCATTTTCGTTGATATTAGTGAAGTGTTTTACCCAGTGTAATACATATAATGAAGATAAATGTTGGTAGGTGAGTTTTTTCAATGTGGCAGTATTTCCCTTAAAAGCGCCATTTTTTCTTGCATGTTGGTTCGCTCATAAATATCCCAAAGCGTAATGGCTTTCTCGGAGGTCTTTGGGAATTGAAAAATTAATAAAGGTATATCTTTAAGCTTATTTTTCTGTTGATGACTGAGTGTGTATTCCATAGCTTTTGTCATGGTGAAAAGATCATTCAGTTTTAATTTGGACAAGGTAAGTGGTGTTGTAATGACACTTTTAAGATTGCCACCCTGTAACTGGGTGATGCTATGGCTGATATCAGTTTGATATTGAGACTTGATAACATTAATGAGTTGAGCTTGTGTGGCGTGTTCTTGTTTAAATCCCACCTTGGTTTCATCTGAAATAACGGATAGTCCAATATTTTCTTTGGCGTAATGGGCTAGCAAGCGATTTTCAATGATGTTTTTTAGTAGCTGGCTTTCGGTTAATTCTGGATTTCTAAAGGAAGTATATTGATGAAATAACGTTACACTTTTAGATGGGATATGCCAGTCATTTACCTTGGCATGAAGTGTGTTATCTTGCAGCGTATGGGTAACAACGGCTTGGCTATTGAGCGTGATCAATGCAAAGAAAAAAGCGAATAGACTCTTTATATGCTTACTTGGATTCAACTCCGAAGTGCATCATCTAATAAGGTAGGAATCAGGGTCAGCTG
>CAJXRF010000022.1 GCA_913058575.1 uncultured Bermanella sp.
CTGTAATGCTCCCAAAGATAAATAAACACCGCAAAGGTGTAAGCTTTTAATAAGGCATCGGATATGAGTAAACACAGTCCCATGGAAAGACTGGTCACTGTATCGTTATAGCGGTGTAGGTTTTTACCCTGCAATTTAAGCCACACATATTCCAGCACCATAAACACTAAAAACAACGGAATGGCCAAGCCATTGATATTGTATTCACCCATCTAACATCTCCCATACATCTATTGCTTTTATTGTTATAGGTTCAGTATCTACCCTCTTTTAACTGAGGTCATTGACAGGATGCGCTGAAAATTGACACTATACGACACTTTTATTTTATTAATTAAGTCGTGATCTGTACATGAGCACCATGAAGCGCAGCTATATTGAAGGTGAATGGAGCAACGCGCTACTGTTGCAGCCATTGTCAGAGTGCGCAGCCAGTTAAAACACCATACGACCGTTACTTCCCATTTAATTAGGTGAACCCTCTAAGTGACCACCATGAAGCGCAGCTATATAGAAGGTGAATGGATCAACGCGCTCATGCGTGCCTTCTCCAATTTAGGGTTGGATGCCGACACCATTATTAAAGACCTAGTGGGCTTTGAAAACCAAAGGTTTATCAGTGGCCACCGGCTAGATGTGGGCTCTGCTCGAAAAATGTGGCACCGTGCCGACAAACTCGCCAATGACCCTTTATTGGGATTGAAAGCGGGCTCCAGCCTAGATTACCGTGCCGTCGGAGTACTGGCCCCTGTCATTTGGCACAGCCCCACAGCGAGGGTGGCGTTAAATAACATTGGTGCCTTTCAAACCCTAGTGAGTGAAAGTGGCGCCTACCACGGCAGTGAAATTACCGTAGCAGATCAGGCATGCCTAAATTGGGAGTACCAGCCCAGTTACAATATGGTGCCCGTCAATCCCCATCAGGTATTGGCGGTCGTGACCGGCACACTCGGGATTGTCGCCGCCATTTCCAATCAGCAGGTACAAGCCAAACGTTTAATGGTGCCACCCACTCTTAACCCTAAACTCATTGCCCAAGCCTTAAATCAACAAGGGCTGTGTACTGAGGTGCAAGTGACCACGGGTAACCTCGCTCTGCACTTTGATTTAGACACATTGGATTTATCCATACAGGGCTGTGACGAACACCTTTACCAATTAAATAAAGGCTACGCAGAAGAGTTATTACGTAATAAACGCGCAGGCCTGGCGTTAATTGACATTGTAAAAGACTGGGTTATAGAACAGCATTTTTCTCAGGCCACTATTGAAGGGGCCTTGGATAAACTCGGTATGCAGCCACGTACCTTACAAAGAAATCTAACCGCGCAAGGCACCAGCTTTCGCCAAATAAAAGAAGAAGTATTAAAAGAGTTTGCAGTGAAATGTTTGCTGCGCGAAAAACGCTCGGTGAATGAGGTGGCCCTGCAGCTAGGATATTCTGAAAGCAGTGCTTTTCACCGGGCCTTTAAAACCTGGTTTGGGGTTACGCCTATTCAATTTTGCAGTGGCCATCATTATTGATTCCGTTAGCCCACACAGCCAGTTCGCTACTTCATTTTAATGCAAATTTACTTTTCTCAGAATATCGATTTTGTAAATTCTTTAATAAGTAATTGTTAAATTGAAGCAGCGACAGCAAACTAAAGTGCTAGCGACTATATCTTGCCTGAATTTACTGTTTCCCAAATTGCCCCATTAGATCATCTAAATTCTCGGCCACTTGATTCAGCCCCACCACTTCATCGGCGATTTTAGTAATATCCTGCATATTACTACGGGAATTATTTTTAATTTCATTCATTCGCTGACTAATATCTTCCACACTCACGGATTGCTCTTCAGTGGCAGCCGCTACCATATGGTTAGCGTCGGAAATAGACGTGAAATACTGTTTATTTTTTGCCAGCATCTCTTCCGCTTTAGCGAATGTTTTACTGGTAATTTCAGACTGCTTTATAATTAATTCTATTTCCGAATTGGCAGACACCGATGTGGATTTCAGAATATCCAAAATAGCTTGCACTTCCAGTGTTGAGGCGGCGGTTTTATTGGCTAGGTTTCTCACTTCTTCGGCCACCACGGCAAAACCTCTGCCGTGCTCTTGTGCCCGAGCCGCTTCTATGGCGGCATTTAATGCTAAAAGATTGGTCTGATCTGATATGGAATGTATCACCGCCAAAACGATCGCTATGGTATCTGTATTGTTACTCATGGAATGAATAACCTCAGAAACGTCCTGTATTTTATTGGCTAACCCATCAATGTCTATTTTGCTTTCTGCAATCACTTGACTAATGACACTACCATTCTCATCGATCACTTCTGCAATCCTAGCGGCCTCACTGGCATTGTTAGCCACTTCAGAAACCGCAGTACTGACCTCACTTAACGTAACGGATATTTGGCCAGTGCTATCATCATTACGTAAAGTACTGTCCATAGTGGTTTGCGCGGTGCTTTTTAATAATTCAGACACTTCTCTAATTTGTCGCCCAGATACGGCAATCTGATCAAACACGTTTTCTAGCTTAATCATGAAGGCGTTATATCCACTGGCTACCTCTACCAATTCTTTTTGACCCGTTTCAGGTAATCGATAAGATAAATCGGCATCTTGCTGGCCCATTTTTTGAAATAACTGAGCTGTGTTATTAATGGGTGACGCCACTTTGACGGCCATGTAATGGGCTGCCAATCCCGCTACCAGCACAACCAACAGTGCCCAAAGAAATATTTCAATGGCAGCCTGATTTAAAGATGAAAATATTTCAGCGTGAGGCACTTGCATCACCACATACCAGCCCATACTTTCAATATAACGTGAAGCCAGCAGTATCTCGTTACCGTTATACTTAGCCGTGGTGGTATTAACACCCTTCTTTCTCAACAAATCTTCACTGGTATATCGACCAAACATAGTTTCTAAATCTATATCGCTACGGGAGGATCTATTGGGGTGAATTTTAACTTCGCCTTGCTCATCAACAAGATAGACCACCCCACTGTCTTCTATTTTAAAATCCTTTAATAAAATCACCACACTTTCAAAAGATTTGGCCACACCGGCAAGCCCTCGACCGTTAACTTGTTGAGAATTAACGAACAAGTCGGTTTCACCGGTATCTTGATCGGTATAAACACTCACCATATTTTTTTCACCACTATCAAGGTAGTTAAAAAACCAAGCGTCTTTCGAATCATTATTTAATACCCTTAAAAAGCCATCTTGGTTCCAAAATTCAGCGCTTTTTCGGTCAACAAAAGAAACCGAGGTTAATCCATTTAGTTGGCCTATGGCATTAAGTTTATCCACTAATATTTTTTCCTGAGGTTCACCTCTTCCATCTACCACCCAGTCTAGAATATGAGCATCGGTAGCCAGTTGCGTGGCAATGCTTAACATAACTAAAATCTCTTTATCTATTTTTTCAGAGATCAGCCCTATCATATTGGGTAATTCATTATGAACAACGCGAGATTCAATGATGTTTTTAGCGGTCCACTGGCTTATTGTCCCCACCAATAATGCGACTAAAATAACAAAAGTTAGTAAAGTGGCGGTTATTATGGTTTTTATAGATGTATTATTCATATATAAATACAACCCATAGTGAAATTAGTCATCGTTATATCAACCTAAAAAATTACTAATTATTCGAATTAAATTAATACGCATCTATGCCATAAAACCTTTTACGTTCACGAACCCAATCTCTGTTATCACGTAAAAACTGATTAAATGCATAGACCTTATCCCCATAGTTAATTGAAGAAAGCATATATAGGGAATGTGACTTGAGTAATTCTCTGCGAAATATCACACGTTCTTTTTCATATCCAGAGTCTTGAACTTGCTGAATAAAGGCTTCTACATTGTAATATACGCCATCTGTTCTGCCGCTAAAAAGCCCGCGAATCATATTCTCTGTACCGGTTTCTTCTACTAACGTTACCAGTCCGGAGTCAACCTGGTCTTTATAACTCCAAGCAGTAAATCCTTTTATGGTCCCTAGTTTTGATATAGGTCTATTTTTGTTTTCTGAAAGACTAATTACTCCAGAATTAAAATAGACTAAAGGCGCGCTATAAGTCAGGTTGTAATCCATTTTTCTAGACCGTTTCCAGGTAATGTTATCTGGCATTCTAAAATCCACATCACTATTTAAGTAAGCTATCCAAAGTTCTTTGGGTGGCATAACCCTAAACTCGATATCAAAGCCTTCATGCTCGGCAAATTTTTGAATGAGTTCAACAAGGTATCCTCTTGGTTTAACTTTATTAAAATCATAGAACGGATAAAGGTTTACATTTTCCACCCCTATTATAAAAGTTTTGGCTTGTAAACTTGCCACAGGCATTAGCGAAATAAATACGCACAATAGCAACGATGATAAGCGTAGATGACATTTAATCATGGAATACAGTTGGTTTAATTTCGTTTCAAACATAGAGGCTAATCGATTACAAACGCTTAATATAACGCTCGCACGTTCCTGACAAAAACTATAACTTATTGATTTCATATTAACTCTTAACTTTACTTGATTAACCATCACGGCTAATCAATATTTAAACTTACGCTACTGAGAATCATCCTTAACCGCTTCAATAGTTTCTATGTCTCAACATTGAAAAATAGACTTAAAATCGATAAAGCCAGAACATAAACGCACTGGCTTTTCAAAAGAACTTTAGATTATTCTATTAGTGCGGGTTTCTTACGGGTACGCAGTATCAGCACACCAGGCAAGAGCAATAACAAATACCCCAAACCACCCAATCCACTGAGTTCGTCATCATCGTCACTATTTTCGCTGGCTAATTGCTCTGAATCATGCGTTTCACTTTTGGTGGTAGAAATGAAATCGCTCTTCACACCATTTATGTTCAAAGTCGTTGTTGTTTGTGTTGCATATTCACTAGAAGAAATATGTCTCACACAAATAAAGTCGCCATTGGAAACTGAACCTTCAGCAAAGGTGAAAGTATTATTACAGCCGATTGAATATTCACTGCCTTCACTAACATTAACTGCAACAGCCTGCTGAATACCCGCCACGATGACGATGCCCGACACCATAGTCGAAGACAGGTCGGCATTATGAATAGGCGACATAGAGAATGATCCTGGTGTTTGGTTGCTTGGGTGTTCGTTCGCTGGCACTTCATCCACAGGTTCTTCTGGTATGTCAATCACAGGAGGTTCTTCAATTACTGGACTGGGATCTTCTATGGTTAATGAAGAAAAATTAAAGACGGCTTCACCTATGGTGACTGCCGTATTAACCGTCGATGAATAACTGTCTGAAGAAGTGTGTTGTAAACAAAGGGTATCGTCATTATTAACCGTAGTGGCAACACTGGTAAAAGCACCTGTACAACCAATTGAGTATTCACCACCAACTATGCTCATCGTTAATGGGCTAGCAATACCGGTTAAGGTTTGTACTTCACTGGTGACTAAAGTCGATAACGCTACATTATTTTTCACAGCAAAACCGATTGGATTTACTTCGGTGACACAGGCATTTTCAAAGGCGGTGGCCACCCACTCTGGATGATCTATAAATGGATTACGATTGCCTTGATATTCATAAATAGCGTTATTTCGAGCTTGCTCAAATGTGTTTACAGGGTCGGCCGCGTGCCAAGTTAATAGATCACAAAGTTTACCCAGATTAGCCACTGGGTCCCCTTCGTTTTCAAATGCATCAACACCTATCTGATCAACTAGCACAAGATCGGGCATGGCGGCTTCGTTCATTTCATACCGTACATCCATATACAAGACCATACGGGCAACATCGCCCTTTACTTCATCTCTTGGCTCCCAAGATATGTCGGGGTTTAGTGAGTTCTCAGGTGCTTCTTCAATGGCACTTCCGCCATTAGCAAAATCCAAGTTGCTGCGTAAACTGTTTATCGAGACATCTGCCGGACGTAGGTGATGAATGTCCGTATAACCTTTTTGTGAACTACTGGGAAAACCATGGCTTTTAGCCCACACATGTTCACGGTTCCAATAATCTAAATTAGAGCTATGATCCCCCGAGGCATTTTGGTCTTTAAATATCGAGCGCCCCGAATAAAGTAAAATGACGTTGTCAGAATCTTCTGGGTCTTCATCGGTATGGGTTAAGGCCGTCCATACTTCACCGTAACTTAACTGAGTATAATTCGCGGAGATATCCTGAGTCAGGGCAGCCCTAAAAGCGGTTTTATCGTTCAAGCCCGCTGCAAGGGCAGTGGCGTAATAGCTGTCGTGAATATAAGTAGACATATCAGCCACCTTGCCAAGATCAGGGCAATTAAAACAGGCAGTGCTAATTAAAGCTGTGCCGGCTGTAGGCATGCTTTCTGCGCCAGTGCAAGCCGATTCACCATGGCAACCTAAACCATCAAAGGTGTCTTGCAACTCATAATGCCAATCAGCAAGCTCACTGGAAAAATCATTTGTGGCATTGCTATCCCCCGACACGATCGAATTTTTTCGGCGCAATGTGGCAGTTGCCGAACTGAAATCGGCTGTTAACCAAATCTGGTTGGCGCCAATTTGTCCAAAACTATCCACTACTGTTTCACCACTGCCTGATAACAAAACAATGGCATCATTACCATCAAAACTGGCCACATCGGCAGCGTCTAAACCTTGCGGGGCGTCTTTCTTAAAGTTATCGGTGGCGGCTGAGTTATAAACCACCAAGCTTGAACCGGCCACTAAATTGCCTTGCAGATAAACTTGTTCACTGGGCCAGGTAGCCGCGTCACGATATAAATGCAGTTTGAATTGGTTTTCGGCTAGATCAATATCGGCATCGCCAATATTAGATATTTCAATGACTTTATTAGCATTCGTGCCATTAACTATTTCAGAAATGATGACCCGCGAGCCTGTGGGTATTACCGGAACCTCAGGCTCTTCTGGATCAACAGGCACGGCACCGCAAGCATCGACACCTGAGCAACCCAAACCATCAGCAACGTCTTTACCGGCCGAAAACCAATCAGCGTTTGTCCAGGCATCGGTAAAGTCAGCATCCCCTTCAGTGATATTGTTATTGCGTCTTAGGGTGACATCTTTGGCAAAATTAGCCGTATTTAAGTATTGGCCTATGGAATCCACCACAGCGCCATCTTTATTCAAGGTAAATTGATCATTACCATTGTGTTGAACAATCGAAGTCTCAGCAATGGCGCCGGCCGCTGTTTTAAATGGGTCTAGAGCACTGCTGTTATAAATAACCAAACTGGCCCCTGCTGCTAAATTACCGCTATAGTCATAGCTGGCTTGGCTGTCGGTACCATTGCCAAATTTAATCAGTTGATATCCCGCCAAATCCACACTGGCGTTCCCCAGGTTTGAAATCTCGATCGCTTTATTATTACCCCCCCCCTCAATGTATTCCGTTATGATGACATCTGCGTTCGCTGAAGCGCTGGACAATATTGCCAACAAGGGAAATACTTTTCCGACTCTTAACCATGTTTGTTTCATGAATACCTCCTGGGTATCGCATTTTAATTCTGAATATTCACAGCACCAATATCATTCATTTAGCGGCGCTGAAATTTAATTTTTTACGAACACTAATTACTTAAGCTAGAATATTTAAAGGTCTTAACGGCTGCATCACTAGATGAGACCAGCGCCTCAGATTCAAGCCCCTGCACTGCGCAGCGATTAATACCTGGGCAACCCAAACCATTGGCTACATCTTTACCTACCGAAGTCCATTCACCACTTGTCCACTCATCGGTAAAATTTGTATCCCCAATGGTGATATTCGTATTACGCCTTAAAGTGACGTCCTTCAAGAAATAACCTAGGTTCAAATATTGGCCTATGGAATCCACCACTATTCCGTTTTTATTTAATGTGAATTGATCATTTCCATTATGCTTCACAATATAAATTTCAGAGATGGCATGACGAGCAATCTTAAAGGGCTGTATAGATTGGCTGTTATACAAAACCAAGCTAGCACCGGCTGCTAGGTTACCGCTATAGTTATAGACGGTTTGATTGCTCGATCCATTACTAAATTTTATAAGTTGATAACCGTCCAAATTAACATTGGCATCACCCATGTTTGATATTTCTATAGCCTTATTATTCCCAGTGCCTTCAACGTACTCGGATATGATTACCTCTGCTTCTACCGATAAACTCACCACGGATGTCAATGCAAAAAATAAACGGCCGATTTTTAGCTTAATTTGTTTCATGAACACCTCGGGTAATCATATTTTTACTTTGCATAATCGCAGCACCATAAATGAGCTTCCTATGAAACTAAGGCACTGCGTTGTATTGTTAGGAGTAGCTTAGTTTTGTTTTAAAAATTTCTTTCGCCTAGCCATTAATCCAAGAGCACTTATCAATAAGCTAAAGCCCAAGGGACCACCACCCCCAGTATTATCGTAAGGAGGAATCACTGCTTTTGCTTGTAAGCCTGACTTATTAGTCACTTCGATCATCATTGTTTTACTTGAATGGGTAATCAAACTGCCTTCAACCTGTTCGTCATTAATTTCATTTTCTAAAGCAGGACCTTTTTTCAAGTGCATTTCAATGCGGTACTGACCTTCGTCTAAATTACTCACTGGAAATAAAACGGTTTGTGCCCCTGCCTGTTGTAACGCCACTTTAGGAATGGCCACAGTAAAAGCTTCTTGCTCAAGGTTATGAATCACTAATTCAGCCACATCATTAATTTGTGGGTTTAATGACGCCGGTAAAATATAAGGCACTACTAAACGGCTTTCACTTGATACAATTTTTACAGGTTCTCCATCTGTTTCACCGTATTGGTAACTCAATGTCATCACAGCAGAGTCATGATCGGAAGAACGGTATGGGCTTACTTGGTAGAAGTTATTGTTAGATCCTTTGAATTCTTCGTTATAGTCAAACAAGGTGGATTCGGCTGCGTTAATATGCCACTCAACGGCATCTACCAAGCGCTCTTCTAGAGAAGGACTGATGAGCATGTGATCTAAAGAACCCACTTCATCATTAAATGAGAAGCTCCAACTTAATTGACCTTTTTCTTCATCTTTTAGTGCCGCAGCACTGAGGTAGCCATAAGTTTTGCTGATAATCTGGCCTTCTGGTCCAAACTGTTTGGCATCGCCTATGAAAGTATCGCGAGCGGCAACTATGGTTTTATTACTGGGGTTAGAAGTCAGCACTAAAATTGGGTCTTCAAAGGTATAAGCATTCATATCACCCAAAAGAATACGATCGCCACCTACTTTTTCCATTTCTTCACCTAGCTGTACTGCGGCGGCTACCCTGAAATTTTCACAGTTACCCTGAAAGTCTGGATCTTGAACATCATCATTTACTGGATCAAAGTCCTGCCAAGTTTCCCAGCCCTTCCAATCTTCCCAACAAGTGGAACCTTTCGACTTTAAGTGATTAGCCACCACAGTTAGACGTTTGCCGGTATTGTGAACAATGAAGGTGGCCATTAGCGAATCCCGTTGATAATTTTCACCACTTTCACGTAATTCGTCTTTATCATCCAAAATAGCGGCACCCATTGCATCGACAATAATCGGGGCGTGCTGTTCTGGCATAGGAATGACATTAACGGATTCAATCGTCAGCTTGCTAGGGCGATACAATATGCCGGTAGTGACCACATCACTGCCGATGTTATCTTGATAATCAATCACCATATCGCCATTACTATCCACAGCCACAAACGCATACTGGTTTTCTATATGCTTAGGATCACCACGGTCATCTGCTTCATCTTTGTAATACTCTGCGTTTAGTGAATCTTGAATTTTTTTAATCGCACCAAAGGTACCAAAGCCGTTGTTTTCTACTTCTAGTAATCCAATGACATCAGCATCCATGGCATAAAGGGTATTCACTAACTTATCGGTCTGACGAATAAATTCGGAGCCAGAATCAGCGCCTCGATTGTCGCCATTATGATTTTGTTCACCACCAAAAGGTGAATTGAAAAAATTCAGAACATTTTGGGTGGCCACTTTAATGGAAAACTCATCATAGTTAACCAAACTTGAAATGGCTGGGGTAGAAGTACGTGGGCTATTATGGATAATATTACTTTTATCAATATTAAAACTATTATTATCAGGCACGTATAATCGGTATTCATCGTAGGCATAAAGAACTACACCTTTCAGACCAACAACACTGTCATTAACACGTACGTAGTTATTTCTTGGATCACTTTGAAAATTAGGGTAGTAAGGGATTTCACCATTCGATGCACGATCATCGCTTTCTATGAATAAACGATAATCTTTATTTTGATTATGCTGCAAAAGTGCCGCTTCGCTGCCTGGTGCTGCAACTTGGTTAGGGTGCAGGTTAATACGAGAATAACTGAGTACCATATTGTTACGGCCCGCATCATAATCATAACCAAAGGTTCGGGCGATACGCATATCCTGGTAGCCCGTTTTTGCATCATCCATATCCGTGGGCAGATTCACTAGCATGCCTTCATGGCGCTCAAGTGTGGCTGAAAAAGAACTGTCCTGCGCACTAACTTTTAAGTCAATCGCAACAGGTGCGCTGGTGGTACTATCGATCAATTCCCATTCTTGATTGGTGGCCGAGACCTGAGTTAAACCAAAATATTCTTTAACCACACCTTTCACACAAACTGTATCACCTACACTTGGGTAACTTGTATTGCCAAGGTAAACATAAAGTCCATCTGAAGTGGCCTCTATTGCATCATGGTTATAAAGAAGAATGGCATTATTAATAATGGCACTGACCACACCGGTCACCCGATACTCTTGTTCGGTTTCGTATACGCCCGCAGACAGTAAAGGTGAAATAGTCGAAGTACCTTGAATTTCATTAACGGTTTTAAAGGTAATGTCAGGGGCATCGGTACAGACACTGGTGGCTGACGCCATAACGGTCTGACTAAAGACCAGACTTATTAAGGAAGAAAGCAGCGAAAGCTTGTGTATTTTTTTCATAATCATGATCCACTAGAAAGAGTCGATAAAATTTAATCGTGACAATTTAAATAACGTTTAAAAATAAATTCGAGTGTAGGCATAAAGGCTTTGATCCGCTTCACCCACACTGCCTTCGGCTGCTATGATGACGGATGGATAGGGTTTGAAGTTAATGCCCAGTGTTTGCCATACTCTCTCTTTTCCCCAGGTATATTTAGTTAAATCACCAAATTGAGTATTAAATTCATCCCACTGGCCGTATTCCTCATAATTATGAGACATGACCAACTCCCATTTTTCGCTGAATATATATTTCGACGAAACTAACCAGCCTTTATTTTCCAATTTTTCATACTGGTTATAAATATAAGTAAACTCATCATTATTTGACGCTTTACTAATAGGCGTGCGAGACCGTGCAAGATATTCTTCTTCGTAAAATCCATTTAAGCCAATTGAAAATGAATTCCCCATATTTAAACGAAGCCCCAAACCAGCTAAGTTTTTCTTGCCTTGCTTAGAGACGCCTTGAGAACCCTGAAGTGTTTCCAACCCCGCGACAATAGATAAAGCATCGGTAAATAAACCCAGATAACCGTTACTAACATTCCCCAGTTCGGAACCTGACTCAGACTTCCCTTTGAAACTGAATGACGAACCAAACTTTAAGTATCCCCACTGCCCTTCATATTTTATGGTGCTACCCTGATCGCTGGCTTCGCCTGTTTCCACTGTGGTATCAAACGTGAAATCACCATAACTGTCATAGTCGTCAAAAGCTGTGTCAGTCAGGCCCATTTCTAACGCATGATTGGATGTAAAAAGGTAACCGAAATAGCCTTTATCTATCTCTAACACCATGTCTCCAGACCCTCCCTGCCAATTTTCCCTTAAGTAATCCATTTCCAATTTGTAATAAATTTTATCGTAGGTGCCTTTAATGCCCAGTGAGGCAAAACTATCATCAATAAATTCTTCATCACTATTAAACTCTCCATATTTATTATCGGCGTTAAAGTGACCGCCGTTGCCAATTTCACCGTAAAGATCAATTTTGTGACCATACTGATCTTCGTAAATATTTAAACCATGGGATTGGTTCGAAATAAAAACAGTGGTGGCCATAATGGCTAGAACAAGACGTGTGTATTTCATCAAGGTACCTGCATTGATTCTTGAGATATTTAAAATAAAGTTTATTAATCGGTTATTGGTAAGTGATATGGTCGCTGGGTTGATAGCGTTTTATATCTAGGGGAGTGTTTTCTTCAATAAAATTCTTTAAGGCATCCGCATCCACATAACCGGTATTGGAATAGCCTGGATGAGTGGTGATATTGGGGTAGTTATTTCCGCCACTAGCATTAAAAGATGGCACACTGAAACGGTAATTACGGTGTAATTGCAAATTATCTTGAGCAATTTTTACTTGGGATACCTGTCCATTTTTTACCGACATAGATAAATTAGCGTACTGAGCATAGCCTCCAGAACCCGGTTTAATATTGGCTACCACAGTGAGATATTTCAAAACCTCAGCACCAGACATTTCAACCACTGAAATCATATTGGAAAAAGGTTGAACTAAAAGAATGTCTCGATAACTAATGTCTCCAGGGGAAATAGAGCCGCGAATGCCACCGGAATTCATAATACCGAAATCGGCTTTTGCCTGTTTCATCTGGGCCGTCGCAATTAACCGACCTAAATTAGTTTGCTGATTTCGTACTACATTACGTTCACCTATGAACTCACCATTGGTTTTCCCAACTATGATGTCTAATGACGTTTGGCCTTTCTTTTGATAGGGTAATAGCGCTTCATATAGAGCAGGATCGGGTTTTATTTCGTCTTCTAAAAATACACGTTTATTCTTACCCAGTAGTTTAACTTTTTGTTTCAAATTAACGGGAATAAGTTGGTAATTTACTAATTCCAATTCACCATCATTCATTTCATAATCAGCACGACCCAGGTATTTTCCCCATTCGTGAGCTTGAACAATAAGGGTGCCGTTTTGCTTGTCTGGAGTGCATGCTTGAGTGGGCTTATACTTTTCATTTAGAGAATTAGCCGCATCCATACAGGCAGGTTTTTGAGAATGGCCACCGACAATCATATCCAGATCACCGAAATCTAAATATCTAGCAAGTGCCACATCGCCAGGTGCATTAGAGCCATTATTGCCGTTGGCATAGTGGCCCATATGAGTAGATGCGATAATGACATCCGGTTTAATCGTTGATTTTAGCTCGGCAATGATTTGCTTCATTTCTGATTTTGGGTCTCTAAAATCAATGCCCTTCACAAACTCTGGGTTGGCAATACTGACAGTGTCTTCAGTGGTTAACCCCACCACGGCTATCTTTAATCCACTTCGATTAAAAATTTCATAAGGTTTAAATAGGCGCTTACCTTCTTTATAAATATTAGCGGCTAAAAATGGAAATTCGGCTAGTTGTTGCTGCAATTTTAATACACTAAAAGGATTATCAAATTCATGGTTTCCCACTGCCATAGCATCGTAGCCCATCATATTCATGCCAATGAAATCAGGCTCAGCATCTTGCAAGTCTGATTCAGGAACACCAGTATTGATGTCGCCACCAGACAATAGCAATAGACTGCCGCCACCTGCTTTCACTTCTGCTCTAATTTGATTAATCAAAGTGGCACGAGCGGCCATGCCCAGTTCGCCATATTTGTTTTTCCAAAAATGTCCATGATTATCATTAGTATGAAGTACCGTGAATTTTTGAGTGCCGTCATTATTTTTATCGGCATGAACAAATAAAGAGGTACTGGCAATAAGCACAATAAGTAGGCAACGGGAGAGATTAGCTCCTCCTTTTTGGGTACGACTGCTTTTTTTCACTCTAAAATTCCTATCTAACTCATTTTTAACGATGAAAAATCCAAAACTCTGAATCCCACCTATCTTTCAACGGCTTTCCTTAGCGATCTAACGAATCACTCAATGTTGATGTATTAGTTTTTTAATCACTGGAATCTTCCAATGCAAATATGTGACGCAAGTCTAATTGGAAACGTTTTTTTTATAACTTAGCTTTCGACTGATTGACTGTTTCCCAAATCGTTGTAATCAAAGAAGGTAAATGTGATATGAAATCCTTGGCTTTGTATCAAGGGGTAATTTTTTAACCACATAGTGAAGTCTTTTTGTAAAGTTAGGTAATATCTTAAAAACGTATCAGAGAGGGTTTCATAAAGTTAATGGGAGTTTTCTGAGTACGAGAGGAATATGAGGAATGTTTCGGTCACCGACTAATTTATAAAAAATTAGCATTAAGAGTCTATAAACGAGGAGTCTAAATTGGGCTTATGCCGAGCACAGGGTTTTATAAATGGGTAGTCTGCATTCAAACAGACTTAACTCAGTGTCTATAAAATATATCGCTGCTTTTTAGGCATTGGCTATTAAAAGTGTCGTCACTGGTCATCAGTAAAAGAACTGATATCCCCTAGGAAAAGACGCCATCACATGGCGGAAACTAAAAAATCAATAAATACTCTTAATTTTGAAGAAATATGCTTACTTGAAGGATACACAGCATAAACCCCAGTATCTTTTCGTGTAAATTCACTTAAGGCCACTTCCAATAATCCTTTCTCAAGGGCCTCTTCTACGTAAAATGAAGGGGCATTCATTATTCCCTGACCACTGATAGCCGCGCCTAATAATAGACCACCTTCGTCAGTATGCAGATTACCTGAGACTTTAACATTCAAAGTCTCGCCCTTTTCATCTTCAAACCGCCATTGTCCTGATCGAGTGCCCGGCTTATAAATAAGACAGTTATGCTGCGATAACTCAACGGGATGAGTGGGCTTGCCTTGTTTTTCCCAATATTCAGGAGAGGCACATATTTTCAATGGACAAGGTGCAATGAGTCGCGCTAGCAGAGTTGAATCTTTAAGCTTTCCGATTCTTAACGCCACATCTATTCCATCCTCAATGAGATCAGAAAACCTGCCTGTTATTTTAATATCCAGCGTTATCAAAGGATGTTCTTTTTGAAAAACGGGCAATATTTTGGGCAAAATAGAATAGGCCAAACTTTGCGGCGCTGAAATGCTCAAGGTACCCCTAGGTTCGTTTTGCATGGGCATAACAGAGTATTCCGCTTCCCGCAGATCGCTCATTATCTTTAAGGCATGAGTCGCAAAGGCTTCACCAGCTTCGGTTAAACTTAAACTACGGGTGGTTCTTACAATAAGTTGAACCCCCAAGACTTCTTCTAATTGGGATATTTGCTTACTAACGACGGGTTTAGATAGGTTTAACTTTTCTGAAGCAGCGGTAAAACTGCCCTCTTCCACAACTGCGGTGAAGGTTTTCAAATATTGAATCGTACTCATAATAAGAACTCTTAAGCCTCTTTAAAATATAGCAGAAAAAGTGCAGATACGGACCCTGTCGATGACAACCAATCAATCAAGCTTGCTAATTTATTAATGCCAAGAAACCAAACGCTAACGCACATATAACGGGCCCGCCAAGCATTACCCCATATTTGGAAATAATCATTTAGCCTAAGCCTAGGTTATTAAAATAGATTTTTTAATTAGTATTGCACCCCATATTGAGGTGAGTCCCCCCCACTGGTCTCCCTTTGACTATTTACCACCGTTCGGCTCAAACAACCGATAAGGATTGGTCATTACCTATCAGGCAAGGGCTTTAAAGCTTTAAGCCTTTACCGATTTTTGGAGTAAACATGTATCGAGTTAATCTTTCTTTCATCTATGGGTGGATGAATCCAAATTTTTCTCGAATAAAAAATCCGCTAAAGATCCAAGATCCTCTTATTATTTTTTTCTTTGTCATCATGCTCTGCAGCAGTTATTCCACTTGGGCAGCACCGGCTGATCTGTTTGGTCACCTTAATCGCTACGCACAAGGCATGGGAGATGTGGCGCCTGCCAGTCAGGATATAACTATTTCCAATGTGAGAGGCACCCATCATTTTGCCATCAACGAAACTGTGCTTATTATCCAGATGCAAGGGGCCACCTTGGATACGGATAATGACGATACCTATGGGGATGGCGTGGGTTTAGGTATCTCTATGGAATCCGTTCCCACAGGGCTGCATGGTACAGACAATTACGCCGGTGGCCTGCTTTCCCAAAGTGCAGGCACCTTCGAATTTGCCACTATCACGGGAATTAATGGCAATACCATTTCCCTGCTTAATCCTCTTAAGAACGGCTATTTAGATACGTTAGAAGCCAACTGGCAAATGGTCTCTGTGCCTCATTATACAGACGGTGCAAAACTCAGTGCTGACCTATTAACCCTGCCCTGGAATGGCGAGACTGGCGGCATTAACAGTTTTAAAGTCAGCGGAAATCTCGACTTTAATGGTTTTAAAATTAACGCTAATCACGTGGGTTTTCGTGGCGGGGTAGAAGCGGATACCACTAGCGTCACAGACAATGTCTCTGACGTGGCCATAACCGGTGGGGATGGCGGCTCCAAAGGTGAAGGCATTGCGGGTACACCCCAATTTCTATATGACGGCACGGGTGAAGTAAACTCAATAAACAGCACTCTTCAAGGAGGAGACCAAGGCCGTGGGGCTCCTGCTAATGCCGGTGGCGGTGCTGGCCCTCATAATTCTGGTGGCGGCGGCGGCTCCAATGCCGGTCGTGGTGGCACGGGAGCGCAGGGCTGGGTGGGCGGCACAGCTCTTAATTTTGCTGGGTTTGGAGGGCAATCTGTCTTGGCTGGCCCGTTATTAGGAGGCGGTGGCGGCTCTGGTGAATCTAATCAAAATAAAAGTAAAACCTATGGTGGCTTAGGGGGCGGCATCGTCTTTATCATGTCGGATACAACCACTGGCAGCGGGGCCATACAAGCCAATGGTTCTATCGGTATATCCACCACCCGCAACCCTGTTGTTAAAGATGGTGGCGGCGGCGGGGGCGCTGGCGGCAGCATAGTTTTTCACAATACAGATCCCAGCAATAGTGATTTAAGCGCCCTGCATATTTCGGCTAAAGGTGGCGACGGTGCCCCAGGCAGCCAGGAACATGGCGGCGGCGGCGGTGGGGGCGGTGGTTACATAGTGGTGAATGCCAGCCCCGCCACTCTTTTCGTATCCGGTGGGTTGGGTGGCATTCACCAGGGCGTTAATGGCGTGCCTTCTGAAGCAGGTGCCAATGGCGTCATCAGTCAGGGTATAAACAGTGCGTTAAGCTTGGGTACCGATTATGGCGATGCACAAAAATCCTATGGCACCACCTCTGGCGGCGGGGCTTTTCACCAGCAAGCAGATTACAACCTGAATGGAACATTAGACGCTAGCGAACAACTTTTTTTAGGTTTAACCGTGGATACCGAAGCCGGTGGCATACCCAGCGACCCAGCAAACCATGATGATAACCACCAAGTAAATGATGAAGATGGCATAACGCTGCCCCCCCTTCATAATGACGACGATTTAACAGACCGCACTCGAAATTATGTCATATCAGCCAACCACATTACCCTTAGTAATGGCTTAGACCAAACAGCGAGGCTCCATGGCTGGATAGATTTTAACGGCAATGGTTTATTCGAGTCCTTCGAATATGCCAGTGCACACGTTTCCGCTCAAACCCTTCAAGGCCATCCTAATAACGATCTAGTTTGGCCTCATACTCTGGGACTTGATGCCTTGTTTGATGGCTACCCAATTTACGCGCGTTTTCGCCTAACCACAGACAGTACTTTTAATTCTTTATCTTTTGAGGGCGGTGCCACTAACGGTGAAGTGGAAGATTATGTATTGGCACTTAATCAAAACTCGTTTCAAATTGCAGCGGAACACTTCCTTTATGTGAATGAAGATCTACTTAGTCATCAAAACATTGGTGTTTTAAATTCAATCAATGGAGATAATAGTCACTGGGCCATTAAAGGGGGTGATAGTGATCGTCAGTTTTCAATTAATGCTGGAAATTTAAGCGCCGCTAAAGCCATCTCTTTTTCGACACAAGATAGCGTCACCATAACAGCAACCAATGAAGCCACTGCCCCTGCCACCTTTAGTAAAATTACGGTGGCCATTCGTCGCTTATTACTGAGTCATAATAAAGCTCACACCGGCTCCAATATTGTCATCACAAAAGATACTTTGAAACTAAATGCTGATACTGCCCGTTATCAATGGCAATCCAGCAGTGACAATGTTATTTGGACAGATATAGCCGCAGCAAATACGGATCAATATGAGGTAATTGAAAGCAGCGGTTACCTGCGTTTAAAAGGCATTTATCTAAAATCAGGTGAAGCAGATATCACTGAATTTTCTGAAGCTATTTCAATTCAAGCCAATGATATTCCAGTCAAACTATTATTAAACTCAGTGACTGATATTCAGGAAAACAATCTGAAAAATATTGTGGTATTTGACGTAAACGACAGCACCACAGGTGGTGACACAGATGAAGATGGCGATATCATTAATTACTTTTTAGTAAGCGGCAACGAAGGGGGAGAGTTTGAAATAGATGCCAGTCACGGCATAATATCCTTGGTAAAGAGCCTTAATTACGAACAAAAAAGTCAATATGATTTATGGGTTTTGGCCAGTTCAAATGGAATAATAGAAAATACTCACATCATGGTTCAAGTTCAGGATGAAGTCGAAAGCGCCATACTCAGTATTGGCAGTATTGCCAACCAATTTGTTCCAGAGGGATTTTCACATTACGACACCGCAACCGTCACAGGTAATATTGGTCAAGTCATCTGGAGTAAATCCGGCGCCGACGCTGCACTTTTTAGCCTTCACCCCAGTACAGGTGCATTGCAACTTTCGCCCCGTGACTTTGAAAATCCCACAGACAGTAATCTCGATCAAATTTATGACGTGACCGTCATTGCCACCGATGCCGACGGCAATACAGCAGAAGTTTCCGTTACCATAACCGTGGTGGATATGAATGAATATTCGGTGACTCAAGCTATCGATACCGACACTAAGGTCAATGAGTTTAGTGAATACAGTCAAGAAGGGCAAACCGTCGGCATTACATTATTTGCAAATGATGACGATGTGGTCGATACCACGACAATTACCGTTAATGACGACCGCTTTATTGTGAGTGCCGATGGAGTGGTGAAAGTTAAGGCAGGTAGCGTCTTTAGCGTGGGGCCCATTTTACTGGTGGCTTTTAGCCTTTCGAGTGATGGCTCAAGCGCTTGGAGCTTTTTTCCCATTACAGTTCTACCCGATCTTGATCAAGATGGCCTTGCCGACAAATTTGATGACGATAATTTTTTACCCGTTATCGAAAATGCCATGGTCAATATCATTGAAAATACCGCAGGAATGATTTTAGACATTAATGATGGACATGATGATAAAGACGCTGATGGTGATGCGATCACCTATCAATTACTGAATAAGGGTGATGCGAGCTACTTTAATATTTCAGCCAACAGCGGCCAACTAAGTTTTAACAATCCGCCTGATTTTGAAAGTGGAAAAAGCCAATATCAAGTAACAGTAGACGCAAAGGCTAACGGGGCTCACGACGAAGCGATAATCACCATAAACATTATCAATATTGATGATGAGTCTCCACAGTTTTTTCAAGAACAAATCACCCTGACCATTAATGAAGAAGAAACGGCAACAGGTTACATTACCAATGCTCGCGATCCTGACAGTACATTGATTGACTATCACATAGCTGGTGGTAAGGATTCTGGGCTATTTTTACTATCCAATAATACCTTAAGTTTAAAAAAAGGGTTGGATTACGATCATCACCTATCCACGTCAGGCAATCATTTATATGAGGTGATTATTGCGGCCAGTGATAATGTAAATGATCCCACCTTACAAACTGTAACGATTTCGCTTATAGACTTAAATGATGAATCCCCTAAATTCAATCACGTTAGCGTTCATCTAATAGTGAATGAAAATGAAACTCAAACGAGCTACTTTCCCAGTGCGCTTGATCCAGACACGCAAGAATTAACTTACCGAATAACAGGTGGTGCAGATGCTTCTTTATTTTCATTGGTAAATGGCCAATTGGTTTTGAATCAAGCACTGGACTATGAAACAGACAAAGCCGCCGATGGCAGTCATGGATATCTAGTCATCATTGAAGCGGATGATGGCATCAATGAGAAGGACAGACAAATCGTCGCGATTTCCTTAAATAATGTTGATGATAATTTTTTGCAAGCCATTACCGATGAGGACCTCGAGGAAAACACGCTATTAGAAAGTGCCAGTACTGGCACGCTTACCGGCATAACTGCCAATGCAAAAGATGCCGATGGTGATTTAGTACATTACAGTTTAAGCCTAAATGAAGATAATATTTTTTCCATTGATGCCTCCTCGGGGCTAATTAGCCTGTCTAAAAGTGATGCCCTTAATTTTGAAAAAAAAAAGCAATATCCAATAGAAGTTCGAGCATTTTCTAGCGCCTATAGTCTTGAACAACGAGCCACTTTTACTATTTCAGTTTTAATCGATGCTTTGGATACCGACCAGGACGGCATTCGAGATCATCAAGATACTGATGATGACAACCCTTGTGTCCCTAATGCACAGAGCACCCCTTGTATTGATTCACAACCTAAAGACAATGATGGTGACGGGGTTACCGAAGAATTTGATCTAGATGACCATGATCCCAATAATGATTCTGATGGCGATGGCCTTACGAACTCACAAGAGTTACAACTTAATACCGACCCCCTTCTAAATGATAGCGATGGTGATGGCTTGCTGGATGGAGAAGAGGTTTTTGATGTGAACTTTCCAAGAGACACTGATGGCAATGGTGACATAAACCCACTGGATAACGATGATGACGGCGATGGCAATAATACTCGCGATGAACTGGATATCATAGATCTTGATAACGACAACAACCCGCTCACTAACCCCTTAGATTTGGATCAAGATGGCATTGCCGATCATTTGGACGCAGATACTGATCCCTCTGATGGCAATGACTCCGACCAAGATAACTTAGATGATTATTTTGAATGCCAGCAACAGGTTCCTTGTGCGGATAGTGACCTGGATGGGGTGCCCAACTACATGGATTTAGACTCAGACAATAATGGCTTAAGCGATGTATCCGAACCCTTACCTATGAGGGATACCGATGGAGACCAGCAGGCAGACTATGCAGATTCCGATGACGACAACGATGACCTACTTGATGTGTTTGAAATTAACTCTCCAAGCCATCTCAACCTAGATGACCAAGACTTGGATGGCATAGTCAGTTTTAAAGACGCCGATGAAGATCTAAGTGACAGGGATAATGATTCTGATAAAGATGGTTTGAGCGATGTGATTGAATGTCCAATACCAACGACTTGCCATGATAATGATCAGGACGGCATACCCAACTACATGGATCAGGATTCAGATAATAATAGTATTGATGATCAGGCTGAATTATTACCATTAATGGACACAGATGGTGATGGTCTACTTGATTATGCCGATATTAATGATGATAACGATGACAAGCTGGACATTGAAGAAATAGAAAATATTCAAACTCCCAATTTCATTGATATAGATGAAGACGGCATAGTGAGTTACAAGGATGCCGATGAAAACCTAAACGATGGCGACAATGATTCAGATAAAGATGGAATAAGTGACACACAAGAACTTGGATTTAGCCCCAGCAATCCTTTAGACAGCGATGGCAATTTAATGCCAGATTATATGCAAGCAGCATTGCCCCCATCGCCTCAATGCACCAGTATTGATTGTTTAGATTTAGAGCCACTTGTTCCAGAGCCACCTGTTGATTCCCATCAAGGTCCCCACACAGAAGATAAAAATGGTGCCATTCAAACCGGAAAGAATGGTGTGGGCAGCCTTAATTTTTTAGTCTTATTAATCGTAATTTTACTCATTAAACGGCAAGCTAGATTTCCTATTTTATTGCTGCTCTTTACTACTAAGTTATCTTATGGGGATGATTTTCATTCAACGGATATCTATTTAGGAACAGGTATAGGTGCCAGTGAATTGTATCCAGATGCGTCCCATTCAAATTACACTGAATCGGGTAGCCAATTTAATGCAGCGTGGAAATTAACCGCTGGCTGGGGGATAAATGAATTCTTCGCCGTTGAAGGGTATTACGCGAAATTGGGTCAGGCTAAATTTAAGAGGTCAGGGAAACTTGAATACCGTGCTCAAGGGCTTACCAGTGTTTTTAAACATAACTTAACGGGTAACCACCAAGATCGCCATAGCTTATCGGTCATTGCAAAGGTCGGAGGGAATTGGTTAATCAATCAAAGCGACGATATTAAGTATGAACGAAACTCCAATGTACAATTACACCTGGGCATGGGCTTGCAGTATTCCCTTCCCAATCTTTTCAGTGTTAGAACAGAGTACGAACGCTTTGGTAGCGATGCTAGTTTATTGAGTATAAGTTTAATTAAACGTTTTGGATTTACATCCGAAAGAAAAACCCAACCCCAACCAAAACAAGGCTTGAAAGACGCCATAGGTTTTTCTAGCAATACAGCACAATTAAGTCTTTCCGCTAAAAACAGTTTAAAAACAATCGCTTCTAATCTAAAGGTCAATCCACAATTACGCTATGAAATACAAGGGCATGCCGATAGCCGTGGTACCCGCGCATATAATCTTTGGCTATCCACTGCCCGAGCTCAAGTGATTAGAGATTTTTTACTGTCGCTAAAAGTTAATGAATCACAGCTAACCATAAAAGGACTTGGTGAAGACTTCCCTATCGCCAATAATCTTACCCTACAAGGACAGGCTCAGAATCGCCGTGCGAATTTTATTGAACTCTAAAAAATAATCAAACTCAAATTCTCTATTAAAAGTACAATTCACACAGCGTAGCTGATTAAATAATAAACTCACTAAACATTGAAAATAGGATCAACATCATTGAGGAATGCTTAATCAATGAAATCGTTTTTCTGACCCTATTGACTAAAATTAAGTAATTGAGGGATTGTATTGAAAGACCGCTTTGGCTTTAATAGCAAAGTACTTTTATTACTCTTTAGTGAATACAAAATGCTGGATTATCAAACCCTAGATACCATTGCCGACAGTTACACCCCTTTACTAGCTATTTTGTGTCTAGGGTATTTGGCGAAAAGCCTATACAGAAAAGAGTTTACTGCCTTTAAAACACTGGGCTTATTCGTTATTTACAGCCTAGCGGTAAGCTATGGCATTATGTTTTGGGATAACCATTTTAATATATGGCCGGCTTTTGAGCTTGATTACAGTACCCATACTGCAGTGGCCCTATCACTGGTGGTGAGCTTGTGTTTAATGGTTAGATCATTAAGCCGATTATGGATTGCATCGTTATTAATGTATATGACATTAATGGAATACCAAGATTACCATAGCTTGGCCGATATGCTTAGCACGGCTTTGGTGGTGGGAATTTTTTTAGCCCCTTTTAGTGTCAGAATTCTGAAACAAACATCTTCCGATGCTATTATGGAAAGCAACTCTTAACTCCCGTCATGGCAATAATTGTTCAAATAAAAGTCCATTAACTTCTTAGCCAGCAGCGATGGTATTTTTAAGGTTTACTCTTTTCAATTTAGTGTCATTTGACTTTAATCTCAATTGATACTTTCTCAATATACTGAGCATTACATTAATGAAGAAAATATCAATTGAGCAGAAAATCTATACAAACTGCAATGTTTTTAGGGGCTTTTATTTAGTCAAGTTCTCTAAGGCTTCTTCTAAAGCGTAGTCACGATTTTGTTCTCGTTGCAAAGAGGTTAAAAAAGGTATTCGGGTATCAACAGGAATGCCTACATGTTCAAACCACTGCCCTGTAGTGCTAAGGTAGTATTCATTTGAGAATCCAAACACAATGTCTGACGTCACCCGGCTGGTTAATACATCTGAGAACGCACCCTGAGTAGATTCGCCCATAATGGTGACATTTTCAAAACTGCCCATTGCTAAGACAAATACCTCGGCTGCGCTGGCGGTGGTGGCACTGGTTAACAAAACAATGGGACCAAGATATTGATTATCACTGGATGGCTCTAAATAAACATTAACCAATGGGGTACGGCCATTACCAAGACGAGCCTGTTTGGAATACACATGTCCACTATTAGCCATGAATTTTTGGGCAATCAGCATGCTTATTTCATCCTGCCCGCCGCCATTCATTCGTACATCAATAATAAGGCCGTCAATATCTTTTAATGCTGTTAAAGCACTCTCTAACGCTTGTGTTACTACTTGGATATCATCTTCTAAAGACGAGTCGCTGTCCAAGAAATTGGCCATGGAACGAATCGAAAGGTAGCCAATGTTTTGATCCGTAATGAACCATGTGAAATGATTATCCGCAGCATGGTCTAGGGTGCTCTCTTTGGCATATGCGAGTATGGTTTCATTATAAATATCTAGCTGGCTTTGAATGTATTGATTAGCGGCCTGCGCTTGCTCTTGGGTATGTAACTCTTCTAATTCATTTATTGTTAGAAATTCACCCAGTAAAATCTCTACAAAATCGGGTTTATGGGATACTGAAAAGTCATCCTCTTCCCCATTATTGATGGTGCCAATGGCCAAACTATTGTGGCCATCTTGAAGAGGCGTGATCATAAGAGAGAATAATTCAAATAAATCCTCTTCAGATTCTATATCATCAATTTCAGAGAAAGCAGTTTGATAAATTTCATTCCAATCTGTATCGCTTAAACTGAAGTCTAAATAATATTGATTAAAGGTGTTCCAGAATATTTCAAAATCCAACGCTGGACTAAATGTATAACCCGCGTCACCTTTCACAATATTTATACTTTCTGAACTGCACACTGAAGGAAGTTGATCAATACGTTCAAATTTAGTCCCCGGTATAATCGTTTGACCCGGCTCTATTAGTGTTAGATCGTAACCAAAATCATCACTCACCAAATAATGACTAAGTTCATTGTAAGAAAATACCTCACGTTCACCAGGCAAGCAGGTTTCATTTGTTACATGGTAAACACGGTATAGATAATTATTTTGTGCATTTTCTTCCAGTAACGTTATCGCCATCCCTTGGCCATATGCTGGGGCAAGCCAATACCCCATGGCAGCGTGTTGTTTATTCTTTCCCTGCGGGTCGGTCAGCTTGGAACTATCGTCATCACAGGCGGAAATCAATACTAAAAATAGCCCCAAAATAAGACCGCAGCCTTTCTTAACAAAGGCGCGCTCGCTAATACTAGCTAAATACAAACTGGCCTTTTTTTCTGTGATTAAGTTATTTATTAAACGGTGCATCGCGGTTTTCTCCATAAATTTTCAATGAAGAATAAAATATAGTGCAAGGAAACACTCAGAGCTGTAAACAGATTTAGCAAGGTATGACAAAGTGTGGCAAGTAAAAATACGGTGAACTATTACTAAAACTCTAAACTAATTTACGGAGCTGGCTGGCTAATACGATTATATTTATTCGCGCATTGCTCGGCAGCTAAGGCAGCATTACCGTCACTTTAGCCCCTCCTAAATCGATAGAGTCCTCAATATTAATGCGCCCTTCATGCAACTGAACCACCCTATCCACAATGGCCAAGCCCATTCCGTGACCTTGATTGGTAACTTTTGTATGATGATTACGAACAAAAGGTTTTAATACCTGAGAGCGCTCTCCTTCAGGTATGCCAGGACCATCATCTTCCACTGCCAGTGTTAGACCTGAATGATCATTGCATTCGCCAGAGGCAACAGTAATAAGCACCCTATTATTTCCATAACGAAGCGCATTTTGAATTAAGTTATTAACCAACATTTTCAAGTGTTTCTCGACGCCTTTAATGTTAATCGCCACTAAAGGTTTAATATATTCCAAGCGCGTGTCAGCATCGTATGCTTGCTTCACGCAGCCTAATACTAACTGACCAAAATCAATAATACTTTTCTCAGCCACAATATTATTGTGAGTCATCTTTGAATAACCCAGCAACACCTCGATTAACGATTCCATTTCATCAATGTCGTCATTCAGATGTTTTATGTATTGCTCTTTTTCAGATTGATCATGGGTTTCACTTAGGGTATCCACCCCAAAGCGAATGCGTGACAAAGGGGTGCGCAAATCATGAGAAACAGCACTGCTTAATAATTTATTGTCTGCCATTAAGTTGTCAATACTAACAGCCATTCGATTAAATTCTTTTTCAATGGTTTGAGTGTAAGACAGTGCTGAGGGTGGCATGCGAACAGAGAGGTCTCCTTTGCCTAACTGTTGAGTCAAACGAGTCATCATTGCTAAGCGACTAATCAATGGATATAACCACAACAATAAAAAAGCTAGCACACCAGCATAAAAAATAAGTGTTAAAACTTGGCTGCCAGGATTTTCGTGATTTAATGACTGTAATTCTAATGGTGAGAACAACATGATGAGGTTGAGCTTAGGAAGATAATAATAAATAGCTAAATTATCTGAAGATTGCAGAACCAACGCTTCACCGCTAGTGAGTTTGTTTAATAAAGCATCGGGCATGGAAACATCTTCACGCTTGAGCAAGGATACATGACTAAAATCGCTGCTATTCCAGTCCTTAAGGTAAGCTTCATAATTCGTTAAGTGATCAATTGAAGTGGCCAATTGCCGCCCGATACTTTCGTAGGCAGAAGTATCGGTGTTTTTATCGGTTTTAATATAATGGGAATATAGCCAGTCTAGTCCCCATCCTAAGCCTATCAAAACGGTAAATGTGGTGACTAAAAGTGAAAAGGCAATATTACGCATGAAAATTCACCACGCATCCGGTGCAAAAATATAACCCTTTCCCCATACGGTTTTAATTCGCTTAGGGTTAGCCATATCATCATTTAGCTTTTTGCGAATACGAGAGATCATAGTATCGATGGTGCGATCAAAACCATCATAGTTAATGCCACGCAATTGCGAAAGTAACTGCTCACGACTCATGGTAACCCCTGCATGGCTGCATAGTATTAATAACAGCTCATACTCATTGGAAGAAATGTTAATAGCTGAACCGTTTAGCCACACTGTGCGAGAGGTTTTATCTAATTTAAAACAGCCAAAACTCAGCTCAGAGACAACTGTATCTTCCTCCATGGATTCAGAGCGCTTTTTAAGCAGCAGCTTTATTCTTGCCAGTAATGCTCTTGGCCTTATGGGCTTGGTAATGTAATCATCGGCTCCTATCTCTAAGCCCAATACCTCATCAAGTTCATCATCACTGGCGGTCATCATGAGTATGGGGTTAGTGTAAAAAAGTCTGGCTTCTTTACAAACTTCAAAGCCATCTTTTACCGGTAAATTAATGTCCAGTAACACTAAATCAGGATTATCCTCCTTGATCAGCAGCAAAGCCATGTCCCCTTGATTAGCGATGGAGACTTCGTAGTTATATTTAATAAGGTAGTTTACTATCCATTCACATAAAGAGGCGTCGTCTTCCACCACGAGAATATGGGCATTGCTTTTAAAGCTAGATGTGTCTGTCAAAAAAGTCTCCAGGTAGCTCGGTTTTTTCTAATGGCTTCATACACCCATACCAGGGTAACCGTATCACTGGCTAGAATATTTTCTTGGCCCTTCTCTTTTAACAAATAACGGCTGGGCTTTGTTATTTTTTTTTCAATCACTAAAGATCCTTTAGCTGAATTTATCCAACACTCAACTGGTAACGGATTTTCGTCACTGTGTATACAGTAGCTACCCGTCCGAGTAGCCTGCCAATGCACCTGTATATTTTCATCACAATATTGCCCTTCGCGAAACACCACGCAACGAGCAGGGGTGACTTTCAGTGTGGCCGCGTTACTCGGTGCTTGTGCAGTGGCTTGGCTTAATACTAAAAAACTGAAGCTAACAGCAAAAAATGTCTTGCAAACAAGTAAGGAAAACAGTTTTACCCTAGCCAGTAACTTAGTTTTTTCAAAACACATAATTCACCGTAAACTCAGTGCTATTGCGAACGTTTGAATCACTGGCCAGCAAGGGGCTATTGGCTAGTTCGTCTGATACATAAGCGACGGATGTATTAAAACGCAACACCCATTCTTTTGTAAAAGGGTAAGCCAGACCCAATTGAACGGCAGAATAATAAGCATCATTAACATGGTATTCATTAAAGGTACTATTCGCCTCGTCTGCCGACACCCCTAGATAAAAGTCTGCCATTTTCTTTGAGACAAAGCCCAGTTTAAAGTTAGAATGAAAGTTAAATCGAGATAATTGCCAGTTTCGCCCCACGAGTATGGATGCGCTTGAGCCATCATGGCGGCCAGATAAATCGGTTCGCGCAATAAACTGCCCTATATAATCGCCCATGTACAAGGTGGCTCTCACGCCTCCCGTGGCATCTCCTTTGCGCTCCTTAATGCCTGCATATTGCTCATCACTGTTTGAATATCTTTTACTGTGCTCTGGCCCCACTATGAGATCCAGCGCTAAATTTTGGCTATTGTAGGCATTAAAACCCAGTATCACGGTTTCACTGCCAATGGGGATATTATCGGATTTATCATTATCAAATTCGAAAAATGCCCCTCTCCATTGATAGCTGGCCACTAACCTTCCTATTACATCTAGCTCATCATCATGGCCACCAAGGTACATGGGCACACTGTCTGCACCAAAGCCAATACCTAGCTCTAATGCACCGCCATCACCAGCTGTCTCACTGGAGTTTTGCAATGCATAATCGTTTAGTGCTTGTGCCATTACCTGACCCACCAGCCCCTGTAATAGCAATATAACAAAACCCGCTTTTAGAATTTTGCCCATGACATTTTCCTGCTCTATGTTAGAAGTACTTTATGTTAGCAGCGTGCATTTAGTTAAGTTGTAACAGGATGACGGCAAATATTACAAAATGTACACATTTCCCCACAGCTCTTAGTTAGAGCCATTTATAAAGGCTAGCAAAAACAAAAAAGACTAACACCAACACAAGGGCACTATTTAACAAAATAGAATTCTTGAAATTAGCCGTGACATGCTTATTGTTTAACCACAACAATGTTAGCGCCAATATAGGCATGAAGAACGCGCCTACTACTGAATACAGTTTTTGCACTTCTTTAAATGACATGACAAGGGATAAAATAGGCACCAGTGCCAGTGCCACTAACCAAGCTTTATAAGCTGTGCTTTCTGGCAAGACTTTTAACGAGCGAGACTCACCTTTTAAACTGTGAAAACCATCGGCAAAGATAAGCGGTACCGCTTGCCAAACCCCTAGCAAGCTAGAAAAAATCGCCGCCCATGCGCCCACTAAAAATAAGCCTCCCATAAATGGATGAATATGATGAGAGAAATATTCGCTGACGCTTAATAAAAGATTTAAACCCTTGCCTTCCTGAACGGCCACTGAACCAATAATTACCATGGCGATACCAAATAGACAGGTAAAGCTATAACTAATGGCAATGTCCCAACGACTGGTTTTTAAGCCAGCAAGTCCTTCTCTTTCACTATTGGCCAGCCAATAGCCATAACAAATTACCGTTAAGGTTCCACCCACGCCACCCATTAAGGCAATGGTCCAACTTAGCGCCCCCACTTGATCGGGAATACTCGGCACAAATAGGCCAGATAAAATCGCCTGTGGGCTCACGGGTACCATGATCACACAGCTTAAAACGGTTAGAAAAAGTACAACAGCCAACACACTCATTAAACGATTAAAGACCGCTTGGCGCCCCATTAATAAAAGGATTAAGGCCAATGCACTATGAGCAATACCCGCTTGGGCCTTGGTTACATCAAAGCCCATTAAAAACATCACTTCTTTTCCGGCCACCCCTGCTGCATTAATTAAAGCGCCCCCCACAAACCAACACCAAGGCACAAAATAAATAATCATGAAGATAATGAAAGGGATTCTTAAGTGGGCAATGGCCCCTTGAATAATGGAGGTTTGAGTGGCCAGCTGCCAGCGTGCTATGCCTTCGGTTAAGATGTATTTAAACATCCCTCCTAATAATACTGCCCATAAAACAGAGGTGCCCAATTGTGCGCCGGTAAATCCGGCCGTGGCCAAGTCACCTACCCCCACCCCCGTCATGGCCATGAGTAAGCCAGGTAATATAAACAGGTAAGCTCGACTAAATGCAGTGGCCGCCATAAGTGCTCTCAATAAGTGATGTATGCACCATCCTAATTGAGAGCGAAAGCCATGTCATTACCATGGCATTCTATAAGGGCTATTTTGAATGCAATGGGCTCTTAATTTTGCCTAGATACGTCAATGGCGGGAAGAAGACCAATCGACTAATAAAAGATGCAACAGGAAATAAAGTGCAGGCCACTAACATTGAAGACAAAAGCAATATCTGCCAGCTTTCAATATTCACAGAAAAGGTGTAGCGCAATAAGGCCAGCAAGGCAAAATAAGCGATCACAGAATACTGTAGCCACTGCCCTAATAGGAAAGACTTGGCTGAACTAAATGTCTTTGAGCGTCGTTTGGCTGAATGAATTTTACGACCAACATACAAACCCAGTAAACCACATAATGCCACCACCATTCCCACCAGAATAAATGAACTCCAGATCAGCCATTCAGACCAACCGATTACCTGCGCCGATTTAGCAGGCCCAGACCAAAGCGCATCCCAGCTCACCGTTAAAATTAACGCCCAAGATAAGATTGAGTGAGTGGATGTTGAGTCAGAGCGTTCACTTGCGGTTTCTTCTCGCTGTTGTTTTATATTGATATATTCTTGTCGCAAAAAATAAGCAATGAGTGAAAAGGCCAACAAACCAATAATAGGCGTTAGTATAGGCATATTCTGAACGCTAAAGTAGGTGAGTAAATACCCAAACATGGGAAACAAGGTATGGGTTAATGTAACACCCACCAGCCAAAAGCAGGCTTTACGTACTTGTTGCAATTGTCCTGCTTGTAACACAGTGGCTATGCCCACATCAGCCCCTATGCCAAGGCCCATTACGATACAGACCAATAAAAATTCAATCATAGATGTATTTCCACAGCGCGGTTGCTAAACACGTTCATTAATACCACTTGTTAAATGTGAATCTTTGGCTCGTCTGGCGCGAAAGATTCCATAGGTAAAAGTATTTCTTCTAGACAATGGTTTTTAAAGCGTGTTGTCCCAGTCCAATCGGATATCCCAATTATGTCGATTGCTCGCTTCAAGAGGTTGTATTTCGGTGTCTATTTTTTGAATAACATTTTTAGCCGGTTTTAATACCGCGTCACGACCAAACAAAAAGCTTTGCTCTTTCACCACCAAGTAATAGGCCTTATTTAAATTTAACGCCCGCGCTCTTGAAGGGGTGATCAATTGCGCAATGTTATCCAGCGCTTTTACTTTGTCTTTTTTCACTTGCCCTTTCTCATCAAACCAGCGAGTGATCATTTCACCGTTTTGCCTAAACTCGTCACCGCCGCCTACTCTTTGCAAATAGGTAAGGTATTCTCCTTGAGTTTCATTAATGTTTGGCACATCCATAATAAACGCTAAATCTATGTAGCCCCATCCTTTGGCACCAGACACCTTACGAGGAAACGAAAAAGTTTGATCGATGGTGGTGCCAATGGTTTTATGACAGCCCACACAAAAGAATTGCTCCTCATCGTGCTGCTTTCTTAAGTTTCCATTTTCATCTTCAATGAAGCCCCACAATAGCCAGCCAAAACTGTTGGAGATGCCTTTGTCTCCAAAATCCACTGCGGTGGGTAAATTTTCCGAATGTTTTTCTTTTGCTTCACCATAATAAACACTGGCCATGCGCGCTTTGGATAGATGACTGCTTTTTTTCATGTAACGGTATTCTTTGAAGCGTTTAGATACCTTAGTGTTACCCTGTTCGTCAAACCCTAAATAGCGAACCGTATGCAGAAATTCAATGCCTAATGGATACAGCATATGCTCCACCTTTACCGAGCTGGCATCTCCTAAGTAATGAGTTTGCGAGACGATATTTTCTACCTTCGAGCTGAGTATGCCATCTGCGTTAACATCAAAATTTAAAGACTTTTCATCTATCGCAATACTTGAAATTGTTGGTTTATTTGTAATGGCCATTTCCACAAGCGCAAGGTTGGCGTAATACACATCACGAGAAAATTTGCCGTTTATTTCACTAAATTCATTGGGTAAACGCAGCATCACATCGTCGGTGGAGCCATTGGTGGGCCAAAAGGTACTGGGCATAGGTTTATAATTAAACGCCACCCAACGGCTGCCATCTTTTGCTAAACCGTTTGCATCAAACGCCTGGGCACCATTTTCAAGGTTATTAATAACCGGTACTTCCCCCTGCCACTGATCACTATTAAGCCAATTTACCAAATCACTGTAATTCTCTTGATTGATATAATTTAAAATCTCTTGATCAGATATTTTTTTGATATCTTCAGTTCGGTCTTTAAATAAGTTGGTCCAATGATTATCGGTACCGATATCTGAAAAATCGTAACTGCCTTGCAATACTCCATCGCGCATCACATTGGGTCTTAAGTTATCTTTTGAATAAGATTGGTGGCATACATAACAAGGATTATGAACACCGTCTGTTTTGGTGTAACACTGAGGTGGAATGACCGCTTCTACGTTAAACTTTTCATTATTCTTTATATAGTGATCGGCTGTTTTTTCATTGTCTTGGATAATATGAAGCTGAGCCATTTGTGGGCCATTAGCATACAAACTAGTAACCTGCCCGGCTTCATCAGCCATTAACAATTCCTTTACGTTTTCAGCTTGTTCATACTGACAAGCGGTAAGAACCAAGATACACACAATACTTATTATGCGTGTGAAATTTGGCATAGACACCTCAGACTTAAAATACAAAAATAAACATTAAAAAAAGAGAAGGCTCTCACCTTCTCTTTACACATTAGTTAACCTTAATCGTTAACTTTTGGGTTATACATCCAAAGTGTGTTGTTGGTTTGAAAACCATCTTCGCCAATCACTAAGCGCCCATCATCCATCACAATCACGTTATCCGGCTGAGACAGAGAGTTCACATCGCAACGTTCTGGTTTGTCTAAGCTGCCACGGTAAGTTGATCCCATAACGACAGGCTCAATACGATTAACGTCATAACCTGCCTCCAACTTCATGCGATAAACACCGCCGCAATCTGAAACACGAGGAGACAAATGAATGGCACCCACACCATCGGTCATGGTTTTATTCATGTAAGAAATGGCAAAGTAAACGTAAGCGTCTTCAACGGTTTCACCAGCCACTAGATCCACACCCTCAACGGCTTCTTTGGCACGTTTTTGATTAATGGAAACCCCTTCGAATTTACGCCATTCAGCAGTAGCGCCTTTGGCACGGGCTGCACGACGAGATTCAAGAAATGCAACTCGGTTATCCATATCACGACCCGCTGTCACCGCTCCGGCATACAGGTTTTCAGCTTCATAACCAGCATCTTCTGCAGCCGTTGACTTCACGTTAGTCGCTAAATATTTAGCCTCACCTGCCGCCCAAGCAATGGCATCTGCATCGGTTAAGTAACTGCTGCGATCGGCGACATAATCATCAAAATCAATGGCATCGTATTCACTGATCCAGGTTTCAATTTCATCGTTACTGCCGTGAGCCAGTTCGATCCATTCAACATCAAAGCCAGTAACCATTGGTTCATCACTGCCTGCGTCTTGAGTGACTTTCGCCGCGTACAAGGTGCCGGCTGTTAGGTCTTTAGCCACATCTGCCACAAATTTAAAGAACACACCGCCTGTGCTGTCATCAGATAAATACACTGTTTTTTCGTCTGGCATCACAATGCCATTTTCATGGGCATAACGACCCATGGCAAAATGTTTAATGGGGGTAGGTGTGGCTGAAGTGGGTTCTTTTACTTCTAAAATATAGTGATAACGATAAATATTTGGGAACACTGACGCTGATTCAACATCTTCACCAGGTGCGGTATAAGCGGCAAATGACGCGGCACCATCTTTTTCAGCCACATTGTTCCAAGCATAAGTGGCTTCACCTGGACCGCCCCATTCTTCTGAAGACAATGGTGTATTCCAAGGGGTTACTGATCCAAAGCAATTGGCCACGGTACCGTACTTACCAAAGTCCAACATGGTCACGTCATCTGAATCCACCGCCCACAAACCCGACTCAGCATTTTTGGATAACTTCATGCGACTCATGCCACCCATAATGTGTTCCCAGTTGGTAAACAGGTAACCTTCATTATCAGCGGTTTGAATAAAACCGTTATAGTCTGGATTGTGGTTTTCCACGACTAACGTCGTGCCGTCTACTGCGTAGGTGTTACCTAAACCGTTTGGTAAACTATTAAACACCTCGTTGGTTTGACCCAAAATTTGGTACTGACCGTAAGCGGTCATGACCGTTTGTTTTTCAGTGTCAGATATAGGCACAGGTGAAGACACCAAGTTCATGGGGAGCTTATTCATATCCACGCCGGTTAAAACCCCTACCGAACCTGAATTAACAACTTTGCCATTGGCATCCGCGATGGCGTTGTTTGAGTCTGGGTGTTGTACATTAAAAAATAAGTCACCGTTTTCCGTTAAAAATGCACCCGTCACTTCTGCGCCCAAAGGAACCGTGGCCAGACGCGTAAGTGCAGAACCTGTATTGTGGCCATCTGTTCCGTTCGTGCCATCGGTACCGTTACTGCCTGCAATGCCATCCGCGCCATTACTAACACGTCCATCTATTCCGTCTTGACCATCATCACCATCAAGAGCTCCACATGCCGCCAATGAGCCTGTTAATGTAGCGAAGAGTATCGCTTTAGCTAAACGATTTTTTTGTAATATTATCATTGCTCTCTATCTCACTATTAAGATTGAGCGCGCAGATTAGAAGGCGCAAGTGACAAACGCATGACGAAAATATGACGATAAGAATAATCGTAAACATTTTGTAAAATGATTAATCAAGGACCCAGCTGTTAAGTAAAATAGAGGTTAATATTTAACCTCTATTGGAATGCTCCATCCACATGTTTCATTGTTTGATTTCTTGCGTGGCTATCTACCCCATTGACTATTCTGAACCTATTGGTACATTATGTGACAATAACTCTCACATGCCGATTAATTTAGGATTTAAAAATGCTATCCGAGCACTTGCAATACACTAAAAAATTCAAAGAAATAAACGCTAAGCAGCTCGCTTATATAGATGAAGGCACAGGTGACCCCATTGTGTTATTACACGGCAACCCTACTTCTAGTTACCTATGGCGTAATGTCATTCCTGAACTCACCCAAAGTGGGCGCGTGATCGTACCAGATTTAATTGGCCAAGGAGACTCAGACAAACTGCCAGAAGAGCTTGGCCCACAGCGCTACAGCTTCCATACGGCTTATGAGTATTTAGATAAGTTACTAAGCTCATTAGGCATCACTAAAAATGTCACGCTTGTGATTCATGATTGGGGAAGCGGGTTAGGCTTTCATTGGGCTAACTTGCACAAAAATGCCATTAAAGGCATTGCCTACATGGAAGGCTTTGTGACACCGCTCACGTGGCAAGATTGGCCTGAAGGAGCAAAGGGGGTGTTCAAAGGTTTACGCAGTGATAAAGGTGAAGATTTAATTTTAAACCGAAATGCGTTCATTGAAAAAATATTACCCAGTTCCGTCATTCGGGAACTAACCGAAACAGAAATGAATTATTACCGCGCCCCTTTTGAAAATAAAGAAGACCGTCAAGTAACGCTTAATTGGCCTCGCTCCTTGCCCATAGAAAATGAGCCTGCAGACATCGTAGCATTCATTAAAGACTATGGTGAGTGGCTTGCCCAAGACAAAGGCATTTCTAAACTTTTTATTAATGCTGAGCCGGGGTCCGTATTGGTGGGGCGCCAGCGGGAATACTGCCGTAGTTGGCCAAATCAAACTGAAGTCACAGTAAAGGGCTTGCACTTCATTCAGGAAGATTCACCCGTTGAAATTGGCCAAGCAGTGGCTCTTTGGTTAAAACAACTAAATACACCCTAACGAGCATTACACTTTTTAAAGTTATTAAAACAGTTAACTTAACATTAAAAAGTGATTTGAATTAACAAGGCCAATATTGATTATCTGTGAAAATTACGTCAATATTGCGCCTTATATTTTGCTTAGGAGATATTTGATGATTGTTACCCACCTTATGCCGGCGACCAAGGGTCTAGCCTAATAAGTGTGTACCGGTTGTTTCCATGGAAATAACTGGTGAATATAGAGCATTAACGTAATTTATTTTACTTTGCCTATAGCACCCCGCTTTTGTTACACCCTTTATTGTTTATTGCCCATAAAAGGCAATGACAAGTTCTCGTCCGGCTTTTAATTTTTTCTTATTAAATTTGCCCGGAGCAAAACATTGAACTCATTAAAATTACAGTCTATTGGCTGGAATAACTATTTATTACAACAACTCTCTTTTGAAGAAGTAGCCTTACTGGGCGACAAAATAAATGCATTTCGCATCACCGCCATTCACCGAAATCGCATTGAGGCCATAGGACAAGTGGGCGCACGAGATTTAATGTGCCCGCAGTTTCTACAGCCTGTTAGCCAGCATTTAGCGGTGGGTGATTGGGTATTAGTGAAACCGTTTGAAGAGCATTTAAGCATCAGCCGAGTCATCACACCTAAAAATCGTATAGAGCGCTTACAGAGCAATCACAAACAAGTTATTGCTGCTAACCTTGATTATCTTTGGATAGTCACCAGTGCCAACCACGATTTTAACCTTAAACGCATACAGCGTTATCTTTCACTGGCTTATGAATTTGAAATTGAGCCTGTGGTCATTGTCACTAAAACCGACTTGTGCAATGAAATTGATGGGAAGAGTGCTTGGGATTTTATTGATCAAGTAAAAAGTCTGAATGTGAATTTGGTTCATGGCGTGAGTGTCACCGATTCAACGAGTTTGGAAGGTCTACAAGACTACTTTAAAGTCGGTAACACCATTGCTCTATTGGGCTCATCAGGGGTGGGGAAATCCACTTTAGTGAATGCTTTATCGAACTCTCATCAAGCAACCCAGTCGATTAGAGATAGTGACAATAAAGGCAAACACACCACCACTCATCGCCAATTGTTTTTCACAGATAATAAGGTGGCTATTATTGATACCCCTGGCATGCGTGAATTGCATTTATTTAAAAGCGATACAGGACTGGAGAAAACTTTTGAAGATATCGTTACCTTAATGAGTCGCTGTAAATTTTCAAACTGCCAGCATGAAAGTGAACCGGGTTGCGCAGTTATAGCGGCCCTTAAAACAGGGGAAATTCTTCAGACTCACTTTGATAACTATAAAAAGCTATTAAAAGAAGATGAATTCATCAAACGTAAAGAGTTGGGCAGTCACGCCGAAAAGGCTCACGATCGAGCCTTTTTTAAAATGATTGATCAGCATCGAAAGACAAAGTGGTAGTCAATTGGTTTAGCAGCCATTGAGCAGTGTAACCTGTTACGCCGCTTATGCTTTAAATTTGTGAACGTAAGCGGCCAATATTATCTTGTATGAATTCTAACAAGGCTCGACTTTTTCTTGGCATCACCCTGCCTGGATACATAACACTCACCGTTAGTGCTTCTAATGGCCAAGGGATGGGCAACTTCTGCAGTGCCCCTATTCTTACTTGGTGCTCAGCCACATAGCGCGGCAACTTAATCATGCCCATGCCCCGCACCGCCCCCACAATTCGCATTTGCTCGCTGTTCATCGTGAACCTTGAAGAAATAGGCACGCTGATCACTCCTTCTTGCCCACGAAAATGCCAGTCACGCTCGCCACTTTGCACTATGGCCTTTTGCTCAGAAAGCTGATGAAGGTCCTGAATAGACATATTTATAGCACAACGGGGGTTCACGTAAATATCCTGCGGCAAGCTCATTAAAGAGCGAGCAATCATATCTGATGGGGGCAAGGGGCGGTCATGCACCACAAAGCTTAAGTCACATGGCTGATGACCCTCGGGGAACTGCCCGCTGTAGTGGTTAATGGTTAAATGTATGTCTTTGTATTTTTCCATGAACTCAATGGCCAATTGCCCCATGTCTTCATTAAAGAACTCCATGGGCAAAAGCATGGTTAAAGCACCCCGCGGCTGTTCACGCCAGTGCTCCATGAAATTCGATACTTCATCTAGCCCCTCCATTAATGGCGCCACTTGATCAAACAACAGCTGGCCTGCCTCGGTAGCCGCGAGGTTTCTTGGCCTGCGATCTAATAGGCGAATATTAAATTCTTTCTCAAGGTCACTAAGATGGCGAGACAAGCTGGATTTCGCCATCTTAAGATCCTTAGCCGCTTGAGTAACCGAGCCTGACTGAAGGGTTTTAACAAATAAATTAAGGTTATCTAGCTTCATTATCTGGCTGCCAAATTAAAAGGATAAGGCCATTTAGGTTAATTTTTCACATATATCATGAAAGTTCGTTCCATTTTTGGAACGTAAGGTTGTTATTATTGTGGCTAGTTCTGAAATCAACGTCAATTACAATGCTTAGCAACTTCAACAAGACCAGATAATTCAGGAGTACCAAATGAGTGAAGCCACCGTAGAGATGATTTCAAGTAAGCAGTTTGAAGCAGACATAGAGCAAGGCAATGGCGTAACCCTAGTGGACTTTTACGCCGACTGGTGTAACCCATGTAAAATGATCACACCCGTACTGGAAGAGCTGGCCGAAGAATATCAAGGCAGAATTAACATCGTTAAGTTGAATGCCGATACCGAGCCAGAAGTATTGGCTAAATATGGAGTACGAGGCCTACCCACCATGATGATGTTTAAAGATGGCCAATCAGTGGATGTAACGGTTGGCGCCCAACCTTATTCTGCTATTAAGAGTTGGATAGAAAAACACGTTTAACCATATTAACGCCCTTTTATTAGGGCGTTTTTATTTTTATCTTTATTTTTAAATATCCCACCACCCCATCACAGAATGCTTAATTAGTTGGAAATTCGAAATTTTCAACTTGCAATATCCACCACTCTTTAATATATATGGCGCCCTTTTTGATATGTCATGTGCCATTACTGCCATTACGCACACGACAATATACAAAAAGACGAGGACTTTGCCTGACGGTTAACATCAGACAGAAACATAAAACAATAATCAAAAGCTGATATTGGGAAAATAAATGCCTACATTCTCTCGTTTACTTATTTCGCCATTCATTCTGTGTGGATTACTTTTTACATTACAAGCCAATGCCGGAGCGGGTCATGATCATGACCACGGTGAAGCCCACGACCATGCGCTACCCGCTATCACGGGTGAAAAAGCCACCCAAAACGCCTTACAGTTAATACAACGCTTGGTTAAAAAAGAGAAATTGGCCAACAGTTGGCTACAAGCCAAAGCCATTAAAACCGAAAAGAAAACCTACAAAAAGGGCCCTGAGTGGGTAGTGCTGTATCGTAATGAAGCGATTAAAGATGTTAAGAAGCAAAACCTATTCGTATTTTATAGTTTAACAGGCCAATACATTGCGGCGAATCACTCCGGAATATAAAGTACAGCTCATATATTGAGTGCTAATCAAATACAATAATTCAGTAAAGGCGTAATTATGAACGGTGCAGGCGGTACATCCGGTGGTGTGGGAAGTTTTTTTCTAGGGTTAGTGATGATGTGTGGCGGCTTTTATTTGTTGCTCAATTCCATATCGGTCACGTCTAGCTTTGGCATGGGCTCTCGCCTTTACGGTTTCTCAGCCTTCGGCGGCCAATATGCCGTTACCAGCGGCATGATCATGTTCCCCTTTATGATTGGCATCGGCATTATTTTTTACAATAGCCGAAACCCAATAGGTTGGATTTTATCCATTGGCGCTATCACAGGACTCATTTTCGGCGTAATTGCTTCCATACGCTTTAGCTTCACCCACATGAGCGCTTTCGATTTAATTACCATTTTGGTACTGGCCATTGGCGGGCTAGGCTTATTTTTACGATCCTTACGAAATCTTTCCTCTGATCCCGTCAGTCATTAAATAATTAAAGGTTCTTGTTTACTGTGTACCCAAGAGCCTTTATCAGTTAAGCCTTCCTTACATTTTGCGTTGCCAGCACCTTCCTATAATTAATAGCAGCCAGTGGCAATAGCGCTTTCAAGCCCAATAGAGAATCAAATATTGGCATTTTCCAGTCATTCTTTCCTTCCGTGATCTACACTGAACTGCATACATTCTTTTTGCTAAACTAATTCATTATGAAAATGACCATTATTTGCAGGGTAGAACCTGGCTGTTTAGGACCAGATGGTGCAGACCACGTGGAGGAATTTTGCAAATTGGGGCAAAAAGAGTTTGATGCCATCGACCCAGATATTTTCGATTGGGAAATCATTCCTAGATTTGATAAAACTCGCCCTGAATTACAGTACAAACTACGAGGTCGAAATTTAAATGAACAACAATCAGAACTCTATTTAAAGGCCCTTGGCAAAGATCCTGACACGTTTGAAGAGGCATTATTCAAACAACTATCATTGTCTGTTAACCATTATTTTGGCCGCTAATGAAAATAGAACTTAGCGTAAAAGTAGCAAGGGTCGTTCTAACTCATCATTTTGCATTTCACATGGCAGTTTGCCAACAGCGCAATTATAGATCCGTCACGTAACGCTCATTGACTCCCTTATCATAGTCACTGACAAATTCGTCATCGGCCTTTATGTTTTCAGCCACTTCAGTCCCTAACGAGATAGTCATAGGTTCAGGCCAGTGCTCACTTTGCCATGCGTGACTGCGCAACATGGCTTTTCCACAATGAAAATAGCCTTTATGGACCAATACTTCAACGACCATTAAGGCTGGCTGAGTGGCCGATGCCAACCGTTCACACAATTGTGTGTCTTTTAAAATTCGAGCACTGCCTTGTACACGCAATACTTCATTCACCCCTGGTATCGTAAACAACAACGCCAATTTGTTATTGCTTAACAGGTTGTGAAGAGAGAATGCTAATTTATTGCCCTTGTACTCAGGAATCAGCAGGGTTTGGTTACCCTCGCTTTTAACGAAACCAGCCGCGTCTCCTCTAGGGGAAATGGTGGGCCAGCCCGCTTCATCAATACTGCTCATCATCATTAAGGGAGAGCGCTGAATGAATTCAAGCATTCTCGGGTTAAGGTATGAGTAGATCTTTTTAAGGGCGTGCTCTCTAGGCTGGCCAATGGCTTGTTGTATTTGCCGAGCCGTATTTAATTCTTTCATGCCTCATTCCCTGATAAATATGCAGCATCGTCACCATAAAAGTTTTTATAAGAGAAATAAACAATATGGTAAAAAGATGGGAAAGCACTGTCAGACACGTTTGAATTAAGAAGTAGGAAACGTTTTTTGAAGGAAGTGTAAAAAAGCCTGCGGATAGGGAGCAATAGCATCTATCCGCAGGCTCTATTTATAGCCAATTTAGGCTAGCTAAACACAAAATACTCATGACTAAAATCTAATACGTCATCGCCTACAATTTCTTCAATTGGCTTGGCATTCAAATGTGGCTTAGCTACTTTTGCCACGGCAAGCTCTTTCTTTAAAGCTTCATAAGCGGCAGCATTCACCACAAGATCACCGTTGTCTTCCGAAAATAACACGGCAGGGTCTTTGATGACTTTTAATAGACGCTTCTTTTGGTTATTGGCAACCGAGACTTCTTGAATACTCATTAATTTACTCTGGAATTGGATAACATTTTAAACAGCAGAATTATAACCCAGATTAGCCAACACATGTATTCCAGCAACTAATAGGACCGCTCTTCACATTAAAGTAAGTACTCACTACAGAGTTTATTACATGACATTTGTAGCAAAAAGGACCAAATTCAAAAATTTTAGAAGGTTTTTATGACAAAAAAGCGACAAAATTGAGGATTACTGCGCCAATATGGCAATTAAATATAACCAAACAGTAAAAACACCTGAAAAAAGGCCCAGAATATGTATAATAATCCACCACCTATAATTCTTTGAGGGCCCTGAAAAATGGCAAAAAAAGCACTAACTCGTACGGCCAAAAAGAAAGAGCCTGATGCTGTTGAAACTTCCATGTCTATTGAAGAGCAAACTCAAGCATTTTTGCAATCCGGCGGTAAAGTCGAGCAAGTTAATACAGGTGTTAGCGGTCAAGTTGGCATCGCAGGCCCACGGCACATTAGCCTAGGCAATAAGAAGTAAAACCTGATTAACAGGTAAAGAAACAAGGCCTCTCATTGAGGCCTTTTTTGTGCCTGATGCAAAAGGCCCAATGATGAACTAGAGCTTATCCTGTGAATCTAGGTTGTCTTTGCTGGTTTGTTCGTCTTTCTGAAAGGCACTGGGCAAGAATTCAATATCAAAACGCTTACCTAGGGCATAAATAGCTGGCAAGGTCAGTACACTGCCTGGCAAAGTAGCAAATACCAAAAGACCCGCCATACGGTGCACATCTTTCAACTGTTCAACGGCTGCTTGAATCTCAATGTCTTCTGGCTTACGGCCTTTAGGCAAGCGATGTGTCAGAACCCGGAAAAAGGTTTTCATCATTACTTGAGTTTCTGCACGTTCTTGGTTTAGCCCAACAATCACTTTGTCGACTGAATCCAAGAATTTCTTTTGAGACATAAACCTAAAACCCTTCCTAGTTATACTGGCAATATACTGCTCAGATTGCCTTTAGCAAGCAATGTTCATATTTTAGGGCAATTCAGGCCAAGATAGGTAGCTAAGTGAAGAAAACGGTTTAAAACCCGCGCAGTTAAGATCAAAAAAAAGCCAAACACCCAATGCCTTATTCTTTAAATTCCACCCTTTAAACATTTCTGTGTATCCTTGGGGCGTTAAAGACAACAGGGTTTATCAAGGCAAAAGCATGGCGAAAAAGTATTATGTGGTATGGGCTGGACGTGAAACCGGTGTCTTTAGTGATTGGGCTTACACGAAGTCTTTAGTGGACAAGTTTCCTCAGGCTAAATATAAATCTTTTCCTAGCCAACAAGCCGCACAAACTGCGTTTGCAGCCGGCAGTGGTGCTCAAGCTAGCTCAGCCACATCCGTCAGCCAAGCAAAAACCCAGTCTCAGCCAAGCCAAGATATAACTTCGTCATTGGCACAAATTAAGATTTACTGTGATGGGGCCTGTGACCCTAACCCAGGTGAAGCCGGATCAGGGGTGGCGGTTTATGAAAATGACGCACTGCTGCAGCTTTGGTACGGGTTGTACAATCCTCAAGGCACCAACAACACGGCAGAGCTAAATGCTTTGTTCCAGTCTTTACTGATTGCCCAACAAAGTATTAACGACAATAAAACCGTACAAATCTTGTGTGACTCTCAATATGCCATTAATTGCATCACCAATTGGGCATTTTCTTGGAAAAAAAGTGGCTGGAAGAAAAAGTCGGGGGAAATCAAAAACCTTGAAATCATTCAACAAGCCCATGAGCTTTTTATCCTCATCGATAAAAACTTACAGGTAGACCATGTCAAAGCCCACATTGGCGTAGAAGGCAATGAGTTAGCCGATCGCATGGCTATGTTTGGTGCCCAACAAAAAGAGCTGGATTTTTGCCTGTACAACGCCCCTTTAGATATTGAACAGATTTTAAAATTCGAAAGAGGTTAGCGCTATGAATCCCCCTGAGGGGTTTACCCCCCTGTTTAGAAATAGCCCATTTTTAGAGTTGTTAGGGCCCATTTATAATGAATCGACGGATGCAGGTATTGTCATTGGGTTTTATGCCCAGCAAAAACACTGTAACGCTCGAGGAATTGTTCATGGTGGTGTGCTTAGTAGCTTAGCTGATGTGGCTCTAGGCTATAATGCCGCTTTTTCAGGAGATAACTCGGTGCACTTGGTAACCGCAAGTCTCACCATCGACTACGCAGGTTCGGCTAAACAAGGTGAGTGGATTACCATTGCAAGTGACGTTCAGAAAGTTGGTAAAACCATGGCGTTTGCCAATTGTTATTTTCTAGCCAATAACATCAGAATAGCGCGCGCCAGTGGCGTATTTACAGTGTTAAACAAATAGCACTTATTGAAAGTATTTTTGGGTAAGTTCAGTGAGTTTTTCTTGCCTTAATTCCTCAATGGCATCCCAAATTTTCTCGCTTAATTGAGGGTGTTGCTGGCTAAATTGATGAGAGATCATTAAATAATAAGGCTTGGTTTTAATAGGCGGCTTAACTTTCAGCAAATTTTTAAACTGGTCAAAATTATTAAGATAATAGTCCGCTGTCACTTCTTGCAAAGCCACAGCCGAAATCATGCCACGCGATAGCTTCTGTAAATTGGATAAGGTGGCATGAGTTTGCACCACCTTTAAGTTCATTTTTTTTAAGTCATCCACAATTGAGAACCCCAAAGGCGCGCCAATAAGGGCTTGCGGATTGGATACCTGTTTTCCATTCCACGAAAAAGTACTGTTATTCGTTTTATAAAAGTAATAGGAAATGGTTGTAATGCGGCGACGGCTGTCGACCTGTCCATTCTTTGTTGGGTAACGGCCAAATTCTTGCCGCTCTTCTTTAAAGGAAGAGTTAAAGAGGCTGTCGACATTCCCTTCTTTTAACTTCAGTAAGCAGCGTTTCCAAGGGTAGCGCACCAAACTCACCTTCAGGCCCGCTACTTTTCCCTCTAGCAACCTTACAAGCTCAACAATGGCACCCGGCTTGTCTTGCGGAATTTCACTGCTTTGCCCTAAATAATAGGGAAACTGAATGTCTGTATCGTAGGCTACCCTCAACTCCACCTCGGCGTAAGCAGACCAAGAGAAACCTAAAAACAGCATGTAAAACAAATACTTACAAACCATCTTCTTATCATAAACCCTGTAATAAAAAGGCAGTTAAAAGTATAGTTCATTTACGACAGACCAAAGGATTGATGTGACGCCTCTCTTCACCAGAAGACTTCACACCACTTTAAATGCGCAGTAAGATGAAAAGCTCATGGATTTGTACATAAAGAATAAGAATAGAGATCATGAAGAAAATTAAAAATGAAGCAGAATTAGTCACTGAAGCCCTAAAAGTAGGCGCTAGCTACGCCAAAGCACGTGGCGTGGGTGAGTTTGAGAACACCGACTCGGCAAAAGAAAAGATCACCTATTTGTACCGACTTTTGGTGCACGACAAGCAAATTCAAGCACTTGCAAAGGGACAAGATAGCGGCGTAAACATGAAACACAAACTGGCTTTATGGATTTCTCGAAAATTACCTGAAGACCATGCCTTACTGAAATAACCACCACACACCACGACGTAATTTTGTAATAAAAAACGGGCTTTCGCCCGTTCTTCTTTTTAATTTTACGTCACAATATTTAGTCTTCTAAATACAAACTTACCCAAGCCCCAATAGATGTAGAAACATATTGGGCATCTTTGGCTTTAGTGAGTAAATGATCTGCGGAATCTAGGCTTACGAAGCTTTTAGGGTGCTTGGCAGTATTATAAATATGCTCAGCTTCTTTAATTAACACGGTTTGATCAAGAGGCGAATGGAAAATCAAAAGCGGTTTCTTCAACTTCTTAATTCTTTCATCTTGATTTTGCTGAGCAAGATCATCTAAAAATTGTTTTTTAATGGTAAAGGGGCGACCAGATAAGCTCACCAAGGCTTCGCCCTGAGTCTCAATGGTATCGATATGATCAATAAACTGTTTGCATACATGTCTGGGATTTGAAGGTGCGGCAATGGTCACAACCCCAGCCACTTCTTTAATATCTCCTGCTGCTGCCAACACTGCGGCACCGCCGAAACTGTGGCCAATTAAAATGGAAGGTGCTTGATATTCTTCGCGTAAATAGTCACTGCAATCTTTTAAGTTTTGAACATTGCTTGAAAAGTTAGTGTCGGCAAACTCCCCTTCACTGGCGCCAATGCCACCGAAATCAAACCGCATGACTGCAAATCCTTGCGCCACTAGGCCTCTAGATACTCGTGAAGCGGCCATATTGTCTTTACCACAGGTAAAACAATGGGCGTATAAAACGTAAGCTTTGGGCTCTAATTCTGGCGTTTCTAATACGGCTGCGATATTCAAACCGTGACTGCCTGGAATTACCAGTTTTAAGCGCTGCTTGGCCATGCTAACTCTCACCTCAAATTAAGCGCCGCATAATAGTATTAGACAAGAATGTCTGCCACTATTTTATAAGCTTATTTTGAAATAAAAAAAATCCATGTCTATTCCAAAAATAATTGCTCTAAGGATTAGCCATTACCCTCCATTTCGCACAACTTAAGTGCAGAAAATAGAAACATAGTGGCACTCATCATAAAGCTCATACATTTGATGAGAGCAGCCCTTAACAAAGCATTGTCTAAGTTTAGGTGCTGTCACCACCTACGGCCAATTCGCCCTAGAATAGGTCTTAAAAGGGCTAATAATGGCTTAATTAGACGACTGGATTAGGGCCGTCTACTCTATGAAGGTTCATGTGATGTTTTACATTTCCCCTCATTTTGGGAATAGCCAATATGCCTTCTCCTTTTTTTGTTCATATTAAACAAGCACTGGCTTTTTTCATGCTGCTCAGCGTTAGCCTCAATGGCTTAGCTGATGCTTTTATTGGCCAGGTATCAGGAGCAGACTGTGCCAAACACGGGCACCTTTGCCCACTTGAGAAATTCGAGCAGCACTTCAGCGACGAAAAACACTTTGTATTGCTTACCAGTAACCAACAATTCTTACACTTATCCGGCATTAGTCGCGACATATTACTCAGGTACGCCTCCAAGCGTGTCATTGTTATTGGCGAACTGGATAAAGAAAAAATACAAGTGGAGGTCTCTGAGCTGCAGGTACGGCAAGGGGAAGGTTTGGGGCATTATGAATCGGTTTGGCAACGGTAATTAGTTTTAAACAAGCAGCGCCTGACCAACCAGAAGAGGTTAATATGGGAAACATGATAGAAAAGCTTCTCGCACTGGATCTTCTGATTCGGGACAAACTCACCTACGCAGGTCAATATATCCCCCTACTGTTGGTAAGGTGTTTGTTGGCATGGGAATATTGGGAAGCTGGCTTACAGAAATTCTCTGGCGAAAACTGGTTTCAGCACATTCAAGATAATTTTCCATTTCCTTTTAATATTATCGACACGCAAATAAGTTGGTTCATGGCTACCTGGTTTGAATTGCTAGGGGGGTTAGCTTTACTTGTGGGCCTTGGGGTTCGCTATGTTTCCATGTCTTTATTGGTGCTCACTGTAGTGGCTACATTAGCAGTGCATATTCCTCCTGAAGGATGGAGTTCCTTCTCAAACATGCTGGCCGGCTATGCCATTACCGATAAGGGATTTGGCAATTATAAACTGCCTCTTTTGTACACTATTTTATTTATGCCTTTGTTGTTTTTAGGGCCAGGTAAAATAAGTTTGGACCATTTAATTTATAAGCATTTTAAAAAATAGTGCACTATTGCACCAAAAAGACACTGTATCTTAACCCATGTAATGGACGCTGCAGCACAAGCTTGTCAGTATGCAAAGCGTCATTGGTCTGCAAACTTATTTATAAAATATTATCATCAGGAAAGTAAAATGACCCAAGCCATTATTCAGCTCTATTCATTGGCAACCCCTAATGGGGTAAAAGCCTCCATCGCTTTAGAGGAAATGGGCCTTGACTATGATGCTCACAAAATCAATATCATGGAAGGGGATCAATTCACACCTGAGTTTATTAAATTAAATCCCAATTCAAAAATACCCGCCATTCAAGACCCTAACGGCCCCAATGGCAAGGCCATTGATATAATGGAATCAGGGGCTATTCTCATTTACCTTGCCCAAAAAACAGGAAAATTACTGCCAACCGATCCCCATCAGCATTCACAAGTTTTGCAGTGGTTATTTTTTCAGGTAGGCCACATTGGCCCTATGTTTGGACAGTTTGGGCATTTCTTCCGATATGCCACCGAACAATGTGATCACCCTTATCCGGTGGAGCGTTACACCAATGAAACCAAAAGATTGTTAGAGGTACTTGATAAAAAGCTGCAGGGCCAAGATTTTATTGCCAACAATCAATACAGTATCGCTGACATTGCTATTTTCCCCTGGGTGAACTGTTTAACTGAATTTTATGAGGCCGGTGATGCGTTAAATATGAACCGCTTTAAGAATGTTAATCGCTGGTTAACCACCTGCCTAGAGCGTCCTGCTGTTAAAAAAGGCATGAAAGTATGTGGCTTTGATTAGCGTTAAATTTAACGCCTGCAATGAATAACTGATTCAATCAAAAGACCCAAGCCCATCAATTTATCTAGAAATGAATGGGCTTGGGTCTTTTATATTTACACTTTCTAATTTTCGCTTTCTAAAAACTAAAGGCCCTTATGCTAAGCGCTATTTATTCAAAGCCCCAGTTAACCCCAGCAATGACCCTATCCGCTTCATCAAATTGCCCAAACAAGCCATTATGATTCCCATAAAAATGATCACCCCCTATGTAAACATCTATATTAGCCTGCAGGTTATAATTCAGCGTCACTTGGTTTAAGCCATCTTTATCATTAAGAGAATAAAGGGACAAAACCTCAAAGCTTAAGGTTTCATTTAAAAACTTCGATTCCCACATGAAAGACAATTTACTGTCTTGCTGGTCGATAACCGCATCGGATGCGTTTTGTAAAATATGGCTTTGAAACAACTGAGCCGACACAAATTGATCGCTCCACCCTTGCCAGTCTAATCCCACCACATAAGACACCACATCCGATTCTACCACTCCGGGGAAGGCCTCTTTGCTGCGCAGATATTGATCGGTTTCATAGGCCAGTTCAGTGCGCACAATCCATTGACCTAAAGACGTACTGGCACTGCCACCCACAAGATGACTGCGTTCATAGTTCTGGCTCACCTCAATCATATCCCCTGTAAACTTAGCTCTCACCACAGGCGTATCTCCATAGTGATACAGGTAATTAACCGAAACATCCCAACCAGATACAAAACTCACCAACCGTAACCCTAGGTCACTGTCTTTTAATCCACCATCTGGGGCTTGGGCTTCTTCAATTTCTACCGCCACCCCAGAGGGAACTTGAGGCACCAAAGTAGAGCTGGTAAAAGCATATGGTGAAGAAGCACTGGCTAATTCATGGGCTGTGGTGTCGGTAATAAGCAAAGCTTGTAAAGTGCTGTCTTCCCCCACATTCATTTCAGCGTTCACCATCCATAATGGAATGCGCGAATCATCAAAATCATCCAAGGTAAACTCACGATAACTTTGTGGGTTTATTTTATCCAACAGCTTCAGGCCATCCGCTTCACCCCATACCACTTGCTGCTTACCAACCCTCCAATAAACATCATCCGTGGACAGTTGCCAGTACAACTCTCTAAGCTCGACGAAACCTTCTTTACCGGTTTTAAAGGCCGAACTTTCAGTGGAGAAAGAGCCCGGCGATTGGGTATCAGCAGAATTAAGACTGGAATCGGAATCCCAACGCAGGCGTGCAATCGCCGTTAAGTCCCCCTGATAAAAATCGCGATTCAACTCTGCATCCAAAAGCCATTCTTGTTGCTGTTGTTCATTTTCTTGAGTGCCAAAAACATTTTGGTTTTTTAACATGCCGCTAACCTCCACGGCAGCTGCCGTGGACGCCAAACCGGTTAATACCAAACCCCCTAGCACAGTATTAACGTGGGTTTTCATCTAGGTACACCTCGAGTGATGGCTTGACGCGTAAATAACTTATCCTTCACTTGAGACTCATAATCCACTTCTGAAAAAGTAAATTCGGTACTGTGGCCGGTCTTATGGTTTGCCACCTTCATGGTGTGACGCGTCCAAATACCGTCTACTTTGCGCACATCCCCCATGTTCAGGGTTTTCAATTCATTTAATTTGGTGTCCCAATACTTGGCTTTCAGTACAACCCAATTACTGGGATCCACCCACCAGTGTGCCTTACCGTAGCCCAGCTCTTTAGCGATTTTTTTACCCTTAGGAACCCCTTCCACCAAATAAGTTAAGGTTCCGTCTATGGTGTCTTGGGCTAATGTGGTGAAGTTATAATCCCGTGTTTCTACCTTGCCTTCTTTTTTAATGTCTTCGTAGGTGTAGTCTGTCCCTAGAAAATAATCCCCTCTATCAGAGGCCGATATTCGACGCGCTTTTCTTAACGCAGGCAAATACAACCACTGATCGTCTTCATTGTCTGGGTAGTCGTAGGTTAAAAATGCCGTGTCTTTAATATTTTTAGGCTTTAAATAAAACAACACAGTACGTTTTTCTTCACCGTAATACTTACGGAATCCTAGGGTGTAACGCTCACGCACTTTCCCGCGGCGATCCACCATCTTCATGTGTAATTTACGAGTTTGTTGAACCCCTTCTTCCACTTGGTTTATATTTTTCGCAATATCCAAACCACTTAATAAGCTGCTTGCTTGGACTGGATTATTCATTAACCCGTAACTTAACGCACCAAAAATCACCAATACCGAAGCGGCTTTAAAGGTTTTGATTTTATTCACATCAGAATCAGTTTTCATGTTATCTCCTACCACAAATTTAGGTTTTACAAGTTGAACTAGAGCCGGTAGCAAAGTAAGGGATACCAAGAAACTGGTCACCACAGACACCGCCACAATTAACCCAAAGCTATTTAATGGAATGACTTTACTTAACGTCAGTACACCAAACCCCAAAGCCAGTGCAAGCACGTTAAAAAATAACGCACGGCCTGTGCTGGGGTAAAAATCTTGCAGGGTTTGGGTCATGTCTTGCGTTTTTGCATAAAGCACTTTCAATCTGTCTATGGTGTGAATGGCAAAATCAACACCCAGCCCAATAGCCACTGCGGCGAACATGGATGTGCCTACTCCCAATGAAATAGATAAAAAAGCCATAGAGGAATACACCAACAAGATACTGGTTAATACCGGCATCAAGGCATATACCCCTGCCACCATAGAGCGAAATAATAAAGACGATACCAACCACACTAAAAACAAGGCCAACACCACACCACTAAAGTGACTAACACCTATGTCTTTAATCCAGTGATAAGTAAGCAATACCCGACCACTTAGATTAGCTGTCATCAAGTCATCATTTACGGTTTTATCTATATAACTTTGCATGGCTTCCACCACCAACTTGTTTTCAATGTAGGCTCCTGTATTTAACACCACTCGCACATTGGCAAGGCGATAGTCGTAATCCACTTCTTCTTCAAAGTCAGATGGATCACTAGAGGCGGCATACAACAAAAAATATTGGGCAATAAGATCTTTATCTATGGGTAACTTATATTCTGTTTTATCGCCGCCATTTAAAGAACGGTTCATTTGTTTTAAATAATCAACGATAGAGGTGGCCCCCATGACATGGGGTAAGGTTTGCGCATACTCCTGTAACGCTTCCATCTTGCGCAATACTGAAGGCTCAAATATGCCTTCGTCTTCAGGGGTCTCGATAACAACATCCAAATAACTGGTGCCATCAAAATGCTTATTCACCACTCGATCGGCTTTGTATAAAGGCTCACTGGGGTGGAAGTTAGTAATGCGATCTTCATTCACAACAATATTCGTAGCGGATATGGCCCCTACGGTAAAAATAATCACCGCCAGCGCCACAATCACCTTGGCTCTTTTTTGAGTAAAGTTCCCCAGCACCACCATTACTTTTGCAAAAGCATCGTGATTGGTGCTGCGAATTTGTTTGGCTAAGCCAGCTTGTACTTCGGTTTTTAAAAGCGCCATTAAGGCAGGCAGAAACACCAAGGAATAAACCCATGCGACGCTGACTCCAAACGCTGTAAAGTAACCAAACGCTTGAAAAGGAGGCATATAAGCGGCCAGTGACAGGCCAATAAACCCTGCCACTGTGGTGAAAGTAGTGAGCGTAATGGGGCGCCACATTTCCATTAAGGCATGAACAATGGATGCCTTTATTTCTTCATCAGGGAATCGAGCCCGACGTTCAAAGTACTCGCTGTAAATATGAATGCTATCGGCCACGGCAATACCAATTAATATCACCGGTAACGCATTAGTGATCACATAAAAAGGCACATCAAAAATGACCATGGCCGCCACCGTCATCACCACCGAAGCACCAATAATTAAATTACCCGCTAAGGCCACACCAAAACGCCGAAAAGCCACAATAATAATTAACGTGATGATCAAACCGGCTAATGGATTTAAACGTTGCGCATCTGTGTCTATGTAGGTGCCAAAGAACCCTGAGATGGCCCCTTCCCCTGCCACGTGTACGCTTAAACCGGCAGGCAAGTCATAGGCATTTACAGCGCTGACTAAATCTTTATAAGTTTGCTCCGCCAGTGTTTCATCTAATAACTCGGCCACAATGAGTGTGGCAGTTTCATCGTTTGCTAATAAACTGCCCTGATACAAAGGGAAATCTCGTAAGGCTTGTTTAATGGCATTCACTTCACTTAAATCAGTGAGACGCTCCTCCATAAAAGAAGAGACCTCCATGCCCTCTTCGGTGCCGGTAATATTATTTTCTGTGGCCAAACTGGTAATGCCATCAGGATCAATATTATTAATATCTGCCACTATTTCGCTTAAATCATAAATAGTGTTTAACGCATCAAGGGTAAAAATAGAGCCATCACTTACCACCGACACCACCATAGGATCACTGAGCCCAAAAAGGGTTTTAACTTTTTCTCGGTACACAAGCGCAGGATTATCATCCGCCAAAAATGCATCTGATCGGGTGTCTTTCTGAATGCCAGGCACCAAAGAGAGCATGGCAAAAAACAATATCAAACCGGCCAACACTATTTTTTTCGGGTGATTAACCACCGTTTGAAAGAAACGCCAAGCGGGGCTGTCCTGCGCTTGAGGTTTGGGTACATTTTCTTGTGTCATGTTTTTCACCTTCTCAGTCTAATGCAAACAAAAATGCATACGCATGTATCATTCAAATATAAATGAACATTAAATATTCATTGGCGGGTTTTACTATTTAATCCATTTAATGAACATAAACATGTGCATGCATGTATTAACATAAATAAAATTAATTTTTAAGAGCCACTACTTGGCGGCTTAGTTCAATAAGGTTATCGGTTTGTGTGGCACCCAACTTTTGCTTAAAGACTTTTTGTGCTTTTTTCCATGGCACCAAGGCTTCGGCGTATAAGGCCTCGCCCGACTCAGTGAGTTTCAGCAGCTTTTCACGCTTATTTGCCCCTTGCGCCACACTAATGAAGCCATCTCTAATAAGAGGTTTAAGGGCTCTTGAAACAGTTGTTTGGTCCATCACCAGCCCCTCTTGAATTTGAGAGGCTGTAATACCGTCTTTGAACATGGAGATAACGCGCAGCACAGAAAACTGCGTAATACGCAAACCCACAGGTGCTAAGTACTCGTTATATAGCTGACTCATCACGCGGTCGGCTCTACGAAGGCTATGCCCAAGGCAAATGTCAGATTTTTTAATGTCCATTCCTAGACACTACATGCATATACATATAAGTGCAATAGTGATCGTCCGAAACTAGGGCCTATATATACGAGATATTCATAAAAGTGGGTGGGTGTTACCTTCAAAAATCCAAAAATATGGAAATAACGGCCTAATTAGCCATGCATAAATTAAGTCATGGAAGTTTTTGAATACACCTCTAAACGATTGCGACCATTATGTTTAGCCTTATACAAAGCTTGATCTGAAAATTGCATTAATGCCTCTAAGGTTGCACCACTATGACTAAATTCAGCCACCCCAATTGAAGTGGTAAAGGCAATGCTTTTATCTTCATATTCTACGCGCAATGCTGCAACGGCTTCCAAAATTTTCTGTGCCATAACACTTGCTAAAGCTTGGTTGGTTTCGGGCAGTAATATTGAAAACTCTTCACCTCCCAGGCGACCAAAAATGTCACTGGCTCGTAATTGTGCTTGGCAACACTCACTAATAGCCTCTAATACTTTGTCCCCCCCTTGATGACCATAATTATCATTTATAGATTTAAAATGATCGATATCCAACGCCAAGATTGAAAGGGCATGGCCATAGCGTTTTGAGCGGTTAAATTCTTTATTGGCCTGCTCCATAAAGTGTCTTCGGTTACTAATACCTGTTAAAGAATCAGTGGCGGCCAGTTTTTTAACGTAACGCAAAGCCTCCCTTAAGGATTTTTCAGTGTTCTTTAACTTAGTAATGTCGGTGGAATACATAAATGTACAGCCATCTTCAGTTCTTACCCGAGACACCTGGGTCCACTCACCATGATGCCTTTCACTTTCAAATGTACTAAACCCTTGGGTTTTCATACTTTCCATGGCACGACGAACCATCCCATCCACATCACCATCATCGGCAATGACCCCTGCCCCCGTAGCCCATGAGTGACGTAAATTTTCCTCAAAGGAGCGCCCAATGGCCTCGCTTGCTTCATAACCCAAAATGCGCCCCACCGTGTCATTACAAAACACCATAATGTCGTTCTGGTCGTATACCCCTACCCCATCTTGGCTGGCTTCAAGGGCCTTTATGATGCGTTCATTTAATTGCTCTAAAGGGAGTTTTTCCATGGGGTACTCACCACTTTCTGTTTTAATCAATAAAATGAGTATAGTGCAGAATGCAACGATGAAAGGAATCAAAAGAACAGATAAACTGAGCGATACTGCTGCTTGCTCATTATGGGATGATATAAAAAATATCGGGTTAAAAAACAAATAGAATATTAAAAATCAGTCTATTCTCATTTAAACCATTAACTTATTTCCGAACTAAAAATAGAAACAATATTTAAATCAATCCAACTACTTAAATTAAAAAACCTAGCGCCTTTAGCGCTAGGTATAAGCTTAACTTAATCTACTGGGCAGCTATTTTATAATCGTAAACAAATGTTTCGAAGTCCTTAAACTTAGTAGATGGTGTACTGGACACTACCAGATAAAGTTTATCGCCAGAGTTAGCAAACACATCAATACTAGATGCAATGCCTGCACTGGTCACAGGAATTTTGTAGTAGGTTCTTTGACCCGTTTGCTCGTTATGAATCACCACCTGTGCTCTAAACTCAGCATAATCTGGGTTATTCAGCGATGGGTTAATGCCCACTGTGTAACTGCTATTTTGCGTGACATCCACTTCATAAGCATTGTAAGCCCAGGCTCCAATTTTGTAACGACTGGGTACCGTTAACCATTGGCCATTGGTGCCCGACACATCATAAAATTCAGCAATTTTATTATCCACTTCTTCGCTGGGAATTGGGTCATCAGAATTATTGTTATTGCCATTCATACGATTAAAGGAAGCAATCTCAGACTCTAAAAAAGTATCGCCATAATCCATATCCCAGGTAGTCACTCGGGAAGCAAAGTCAGAAAATACTTCACGCATATCAAACCCGGCTTCAGCCAATGACGAATGCATGGCTTCTGTGGGGGTTCCCGATAATGGTGCAAGGTTTAAGTTACTGCGATTAAACACTCTGCCAATAAAGTTATCGGCCAATACATGATGAGACACATAAAACTCAAAAATGCTGGCGCCATATTGATGCCCGCCTTTTGCGTAATCAATAATTCCATCTTCAAAGACTGAGCTTTGTGTCGTCCAAAGGGCCAACTGTGGTTGCAAAGTATACATGCCTAGTAACGAGTCTTTTGCACTGGGTTTCATGGAGAAAGCACCCCAAGAGGCGGTGGATTCAGCTAAAAATTTAGTCGAACCATTTGTGCGGCTTTGATAGGCGTGAAAGTTTTCGTGAAGCACATATTGATTCCATGGATTTTCAAAATTGAATTTACTCACCCATGATTTTCGATAACCATCACTTAACTCTAAGTTTCTGGGCTTAGCGTATTCTTCACATAATTCCCCGTGTACATACATGCCGGTGGTTAATACGTTATGTTCCCACGTCATGTCATGGCCACTTAATTGGTATTCAAAGCTGTCTTGCGTGGTATCAGTTACCCCTTCAGGCCAAAACATGCATTGATACACACCACACAGGTAATTAGGGTACTCAGGATTAGGCACAGGCAAGCTCTTAGCATCATCACAGTCTTGAGCCAATTCTAAAATCTCGGCAGCGCTTAAGGCTGTATCAAATATTCGAACATCCCACACTTTACCAGGATAAGGGCCAATATTAAGCTGGCCTGCTAACGCTTTAAGCGTGCTTTCATCCACAGCCATTTGAGAAGATTGGCCGTTGAAATAACTTTTTATGGCCCCCTCATCAACCTGAAAAGCCACATGGTTACAACTGCGATGCTTTAAAAGACTACTATCGTTTAGTAACGTGACCGCCACGGCATCAGTGGCAAAGGTAGCCGAAATCGTACCGGCTATTTCCTCAACCGTTAAAGTATCACTTTCCATAATCACCGCACTTTGGTCATCGCTTGCGGGAATCATTTTAAATGATAAGGTCATGGGACCAGCCAGTGTATTATCAGCAAAATCCATGTTGATACTTTTATCGGTCATGTCGGTGGTGGATTCAAAGGTAAATAAGTCGTCACTCTCATCATGGGGCAACAAGGTGGTGCTTAGGGTGTGTTGATTGCTTGATAAATCTTCATAAGCAAACTGCAATGGTGCGTAGGCAAATAAATTCGTTAATGGGCCGTCGTCAATTTGTGCTAATTGGCAACTGGCTTCGCAGCGATTATTCGAACAACTCTCACCTGTGCCGCACCCGCCACAACTAAGTGTATTGCCTAATCCATCGCGCACTGCCCCACATTGAGCGCCTGCCGCAGCACACACGGCCACAATTTGATTCTCATCAATGGCTTCACAACGGTTACTATTGCAACTTGAATCGGTTGAACAAGAACCACATTGCAAGGCGCCCCCTAAACCATCATCAATGTTGCCACACTGGGCACCCTGAGACTCACAAACGTTAGCGGTATTATTGGAAGCAATAGAAAGGTTATCAAACTGGGCCACGTTGTTAGCTGTAATAGAGTGAGGGCTGGCCGCTAAACCTAAATAGATATTCTCACCCATGGCCACTGTTTTCTGAGTGGTCAGTGTCCAATCAACCCCGTCTAAAGAGTAATAGCCAAAAAATTCATTGCCAGTTCGCTCTAATTTTAACCACACCGGTCCAGTGCCCACATTACGCCCCCAGTAGTAAGAGCGCTCGCCCTGCACTGGGCGCCATTGAAAGGCCACATGCTCGTGTGCTGAATAATCCAGTGCCACATTAACCGAGTCAGACGACAACGTTTCACGAAACATCACCGCCCCTTTTGCCCAAGCATGCGTATTCTCAACGCTTAACACCCGTACCGTAATACTGGCATCGCCACTAATAGGTACATACACATAATAAAAATCATCACTGCTGTTCCAGATATCATTACCTGAACCGGTAAGCGTAATGACCCCTTGATCCTCAGCCACAGAGCCCGGTACGTTTATATTGCCTATATCCAACTTTTGCCAAGTTGAAATACTGGCAGAATAACTGGCAGACGATGCAATTAAAAACATGATTGAAATTAAACACGCCACGAGACGGCTTAACAAACCCATTCGAGGTATTTTCATTTGAGTTCCCTTTTCTATTTCATGATCTATTGATGATTGAAATAAATTATTTACTGACTTACGTAAACAATTCTCTAATTATTTTCTTTATGATGGCGCTGGCCATTTTCAATTATTTAATGCATGTAAAATACAATTAAAAGGAATTGAACTAATAAAAGACTAGGAGATCAGCAGGAACAAACAAAGGATTTTTAGAGGTAATTTGTAATGAATTAATTGGAACATGTAACACACAAAAATATAATTTGTAAAAAACAAAACAATAAAAAAGTGATGATATTTTATGGGAACAATATTATTGGGCAACAAAAAACACGCAGAGCAATATAAAACTGGCTCTGCGTGCTTTAACTCAAGCAATCAACTAAAGATAAGCGAAAAAAACAAACAACATCACCTTAAATATAAATTATTTATTTCATCCGCAGTTAATTGTTTACGGTACAAGCGCACATCATCCATATAGCCTTTAAAGGCGTTTGAGCTACCGTTGCCACCACCCGAACCATCACCTATGGCCGACTCATACTTATTAATCTCGCCCGATAAATCACTGATACTGGCTTGCCCCACTTCTTGGCCATCAATATACAAACGCATTAATCCTTCAGAAAAACCAAAGCTGGCTGCCACATGATGCCATTGCCCATCGGTCAAATTAACATTCCCTGCTATGAAGCTTTTCGTTTTATCTATATGAGTATTGTGATCATAGCTGCCCACAAAGCCTTTTATGGCGGTGCCATTATTGGCAAGGGTTAATGCAAAACCTGAGCGAGAATTATAATAATATTTATTACTCATGAGAATTTGCTCGGTACTGACACCCGCATCGGGTTTTACCCATATGGCTAGGCTAAAGTCTTCATCCGTGGTGAGATTTAAAAAATCATAAACCGGATATTGGGTTAAATAATGCAACAAAGTGCTGCCATCAAAATAGGCAGAGTGGCCTATGGCACCGGGATGTTCAAAACTCACTGAATTTCTTACAACCTTAGCCGTGACACCTGATGCAGCGTCGTTAATGGGTTCTGCATTCGTGTTATCAAAATCATAATGCAATGCTAACGCATCGCTATTATCTCGTACCCACACAGTGACCTTCGCAGCATTGCCCATGCGCCCATTGTTCGTGCTGGTGTATTCAAAGCTATCGGCCCCAACAAAGCCCATATTAGGCTGGTACACGAAACTGCCATCACTGTTTAAGGTTAAGGTGCCTTGAGATACATCCCTAAATAAAGTGGCCGAAGTGACCCCCACATCATTGTTTAAAATGCTGTCATCCACATTGATGACCAATTGATTACCAGGCAATACAGTAAATTCATCATTCACGGTTACCGCGTAATTGAGTTGTGACAATGCAGCTTGTGCAATGCGCTCACCGATCACGATGTAACTATCATTGCCATAATGGTAATAAGGACGCTGATCACCTGTATACACCAGTTGAGCCAAGGGATCTTCTTGCACCACTTTTGCTTGTGCTGCCATCACAATATCTCCGGCCACCCCTCGGTTATCATTTATTTGGGTAATGATGACAGGTAAATCAGGCAGGCTTAAATCATCTCGTACAGATGATATTAAGTTTGTTAAATGGTCTTCATATAGCCCTTCGCTGCCAAATGTGTCGTTATACCCCTGAAACCAAATAAAGCCGGCTATTTCATAATCTATATTATTAGCCACCATTTCAGTTTGAATAAAATCGTTAAAGCCTGTTATGAGTTGATCGTACAAGTTACCTTCAACACCCCCATGAGCAAGAGGTCGCCAATGGGCAGTATTGTCCAATGTGGTGCCACCTTGTGAGCCTTTAAATAAATAAACATTTTCAGGTAACACATCCCCTAGCACATTACCCATTTTTAATTCCACACCGTATTTACTGCTGCGCTCTCCAAAACCTGGGGCCAAACCTGAAAGGCCGCGATTATTAGAAATAATATTCTTCATAAATACATCGCTGCGCTGGGCGGTTAAATCGAACCCCGAAGTATCTGCTAAACCACTGTTGGCACCATGACCCTGCATATTAGACTGCCCTGCCATTAAGTAGATTTTCACCTTGTCATTAAAGGGCTGTACCACTTGAAGGTCAGAAAAAACCACTTGGTTATTCGCCGTACTAACATGAGGGCTGGCTGCTAAGCCCACATAAATATCTTCACTCATTTCAATGGTTTTACTGGTGGTTAATTGCCAATTAACCCCGTCTAATGAATAGTGCCCCGTAAAGAGATCCCCTTTTCTGTCAAGTTTTAACCACACAGGCCCTGTTCCTACATTTCGGCCCCAATAATAAGAGCGCTCATCTGCTACTGGGCGCCACTGCAGCGCCACATGTTCATGGGCTGAATAATCTAAGGCAACATTTTTTGATCCGGTATCCAACGACTCACGAAACATCACCGCGCCCTTAGCCCAAGCTTGTGTGTACTCAACGCTTAACACTTGGGTAATAATAGTGGCATCCCCTTTAATGGGTTTATACACATAATAAAAATCATCATGGTCATTCCAAATGTCATTTCCCGATCCGTTTAACGTAATAGTATTATTATCACTGATGAAACTGCCCGGTAAATTCATCTCGCCGATATCATTGGCCGACCAACTCTGAATATTCTCTGAAGAAAGACATGTAATAGGTAATATCAACGCTGTCATCGTTATACTCATTACTCCTTTGGTTAGTTTAGGTTTTAATTTTTTACACCAGACATTTAACATAAGTGACTCCTCATAGACTAAGCACTACAAAATATTTTAAATTTATCGTGAATTCATTTTTAACTGTGTGCAAAAAAATACTAGTTAATGACATCTTTATTGCCAGCAAGAAATTAACAACATATTCAGACTGACAAAGATAAAGAACAAATAAATGTAAAGCTCAGAGACAACCCCAATATCCGGAATATGTTTCGCACTTTTTTTAAAGCACGGCACCCATTGATATACACACAAAGCAACATATACAGATCAGTACACCCTATAAAATTGAATATCACTTACATCTGGCAATGTTTTCATTAAATTAAGACACTCTAAATTTACAAGCCATATAAAAAATTACAACTGAGTTACCTTTAAAAACCACAGCAGATCAATTCAGTCTAAAGCCACCTTGGCGGCAACTTTTTTGCTACATTGACATCTGGGCAAACACCGCTATTTAGGTGCAACTTATTGCATACTAAAATTCGGCATTCTATTTTTTACAATCTCAAAAAAAGTTTAAATATCCAGACAGACAACATAAAATCACCGAGTAACTGTATATACCCAATAAAGAATAAAGTGATCGTTTACAGTGAAGCCAGCATTAAAACTGCGCTCAATCCTGGCCTTGCTTAAAACAGCAATAAACTTAATGTATTTACCATTTCAAGAAGGTTCGTTTATTTAATTAGGGAAAAATACAACAGGGAAAGACAGCTAACACCAGAATATTTCACTTGAAATAAGGCACTGTCAGTTGTGTGAATTTAAAGGCAATCGTTCACGGCCAGCAGTACAGAGGTAGAGGTAGAGGTGAGGATAGATGTAGATAAAGGAAGGCACTAAACGAATTTAAATTTTCTCTCAAAGTGTGCTAATGAAAATAATTTCATTAGATTAGGCTTGCAGTTTTTTATTATAATGGTCTGATCTTCTTTTTCTAAATGGTTTTTCATATTGAGTACCATGCCTAATGCCGAACTATCAATATGCTCTGTTTGAGAAAAATCTAAGGAGATATCCATGCTTTTATCCACGACTCCCATGTAGCTTTCTCTAAACTCATCAATCACGCTGTAATCAAAGCGCCCCACAATGAAGAGCTTTAATTCGTTTCCCTCGAGCACGACCGTTATATTAGACATAGTAAGACCTGCAAATTATGAACCTTATTGTAGAGCGTAGAGTTTACACACGGTATATCAAATAATTTTCTTATAAATAAATAAATATGCACTTTCATATCTGTGACTTTCACGTTATATGGTGGAGCTAACAAAGGGTAAAAAAGGCTCATCAATGGGTGTATCTACCAAGAAATTTACGTAGTTGCTAAGTACTTTATGGCTCACCCCTAGCAGAATATCCAACAGGTTTTGATTGGTGTAACCCAAGCGTTTCATGTTGACGGCATCTGCTTTATCTATATTACCTCGATTAATCACCACAGAACGGGTGTACTGGCGTAAGGCTTCTAGCGATTCATCCTGAATGGGCTGTTCGGTGCGTATGGCGTTAATTATATTTTTTCAAACCCATCCATGGATGCAACCATGCTATGAGCAGGCACACAGTAATGACAAGCATTGGTTACGGAAGCGGTAAGCCAAACCACATGGCGTTGTTCTTTACTTAAAGAACTATTAGAAAATAAATCATATAAGGATTGGTAGGCTTCTAATGCTTGAGGGCTTTCTGATAAAACAGCGTGCATGCTGGGGATCATGCCGTAATCCTTATTGGATTTTTCTAATAGTTTTTTAGCCGCTTTAGGTGCGCTATCCAGGGTATGCAGTTTAAATGAAATCATTTCGCCTCCTAACGTCATTCCTTACAAGGTTTAACTGAGCCTAACTTTCTTCTAAAGTACATTCACTTATAGATATGAATAAGAGTTAGCGCTTTTGATTCTAAGCCTAGGCCATAAATGCAAAATAACTGAGCTACATTTATAGATACCCTTTATAGATACCCTTTATAGATACCCTTAAGAAGGACTATAGCTATGCCTATTAAGCTCTTTTTCATATTAACCCTAATAATGGGGTGCTGCACTGCCCAATCAGGCCCACCTGAAGCCCAGAAATGGCTAGACACTGAATTTACCGACTCCACATTAAGCAAAGCGCAACAACTAAAAGAAATGGATTGGTTTATCAACGCTGCCAAGCCCTATCAAGACATCACCATTAGGGTGGTATCTGAGCGCATAGACACCCACTGGTACGAGGCGAATGTCTTAACCAAAGCCTTCACAGACATTACCGGCATTAAGGTCGTTCACGAGATTACCGGCGAAGACGATGTTGTAAAAAAAATTAAAACCCAAATGGATTTAGGCTACAACATTTACGACATGTACATTAATGACAGTGACTTAATAGGTACCCATTACCGATCTGGAAAGGTGGTAGCATTAAGCGACTTTATGAAAGGTGAAGGCAAAGACGTCACCCTGCCCACTCTTGATATAAAAGATTTTATTGGCACTAGTTTCACCACAGGGCCTGACGGTAAGCTTTATCAACTTCCTGACCAACAGTTTGCCAATTTATATTGGTATCGCCATGACTGGTTTAGCCGCCCTAATTTGAAAAAGAAATTCAAAAGTATTTATGGCTATGAGTTAGATGTACCCGTTAACTGGTCTGCTTATGAGGATATTGCTGAATTTTTCTCGGTTCATGTTAAAAAAATAGACGGTGTTGAAGTTTATGGGCACATGGATTACGGAAAAATGGATCCCTCTCTTGGCTGGCGTTTTTCAGATGCATGGTTATCCATGGCAGGAGCGGGTGATGTGGGCATACCCAATGGCTTACCGGTAGATGAATGGGGAATTCGTGTGGAGGACTGCCACCCAGTGGGGGCCAGTGTGTCTCGTGGTGGCGCCTTAAACGGTCCTGCCGCTGTGTACTCGCTTCGTAAATTTTCAGATTGGTTAGGGAAATACGCCCCACCTGATGCTCGCTCCATGAACTTTTCAGAAGCCGGCGCATGGCCAGGTAAAGGTAAAATTGCCCAACAAATTTTTTGGTATACGGCCTTTACTGCCGCCCTAACCGACCCTAAGTTGCCCGTGACGGATAAAGACGGCAAGCCCAAGTGGCGCATGGCCCCAAGCCCAAGAGGCCCCTACTGGCAAAAAGGCATGAAACTTGGTTATCAAGATGCGGGTTCTTGGACCATGCTCTCAAGCACGCCTCTAAAACGCCGCAAAGCTGCATGGCTATATGCCCAGTTTGTGGTATCTAAAACGGTATCCCTTAAAAAAATGCTGGTGGGCCTAACCCCCATTAGAGAGTCGGATATTAATTCACAAAAAATGACCGATGTGGCTCATAAATATGGGGGACTTATTGAGTTTTATAGAAGCCCCGCTAGAAAGGCATGGACACCTACCGGCACCAACGTTCCCGATTATCCAGCCCTTGCAGATTTATGGTGGAAAAACGCCGCACTGGCCGCCAATAATAAAATGACCGCTAAACAAGCCATGGATAAAATGGCCAAAGAAATGGATGAGCGCTTACAAAAAGTCGCTGATGTGGGTCAAGCTAGATGCCAACCTAAATTAAACACCCCGAAAAAAGAAGAATATTGGCTGTCTCAGCCCGGTTCTCCAAAGGCTAAATTAGCCAATGAAAAACCACAGGGTAAAACTCAAAGCTACGAAGATTCACTGAAAGCTTGGCATTAAAGGAGTGCAATTATGAGAATTTTTTCTATTTTGTTATTCACACTGTTTTTGTCTGTGAGCCATGCTGCACCTCTTAAGCTCATTACCGAAGAGTTGCCTCCTTATGCTTATCGCCAAGGTGGACAAATAACCGGAGCCAGTGTTGATATAATTAAGGCACTGTTTAAAGAAGCCAATATTCCCTTTGAGATAAAAATATTTCCATGGAAGCGAGCTTATGAAACGGCTAAAGCAGAAAAGGCCTGCATTTTTCCCATTCAACGCTCTCAAGAACGTGAGGTGTTGTTCAATTGGATTAGCCCAGTACTCATTACTCAAACCGCTTTTTACGCACTAGACAATGGTAAGACTCAGGTGAGAACCCTAAATGATGCGCAAAAATTAAAAGTAGGCACCTACCGCGGCAGTGCTGTGGAGGAATATTTAGTGGGACAAGGCTTTCAAGTGGAGTCTATCTCTAAAGATTCAGCCAATGCCAATAAACTGTCCCATGGACGAATTGATTTATGGGCAGCCGATACACTCTCGGCGCCCTATTTTGCCAAAAAGGCCAATATCAACAATTTAACAGAAGCCCTCGTTTACTTTACAACCTTACGTGCACTTGCCTGTAATACTTCGGTACCCAAAGACACCATCACCCGTTTGCAAGATGCATTACAAAGTATTTATAAAGCAGGAAAAGTAGACAAAATATTAGCGAAATATAAATAGCAGCCAATCATTTAAATGCCTTATTACTGTTTTTATAACGTAATTGGGCATGACTTATTTTTAATGACTTTCACACTTTTTCATTTTTCTGAGAAAACAATTGTACTGCAGAGTTTTAATACTTCCAGACTGCCATTAACTGCCCTGTGTTTGCCTATCGGCCATTGCGCCATTACACTAGTCCTCCATTTATCATTGATTTATCCATATGAGACTGCGCGATTTAAAAGGATTTGGCCCTAAGAGCGAAGAAATACTGGCCAAAGTTAATATTAATAATGTTGATGAATTTATGGCCTGTGATCCCTTTGAGCTTTATAAACAATTAAAGCTAAAGGTAAAAGGCACAGGTTTAAATTCTATTTACGCCATCATTGGTGCCCGAGAAGATATTCATTGGCAAGAAGTAGCAAAAACCAGAAAAATTGAAATTTTGATGCGCCTTGATGACATGGGCTTAGCCCCCAAGTAACGCCTTAATACA
>CAJXRF010000023.1 GCA_913058575.1 uncultured Bermanella sp.
TTTCGCGTGCCGCAAAAAAGCCGCCAACACACCCAATCCAGTGTTGCGGGCGTTAGAAGTAGAATATGACAAGGAATCCTATGCAATTACGATTAATCAAATTAGTTACCCTCTGCGCGGTAATTTCAGCGTGTGCTAGCAATAGTGCGAAAAATGTTTCCCTAGAGGGTTTCGATCAATCAAAAGTTAATAGAGCTAACGAACTGTATGCGTGTAGTAACTTTTTTCGCATCGTAGGAACACAGCGAAAAAAGCAAGAAGAAATTGATAGGTATATCAAGCTCACTGAGCAAGCAAAAAATCTAGGCAATGGTCTAATTGCAGCAGCAGATAACGATCCAAACTCACTAGATAATGGTGTAGCGGATACCTTGTATAAACAAGGCGGTAGGCAAGCTATCGAAATGGTAAAAGCTATTGGTAAAGATAAAACGGGCACTAAATTTAAAGACACAACGTTGTCTTGCTATAAGCTAGTACAAAAAGAAGAGCTTTTTGAAAATGTGGGTATTTTGAATCAACGTTTGAACAAAAACAATGATTAAAACTTCTAACAAGTGCAGCCATGCTCGCCCTGCGGGCTGGACCTCCGCTAATTGTCACGTTTTGCGCGCAGCGCAAAAAGCGCCAATCAGCTCCGGCCCATGCTGCAGGCGTTAAGAGGTAATAATTTCGCAATGATTAAAAATGATATCGAATCCACATTTTATACGGGGCAAGTATTACCAGAACCGATATCTAAGGTCTGCGAGTTTTTGGATGAAAATGGCTACCCTATTAGTGGTTGCTTTGAATTATCAACTATAGGTGTCGACGATCTAAAGGGTTGGTTCAAAAAAACACCAAGTGCCGTAGATACTTTACTCCCCTTTGGCAGAGGAGCTTGCGGTGATGTATACGCTGTCTGGCTTGTAAATAATTTAGAATTAGAAAACTCTCCTATAGTTATGTTCGGTAGCGAAGGAACCCTTGGTGTTTTAGCCAGAAACGCAAAGGAATTTTGCAAGTTGCTTTGCCTCGGGTATTCCGAGTTAGGGCTGGAAGATCACTCATTGGTCGGAGATGACTTTTCTGAAACAAAACCATTTAGAGATTTTATTCTCGGCGAATACAATTTTGAACTACCTCAAACTGGTCAAAAAATAATAGAAGAAGCCAATCAGGCTTTTCCTGAATTTACAAAGTGGGTTGAAGACAATGCTTGGGAATAACCAGCTCTTAACAAAACCAGCCAGTGTCGCCAGCAAGCTGGCTGGACTCGTTGCACTCGCCCCTGCTGGTAGGCGTTAGGAGTCCATATGAAACGAAGTCTCGCAGCCCTAATAGTCGTCATGATTTCTCCGTTGGCGTCATCGGTAGAAACCTTATCTGGCCTGTGGCAGCACGAGTCTGGCACAGCAGTGTACGTTGATGTGTCTAGCGGTGGGCAAGTGTTCCAATGCCGAATTGCTCAGGATGGAAGTGTCATTAGAGCATTCGGTGAGCTTCAAGGGGATTCGTCTATATCCTGGCAGCCAATCTCCATCAACGATGTAAATGGGAACTCACTTGATTCCGAAGGTTTCAGTTGGGGAGTGGATGGGATTTCACTATCTAGCAATAATCTGACTTTAAAAGGTGTCTACGGAGATTTCGTGTATACAAGGTGCGCTACTGAAATGCCAAAGTCATGCCGCTAGTCCCGCTCCTAACAAGCGCAGGCTGCCGGACAAAATGGAGCGTCATCCGTTTTGCAAAAGGCCGCAAAACGGTCGCCACACCATTTCGCCGCAGCTGCGGGCGTTATGAGCATTGATATGAGATACATCGATGTAGAATGGATACATGACCTTGAAGACGAGCCGTTTCGTCTTGTATCTGAAATTGGTGATGATGATTTTGAACTTCGAAAACTTGAGTTTTTTCGAAATGGAAACCTTGGCTTTGCTTCAAGTGAATCTCACACAGAGAATACGATGCTCGGTATCGTAGAAGTGCCACCACTAGAAGAGATTAACTCTGATAATGAATTTCAGGGAAATAATATCTCTAAACAAGAATTTGAGCTGTTATGGCAGAAATATTTGCCAGCCAGCTCATAACAAGAAAAGGCATTGGACGCGATAAAGCTGCGCCCATGCTTTTGGCGTTATGCAGAATAGGATTATAAACCTGATGAAGAAGTTATATTTATTTTCAATCGTGCTTCTAGTCTCTTTCGCTAGTCATGCCGGAACGGTTTCTTCGATTAAGGGAGATTGCTATCAAGCAACAATGGGTTTTGGGAACCCTGAATACAAAAACATACTTACAATTTGCATTAATGATGGTCGTGTAAATGAGAGATTTATACTTCCAAATAAGGGGCACATCCCAACTGTATGCTATCAATCTGGAGATGTGGAGGAGTCAAAAAACAATGCCGTAACTCTGACATATTCCAGTGGGTATTGTGATAATGATAGACCTTACAAAAATCAGCCTTATTCCTGCATTTTAGATCCTCAGAAGTCGCTGAAATGTAAGGATGGTACAGAAGAGCTAAAATTGGATTATTTGAAGCGATAGGTAATGCATAAAAAGCGAATATACGGACCGAAGGGTCAGTTCTATCGCACTGTTAGCACCGGTATGAATTAGAGAATATGGCAAAACAAAAGAAGAAACTTTCTGCTGAAGTTAAACGAATGAGAAAGAAAGCAAAAAAAGAAAACCAGAAGAAATATGAAAGGGTTTTCATGAGTGGGAAGCAGGTTAGAGTAAAACGACAGCCAATGATTGAGGGAACCCCTGCTGATGAATTCATAGAAAGGAATGCAGATCCAGTATGGCTACAACAAAATGGCATGTACGAGTTGATTCCTGATGATTACTACGACTAAGATTTCAGCTAAATTTAGAGAAAGTGCTAAAAAGCGAATATACGGACCGAAGGGTCCGTTCTATCGCACTGTTATACCGAAATTGATTAGAGCTATATGAAAATAATAGTATTCGTATTATCAAATATTGTATTAACCCTAATCTTATTTGAGCTTAATCTGTATTTTCATAGAAGATGCAAAGAGCCAAATAAGATGAAGAACTTACTAATATTTGGGATTTTACCGGTAGTTGTTGGGTATAGCTCAGTGGCGTCATGCTACTTTCTTGTTAGGATATTAACGCTTGAGGAAAGAGGGTATGACCTTCAGTTTGGCGTGGTCTTTTGGATTGTTGTAATGCTTGCATACCTATTTAAAAGATTCTTCAAAGCGCAGGAAAATATAATTGGGAAAAATGTATAACAAAGCCAGTCAATCGACCTCCGCAATATGTCACTTTATTTGCGGGGCAAATAAATCGCCAAGCTGCTTCGGCAGTTGCTGGCAGGCGTTATAGCTACTTACAGCTTTCTGGAAATTTAAGTTAATGAAATTAAGTAATAGTTTTAGTGGAGCACTTAGATCCTTTGCCTACTTCATGGCTAGTGGCTCTCAGAATACGCTTAAGGGAATTGATTATCTTAAGCTATATGGTGAGGAACCAAGTGCCATTGAACAAGTCTTTGCAATTTATGCGAATGTTCTTGAATTAGATGACCACGGAAATGTTTTGAATGCTAAGTATGCAGAAAAGCGAGCGACTGATTATCTGCGCGAATACTGTGATAAAGATTTTACCGTCACACCTCCCTATGAACATTGGGAAACTAAATTGCATACACCACCGCCACGCGAAGATTTAATCTAGTGGCTTGCGTGAAATGCTATAACAAAGCCAGCCAGAGGGACGATTTCATCGCCCCTGCTGGCAGGCGTTAGACATTTAGCACATTAAGGTGTATTTAAACCATGACTAAAAAATTTATATTAGTACTTACAGTAATAATTAGTATTACACAGCTTTCTGCATGCGCATCAATTGCAAGTGGGAAAACATTCCTAGAATTCAAGGAGCAATTAGTCAAAAAAAACGATAACCCAAAAGTTATTGTATTTAGACCGGATAGATTAACTGGTAGTGGTGATACTATGTTGATATTTGCAAATGCAAAAGATCAAGGAGAGCTTCTCCCTCTTGGTTTCCTTGCATTTGAAATCCCTATGGAAAAAGTCGTGCTGCATACAGATACTGCGGGTATTGATCGCCAATATGAACTTGAGGCTGAAGCTGGACAAACTTATTATTTTAAAACCACATTTACTAATTACGTTTTGACTGGTGCTTGGGATTTAATTCCAACCACTGAGGCTATTGCGATTACCAAAATGAAAGAATTAAGAGAGTCAATAAAACCTAATAAGCATCCTAAATAGTGCCTAACAAAACGTTCGTGATCGCCCCTCCGGGGCTGGGACGGTTACACTGCGTTCGTTCCTCACTACGTTCACCGCCCCCAAAATATTGGCGTTACGCATATATGGAATTAATTTGTGAATAAAGTTTTATCTATAGTTTTTATGTCCATTTTTTCTGTGAATTCCTTCTCAGACGACACTCGAAATGTCTCTTTTGGTCTTGGTACTGATCAAGGAGGGTTTGGATGGAAATATACAGTTAACGATAGAGAATCAAGACTTTATGGCAGCCTAGGTTTATATACTTATAGTTCAAGTAACGGTTTCAACTTGGGATATGGTCTTGGCTGGGAGAGTTTAGTTGGTAGTAGTCGAAATAATACTTTAGGTATTTTCTTGGGCTCTGTTAGTGGTGAAGGAAGAAATGAAGAAAGAACAAGCTATCATGGTGCTGCTTTAACATATAATTATTACTTTAAGGGTTTTACAAAAAGTAACTATGTAATAGGTGCAGACCTCAAATATGGAATTTCATCTAACAGTCATTCATATTTTAAAGAAAATATAAGTCAAGTTTCAGTAAAAGTGGCTTATCAATGGTAGCGCGTAACAAAGCTACGTTTTGCTCCTGTTAGCAGACGTTAGTATTGAGTATGGATAAAATTAGGATCTTTTTAGCGGTTTAAATTTTTTGTATTAGTACATATTTGGCTTATTATTTAATTTTAAACGGATTCAATTTTTGGGTTCTAATTACTTGTATCTTTGGATATGTATTGACTCATTACGTTCTTTCTAGGCGGCATGATGCAGATGATCTATGCGAAGAGGTACTAGATAGTGAAAGTCATTGGTATGATTTTCTAGAGCGCTTAATAGATATTCCATATCAGTCCATGGCATTTCTATTGCGTTCAATTGGTAGAATCGTAAGTAGTGTCGGTAATATAGATTAAAGAGACTCATAAAAAGCGAATATACGGACCGAAGGGCCCGTTCTATCGCACTGTTATATTTTTGGAGATAGTGTGCCAGAAACTGAAAGAACTAATTTGGAGCCGATTTCTGAAAATGATGTGGAGTTTCTAAGTGAATTCTATGGATCTTCTATTAATACCAAATTTATCCCTGCTCCAAGTGGGTCTATTTCTGAGTTGGTTAAAAAAAGAATTGATCATTGGGATAAATATGGTTTTGGTACATACATAGTTAAATCTAAAGGTACTGGATGTAGAATTGGTTATATTGGTATCGAGTATATCGGTACAAGTATGGATGCTGATATAAGATATGGGCTTGTATCTGAAGTATGGGGAAAAGGGTTAGGTCTTGAAGTTGCTAAAGAATGCCTAAGGTTGGCTATTTCAGAGTTTTCCCTAAAAAAGGTTTGGGCAGCCACAATTCCAGAAAATATTGCATCTTTTAGAATATTGCAATCAATTGGAATGAACCCTGATCCTGAGTTTAAGCACTACGGCAATGAAGTCGTTGGGTATTCATATGATGTGCGTAAATAAATATAAAAAGTTAAGGAAAGCGACTCTACATTTTTTCCTAGAAAGTAGATAACCACTTTGATAGTGGAAGTGTCTACTATGGGACAGAAAATACGAGCATTAGCTATTCCATTATCAAAAAACTTTAAATTTGCCTTTTAAATCCCCTGCACTAAAATCCCCCATATATCTCTAGGGCACCTCTATTAATAGCTTGCGCCTCTGGCTGTACGCCGAGTCTGGACTAGGCGTAAGGCCCTGAAGAGCGCGGCCCCAAGCACACATTGTCGACGTTGCACTGCTTGAAAATGGATCCACCATTTTACTTCATCCCAAGCCTTGCCACTGTACGCTTGGGGTCACGCAGGGAAAGTAATCAATTAATAGAAGTGCCCACTAGCCGCTACTGTTTTGACGTTAGGCTTACCACAAATTTAGCACAATTAAGGAATTAATCATGGAATATGACTTTACCGAATTAGCGACCACAGACTATGGAAATATATTAGCTCGTGAGCAATTCTTCGATATATCCATAGGCCCTTTATGGCACACCATGCCGCGTATTTCAGGCCCTGCTTTTACCGTGCAGTTGGCTGCTGGCGACAACTTAATGTTGCATTCGGCAATCTACCAGGCACCAGAAGGGTCAATTGTGGTGGTGGATGGGGTTGATTGTGATTACGCTGTGGCGGGGGGAAATGTGTGTGCGGTGGCTAAACAGCGCGGTATTAAAGGCTTTATTATTGATGGGGTGATTCGTGATTTAGCTGAAATAACTGAAATGCATTTTCCAGTCTATGCAAAGGGTGTTTTTCCTGTTCCGGGTAAAAAGAAACAGTTTTTTCAACTGGCTTCCCCGATAGTGTGTGGTGGTGTAAAAGTGAACACAGGGGATATTATTGTGGCTGATATCGAAGGCATTGTTTCAATTCCTCAATCTAAAGCCAGCGATATTTTTAAAAAGGCGAAAGCAAAATGGCAAGCGGAAAGCGAAATGTCCTTAGCCGATTGGCAAGCTAACCATGAAAAGAAAATTCAACAAGCTCTTGAAATGGCCCAAAAATCCTAACCAGTTATTTTAAGTCTTATTTCAGTTAAAAAGTCTAGTAACGATGAAGGCAGTGGTCATAACGGTCACTGTTAGTTTAATAAAAATCCGTGCCAAATCTAAAGCTCTAGCGCAACGTAGGCTCACGAATTTTCCTATGTAGTAACACTATATTACCAACACCTGTCTGCTCCATGATTTACTAATACTTTCAATGTGCAGCCATTAGCAACCTGCGGTGATGATTGCCTTTTATTATATTTTTAATGTGGAATCTAAAATGGCTAAAGTGTTAATGATCACCGGTGATTTCGTTGAAGACTATGAAAACATGGTGCCTTTTCAAGCATTAATGGCCATGGGTCACCATGTAGATGCAATATGCCCAGAGAAACAAGCAGGGGATACCATTGTCACGTCTATTCATGACTTCGAGGGGCAGCAAACTTACACTGAAAAGCGCGGCCATAACTTTTCCCTGAATGCTACTTTTTCACAAATTAACGTATTGGATTACGGTGCATTGTATTTACCTGGTGGGCGGGCTCCTGAGTATTTACGCTTGAACTCTAAAGTTATTGAAATGATTCAACACTTTGTAAACACTGATAAGCCCATCGCTTCAATTTGCCATGGTCCCCAGTTACTCACAGCAGCCGGTGTGCTGGAAGGCAAAAAAGTATCGGCTTACCCTGCCTGTCGGCCTGAAATTGAAATGGCGGGGGCGCATTATATCGAACTGCCCATGGATGCTGCCATTACCCATGGTAAGTTAGTCACAGCACCAGCATGGCCTGCTCATCCTGCCATGTTAAAACAATTTGTGGCATTGTTATAAACAAACATCATTAGCATTAGAGGCTCATTATGTGCCAACTTTTTATCAATTCCGACAGCCGACTATGGGCGAGCCGTACTAAGTCTTTACGTATTGATGGGGTTGTCACGTCAATACGTTTAGAAGAGTTTTTTTGGAATACCTTAGAAGAAATTGCCTTTCGCGATGAAATGAGTACCAATCAAATGATCACTAAGTTATACCTTGAGTCGCTTGATGCTGATCATGATATCGGTAATTTCACTTCATTTTTAAGAGTGTGTTGTTCGCGCTATTTGTCGTTGGTGGCCGATGGTGATTTAGTACGTGAAGATCACCTGCCCTTGGCTGACGTCAATGCTAAAAATTTATTACAGCAAGAAAGCATTCGCACAAAGTTGCGCAAAAGTCGCTTTAGTGGTGTGGCAGTCAAGCCGTCTACTAATTAATACGTGTTAATTCAGAGCCATGGTACAGTGATTTACTGGGTGTCTTCTAATTCTGATGGCAAACACACAAGTTTATTTTTCATGAACAAGTTCAGACACTAGCTCTTTTAAATATTGACCCACCATTAGCTATTTTTCTAAAAGTAATTTTTAAAGTCTAGCACTCACTTAGCTAGGGGATGTGGTGCTTTGGGTAATGCCGAGCTTTTGTTTTTTGTGCCGAAGTAATTGTATGGAAGAGGTAGTAGTCATTCAAAAAAGCAATATCAGATTATCTTCTTATATCAAAACAACCTCACTTTATGCCCCCCTTTGTTTAACCCTGCTAACATACTTAGCCAGTTAACCTAAACTTATACGTATTCAAAAATATAGATGGCGTCATTTAGTAAGGCTGTTGTTATTCATTAGCTTTAATCAACATAGTTTGAGAGGAAAACATGACTAAAAAACGGTTGCTATTCACCTTCTATTTAAAGCTTATGTGCCTGCTTACGGGGTAATTGAGGTGCGTGTGGCCATGGATTCTTTCCCGCCTTATCATGACACTAACAGCCAAGGGGATTTCATAGGGGTGGACCCCGACATGATTAAAATTATGAATCAGTTTCAATCTAAATATGAGTTTGTAATTGTGCCCACCTCTGCCAGAAGACGTATTGAACATTTTAAAGATAATCGTTATGACATGTACATGAGCGACCAATTGGTGTGGGGCTGGCAATCCCAACCAGTGGATACCACAGACGTGTATTCATATGGGGGAGAAAAATATGTAGCGCTGGCACAGGATGGTCGTGGACAAGAGTTTTTTGATGACTTTACTCATAAGAATTTGGCCGGTGTTCATGGTTATCATTACGGATTGGCTAATTTTATCAATGATCCTGAGGTGTTAGAAAATAAGTACAATATGCAGCTTTCTGCCACCCACGAAGGCAATTTATTGAAAGTCGTTAATAAACGTACAGACATTGCCATTGTCACCCAAGCCTACATAAGCCACTGGCTGTTACTTCACCCTCAATATCAAGGAAAGTTACTGATTTCAAATAAATGGGACCAGCAATACAACCTAGTCATGATTATTCGCCAAGGTATATCCCCTAGTAAATATGAGCTTAATGCTTTAATTAATGACATGCAGTCACAGGGCTTATTAGCACCATTGTGGAAAAAATACGGTATAAATAATTCACACTAAAAAACAGTAGTAAAATCTAGGGTGATTAGTGCTTTTAAATAATTTGAAAGGTAGTAACAAAGGCCAAAGTGATGGATGTTGAACGCCCGCTGGCTAAAAAGCTGCTTAAAGTCACTTTCTCTTTGTATTTTGTTGTGGCATTAACGGTTACGGTACTGCATGTGGTAGCAGAATACCTACAGTCGTACGATAGAATTAATAATGAAATGCAGGTTATCTTGCAAAGCAATCAAATTAATTTATCTCGTGCCTTTTGGGATTATGATATGGATCAGGTTCGAGCTATTAGCCACGGACTACTGAGTTTTTCTTCCATTGAAGGGGTTAGAATCAACAATTTAGCAGGCCAGACCATTGTGGAGGTAGGGCTACTAAACGATAAAGATAATCATGCCTATAAAACTGCGCTAAAGGCCGGTGAGGAAGTCGTTAAAGTTAGCTCTGTTTTATTTTTTGTTTCGTCCCCCATCATCTATCGAATTGCAGATAAACAAGAGTCATTGGGTGAAGTGATCTTATTTTCTAGTGAGAATGCAGTCGTTAACCAAGTGAAATTGGGTTTTTATTTTATCGTCGGTAACGCCATTATTAAAACCTTGGCTTTGTGGTTAATAATACACTTGGTTTTTTCAAGACTTATTGCTAGGCCATTAGCGGTGGCTACACAATTTATTGAACACATCGATTTAGACGATTTAAAAGAAGAAACTGCCAATTGGCATGTTAATGATAACAATGAAATTAAGTTATTAGAAAATGCATTTAATAATATGTTGTCTAACCACCAAGAACATGAGCGTGAGTTAAATGAGAAACGTCGTGACAATAGAGAATTAAAAAAGTATTTGACGGGCCTAGTAAATGCTATGCCATCTGTTTTAATTGGCTTAGATGAAAACGAGTGTATTACGCTTTGGAATCAGCAGGCACAAAAAGAAAGTAATATAAAATCAAATGACGCCATAGGAAAACCGCTTAGTGAGTTTTATGATTACTTTACTTTTAATTTACAAAAAATTAAAGATTGCCGCCTAGATAACGAGGTTTTGAAGGATGAAAAGGTTAATGTATTTTCTCACAGTGTCAGTCGAATATTCGATATTACTTATTATCCATTAACCCATGATAATACTCGTGGCGTTGTATTGAGAATGGATGATGTAACACAACAAGTGGCATTTTTAGAGTTAACCCAAAGAGATCAACAAAGAGCAATACGTGAACAAGCACAGCTGTAATACCAAGGCCAAATAGAGCATAGTAATAAACAGTTACAATTTACCATCAATGATTTGAAAAAAACTCAACAACAACTGGTGTTGGCTGAGAAAATGGCCTCAATGGGACGGCTGGTTACTGGTGTGGCCCATGAAATTAATACCCCACTGGGTAATGCCGTGTTAGGAACCAGTGCACTAGTGGATGACATAAAGGGAATTAAAGCCCGCTTTTTTTCGCAAACCATGACAAAGTCAGATTTTGAAAAATCTTTAAATGGAATTTCAGAATTCTTGAATGTTATTACGTCTTCTCTTACAAAAGCCGCAAACCTTGTACAAACCTTTAAAATGGTGTCGGTAGATCAGCAGCAGTTTGCTAAGATGCGTTTTAATGTGCATGAAAATATATCTTTGTTAGTTGATACATTTAATTCAAAGCTACTTTCGAAAAATATTTCGATTGGTATAAAAGGGCCGCATACCATCATTGTTTTTTCATACCCGGATGCACTTTACCAGGTGCTTAATCAATTAATAAATAATAGTCTCACTCATGCTTTTAAAAATCATGACAAAGGCAATATTATTGTTGAGATAAAATTGAATGGGGATACTTGTGAAATATTGTACGGCGATAATGGACAAGGCATTAGTGAGATGCATCTCGATCAAATATTCGACCCATTTTTTACCACAGACCGTGGCCAAGGCAGCGTAGGGTTAGGGCTGCATGTGGTATTTAATCTAGTGCATTATGTTTTAAAAGGTGACATTCAATATCAAACTAGTTCATTGAAGGGAAGCCATTTTTTAATTACGATACCTATTGATATTGATGGAAAATAAAATTCTGTTTTATAATAAAAGGGCTGCTTCACTGAACAGCGCCCCCATATGAATATTCTTTCGTTGCTCATTATATCTTTTAACAATAACCAACATTTCCATAAGTGATAGGCTTTTGGGGGTCGCTAAGTCTATGATCTGGCTGGTTCATTTTACTTAAGAGGCATATATGGAAATTTCTCAGTCATTAGAACTTGAATATCAAGTGACCTCGGCCGATTTAGCGAAAACGCTTTCTATTGATGAAAGCGATGATTTCCCTGAAGTGTTGGCTACGTCGCGCATGATCGCGTTAATGGAATTGGCAGCCGCTAGATTAATGAAGGGGCAGTTGTCAGTGGGCGAACTTTCGGTAGGGGTGAATGTAAATGTTAATCACCTAGCGGCTACTTTGAATCATGACAGGGTAAAAGTGGTGGCCCAATACACAGGCAGGCAAGGCAAGTTATATGAATTTAGTGTGACGCTATTCGACAGTGCGGGTATGGCTGGTAAAGGCACTCATACCCGCGCCATTGTGGAAACCAGTCGCCTATTGGCCGGTGCCAAAAGCCGCGTACAGGCCAGTTAATGGTAAATGTATCAATACGTTTACTTATTTAACGGGCTACAAATGGATATGACAGCATTGGCATTATTGGATTTAGCTTTTGAATAACAGCCCTTAATAAAGTGAATAAGCTCGAAAAGGCGTTAATGAAAAAAGGCCTCATCGAGCAAGAATTTCAATTCAGATAATTAATATCAATGTTTAGGGCTGGTAGCGCTCACTTGAAAACTCATCAAGTGCGTAAGAGTCGGTTTGAAAGTCGGGCTCTAGAAGCGGGGCTCGCTGCATGGGCATGGTCACTTTTGCCAGTGATACTTGCTGTAAAACATAAGGGCCAGACTCTTGAGCGTCTTGAATCATCAGCCCTGAAAAGTTCAGTGCAACCCAGTGCTTGCCTGTGGTGAGGGATTGACTTAACTGAGTAATGCCCACCGGTACATGGGTAGCACTGTAAAGTGACGCTTGAATATAATATTGATTGTCTTGTGTGACCTCTACTTGGGCTTCAATGAGCAAGCCACCGTCACTGTTTATTTGGTCTTTAAATTCTCCGGTGAGGCGAATATCGGGTTGTGATAGTGTGAAGGTAATGGCGTCTTTTATGTCGCTGCTACTTTCTTCTATGATGACTTTGTAAATACCCGGGGTGAAGTCATCTGTGTGATTGGCGTTTAAATCAAGGCTTGCTTCATATACTTGGTCGTTATTTGTGTCTTGTAGGGTAAATTCAAGCAGCGTATTACTTTTACTGCCAAGTAACTGAGCGCTGAAATTGCCTTTTATTTTCTGCCCTTGTGCATCTTGTAAGTAGGCATACATGGCAACGCTGTTGCCTGCGACATAATACTTTTCATCACTCCATATGGTTAACCCCATGCTGTTGTCATCGTTCATGGTGGTGCGTTCATCAACATCGTAGCGTTGTGTAATGGGGTCTTGTTGAATAGATTCGATGGCGGAATTTTGTGGCGGGTAACGTTTAAATTTATCGTATTCGTTAATGGTTTTTTCTTGTAAATCGGTTTTGTGACTGGCTAAACGTAGTCTATCCATACTGGATTGACGGCTATCATTGAATTGATTAATTGAGATTTCTTTAGCTGGTTTGATCGAGACTGTATTTAATGTTTTATCAGGCGGCGAGGCCAAAACATGCTCGCTTGAGGCATCAATAAGTTTAAGTTCGTTGCTACTAATTAAACTGAATTCAGATTGATTAACGGCGTATGCCAAGGCACTGGCAATGACGAGTACAATCATAAAACCTGGCTTACTCATCATGTGATGTTCCTGTTTATTTTTTTCTAATTATTTTTAGTCATAACAGGCTAATGAAAGGGTATTCAATAGCCTGTTAATGGTTAACTTTGTATTAGCGTGTGCTAAGTATTAAGAACATGTCTTAATGCGCGCCGCCATGTTTTTACCATTACCACAGCTTAAGCCGTCTGGAATGCTGGTGTAGTCAGGGGAAGATTTTCCAGCGTTGCGCTCTGAATCATGGTCTTCGTATACGCTGGCCATGTTATAGGTGCGGGGCGTGCCCTTGTTGCTGTTGTCGCACTTGTATGTGGCACTGCCATAAGCGATACCAAAGAACGTTTTATACTTTTTAAAGTCGCTCCACAAGTTGCGCTTAGGTGAACCAGAGCAAGCACCTTGTGATGCAAGGTTAATGTAGCCGTCGTCTTCACCGGTTAACAAGCCTGAAGATGCGCCTTCAAAACCTGGAAAACCACTGTAGCCGCCCATCACGTAAATAGGGGCCGCTAGGTTGGTACCAATTAAGTTTCGGGCAAGATAAGAGTCGTTGGTTTGCAGCCACTTAACACTGTCGTTGCAATCTTTACCCACAAACAATGCATTGAGTAGCGAGTCGACCCAACTGCCGTTACAAACACGGTCAGAGCCTTCTGTGCCGCCCATGGCGCCCCCTAACGTAAAGATGCCCAGTACGTTTTCAAAAGCGTCATCATACGGCACGCTCACGGCTGAACCTGCTGAATTAAAGGCAGTATTATAATAAGGTGAACCAGAAATGGCATTACCCGACATGAACACCATTTGCTGAGAGCCTTGGCTGTGGCTTACCACCCAAAAGTCATCGCTTGAACTGCATTGGGTGTTGGCTTGGGGATGATTGTACCCATCGCCATTGCCTTGCTTAACGGCCACCATTTGGCGAGCGATTTCACCGGCGGTTTCATCTCTCCAATAAGGGTAGCCGCTGTCATCAGTACTGTCGTAACCAATCACCGCATAGTTGTCGTCATTTTCTAATAGGGAGTCAAAAAAGCTTGCGCCGTTGTATTCACTAAAATGCGATTCTTGCCAAGAATCTAGGGCCGGTTGGCTTGAAGATGTGGGGTTGTCACCTTTTACACCGTGGCCATGAACCATGATGTAACAGTTAGACGCCGATGCCACCGTAGAGACGAGCATGCTCGTGACCATAGATGCGGAAAATAATAATGTTCGGGTAAGAGTTTTCATTAAAAGCCTCTGAGTTGTTAGTTTTATTGTGTGCATCCTGCAGAGCCTTTTAAGGTCGACATTTGGACAACTTATTGGGTTTTTTAGCCATCAATAAGCTGTTTTTATTCCCTGTCCTAGGCTCCTTCAAATACTAGGCACAAGGTGAGATCTGGCCATAACACAAAGGGACAACTGCAGATACATTGGCGGCCAATTTGTCGTAATTTTGGATATGACGTTTTAAAAAAATATTATTGGAAAAAACGCATGCATAGATGCAAATAGTGCAAGCACAAAACCCGTCAAATAGTCACAATATTGGACAAACTGAATTTAAATTAAAGTAAGGTGATTTTTCTTAGAAATGACAAAGGGATTTAAAAAATTAGAATACACTAAGAGGAAAATTGTTAAAAAATCTGTGTAAAGAAATAAAAATTACTTAGCTCACCCAAGTTTGTGGCTGAACACTTTCATGGGGTTTTTGAAGAGAGTTTAGCGGTGAATAGCTCATATAGTGATTGGGCGATACACCAAACCAGCGTTTGAAAGCACGGCTAAAACTAGAGGCATTATGATAACCCAATAATTCGGCCAGCTGCTCTAGGTTAATGTCTTGTTTTTCCACGTGCCTTAGGGCAATGCGTTTTCGTTCATTTTCTAGAAGTGACTTATAAGAGACACCTTGCTCTTGCAAATGGCGTCGTAAATTTCGTTGGCTCATGTGAAGCTTGTGGGCTAAGGCTTCTAAACTAATTTCATGAAATGGCATGCTGCGAATATACTGCTTAACCAATTTTATGGCCCGTTGATCACTGTTTATGTGGGCTTTTTGTTGTTGGCATATTTTTTCGTTTTCAAGGGCTGTATTTTTATTGGAAAAAATAATGGCTTGTTGCAGGGTTTTTTGGGGAATGATGACTCGGTTCGCCGCACAATCAAATCGCACTGAATTATTAAAGAAATTTTCAAATTCATCAGCATGACCGGGGTTGGGGTGACTGAATTCAAACTCTATGGCAATGTCCTTTTTACCAAGGCTAAATTTCCCTAATGAATACAACAGCGAGCAGCTGTATTCAATAAAATGCGGCAGGGCATCACCCAATGGTATTTTTTCATTAATATAAAAAATGCCTTGATTGGCGTTTACTTCAAAATTTAAATCCAGTAATGGCGTGAATAAATTTTGATATTGTGTCAGTAGTTCCATGGCGCTGCGGGTGTTGTCAGAACTGAGGACTCTGCACGACAATAAATCATCGTGGTTAATGAAAAATTGCTCACCTAAAATAAGTGCGTATTCTGATTTTTGACACAGGTTTCTGGCGTTCAAAATGAGATTAATGTATTGCTCGAACAACAAGGTATGATGACTGAGTGCAAAATCATTAAGGGTAATGTTGGTGTCAGCCAGCAACGCATTTAAGGGAACCCCTTCGCTGACCATAAACTTAACTAAAGGCTTTATGACCGAGGCGGGAATGCCAAACTCTCTATGGAGTGGTCTAACCATGTGAACATCCAGGCATGGCTGATTTTTTACCGTTATTCACATGTTTCATCTGGCTGTTATTTTTTTATTGTTGTACTTTTATGCTAGCTGGTGAATCGCTAAAAATGAAGGGATCAATTGAGCCAGAAATACCGACAAATTAGGCAGCTACTAATTTAACCAAGTATGCTAGCGTGGGTTAAAACCGTAAGGTGTGTGTTATGAATGGCAACATTATAGAAATTCTCATTACCCATAAAGCGGGTGAAGAACTGTACTCCATCGATGTGGCCAGTCTTGTGGCGGGAAAAGGCATAGAAGGGGATAGATACTTTAATGCCCAAGGTACCTTTACCGAAGCCTTGCAAGAATCAAAAGACTTTGAAGTGACGTTAATTGAACAAGAAGAAATTGATGCCTTTAATAACCTTACCCAGCTAAATTACGCCAATCATTTATTTAGAAGAAACATCGTCACCCAAGGCATTAAATTAAACGACTTGGTGGGCAAAGAAATTGTAATAGGTGCGGCGACACTTAAAGTAATTCGATTATGTGAGCCCTGCGCCTATCTAACCGGTTTATTGGGGCAAGCTATTATGGATCACATGGTGCATAAGGCGGGTATTCGAGCGGTGATCACCGTAAGTGGCCAATTAAGGGTGAAAGACAGCATCGCACTGGCATGAGCCTTACAAGGGGCTAAGCTACTTGTAGTGATGAACAAGTCAGCTTAAACGAGCAATAATCAGGTGAGAATACATGCCGCAATTTTTTATAACCTACCTAGGCTCTCCTCAGCCTTCCAGCCCTGAAGAGGGCAAGCAGCACATGAGTAAATACATGGATTGGCTAGCATCGTTAGGGGATGCGGCAGTAAGCCCAGCCAACCCACTTAAAAACACCAACACGGTTCATGCAGACGGTTCAGTTACCAGTGGCGGCAGTTCAAATATTTCTGGATTTACCATTATTGAAGCCCAGTCATTAGACGCAGCCTTAGTGATTGCTAAGGCCTGTCCGTATTTAGAAATTGGTGGGTCTCTTGAAGTATCTGAGCTTATGAAGATGCCAAGCTAAAGAAGTCCTTAAAAAATGCCCCTAGTTATTTTTTAACTGGGGGCATTTAAAGTTACAGTTAGTTAAACTCGAAATAACCAAACACGCTGTAATGATCGGAATAATCCCACACATCAAACATGTCATCGTCATTGGACTTTAACACCAATACCGCTTCACTAGACTGCTGAGGCTGTGCGTGGTCGTTACTGTATAGCACATAGTCTAACCAAGATTGTTCACTGGCCATATTGTTGGTGGCGTCATCATCACTGTATTCATGAGAATAACTGGCTATGGCTGGCTCACTGGCATTAAGGGCCTGTAGCATGTCTAGGTATTCTTGGTGGCTAGAGAGTTTGTCTACATTCATGTCGCCAGCAATGATTACCGCTTCATTGGCTGAGATATTTTTTAAATCAATATAGCTTTTTAATTCTTGAAACTGTGCAAGTCGTGCTGCTTTTGCAGAGTTACTGTTTTCTGCTTGAAGGTGTGAGCCAAATACATGGTATGGCAAACCTTGCTTGTTTATTTTGGCGTACACAGCCCCCTTAGGAGACAAGCAGTCTATTCCTGAGCAATGGTCATATTTAAACTGCCCTTCTATTTCGATGGGCCATTTACTGGCAATGAACACCCCGCCATCTTCTAAATAACCTGAGGTATCTAAAATATCAGTTTGGTAAGGGTATTCACTGTCAATATTGTTGATTAAATCTTCACGGGCAGAATTGTAAAAGGCTTCTTCAAAGACAATCACATCGTAGCCGCTAATGGCTTCAGGTAATGCCTGCATGCGGCGGTTAATGTCTGAAGCGCTGTTAGTAAGAATGGTGTAAAGATTATAAGACAGTACTTTTAAGGATTGATTACTGGCACCGCTTGGCAAGCTGTAAGGGCTGACTTCATGCAAAGCATAAATAATGTCATCTGAACTGGTGGAGCCATTGTAATCGGCGCTGTATTTTATTTGATATTGCTTGCCATTTACGCTGAAGCTTTCTTCAAGAATATCATAGCCTTGAGACCAACCCTGAGAAAAATCGCTGCCTTCAATGCTGTGATATAAATTACTGAACCGCCATGTGCCCTTTAGTTTTTGTTGCAAGGTGGTGATGTATTGATTATTAATGGTTATGCGAGTATCAAAATAAAAACTTTTTCCCCAAGTGATGCCTGAATCACGGTTATACCACAGGGCTTTTTTCTTTTTTTGCCAAGGTATTAATTGGCTTGTGTTTACTCCCCATTCATCTCCTTTATCTAGTTGTTTGTCGCCATATTGGGTGATTTGTAAATCTAGGGTTAGGCCGGTGTTATTTTGAATATAGACATTGCCTACGGCCAAACTGGCGCTGGCCCAGCTGAATAGAAGGAGCAGGGAGAGGGATATTTTTATTATTTTTTTCATGAATAATCCTTGGGTTGAAAAACTGTTGTAAGCTTATGAATAGGGGTGAAAACAAAACCACAAATGGCTATTAATAGCTGGATTAATAGATCCATTGTTTGCACACTAGAGATCGAAGGCAGAAGGGTAAAGGTGGCAATTGGTCATAATTCAGACGCTTTGAGCATTCAACTCTTAATTGGCGCAGCCTAGCTAGTTTATTTGAGGGATAACTGTATGACAGACAATAATAACAACACAGACTCTTCATGCCCCCTACTTAGCTGGGAGGCAGCCAGTGAAGGCGGCAGCAGTTTTAAAATAAAATCCATGCACATGAAAGACAAAAGAATTGTCTTTAAGCGTTCTATTCGATTTGTATTGTTTCATTTACCTGTGATTATTCCTGGGTTGTTGGCCCTTATAATTGGCGTGCCGTTTTTTGTGTCCGAAGGGGTGCTGGGCATGGTGATATTTATGTTGGTATTTGGTTTTGTGCTCAGTGGGCTGGGTTTTTATTCATTGTTAAAAGAAAAACCTTTTACCATGAATTTAAAAAGTGGTGAATATTACTGGGGAAAGGGTCAAAACAAAGGGCCTATAAGTAACATTCATTCTTTGCAATTATTGAGTAAAGGTATTTGCAATACATCATCTCCCTACACTTCGTTTGAACTTAACTTGGTATTAAACAATGGCGAGCGAATTACCGTTTTAGATCATGGCGATTATCATCATGTGAAAAATAGTGCTGAAAGATTGTCGGCCATATTAAATGTATTGTTGTTACGTGAAGAGCGCTAAAGCGGAATATAAACATTGTTAAAACGCAGTGTCTAAAACGGGCAAGCACAATGCCCGTTCATTTCTTGCTGGCTGACTGGGTGAATAAAATTAAGCGTGGTGGCGTGTAACATTAGCCGTTTTCCTTTTAAACGGGTTTCTTCACTGCCATATAAGTCACAACCGAGAATGCTGTGCCCAAAATACTGGCTATGAACGCGCAACTGGTGAGTACGACCAGTTAAAGGGGTAAACATAACTCGTGTGCAAAACGGTTGGGTTAACCTTTCTATTACTTCAAATTGGCTTTGTGCGTGCTTGCCCTGTTGTGGGCAAATTTTCTGTAAGGGAAAGTCATCCTTGGCAATGGCTGCATCAATCACTCCTTTGTTCAAAGTAATATGACCATCGAGTAGCGCTGTGTAAGTTTTAGTGACTTCTCTATTGGAGAATTGTTTGCAAAGCTGCGCATTAATTTCTTTGTTAAGGGCTATCACCATGATGCCTGATGTGCCTAAATCTAAACGGTGTACCATCAGGGCCGTGGGGTAATTCTGAACTAGGCGAAAATGTACCGAATCTTTATTGGCTGGGTGCTTGCCCGACAGGCTTAATAACCCGCTGGGTTTATTAATGAGCAGTAGATGCTCATCTTCATAAAGGATTTCAATTTTTTCTAGGCAGGGCGGTGCAATAAAGGAATCAAATTTAGTTGTACTCATGTTTACTCTTACTGCTTATGTCTGGGTTATAAAAAATCACATCTGTCTTACACTTTGAAAAAAATATTTACTAATCAATTAGTTGCTTAGATTCATTATCAAGAACCCACTAATTAGATTACTAAGTCTATGAGTCATCTTAACACACTCATTACTCAATTCTTAAAGCTCATTGCGCGGCACGAATTTACTAAGCAATTCAAAAGAGCGACTTCGTTAATTTTTCGAGTCGTTGATTATCAGGTTTTCTTCTGATTGCGTCATTCTTAGAAGCTTGTAGTTTAAGCAAAAGAATTTCTTATGGTCAGGTTACCAAGAGTATATACCGTGATGCTCATGCCATGTTGTAAAGCTCAGTAATAACCGAGAGCACTGTTTCTACGGCAAAAACCGACTGCCAAGCGTATTTTTTCAAGAATGCGCTGTAAGCAATGATGTAGTTAATAACAAAAATAACAATTGAAATACTAACTAAGTCGAATCGTTCTAAAAATTAAAACAACCCTATTGCAGGAGCAAGTATGAAAGAGTCCCGACGTCGAACTTCAAGGGCCTTAGCCTCAGTTGTTGTTGCCGCTAGCGTATTATTCACTTCGCTGTCTCATGCCGATAACTGCCCTGCAGAAGACAACTGGTTCCCTCATTCGCAAACGCCTAGACCAGATGACGCTGCATTTAAAAGTAAAAGCAATTGTGAATTTCATCAGTGGTCATGGCAAATGTTTCTGTGGCTAACTCAAGACTGGGATGGCAAACCACGGTTCTTAGGGTTCAACTCGCCACAATCACTGCTGGGTATGGAATCTCGTGGCTTATTACCTCGCATGACTAAAAGCGCTGCGCCTGAGACCTTTGATGAATATCTACAAGCTGGTACAGACGGCATTTTGGTCGATCATAGCGGTAAAGCCGTGTACTACTCACAGTATATAAACAACACATTTGAGAACTTTATTGAGAGTAATGATTTAACAAACCCGGCCAATGTTAGAAAAATGGACCCTAACACTGAGTTTCCGATTGAAGGCACTACAGGCGCGCTAGAACTAAAAGCTTCGTGGAAAATAGTCGCTGATGGTGAAGACGTTTCAGATATGTTCACCATGGAAACGCTAGTATCAAAATTGGAAAATAAAGGCGGGAAAATTGTTATTAACCCTAAAAACGTAGAAAAAGTCACGGTAGCATTAGTCGGCTTTCATATTGGCGGCATTGTTAACGGACACCCTGAAATGATTTGGGCAACATTTGAACATATTCGTAATGCCCCTAATGTTGAGCCAGACACAACACTTGATAAGGTCGTCTCTAAAAACGATGACACTTTCTACACTGGGGGCACGATTCTTGGTGATTGTAATATCAATGCTGCTGTCAGTAATTTAACGCTTAATGAAAGTACACAAAGTTTATCGCCCATCACTCAAGTTTGCCGTCAATATGAATTTGGTAATGCTGCAGGTGTAAAGCCTAGCAATACCCAAAGCATCAAGACCATCAATGACAGTGTGGCCGGAAAAATAGATCCCAAAAGCGTCTGGTCAAATTACTTTGAAGTAGGTGCCATCTGGTTTCAGGAAACCAATGCGTTAGAACCCGGCATGGGCATCGGTACCGATAGCTTTAAGTCTCCATCAGGAAAAGAGGTCAATCTTACCGGTTCATTAAAGCTATCCAATTCAACCATTGAAACTTTTACTCAACGTCAATCAACAATGGACAACTGCTTCCGTTGTCATAATACGGCTCAAGAGTTTCCTCCTAAAATGAGCCTAGACCCATTGCCAGCCACCAACCTAAATATTAGCCATGCCTTCCAGAATATTTATTTCTGGTCTCAAGAAATTGAAAAAAAATAGCCCACTAATAGGATTCTGATCATGAGCTTTTTTAGAGTACATCCAAATATAAATTTTGCACGAGTGGGTAACAGTGAAGAGTACTACATCGCACCGGAAACAGCGGCAGGTGAAGTAGTTTGCGTTTCAACTGGCATGTTTGGTGGTTTACCCATTAAGCCGGGAACCGAGGACACACCTATTACAGAAGACGATTTTCGTGATAGCAACAAAGCAGTCAAACGACAAGCCGCACGGTTTCGCCTTTATGCCTACGACAAAGATCAAACCACATACCCTAATAACGATGCTGGGCGTGAAGTGAAAATTGGCGATACTGTTGGCGGAAAAGTTATAAAGGACATTGTCTGGCAAGTTCACCTTGCCAACAAAAAAAATAATAACTATACCATTACATCCATTGTAAACGGTGAGAAAACCGAAGAAGGTATTATCGCGTACGAAGACAATAAAACCCCCCCAGTGCGCAACCCTCAATACGGTGATGATTTGGAAGCACAAAGTCGTCGTAAAACCTTAGTTATTGATGCAGGACCCCGCGCGCTTGCGGCATCACAAAATGGCTCAGCCAAGTTTAGTAATTCCAGTACCGCAACGTACGTTCAAAGCGATGGGAGTATTGTTGAGCAGCTAAATTATCCTATCAGTTTTCCCAATGATCATTTCGATATGTTTGATCCATTAGGAAAAATTGAAACATTAGGCGAAATGCTAATTGAACCCAATTCAAACCGACTAATTGTTGCAGGTGGTTACGGACTTGCCAGCGGCATTAAAACAAATAATCAACCACCCAATCTATGCGATGCCATTGATAATGATGATTGGTTCGACGACACATCAGACGGTCCTGTCTGTGCCACGGTGATATTTACCGATGAAAGTACGATGAGTGCTGTACACGGATGGGTGGTGTGCACCGACCCGGGCTACGCTCCGCAAACCAGAAACGTTGTGTCTACCTGGGATGATATGTATGACACATGGATTCAAAATCTACAGCTACAACCCAACATTTATAACAAAGGTTTTCAAAATAATTTTGAAGCCGCCTTTGATACTGATGTTCTACCGGTATTTCATGGCGCATTCCTACAGCGCTGGAACACAACCCTGCCTAAGGGAGCAATTAACGGTCACGACTACTTAGCGACCATTAAACCCAGCGACGATCCAACTGAAAAGCTGCCTAGCTTTAAATCTTTAATTCGTAAACCCTCTCCGCCAGGTACCACGGATGCCCCAGGCAACGAAGATGGTGAAGGCCTTAAAATGCCATTAGCATTGGGGGATGCAATGAAGAGTTTTTTATCTGTGACAGAAACTCAGTATTTTTTATTATCGCAATGGTATGACAAAAAATATAACCCTGGTGGCACAGCCCTTGGTGGGGGAGAAAAGCTTGATAAAGTTGTTTTGGAAAACTGCTTAGGTGGTCGTTATTCACCCGGCATTGATTTAACATTTATTGTTCGCGATGTGAATCTCTATGTGAAGATCTGGCAAGGTGAAACGGGCCCGTTCCGAATTAACTTACAGCCATTAAATTACGTAAATGCGAATAATAAAGACGTGCCATTCTTACAAGAAGGCTATGTACCTTTGCGAACTTCGCCCGTTGAGCCCGGCGATTTATGTAAGTTTATGTCTCAACCTTGGCACACTGATTACAACAGTTGCGCGACCCACACGCCAGATCCTAACCCCACTGGCAACAACACGCTTTACTGGTCATGGCCAGCACAACGCCCAGTGACTGTTTATCCAAAAGATCAGTGTACTTATGACAGTTCAACCAAGACTTGGACCGTAGGAGGCATGTTATACAGTGTGCGCGGTAACGGCACCGAGACTCTGTACCCGCAGCAGCAAGGACGTTACCAGTGTTACTTTGACTTTGTTGAGAACTGGCACAAAGTTGGCTTTGTCATTCAAGGAACTCAAGTTAGCGATGATGAAGGTGGAAACTACGGCGCAGATAAATTTGTAGAAGTCACCAGTCTCTTTGACGAGGCTGGAGACAACGTTCAATCTTGGCCAACCGCCACAGAGCGGGGTTATAAAGCGCCTGATGATTGCGGCCCAGAGGGATCACCTGCTTGTCCTCAAGGTAGTGAGTAGATTGGCCCTGAATAAGTAAGTTTCATTACAAGAAGCGCTCATTTTTATGACATTAGCCGTACACATTGTGGGTGCAGGCCCAGCGGGTTGCGCAACCGCTCTTTCACTTCAAAAAAGTGCTAAAGAGCTCGAGCAAGATATTTCAATCAGCCTTATTATGCCGAATGAAAAGGGCTTGCCTGCAATTGGAGAAACAATTCCACCGGCAGCCAGTGAGCGCTTAAATGAATTGGGCCTTGCTCATTTATTAAATGATGGGCATTTAGAATGTCCCGGCAGTATATCAATCTGGGGAAACGAAGAGCCGGGCTATAACGACCTGTTCTTTACACCGGTTGGCAAGGGTTACCATTTAGACAGAAACTACTTTAATAGTCAGATGTTAGAAGCTTGCCGGCTCTCTGGAATCGAGTTGCTTAGCGAAAGTAAAGTGGTTGATGTCACTATGGAAAAATCAAACTGTGTACTGACACTTAATAATAATGGGCAATCAAGAGCAGTACACAGTGACTTTGTGGTGGACGCCTCTGGTATTCAGGCGAGTATTGCACGGAAGTTAGGGACTGCCCGAAACGAATATGATTCCGTGATTTCTCTATGTGCTTTTTACGACGCACCTAAATTAAATCATGCACGGGCACATACTCTGGTCAGTACAGCTAAAAATGGTTGGTGGTACGCCACTCGGCTACCCACAGGCCAAGTTTTGGTTAGCATGTGTACAGATGTTCAAACTCTCAAGCAGGAGATTTTGGACAACCCTAATAACTGGTTTAATCAATTTAAAAAGTCAGGTTGGTTTTACCAAACTTGTAAAGAGCACTTTCAATCTGACTTTATTCCCCCTAAGCAACTTCACACTCGAGTCGCTCCTTCGGCAATATTATCCAATTGTATTGGCAAACAGTGGCTTGCTGTTGGTGATGCGGCATCCAGCTACGACTCAATGACGTCTGCTGGAATTACTAAAGCATTAGATCACGGGTTATATGCAGGAAAAGCGATCGCAAATATTTTAATTAAAAACTGCAAAAATGAATTGAAAGAATACCAACAACGTATTTTTGATGACTTCAACCAATACCTTAAGTTGCATCAGCAACTTTATATGGCAGAAAAACGCTATCCTGACTCTAGCTTTTGGCAACGCCGAATGCTGGGGTGAAAGCTAGGCTGAACAATAGCAAAATTGGTTATTTGGAAAACATGAATTAATTACTTTAACTGAAGTAATTAATTCACGAATTAGTTTTTAAAGGATTCGGTTTTTATAGTTGAATTGGTTTGAATGAATACCTATAGTTAAATTGTCCCACCACCAAAATCTCTGAGATATAAGGGGTTTTGGAAGTGGGCTTGTGAACCTATGGAGCTGCAATAATAAAATATCTACCCTGCTAAAAAACTCATAAAGTTTGGGTTATGTATTAAACGAATAATTAAATATACCAATAAGCCCCCAGGGCCAAACATCAGGCTTAAAAATAATAAGGGTGCCACAAACCAGTTTGAAATGCCTTGCTGTAGGGCATCAATGCTAATCAGTAAGCCCACAGTTAAATCAAACACTAAAATGTGTAACCAAGCAGCAAGGGTGTTGCGTGGATTTTCAAAAAGACGCATCACTCCCTTTAAAGAAAAAAATCCTTTGATACTGGAAGGTCGCTCGTTTATCTCATATTTTTTGCCAAACACAACGACATAAGCATACACCATACACATAATGGCCAGCACAGCTATCACCACTAATTTGGCAGGGGCCCAGAAAGGCATTATCCATAACGCTAACCAACCGATCATGACTAATCGGCTTTGGCCTAAGAATATTTTGGACAGTTTTTCGTTCATGTCGGACTCGTTTATTTTTTATTATGAGATATTTTAAAATCCAGCCCTAAGTGCGTTAGGGCCGGTGAACTTTTTGTTAGCGCTTTAACACAATGCGATAATGGGCATCGCCACTCTCTAAGCGTTGCATGGCATCATTCATTTTAGAGAACTCAAACTCTTCAACGATGGGCTTAATATTATGTAAATTAGCAAACTCCAGCATATTGGCAATGGTGGAAGGACTGCCCACAGGTGAGCTAGAAACAGATTTTTGCCCACCCATTAATGCAAACACGCTTAAATCTAATGGCTCTAGGGTAGCACCCACAAAGTGTAAACGACCTTTAGGACGAAGTGCCGCCACATAGGCATTCCAATTTAGCTTTACATCGACAGTTGAAATAATTAAATCAAACTGGCCTGCGGCACCAGCAATTTCTTTTTTATCACGAGAATTAATGCAGTGATGGGCGCCCATCTCAATGGCTTCTTGGCGTTTTTTTTCACTTGACGTGAAGGCTGTGACTTCACAGCCCCAAGCATTAAGAAACTGAAGGGCTAAATGGCCCAAGCCGCCAATGCCAATCACACCTACTTTATCGGTGGGTTTAATATTAAATTGCACTAACGGGTTAAACACGGTGATGCCGGCGCAAAAAAGTGGCCCGGCTATTTTTTTATCTAAACCTTCAGGCAATGCCACGACACTTGCTGCATTGGCGCGTACTTTGTCGGCAAAGCCTCCGTGGCGACCAACGATAGTGCCTTGGGCAGAGCTGCATAGGTTTTGATCCCCTTCATGGCAGCTGCGACAGGCGTTGCAGTAATCGCTGTGCCAGCCTAAACCCACTGATTGCCCAACCGTAAATTGGCTAACATTTTCACCCACCGCTGCCACGGTGCCAACGACCTCGTGGCCAGGGACAAATGGATACTGAGTCATTCCCCATTCGTTATTAAGCATGCTTAAATCACTGTGGCATAAACCGCAGTATTCCACATCTATTTCTACGTCTTGCTGGCCCAAGGGGCCTGGGTCATATTCGAATGGCTCTAATGATCCGCGTGCTTCTTTTGCAGCATAGGCATTTATCATGTTCTCTCCACCAAGCTAACTTGTCGTTAATTGAATTGGGCTAAATGAGTGTATGCGCTATTTCACTAAACCGTTAAGTAATCGATCTATGCTGCGCCAATACATTTTTTTAATTTCTTTAGGGCTGCGGGGCAACAAGCCAGACGTATAAAGGGAAAAGAAACCGATATAGGCCGATAATAAAAGTGCCGATAATTCCCCTGGGTTGTCTTCCTTTAAATAGCCGCTTTCCATGCATTCTTTAATGCGTGTGCTATATAGGTTAAAAGAAATTTTAGAATCGGCTCGTAAATCATCAAACTGGGCCAGTTCATCCTTGGTTTCAGACTTAATAAAAATCAGCTCAAAATATCTAGGGTGATCCAATACGAATTCAAGCGCATTGCCCATGGTTTGTCGTAAACGCAGTTCAGGGGTTACTTCGTTTTCAGCGGGTATCAGGTAATCGGTGTAGGTTGAAAAGCCTTTCTTCACTACGTGATGAAATAACTCTTCTTTATTGCTGAAGTGGCGGTAAATAGCTGTGGCGCTGATGTTTGCTTTTTGGGCAATCTTACGCATGGAGAGCCCTTTATAGCCTTCAGTTAGGTACTGATCGCGGGCACATTCTAGAATAGTATCTTTAGTCGATGTCATGTTTACAGATGTTAACTTTTAGCTGGGTTTGAAGCAATAAATAATTAGTATTGAATAGTGTAACCATTGGCTTTTATACTGCCAGCACTTATGGCAATTGGTTAAAATTAAAAGGAGTTAGTGTGAATATAAGAGTCGTGAGCGTAATTTTATTGGTAGGATTTACTGGCTTCACAGTCTTTACCATGTCGATTGCTCAGCAGTCCTTGCTAAGCTTTGGCTATGAACTTGTCTCAAGCCCTGATACTGCTCAGGTGGTGATGGATTTATATATCATGGCGGTGTTGGCACTGGTGTTGATGTATGACGATATAAAGGCCAGAGGCAAGACCCTTAAGCATTGGTTGCCATATGCCGCATTAACTTTGGTATTTGTGTCTATGGGCCCATTACTATATTTAGCCTTAAAGCCCAAGCAGAATTTAGTAAACGCAGCGCCAGCAGATAGATGAAAAATCACTGAGAAAGATCCAATTTTCTCGAGCGCCTGTATTGGCCCTATTAAGGCTTTAGCGGCAGTTGAATGTTAGCTTAGCGAATATTCCATTCAGGAAAGCTGCCTTTATTAGTGATGTATTTACTGCTTTTACAGATTTTTCTTACCTAGGTACTTTTTAAAAATACTTTGAATGGTGCCGTCCTTTTTCATTTCTTTGATGATTTTATCATATTCTTCCATAACTCTTTTTTTATCTGGATGATTAGAAGCCCGAGTGAAAACATTATAATAAGGCTTTGATTTTAGTGGCTTAGGAAGGTAACTAAGTTGAGCAAGAGTGCCACGCTTTTTTTCTTCATAAAGTGTGTTAATGGTGTTAAGAGGCACCGCATCAATTCGGTTTTTAAGAAGCTTAGATATTTGAAGATCATTTCGCGACACCATTTGCAAGTTTAACCCTGCATTCCAAAATTCAGGGGTGTAGGAAATATCCTTGGTGGCGCCAATTCGCAACCCCTTCAGGTCGTTAAGGCTATTAAACTGAATACGCCCTTCGTCTTTTTTTTGAATGAAAAAATTCCAAGTTAAATTGACGTAAGATTGAGTAGGGTAAATTAAGTAGGCCATTCGAGAGGGTTTCTTTGAAAACAGAATGAGCATATCTGCTTTTCCTGATCTTGCTTGTGCCTGAATACGAGCATCCGATTTAATTAACTGTATCTCATAAGGCACATTAATCTTTTTCATAAGGAGATCAATGATATCCACATCAATACCCAATAGCTGAGAATCTTCTTGAAACTTAAATGGTTGCTGCGGGTTGGCAAGAATGATGAAATCTCTTGAATAGCAGGCTGGGCTCTGAAAAAACAGTAAAGAAACTAAATATATTCCTAGCCATGTTTGATTCATCGACTTGCCGTATTTTTTTCATCAAAAATGGATAGGGAGGAGTGTTTTAATGTGTGGATATACCTTATAAAAAGGCGCCTCTATGACTATTGAGTATAGCCTAATCTTAGGGCTAACCGTGGTAGCGTAAAGAAGACGTATACATAAGAGGTAAAGAAAACCATAGAATTGAAAGTTTTAGTTATTAGCACGTCGATGTGCAAAAGCTATTGGTTATATGGCTTTTGGTGTATTGGCTTGATTGTCCTAGCCCGGGCTGTGAAAGACCCTGAGCTGTCAGAAAAAATAGGCGCCGCCATCCGTCAAAGTGTGCTCTTTGATTAATGCCAATGGCTTATCCACAAGTATGAGGGAGCTTAAATTAGCAAGTATGTGAATTTTGTCTAGTATTCAAGAAGTGCATTGGCAAAAGTCGTGTGGCCGATAGCGCTAAACAATACAGAGCGGTGAGGGCGATATGAAAGCATGGGGCTCAATTGCAAATACATGGTCAACTTGTTTGGTTATAACAGCAGTGCTGTTTTGCTCAGTCGCATTCAGTAACCCTTTGATTGTAAAAGTAAACTTTACTGAGTTCCCCCCATATTTTGAAAAAACAGATAATCAACTGTCGGGCATGGCGGTGGACATGCTGGATGCCATGAATAAGTTTCAATCTAAATACCAGTTCACTTTAATTGATAACCCTCCCATGCGGCGTTTTTACTCTTTTGAAAAAGGCGGTTATGACATCTCTTTGTTTGATCACCTGCATTGGGGGTGGGATGATTATTACGTGCAAGCCACCGATGTGTATTTACGCGGTGGCGAAAAATATGTAGCGCTGGCAAGGCCTGGGCGCGGGCAAGATTACTTTGAAAATTTTAAAGGTAAGCGTTTAGGTGGGTTTTTAGGGTATCACTATGGTTTAGCTAATTATAATAGTGACCCTAAAGTCTTAAAAGACGAATTCAATATGGAGTTGTCTTCTACCCATGAAGGCAATGTGCTTAAAATTTTAGAAGGGCGTATTGATGTGGCCATATTGACCGACGCCTTTTTAAGTCGCTGGTTTTTATTGCACCCTGAAAAAAAAGATCAGTTAATAATTTCGGACATTTGGGACCAGCAATACAATTTTTCCATGATTGTTCGTAAAGATATCTCTCCTTCTGCCCAAGAGCTCAATTCATTGATGGCCAGTATGGAGAAAATGGGTGCGCTGGACTTGGTGTGGAAAAAATACGGTATTTCCACTTCGTCACACGGTCTTTAATTTCGAGCCTTATAGCCAGTATTATTTACTTGTATTGGTATTGATGGACACACCTTTGTTATGATTTCATTCTTAAATTATAAAGGAATAGATCATGCTAAAAGGACGTTGTTTATGCGGGCAAGTCACTTATGAATACCAAGGTGAGATAACCGAATTAGCCGTATGTCATTGCCAGCAATGTAAACAAGCGCAAGGCACACCTTTTGTAACTAACGCGCCTATTGAAACCAGTAAGATGAAATGGCTAACTGGGGCTGATAATTTCAAATCTTATTTTTCTAGTCCTAACAAAAAACGTGTATTTTGCCAAAATTGTGGTAGCCCACTGTATAGTCAGCGCACCGACATGCCAGAGAGCCTTCGCTTAAGAGCGGGCACCATTACCCATGGAAAAATCCCCGAACCCCATTACCAAATTTATTGTGGATCAACTTCCGATTGGTTAGTGCTGAATGGTAAGCCTCAGTACGAACAGAATATCTTAAAGAATTTGGTTGATAAGATAGACTGAGATCGCCTATGAAAATCCTTTGGTTGATATGTTTATATTTAGCTATATCTTTAAGCCATGGGCATTCTCGAGGAAATTTTGGTGAATTTAAACGATCTTTGAACACCAAAGATTATGGTTATAGGCTTATTAACGATCCCACTCATATTGCTCCTCACTCTTTAATTGAAGTCTTTGAAGTACGCAGTGGAGATTGTAGTCACCATAAAAATTGGAATGATTGCCTAACAGATCGCGAACGCAGTGAGCTGTCTCAGGTGAATAAAGATACAGTGGAGGGGGATCAATACTGGTATGGCTGGTATATTTATTTTCCAGACGATTTTATCAATTTGTCACCTGCCAAGGTAAGTCTGGGACAGTTTCATCAATATCAATCTTATCCTGCTTGGATGTTTCAACATACTTCTCAAGGGTTTTACTTAGTTAACCAGTTGGCGGCTAATAAGAATCATGAGTTAATACCTGAAGTATCTTTGCGTGGCCGTTGGCATAAATTAGAAATTCAGGTTGCTTGGCAAACAAATGAACAGGGTGAATTTAATGTTTGGATAAATGGCAAGCAGAAGGTTAAATACAGAGGTCCAACCATGGATGCCAAACGAGTGTATTTTAAATACGGTTTGTACCGAGCCTTCATAAGCCGTTATCAACGTCCTAATAATGCAGAAATAAACATCCCTATTTTTACCCCAACGCAAAAAGTGTACTTTTCAAATGTTAAGCGCGCTAATCATCGAAGTAATTTGGCATACTAAAAATAATCAGAGTGGGTAATAAAAAATTCGGGAGCATCATTAGAAGAAAAAATTAATAACTTCATTTATATGAATGAAGCCGAGGGTGTTTTAGCACTGTGTGAAAAATATTATGCTGAAATATATGTACGTTTAACGAAGGAAATCTCTGGGGGCTTGCCCCCGAGTCAAACTATCGCTTTGGGAAATTTCGGTTGGCCGAAGACCAATAAAATCGACGGTAAGCTCGGTCGCTTGCGGCCGACAGTCGATTTTAAGGAATTTCTTTTTAACTGATGGAGAGGTGTTTTCTCGCCCTATGAGGGAGTCGTTTGATAATCAGAAGAAATTTATGGATTAAATTAAAGGGTCACGAGTAACGCTTGCATCTAAAATCATTGAAGGTGATGCTGCACGGTTAATCTTTCACTATATAATGACAATTAACAAAGATCAGGGCTTTTAATTTACCGCTGAACACCTTCAAAACTGGCAAGATGGACAGATCATTAGAAAAGAATATATAGCGGTTAAATAGCTTTTTAATGATTCAAACAAGTAGTTAATCAAAACAGTGGTATTAATTAATAGTTCTCATTGCTTGAATAGCTGGCCATGAAATAATGAATGTCGTGATTCATTCAAAGCGATACAAGGCTAAATAAGGCGGTAGCATGAGCATTGAGCAGCAGAATTACCAGAAAAATGGCTTTATTCTGATAAAAGGGTTCTTTAAACCAGAAGAATTACACGACATACATAAAGTGGTGCAGTGCTTTCATGAGTTATGGCTAAAGGATAATGCCCAATTTTATAATGAAAAAGCAGTTAACAGTGCTTATTTAACCAACAACAAGGGCCTTAATCATGTGGAACGCATGGTACTTTTTAGGCTACTAAGCTGTGATAAAATCAGTCGGCTACTTCATGAAGTCATTCCCGAATCTGCAACGTTTATGAATACTCAGTTGTTTTTTAATCCAAAGACTAAAAATCAAAAAAACTACTGGCATCGTGACCCGCAATATCACTTAACCATCGATCAGCAAAAAGAAGCGCTAAAAGGCCCTGATGTTTTGCATATCCGAGTGCCTTTAAAAGATGAGCCTGGTATAGAAGTGATTCCGGGCAGTCATGTGGGTTGGGATACTACAGAAGAGTTAGCGGTACGGTTGGGGCAAGATGGCCATGTGAATTCTGAAGATCTAAGCGCGGGGGTTAAAATTCCGCTACTAGTAGGGGATGTATTGCTGTTTTCTGCCAATATGATTCATCGCGGTTTATATGGTTTAGAGCGCTTTGCATTAGATCTTTTATACTTTGAACAGGACAGTGAGCTATTAAAATTTGTAGATCAAGACTGCCTGCCTAATGAGGAAGAGATGAAAGAGCTAAATAACCCACCTGTATTTTTAAATGCCAAGCATCAGGCTATGGCCTGATTTTTTGTAATTTTTCTTGTTCATGCATAAAAACATGAACAAGAGAATTCAATACACAAGGTATATTAATTTAAAAGGTCAATTTGGCCGCTAACAATACATTCAAAAGCATCATGACAAAATCGGTGACAAAAATGAATAACATGGTGCCTTTTAATACCTGCCAAACCCCTTCGCCTCGTCTATTTTGAAGGGCCGTGGGCACGTTAAAAATAAACTGCGAACCATGGGCCACTGCAAAAACAAATAATAAAATGGCTCGTTGTGCATCGCTTGGAAATACATCCAAATTAGCCAGTAGTAAAATATTGCATAGGGCAAAAGCAAAATTAAAGCCGCCTAAGAATCGCCCCGAGTGAATCAGTACGTCGAATACCGGCGTATTTCTTTGCTCTTTAGGTATCACAACTTTGGCAAAAATTTTAGGGCGTAATGAAAAGACATTAAAGCCCATGACAAACCAGATGATATTTAAAACCAGTATTGTTTCTAACATGTTACTTCCTCATTTAATTGTGATGCAGGCTGGCCATTACTTAAACCAATCGTTAGGGCATTAACTTTTTTAAACCAGCGGCAGTCACCTTATGCCCGCCAATGGCAAAGTTTCCCTCAGGGGACTCATTAATAATGACCCAAGCACTTTTTTGTATTTTTGGGCCCACCACTTTACCCACGGCCTCGGTAAGGGCCTGTGTTAATTGCTCCTTTTGTTCATCGGATAAAGCGCCTTCTACTGTGTTGTAAGTAATAACGGGCATATTCAACTCCTAATAATCGACATAATTTATTCTATAGGTTAACCGGCGTTAACTATATCGTTAACGCATGTTAACTTCTTGCGGCTCGTATTGTCAATGTGTGTGAAAAGGTCATGTGTCAGGAGATTTTTATGGTTCGTGATCGCTTTTTACAGGTAGAGCTCCCCCTAGTTGTTTATTTAGAGTGGGGGTTATGGGTTAGATATAAAATAGCGGCAGATACTTAGGTTTTACACTCCTGCTAACCCCAATTATAAGATGGTTCGCTTATCGTTATTTGGGAGCGCAGCCTCATGGCCGGTGGTGACAATGCAAGAGTTTAAATGCAAAGTTATAACCACCTAATAATTATTAAAAATTAAATACTATTTAACATTAGAGGTATCTTTTTATTATTTTAAAGTCACGCGTGGCGTTTTTTTTGGGGGGGGGAAGGATAAGATGTAAATCTATGGTGAGCTAGATGGTGTTTTGAATGGGTAAGGGTGAGTAATATAATAATTTCCGAGAAGCATAATTAGGTTTAGTCGATGCTCTAGCTATGGGGGTGATTGATAGAGTCCTTTCTATTGGAAATTTACATTAGCTTGCTCGTTCTTTAAATTGGCAGTGCTGATTTACTGGCTACTCTTTTGGCAAAGTAACCTTCAGGTGACTCATTTATAATGACCCAAACCCCTTTTTTAATTTTTTCTCCCGCCACGTCACCTACCACTTTTTTAATACCTTGAATTATGGCTTCTTTTTGCTCGACGGTTAATGCGCCTTCCAATGGGTTGTAGGTAATCACAGGCATAGATTGCTCCTAATAACAGACGATAAAGTAATGTGATGTTAACTGGTGTTAACTTAAAGGTTAGCGTATGTTAACTTCGCAAGAGCCGCCTTGTCAATGTGTGTGGAAAGGCCATGCATTGAACTAGGTTTCTATTTTATGTGTTCGTATTGGTGGGCTTTTGTGGGTAGTTTTACCCAAAGAGATGTTCATTTATCTCTGATTTTTTTCAGGTGGCTAGATGTTAATTGAGGCTAGTGTGATAGATCTGCGAAAGTAACAAAGGATATTTCTTTTTTTAGTATATCTGTATGGTGAGTCGAGCGGATAATAATTTCAAGGATAGGGTAATGCTGCCTGCTAAGAAAATTTTTCACTTTTATATTTCAAACACTCTTTTCGCTATTTTCTTAAGCGCTTTTTCATTTAGCACTTTTGCCCAGGTGCTATTGAAAGCACAGACTTCTTGGGATGGCGGTAAGATTGAATACCCACAAGGGCAGACTGAGGTCACCTCTCACCGGCTTGTTGTTACGCCTCAGACGGATATGCCGTTTCACTGCCACCCTGTACCAACACAAGCACATATTCTTAGGGGGCAGTTATTGGTAGAAACCCTAGGGGGTAAAACCACAACATTGAAAGGGGGCGAATCTGTCATAGAGGTGATGAATACGCTGCATCGGGGTAAGGCCATTAATGGCGATGTGGAACTGGTGGTGTTTTATGCGGGCGCTGAAGGGGTGCCAAATACAGTCTTACAGGGCAGCCCGTTAAGCGCACAATACTGCACTCCTTAAATACTCATAAAGACTTACTTGTTTTTGAGTAGTTAATATTCCTAATTGATCTGGCACTTATCACTTTAAACTGCCAGAAATGGAACAAAGCTGGTCTACAATTAACTGCAAACTGCTTTAATTTTCCGTTATTCACGAGAACCACCATGCAGGAACCTTATCTTTTATTATGGGGTGCTTTTTTTAGTGTGATAGGTTTGTGTTTTTTTCTTTACGGAAAAAACACAAAGAAAGACTTATTGTTTTACACCGGGGTATCGTTGTTTATTTACCCTTACTTTATTTCTGATGTGATCGTCATGATTCTTGTGGGCATGCTGCTGTTGTCATTTCCGTATTTTTATAAACAAATTACCCAAAAATAAAAAACCCACCTATTAAGTGGGTTTTAGTTTTTCTGGTTGAGTAAGCTTTACTTGGCTTAAAGTGTGGTTTTTATTTCCACAGGGTTTATGCCCATGCTGACCATTTGGTCTTGTGCTTTGTTCATTTTTGAGCGGTTTTCAAAGGGCCCTGCAAACACTCGGTACCAAGTGGCACCATTAATGTCAGCGCTTTCTATCTGAGTATTAAAACCATTTAACGTCAATTGAGCCTTCATGCGATCGGCTCGTTCTTGAGTTTTAAAGGAAGCGGCTTTCAGGCGGTATTGAATTTTCTTACCGTCTTTGTTGTATCCCTTAGGGATAGATTTGTATTCCGCTACCTTTTCTACTTTAACGTCTTTGTTCTCTAGAATTTCAAAAAACTCATAATTATCTACCGCTTTATTAACGGTTTCGTTTTTAACGTTTTCAGGTAACTCGTCTTTAAGGGCTTTTTGTAAAGCTTCATTAGCCGCCTGTTTGGCGCTGTCTTTAATCTTTTGCTTGGCCGTTTTGGCCTGCTCGGTTAAAGATTGGGTTATCTTGTCTATGTCATCACTGGCTGGAATGGTGGTGAGATAAAATAGAAAGCCCACAAAGCTTAATGCCACAAGAGGAGTAAATACCCACACCCAATTGGGAGCACCTTTAGACATATTCGTTAACCTCTGTTGTTAACTGTAAATAAGCGCGCGAGTACATAATTGTTAACCTCCGTGTTAACAGGTAAGCCAGTAAGGCTGTCATATTACATTTCCTGCGGAGCGCTAATGCCCAACAAGTCTAAACCATTTACCAATACCTGACGCACAGCTTGAGTGAGCGTAATACGCGCGTCACGTAAATCAGCATCATCAACAATAGTTTTATGATTGTTGTAATACGAGTGGAAATCACCGGCCAATTCGTGAAGGTAATTGGCGATCATGTGTGGTGCATTAGCGGTACAGGCGGCTTTTACAATTTCAGGGAAGCGAGCCAGTTTATTGGCCAAAGATTTTTCTTGTTCTTCAACCAATGCATCAATCTTGGCTAAGCCGTTTGATAAATCCCAGTGTAATGTTTCGCTGCTCAGTTTACGTAAAATGCTGCAAATACGCGCGTGGGCATATTGAATGTAATAAACTGGGTTGTCGTTTGATTGGCTTAGGGCCAAATCAATATCGAAAGTTAATTGTGAACTGGGCGCACGTGCTGCCAAGAAATAACGGGTGGCATCTAAGCCCACTTGATCAATAAGGTCACGCAGGGTCACGTAACTACCAGCACGCTTAGAAATTTTCACTTCTTCGCCGCCCTTCATTACCATGACCATTTGGTGCAATACGTAGTCAGGCCAGCCTTCAGGAATATCCATTTTCAACGCTTGTAAACCAGCACGTACACGGGTGATGGTAGAGTGATGATCGCTACCTTGTTCGTTAATGACTCGGCCAAAACCACGCTTCCATTTATTAAGGTGGTATGCCACATCTGGCACGAAATAAGTGTAGCCACCATCGGTTTTGCGCATTACGCGGTCTTTGTCATCGCCAAACTCGGTGGTTTTTAACCAAAGGGCGCCACCGTCTTCATAGGTGAAACCATTTTTAATTAAAGTTTGTACTGCCTCTTCCACATTGCCTTGCTCGTATAAAGAGCTTTCTAGGAAGTACACATCAAAATCGACTTCAAAGGCTTTTAAATCTAAATCTTGTTCACGACGTAAATACGCCACGGCAAAATGACGAATGCCGTCAACGTCGTCAGCATCTTTAGTACCTGTAAAAGATTGATCGGCACTTTCAACGGTTTCACCCTTCATGAAACTTTCAGCAAGCTCAGTAATGTAATGACCTTGATAGCCGTTTTCTGGCCAGCTGGCGTCTTCAGGGCCTAAACCTTTACAACGGGCCTGTACTGATAATGCTAAGTTGTTAATTTGGGCGCCGGCGTCGTTGTAATAAAACTCACGAGTACAATCCCAACCGTTGGCCAATAAAAGGCGACTAATGCAATCACCTACCGCAGCACCACGACCATGACCCACATGCAAAGGGCCAGTTGGGTTAGCAGATACATACTCCACCTGAACCTTTTGGCCTTTGCCTGAATCGTTATGGCCAAACTTACTGCCTTGTTCAAAAATGGTATTTATTACGGAAAGGCTGGCCGCTTCGGTAACAAAGAAGTTAATGAAGCCTGGGCCGGCAATTTCTGCTTTGCTAAGAATAGGGCTGTCAGGCAGGTTATTAATGATTTCTTGGGCCCAATCGCGAGGCTTTTGCTTGGCAAGTTTAGTGCTCACCATGGCAATATTTGAAGCGTAATCGCCGTGGGCTTTATCTTTACTGTCTTCCACCATAACTTTTGGTGATGCGTCTTCTGGCAATTTACCCTGAGAAATAAGGGCGGCTAGGCTTTGCTCTATTAGGCTGGAAAGTTCTTGTTTCATGGGGACCTTAGCATTCACGGTTGTCGCCGATGTGAAACCCGTTTTTACCCTTTGGGTAACTCTGGGCTGGCGCTCAAAAATTGTGCGGATTATCCCATTTTGCAGGGCATGGTGACAAGTTGTCTGACTGCTGTATTTAGCTTGTTTCATGGGCTTAGGGCGAAATGTTTAATTGGGCCGTACAGAATCTTTTTAAACCCTTGATAAATCTCTACCGCGTAAGGGTTGTTGCTTTGCTTTAGCTTATTTTTAGGCAAATAGTTGATATATGAAAAAACGTATATATGATATGGCGCATATTTAAATGAGCCAGCTTAAAGCTACTAATACCTGAATGAAGGAGTAAGTATGTCGCCGTTACAGGTGTTCAAGTGCCTAAGTGATGACACCCGTTTAAAGGTGTGCCTGCTGATTCGTGAGCATGGTGAGCTTTGTGTGTGTGAGTTAGTGGAGGCGCTGGATGAAATACAGCCCAAAATTAGCCGTCATTTAGCCAATCTAAGAAGCTGTGGATTATTGCAGGACCGGAAATCAGGCCAGTGGGTGTTCTATTCGTTACATCCGCAAATAGAAGACTGGTTACGTGAAACCCTGCATCAAGTGAGCGAACATCATGTGGAATATATATTTGCATGCTCGCAACGTTTACACGCCATGCAAGGGCGGCCTGAGCGTGAGAAATGCTGCTAGCGAATCACCGTTAGTAACGATTGTAATAGCCTGTTGTACCGCAGGGTATTGTGGATTAAAAATTTAGCCTTAAAAATTAAGTGTGAAATATGAAAATTTTATTTATCTGTACCCATAATCGCTGCCGCAGCATTTTGTCGGAAGCCATTGTTAATCATCAAAATGACCCACGCCTAATAGCGGCCAGTGCTGGCAGCCAGCCTGTGGGTGAAGTACACCCATTAAGTGTTAAATACTTAAATGAAGCAGACATTAAAACCGACGGCTTAAAAAGTCAGTCTTGGGATGATTTGGAAAATTTTAACGCAGATGTGGTGGTGACTGTATGTGACAGCGCAGCAGGTGAAGCGTGCCCAGTGTGGTTTGGTAAAAGCATTAAATTGCACTGGGGGCTAAATGACCCATCTAAAGTGCAAGGCACAGATGAAGAAATTAAAGACGCGTTTTTACAGGTCATGCAAGAAATAGAAAATCGCGTAAAGGCTATTTTAAGTTTGGATTTAAACAACTTAAGCGGTGATGCCTTAAAAGCGGCGCTAGTGAAGTTGGGTGCACAGGGTTAACTAAACCTACTTTGCTTTTAATGGTTATTCCAATTTATTTGATTGATTTTAAAGAGAAGTGTTATGGGGATTTTTGAACGCTACCTGTCGGTATGGGTGGGTCTTGGCATTATTGCTGGGGTGATATTAGGCTATGCCTTGCCAGATGTATTTGCGGTGATTGCCACCTGGGAATATGCCCATGTGAATATTTTAATTGCGGTGTTAATTTGGTTAATGGTGTACCCCATGATGGTACAGGTGGACTTTTCATCCATTAAAGATGTGGGCAAAAAACCCAAAGGCTTAGCCTTAACGCTTGTGATTAATTGGTTAATTAAACCTTTTACTATGGCTGCACTAGGTTGGTTATTCTTTAAAGTATTTTTTGCGTCAATGGTGGACCCACAAACCGCCAATGAATACATTGCCGGCATGATTTTATTAGGTGTGGCCCCTTGTACTGCAATGGTATTTGTATGGAGCCAAATGACGAAGGGCGATGCCAATTACACCTTGGTTCAAGTGAGCGTAAACGACGTAATCATGATATTTGCATTTGCGCCCATTACCGCATTTTTATTGGGCATGACCGATATCACAATTCCTTGGGAAACACTGATATTGTCGGTGGTTTTGTATGTATTGCTGCCACTAGTTGCCGGTGTCATTACTCGCAAAGCACTGGATAAAAAGGACGACCATCACAAACTTAATGATTTTTTAGCCAAGATTAAGCCATATTCTATTGTGGGTTTAATCAGCACCGTGGTTTTACTGTTTGGTTTTCAAGCGCAAACTATTTTAGATAAACCACAAGATATTTTCCTAATTGCCATTCCGTTAGTGATTCAAACATATGGTATTTTCTTTATCGCTTACGCCTTAGCGAAATACATGAAGTTGCCTCACAATATCGCTGCCCCTGCTTGCATGATTGGCACCAGTAACTTCTTTGAATTAGCTGTAGCAGTAGCCATTAGTTTGTTTGGTCTTCACTCAGGTGCAGCACTTGCCACTGTGGTGGGGGTACTGGTTGAGGTGCCAGTTATGTTGAGCTTAGTAGCATTCGCCAACAGAACCCGTCACTGGTTCTAATAACTATCTCGGCTTTGGCTACATTCATGTAGCCATGGGTTGCCTTGCGGCGTTTTCAATAAAAAGCTAGGAGCCATCACTTAGCAGGCTAAGCTGAGGCTCCCAAAATATTTTCGTCTTGCATTGGACTGCTTTGAATAGGTTTTTATCCTGATCTTTGCCTCCTGATTTGCCATTTCGGTGTTAAAACTAAAGGCCAGTCGTCACACTTAGCAGGCTAAGATCAAACTTCTGAGATATTTCCTTGCACTGGCTGCCTCGAATAGGGTTTTAATGTCGCGGGCTAAAACTATTTGTTTCAGTCTCCCTACGAAGGAGAAACCTCCTAGCGCAATAGTAAAGCCCCCTGTATTCTGTCTAATTACATCAGACTATTTTCCCCACTGCTTTTAAAGTATTTAGGTGGGCCTAATCCAGTTCTACTTAAAAAGAACCAATAAAAATGAACCTAGAAAAATCTAAAAAAAGAATCGCTAAGAAAGTAAAAATGGGGTTTCAGGGCTACCCATCTATTCAAATTACTTATTCAGGGGCCAATACTTCAATGCCTACAGAAGTGTCCCTTGAGTTTGTGGCAGAAGAAGGCGTGGCGCCACAAACTGAAAAATTTACCACGAAAGGTGACGTACGAGAGGATGAAGTAGTTCAATCGGCCATTGTGAAAATGATCGAAAGATCGGGTGTGCAAACCGTGACGTTAGGCAACTAAATTATTGAGGTTGGTCTTTGATGCACTTCAAGGTTGAATTCATGAGTCTTAAATATTAGTGAATTTCAGACAAATATACACGGGCTAAATTAATTCCGAATATGGCCAGCTTTTGGGGTAAAATGCGTGCTTATTCTATTTGATGGCTTACCTATCAATGACCAACTCGACAGTCTTGAATAAGAGCGCAGCCTTGGGCGAGAATGCAGCCTTGAGCAAGAATACAGTCCAGAGCAAGCAGGGTGAGAATGAGTCAGAAACGAAAGTCACCTGCTCAACTTGCTTGGCGTGCTGCTGCCGCTTAGAAGTGATGATCATCAGCGATACTGGTGTGCCAGAGCATCATATTGCGGTGGATGAATGGGGTGGGGAAACCATGCGGCGTTTAGACGATGGCTGGTGCTCCGCTTTAAACCGCGAAACACTCATGTGTTCAATTTATGAGAATCGTCCTTGGAACTGCCGCGAATTTGAGATGGGTTCTTATGAATGCAAGGAAGAAAGGGCGATTGAGCTGGTACCGGTTAGTTGACGATAAAGTTTGAAGTGTAAAGGCCAGATTCAAGCTTTTAATAATTACTTTTCGAGTGATTCATGTAGAGCCTAAATACTGAGTCAATATACTATTTTAAAACAAGGACGTATCTAAAGATGATGAAGGTATTGGCTTTATTACTCTTATTGGGTTGCGGGCTGGCAATATTACAATTTGACGATAGCCCAAGCCAAGAAGTAATGAGCTATGTGAATTCTATAGAGGAGAAAAGAGCAGCTGAAAGTCAGGCTTTTCTGTATTTAAATGGTATTGCCGCCCTAGAAAATCAAGACGTTTCACTTGAAGGTAAGAAATTATTGAACAAGTATAATTCATCCTCATCTGAGCTATACCCAACAAGGGAATATGACTCAGAAAACGAAACTAGCAGTCAACTTTCAACTCCAAATAAAAATGTCTTTTTCAATTGTAAGTTTTTAGAAAATGAATGCTTTATCGGTATCATGAATAATTCTAAATATTGGAAGGCAGAGATTGATCAGTGGTCGACGATTTTAATGCGTTATGAAAAATTCATAGCCCATTCAGAATTCACTACTATGACCAAACCAAGTGTGAGTGAGCCCGTCGCTGATTATCTTTACCTTGTTTATGGCAATCGTCTTAAAATACTCTCCGTATTATCTCTTTTAAATTTAGGTCGTCATAAAGAAGCTTTAGAAGGTCTGAGAGAAGATAACCAATATATACGTCAGCATATAGAAATAGCAGACAACTTAATTCATAAAATGATATTTGTTAGTTTGTTAGAAAATAATTTAAATGTATTGGCTTATTTAAGTTCGCTAAAGAAAGTTGATGATTTTAAACCAATCTCTTTATTATCATCTAAAGAAATCGACATAACGCTTCCAATGTCTCGAGAGTTTGTTATTGGTTTTAATACTCTTTTAGAATTAGATGGTAGACCTGATTTTTTTGATGTGGATGGAGAATTGCCCTATTGGTTTGTCAGAACCATTTTTAAGCCTTATATGACGTTGAACGATTCGGTAGCCAGCTATTCTGAAATAATACGGATCTCTCAGTTGCCAGCTAAAGCGTTTTCTGAGAGCGTTAATGCAGTGGAATTAATTAATAAGAAAAGTTGGTCGATTAGGAACTATGCGGGCAATACTATTAACAAAATCCCGATGCCCGGTTATTCTAAATATATTGCAACAATGCATGACCTTAATTGTAAAATCGAACTACTCAATCATTCCTTTGGGGGGCAAGGCGGGCTCTTGAATAACCCGTATGGTGCACAGTATAAAACCAATGAAATTAAAGATGACTTGATTTGTATGGAAGGGCCATTAGAAGATAACGGCAATTCCAGATGCATCAAAACAGGGTATAAATAAGCTGACTCTTATCTTTAGTTTATGAATTAATACCTTATTACCCGTTATACATACTCAAGGTGACGCTATATTCCTCACCTTAGAAGTTTGAGCCGAATGAATTCATTTGTCATTTAACTCGGCTGCTAACGCTTGTAGCTTTTCAGTTTGACCAAAAATGGCGGCAAACTGTTCAACGGTTTTTTGATTTTTCTCGCTGGCTTTACAGGTTTGTTTGTAGAGTTTTCTAGCGATTCCCCATTCTGCTTTTACAATAGCCCCCATCATGGCGGTATTGCCGCGCTTATCTCTCAAGCAGGCATCGGCTCCTAGTGCCAGTAAGCGATCAACGGTTTGGGTATGCCCGTAGTAAGTGGCCATCATGAGAGCGGTGTAGCTCATATCGTTGGCTAAATTAATGGGAAATCCATTGTTAACAAATTCTTCAATGACGTCTGTTTGGCCGGTTTTAGCAGCAGAGAAGTAATAGTTAACCAGTTGCTCTGATCCTTTGGCATGAATACTAATAACAAGTGCGAATATTAGGCTGAGTGTTCTAAATAATGCTATTTTTAAGTATTTCATTTTGCTCTCCAGAGGAGCCGCTGGCGCGGCTCTATTGAGGGATTATTTCTTTGCCAATTGTTTTACTTTTTTAATATTTCCTTTAACGGCCTTGGTTAAACGCATGCCAAAGTCTTTATCGGCTTGGTAAAAATAGCTCAACATGATGTGCTTGGTTTCGCTGTCTTTTACGCCGCCTAAGTCTCCTGCAAGGTTGCTAATCAAATTGCTTTTTTGTGATGCGCTAAAGCTTCTGTAAAGATTACCGGCTTGTGTAAAGTTGTCTTCTTTAGTGATTTTCATTTGTTGAGTTTTGCCAACAAGCGCTGCATTACTGTATCGGCCTGTTGGTGCTTCAACACGATTGTCTTTTCGGCTGGGCTGGTAATTCACTTCTGATGTTTGTGAACCTATGTTGCCTTTGCCATCCTGGTTCCAATTATTAACCTCTACACGAGCACGGTTAATAGGCAGTTGTTGATGGTTTGCCCCTAAGCGATACATTTGTGTGTCGGCGTATGAAAATACCCGGCCTTGCAATAAACGGTCTTCAGAAGGCTCTATGCCTGGCACTAGGTTGGCCGGTGCAAAAGCAGCTTGTTCAGTTTCTTGAAAAAAGTTATTGGGTGTGCGGTTAAGTGTCATAGTGCCCACTTTTTTATCTTTTACATCGTCCCACACTTTTGTGGCATCCAATGGGTTATAGCTGTGGTTGCCTAAGTCTTTTGGATCCATCACTTTTATGTACAAATCCCATTTAGGGTAATTGCCTTTGGCAATATTGGCGTATAAGTCGTTGGTGGCGTGACTGAAGTCTTTAGCTTGCACTGCTGACGCTTGCTTAGCATTTAGATTATTAATGCCTTGTTGTGACTTCCACTGAAACTTAACGTAGTTAACAGCGCCTTTTTTGTTAATAAATTTATAAGCGTGAACGCCAAATCCGTCCATTTCACGAAGGCTAGCAGGCGTGCCGTAGTCAGAGTAAACCCTGGTAAACATGTGGGTGGCTTCTGGTACATGGCTAAAGAAATCAAACACCCGATTAGCATCTTGCTTGTTGGTGACAGGCGATGGCTTTAGCGAATGCACCATGTCTGGAAACTTAATGGCATCGCGAATAAAGAAAACCGGTAGGTTATTGCCCACTAGGTCCCAGTTGCCTTCATCGGTATAAAACTTGGTGGCAAAACCTCTTGGGTCACGTAAGGTTTCTGGTGAGCCCTTTGAGTGTATCACCGTAGAAATACGCACAAATACAGGGGTAGTTTTACCTTCTTCAAATAAAGACGCTTTGGTTAAATCACTGATGTCTTCGGTGGCCACAAACTCACCATGCATACCTGTACCGCGGGCATGAACCACACGCTCTGGAATACGTTCACGGGCAAAGCGTTGTAATTTTTGAATCAGTTGAACGTCTTGAAGTAATACGCTGCCATTTTCACCTGCGGTATAGGAGTTTTGGTTGTCGCCTACAGGAGCACCGTTATCGCGAGTGAGAGTGGTGCTAGCAAGGCTGCTGGCGGCCAGTGCCATGCCAGTCATTATGCTCAATGCTTTTATTTTCATATTATTCCCCGGGTAAAGCGGTTGCAGCTGGATTGCTGCAAATCATTTCCTAGCTAGCATAGGGAAGTTCTTCTTATTTATATAATTGATTATCTGTCTTGATTTGATAGGTATGGGCTATCGCTAGTCGTTTGATGAAATTACTTTTTCATAATAATGAAAGCGGTATATTGAGCGGCTATTACAGCAGAATGGGATTGAATAAAAAGTTGTCTTTAGAGCACCTGAGCTTTACATGTTATCGGTAGGGTCAATATCTAATGACCATCTCACCTTGTGAAACCCCTTAATGTCATAAATATCTTTAAGCACTACGCCAATAAAATGATGCAGCACTTTACGGTTGTGGGCACTTATCCATAGTTGGCTCCTAAAGCGACCGGCGCGCAATTCCATAGGCGCAGGCAATGGGCCAATCATGCTGATATTGGGTAAGTGTAAAAATTGCTGGTGCTGGTTTAAAAGCTGGCGAACCCGATGTAAAAACATTTCTGCTTCTTTAGGTTGGTGGCAATCGCTGCGCATTAAAACTTGGTAACCATAGGGAGGTAGGTGTTGTTGTTTTCGCTCATCTAATATGGCCAGCGATAGCGCGTGGTAATTTTCATCTTTTAATAAATGCAGCATGGGGTGGTCGCTGAATTCAGTTTGAATCACGGCGGTTCCTGAGTCTTTTTCGCGCCCAGCGCGCCCGGCCACTTGCAGTATAAGCTGGGCGGTTTTTTCCATGGCGCGGTAATCGGCGCTAAAAAAGCCACTGTCTACATTAACCATGATAACCAATGTGACCTTGGGGAAATGATGCCCCTTGGCGAGCATTTGTGTGCCCACTATTATGCAGGGCTCGCCTTTGTGCACAGGTTCTAGCAAGGCTTCCATGGAATTTTTGTTTTGTGTGCTGTCTCTGTCTATACGGATGGTGGGTACATAGGGAAATGAATTCATTAAATGGTTTTCTAAACGTTCGGTGCCAGCACCCATGGCTTGTATTTGAGTACTTAAACATTCGGGGCAATTTCTGGGAATAGATAACTTACTGTCGCAATGATGACAATGCAGGTGTGCGGGCTTTTGATGCAACGTCATTTTGGCATCGCAACGTTTGCATTCGGCTATCCAAGCACAGTCTGGGCAATAAAGTGTGGGGGCGTAACCACGGCGATTCACAAACACTAAAACCTGTTGGCCTTTTTCTAGGGTTTGCGTAATGGGCTCTAACAGGGAATCGGCAAGGGCGTGGTGAACGGCTTGGTTTTTAATATTCAAAAACTGAAGCTCTGGCATACAAGCATCCCCGGCGCGTTGGGTTAACCTTATATGTTGAAATTTACCGGCTAATGCATTGTGTAGACATTCTAAACTGGGAGTAGCGCTGCCCATGACGATGGGAATATTCAGCGTTTTGGCCCGCATGACAGCAATGTCACGGCCGTGATAACGCACCCCATCTTGTTGTTTAAAGGACTGGTCGTGCTCTTCATCAACAATGATCATGGCTAAATTTGGCATGGGAGTGAATACACTGCTGCGCGTGCCTATAACAATTTGCCCGCGCTTGAGCTTAGACTGGGTGCTGTGGGCTGCGGCCATTAACCAAGCATCTAGGCGCTCACGGTCATTCAGTTTGCTGTGCATTAACAAAATGTCGGCATCAAAACGTTTAGCAAAGCGTTGCACCGTTTGCGGGGTTAGGCCAATTTCAGGCACCAGTATCAACACCTGTTTACCTGCTTCAAGGTGCTTGGCAATTGCTTGTAAATACACTTCGGTTTTACCGCTGCCCGTGACCCCATCAATTAAGAAGGCCTTAAAACCATCAGCACCTTTAATGTGAGTAATGGCTTGCTGTTGCTCTGAATTCAGGGTTAATGGGGTTTGTGAACACTTACCTTTAATGGCTTGAAAGCTGGCCTTGTGGTGCTTTTCTAAAAAGCCTTTATGGTTTAAGCCATTAATAATGCTGGGAGTAAAGCCTGCTTGCACTAAGTCTTTTTGCCATTGCCCACCGTGCTCTTGAAGATACTGATGCAAATCTAATTGTCGTGGTGCGCGTTTTAGGCTGATTAGTTGCTCGTCAGTGAGGGGGTTAGGGCTTAAAAATATTTCAGTACTGGCTTTGGGGTCGCCGCCTTTGCGCAATAAAACAGGCCACAACAGGGCCATGCATTCACCCAGGGGTTGATGGTAATAGCTGCTCATCCACTGGCCTAGCTGATAGATATCCACAGGCAATAAAGGCTTGTGGTCTAACAGTTGGGCAATGGGTTTGAGTTTAACGGGATCTATTTGTGGGCTTTGGTGAATATCAGTAATCACGCCTACTAAGAAGCGGGAACCAAACGGCACACTGACTCGCAAACCCGCTTGATAACGGCTCATGTCTTGGCCTGCTTCGGGTTTATAGTCAAACAACTTAGGAATAGGCGCAGCAATAGCCACACTAAGGTAAAAAGGCGCCGTCATTTAAATTCTTATGGTTTGTGAAAAATAAGCTGCCCAAGCTTAGGTGTTCGGGGCTTAATGCTAAGCGCATATCAATTAATAGATATGCGCTAAATATTATATGCATGCTTCGCGCTGATCTGGTAGTATGCGCGTCCCCTAAAGATCTGTATAGGGCACTTTTATAAGTGTTCGATGTCTTTAGTCTAGCGGTGCTTATGAGGCTCATCTGCATTTCGTAGAAGAGAATAAGTGGCGGCATAGGTAAAAAAGAGGATTTATTATGCGTAAAGATATCCACCCAAATTACGAAGCTCTTACTGCAACTTGCTCTTGTGGCAACGTTGTTGAAACTCGTTCGACTAAAGCTGGCGAAATGCACCTAGACGTATGTTCTGCATGTCACCCGTTCTACACTGGTAAGCAGAAAATGCTTGATACTGGTGGTCGTATCGATCGCTTCAAGAAGCGTTTTGGTGGTCGTACTAAGTAAGTACCCGCTTAAAACCTTAGAAACTTCGGTTTCTCGGCTCTGTATAGAGCCAAAAAAGGCGCTCATTGAGCGCCTTTTTTTATGGCCAAGGATGGCCTGTACCCTAAAATTGTAGGAGCGAATTTTAGGATATGCCTGCCTAATGAATATCAAGCATTGAATAAACCACATGGCCCTTGCCCCAAATAAGGGCGTGATCTTTTCATTGCACATGGTGAATATGCGCCAAATAATCATTTCGGCTTCGGCTTGATGATTTATTTAAGAAAAATTAGCTAATAGCTACATTTAAAGGGGTTTTAAGGCATATTAAGCCGTGAAGGAGTTCATTGGCCAAATAATTTTTTGTCGTAATTTGTCAAATGTCTCCTAACCTGTAAGGTCAAACAGTAAGATCTTTGAATTAAATGCCTCTCGGGCTTTAATGGTGTCGTATTTTGCGCAATAATGCGGCTCCAATCGCCTGACGCGAACGTCCTGGTGGCCCCAGGTTGATCCAAAAAATTAAATACGGAATTGTCAGAATGTCAGATTTTAAGCAAGACGCCCTAGATTATCACCAGTTTCCAAAGCCGGGTAAAATTAGCGTTGAATTAACTACAGAAGCTAATTCAGCTCGCGACCTTTCTCTTGCTTATAGCCCAGGCGTTGCAGAGCCAGTTAAAGCCATTGCTGAAAACCCAGAAGATGCTTACAAGTACACTTCTAAAGGTAACCTTGTAGCCGTTATTACTGACGGTACTGCTATCTTGGGTCTTGGTAACCTAGGTCCTTTGGCTTCTAAGCCAGTTATGGAAGGTAAATCTCTTCTTTTCAAACGTTTCGCGGGTGTTGATTCAATCGATCTAGAAGTTGAATCTGAAAGCCCACAAGCGTTCATCGATACAGTACGTCGCATTGCTAATACCTTTGGTGGTATTAACCTTGAAGACATCAAAGCACCTGAGTGTTTTGAAATTGAACGTACGCTTATCGAACAGTGTGATATCCCAGTTTTTCACGATGACCAACACGGTACTGCTATTGTAACGGTTGCCGGAATGATCAACGCCCTTGAAATTCAAGGTAAGAAAATTGAAGAAGCCAGCATGGTGGTTCTAGGTGCTGGTGCTGCTGCGATTTCTTGTTCTAAGCTTTTGATCAGCGCCGGCATGAAACCTGAAAACATCTTCATGCTAGACCGTAAGGGTGTTATCCACTCTGGTCGTGACGATCTTAACCAATACAAAGCCATGTTCGCAGTTGATACTGACAAGCGTACTTTGGCTGACGCAATGGAAGGTGCTGATATTTTCCTAGGTCTTTCAGGTCCTAACTTGTTGCCAGCAGAATTGCTAAAAACAATGGCGCCAAACCCAATTGTATTTGCATGTTCTAACCCTGACCCAGAAATAGCCCCTGCGCTTGCACACGAAGTTCGTGATGACTTGATTATGTCTACTGGCCGTTCTGACTTCCCTAACCAGGTAAACAACGTTCTTGGTTTCCCATTCATCTTCCGTGGTGCGCTTGATGTTCGTTCAAAAACCATCAACGAAGAAATGAAATTAGCCGCTGCTTACGCTATCGCTGCATTGGCTAAAGAGCCTGTTACTCAGGAAGTACTAACTGCATACGAATTGGATTCTTTGGAATTCGGCCGTGACTACATTATCCCTAAAGCAACGGATTCTCGTTTGTTGGGCATTGTATCTAACGCAGTAGCGCAAGCCGCTATCGATACAGGTGTGGCTAGCTTGCCTCTACCGGCTAACTACCCACTTAAGTCTATTTCTGACATCTAATCAGTTCTAGAGTTCTAGGTAGTTAAAAAACCGGCTTTGCCCGGTTTTTTTATGCATGCCTTTATCTTTCATTTTTTCTAAAATTTTAATTTAAAGAATTGCAAAGCAGTCGCACTTTAATCGATTTCCTTATCACTAGAATGCCGCCTACCTTAGATCACTCTACCAATAATATTTTGATCTAAATTTAGCTAAAGCTTGGGGGCTTTATATGCAGAAATTAATTTTATTGTGCGCAGTTACTCTATTAGCTGCCTGTGGTAGCGACAGCGATAGTAATGATGGAGACCTAAATACAGGGAACTTATCAGTACGCTATGATGCTGATCCTTTAGGCTTCTGTATTCAAATTGACAATCTATCGGGAAGTTTTGCTAGCGAACTTACTAGTGAGTCTGAGGGATTATATGAATACGGTATTTGCCCCGATCAATACTCTTATAAATGTGATTGGGATAAAGAAGGCTTGGCAGGAACTACTTACTTTACAAGTGACTATGGTTTCAGTAATGCTGCTATGTATTGTAGTAATAATGAAATTCAAGGGTCATTTAGTACTCTTTAATGCTATTACTGGACAATAAAAAATGCCGCTAATTAGCGGCATTTTTTATTGTTTAAATATCGTTAAATATTAAAACAAAACACGAGCACGGATAGTGCCTTCAACTTCTTTCACTTTCTCAAGTGCTAACTTACCCGCTGTACTTTCAACATCAATTACAACATAGCCAATGTCGGCAGTGGTTTGTAAGAACTGACCTAAGATGTTGATGTTGTTTTCAGCAAAGATGGTGTTAATGGCATTCAGCACGCCTGGCACATTTTTGTGGATGTGCAAGATACGGTGGAATTCACCATGCTGAGGCAAGGCAACCTGTGGAAAGTTAACCGCAGAAAGCGTAGTACCCGTATCAGAATACGTACCGATTTTCTCGCCCACTTCTTTACCTATGTTAGCTTGTGCTTCTTGAGTAGAGCCACCAATGTGCGGAGTAAGAATGACGTTGTCTAGGCCACGTAGTTCAGATACAAACTCATCCTTGTTACCTTTAGGCTCGGCAGGGAATACGTCAACGGCAGCACCACCTAAATGACCGCTCTTAATGGCATCGGCCAAAGCTGGAATGTCTACTACTGTGCCACGTGCAGCGTTAATGAATAGGCCGCCTTTCTTCATTTTGGCAAACTGATCGCTTGCCATCATGTCTTTGGTGTCGGCTGTTTCTGGAACGTGTAAAGACACGATATCAGACATGGCCAATAGCTCATCCATGGTCTCTACTTGCTTGGCATTACCTAAAGACAGTTTAGTAATGGTGTCGTAGAAATATACATTCATACCCATGGCTTCAGCCAATACAGACAACTGAGTACCAATGCTGCCGTAACCTACGATACCTAGGTTTTTACCGCGAATCTCGTAGCTGCCTTCAGCCGACTTGATCCAGCCGCCACGGTGACAAACTGTGCTTTTCTCTGGAATGCCGCGCAACATTAGAATGGCTTCGGCCAATACTAGCTCGGCAACAGAGCGAGTGTTTGAGTAAGGGGCGTTAAATACTGGAATACCACGCACTGCAGCGGCAATTAGGTCAACTTGGTTAGTGCCAATGCAGAAGCAACCTACGCCAATTAGCTTTTCGGCCACGGCAAATACGTCTTCAGTTAACTGAGTACGTGAACGAATACCCACAAAGTGTGCATCTTTAATTTTTTCTTTTAACTCGTCACCGGCCAGAGCCGTTTTAACGTACTCAATGTTGGTGTAACCCGCAGCTTCAAGGGTATCCAGCGCGCTCTGGTGAACACCTTCTAACAGAAGAATACGAATTTTGCTTTTATCCAAAGACTTATTGGTCATTTTCTGGGCCTTGTTTCAAAAATAATCTTATTCAACGCTGCCGCGACACTCATGATAAGGGTGGTGTTGGCGAGGCTGAGCACCGGCTTTATTGCCTGACCTTCTTGGGGTCGTCATCAGCGGTGCAAAGTGGGTCAATAATTTAGGCGCGTATGGTATCATATTCCCCTTTGAAAGAAGCCATAGAGGCGCGAAATGTATGCAAGTGCAAGTGCATAAAACTCATACTCGCCCATTTATAGCTGTTTCGGCTTCTTCTGCTTTATTACATTATTAAGATTTTAGGGTCGGGGATTTTATGAGCCAAGCACAGATAGTAGACCAACTTCAGGCAATTGTGGGTGATGACAAGGTTAAAACAGACCTAGACTCCCTTGAAACCTGGGGTAAAGACTGGACTAAAATCTACGCGCCAAAACCTTTGGCCATTGTGTTTCCAAATACCACCGAGCAAGTAGCCGAGGTGGTAAAACTGGCCAACCAGCTAGAATTCGCCATTGTGCCATCAGGTGGGCGTACTGGCTTAAGTGCCGGTGCTGTGGCTTCAAATGGTGAAGTGGTGGTATCCCTTGACCGCTTCAACACCCTTACCGATTTTAACCTGACCGATCGTACTGTGCGTTGTGGCGCAGGTGTGATTACCGAGCAGTTACAAGACTTTGCGCAAGAGCAGGGCCTTTACTATCCGGTAGATTTTGCCAGTGCAGGCTCTAGCCAAATTGGCGGCAACATAGGCACCAATGCCGGCGGCATTAAAGTTATTAAATACGGCATGACTCGTGATTGGGTGGCGGGTCTTAAAGTGGTTACCGGTAAAGGTGACATTTTAGAATTAAACAAAGACCTTGTGAAAAACAACACTGGCTACGATTTACGCCAACTCTTTATTGGTGGCGAAGGCACCTTGGGTATTATTACTGAAGCCACCATGCGCTTAACTCGATTGCCTAAAAATTTGAATGTGTTGGTGTTGGGTGTACCTGATATGAACGCGATTATGGATGTATTGCATGCCTATCAAGGCAAGATGGATTTAACCGCGTTTGAGTTTTTCTCCCATAAAGCCATGAGCAAAGTAGTTGCCCGTGGTGATGTACCGGCGCCATTTGAAACACAAGCCGAATATTATGCGCTGCTTGAATTTGAAGCGTTAAGCGAAGGAGACATGGACATTGCCATGGAACTATTCGAGCACTGCATGGAGCAAGGCTGGGTATTAGACGGTGTTATTAGCCAAAGTGAAACCCAAGCTAAAAACCTATGGCGCTTGCGTGAAGACATTAGTGAGACCATCAGTGAATGGACTCCCTATAAAAATGATATCTCTGTAGTGGTCTCTAAAGTGCCGCCTTTCCTTGCTGAAATTGAAGCTGTGGTCACTAAAGAATATCCAGATTTTGAAATTATTTGGTTTGGTCACATCGGTGACGGTAACCTGCATTTAAATATTCTTAAGCCGGACGCGTTGGCCAAGGAAGAATTTTTTGAAAAATGTGCCAAGGTGAGCACTTGGGTATTTGAAATTGTTGAAAAATATCAAGGCAGTGTTTCAGCCGAACATGGTGTGGGCATGACTAAAAAGCCGTATTTAGAATATACCCGATCAGCTGTTGAAATTGATTATATGCGCGCTATGAAAGGGGTGTTTGATCCTAAAAATATCATGAATCCAGGTAAAATCATCGACGCGTAGCTTATTTTGTGTGAGGGCGCTTGCGCGCGATGACAGTGTAAAATAGAAATTAAATCAAGGATGATTAAATGCACCCTAAAAAGGGTTCGAGATCACTGCGCAAAGGCCGCTTCTCCCATCAAAATAATGCTTATCATATTACCCTAGTAACACAGCACAGAAAGCCGGTATTTAAACACTTTCTGTGTGCTCGGCAATTCATTAAAAGCTTGAAAATGAGTGATGAAAAAGGCGTCACGCAAACACTCTGTTTTTGTATTATGCCTGACCATGTACATTGGCTTTTTATATTAAAATCAAACAACCTCTCGCAAGTCATCGCAAGAGTGAAATCCCATTACACTCGGGCATTTAACACAAAAATTTGGCAAGATGGTTTTCATGATCACCTTATTCGTTCTAATGAAGACTTAATCAATGTTGCTAGATATATAGTCGCGAACCCGGTAAGGGCCAAAATAGTCGATAAAGTCGCTAATTATCCCCATTGGGATGCTATCTGGCTTTAATTAAAAATCATCGCGCGCAAGCGCCCTCCTACATGGGTATTTAAATATGTTTCAGCATCAAACTATTCACGGTGAAAAACTTAACGCTCCTTTAGGAAAAATAGTTTGTGTGGGGCGCAACTACGCCGCCCACGCAAAAGAATTAGGCAATGAAGTGCCTAGCTCGCCCTTGTTATTTATTAAGCCAGCCACCGCGGCGGTTGAATTAGAAAAACCATTTTCAATTCCAAGTGATATGGGGTCAGTGCATCACGAAGTTGAAGTTGCATTACTTATTGGTAAAACAGCCAGCGCTATTACTGAAGATAATGCCTGGGATTATGTGAGTCATGTGGGCGTTGCACTAGATTTAACCTTGCGTGACGTACAGGATAAATTAAAAGAAAAGGGCCAGCCTTGGGAAATGGCCAAAGCGTTTGATGGCTCTTGTCCGTTAACCAGCTGGGTACCCCTGAGCCAGATTCGCGATAAAAACTGCATTCAAATTCGTTTAGAGCGAAACAGTGAAATGAAGCAAGATGGTTACAGTGACCAGATGATTACTTCCATTCCAAAACTCATCAGCTATATAAGTCAGTTTTTTACCCTACAAGCAGGTGATGTTATTTTAACGGGTACACCAGCAGGAGTTGGGCCACTTCATAGTGGTGATGTTGTAAAAGCGACACTCGATGCTCGTTATGAATTTTCCAGTAAGGTTTTATAAATGAAAAATAAACCGGAATTATTCAATTGGTTTAAAAAACCGCTTAATTGGTGGTTAGGGGTCTTGCTAGTGGTAAATGGCACTTACCTTGTGCGAGGCATAGACGGCTGGGATGCAGCTGTGCCCATTGGAGCCACTTCAATAGTAGTTGGCTTAGTCATGGTGATGATGTTGGGGAAGGTAAAAGAAAAATAGAAAGTTTAAGAATATTGAAAAATACCGGGAGCACTTAGCTTCCGATATTTTTCAGCTTTATTTGGTATGTTTACTTTGCCAAGATTGTTTTCACACCCTCGCTTGTACCCATTAACAATACGTCCGCCGGACGGCAAGCAAACAAGCCATTTGTCACCACACCTACGATATCGTTAATACGCTGCTCTAACTCTATGGCGCTGCGAATGCCCATGTTGTGTAAATCTAAAATTACGTTGCCGTTGTCGGTGACCACCCCTTGGCGGTAAACCGGGTCACCACCTAGCTTTACTAATTCGCGGGCCACATAAGAGCGGGCCATGGGAATGACTTCTACAGGCAGTGGAAATTGGCCCAATACATTCACCCATTTACTGTCATCGCATATACATACAAATTGCTTCGAGCTGGCGGCCACAATTTTTTCACGGGTAAGCGCAGCGCCTCCCCCTTTAATTAGCTCAAGCTTTTCATTGGTTTCATCCGCACCATCAATGTAAAACTCTAGTTCGCCAGCCGCGTTCAAATCGTACACGGTAATGCCATGGTCTTTTAGACGTTGGGCTGTGGCATCGGAGCTGGCCACGGCGCCATCAAACTTTTGTTTGTGCTGCGCTAGAGCATCAATGAAGCAATTGGCAGTGCTGCCAGTGCCCACGCCTATGATGCTGTCCTCTTCTAGGTGAGGCAAAATGTAATCCACAGCCGCAAGGCCCACGGCCTGCTTTAATTGGTCTTGATTCATGACGGGTAGTCTGGCTTTCTGCAAATAGGGTTTAAAGTTGATTATAGCGAATTCATGAGCCATATCGTATAGATACTGGAAAAAGATCCCTGTTTAGACGTGACTAGAATGAATGACTTATTTCTTGAGGAGGCTAAATACCCAGCTTTGTCTTTAATTACTAGAAAAAGGTACATTAATAGGAGGTTGGCGATACAATGGCGATTATTTTTTGCTTAACCAAACGACTAATTTAACGAGATCTTCATGGCGGTTAATTACATAAAACGCATTCTAGAAGCCAATGTATACGATGTGGCGGTAGAATCCCCTTTATCACCCGCTAATTTTCTAAGTGAGCGCTTAGAAAATACCGTGCTAATTAAGCGCGAAGATGAGCAACCGGTATACAGCTTTAAGTGTCGTGGTGCCTATAACTGCATCGTTAAGAAATCTCCTGAAGAATTGGCCAAAGGCATTGTCACGGCGTCGGCTGGTAACCATGCGCAAGGGGTTGCGTTATCAGCACAAAAGCTAGGCATTAAAGCCACTATCGTTATGCCAAGCACCACTCCAGAAATTAAAGTAGCGTCGGTGCGCGCCCTAGGTGGCAAAGCCATATTGCACGGTGATACTTTTGATGAAGCCTTTGCCTATAGCCAAAAATTGGTGGAAGAAAAAGGCATGACCTACATCCACCCCTATGACGATCCAGACGTGATTGCCGGTCAAGGCACCGTCGCCATGGAAATCCTTCGTCAGCAGACGGGTCATATCGACGCTATCTTTGTGCCTGTGGGCGGCGGTGGTTTGGCTGCCGGTATTGCTGCATATGTGAAGTATTTACGCCCAGAAATTAAAGTGATTGCAGTAGAAAGTACTGAAAGTGCCTGTTTGGCGGCGGCCATGAAGGCTGGCCGCCGGGTTACCTTGCCTCATGTGGGTATCTTTGCTGATGGTGTAGCGGTGGCTCAAATTGGTAAGCACACTTGGGAAGTATGCAAAGAGAATATTGATGAGGTTATTACCGTCACCCCAGATGAATTATGCGCAGCCATTAAAGATATATTTGATGATACCCGAAGCGTAGCGGAACCTGCTGGTGCCCTTGGGGTAGCCGGTATGAAAAAATACGTAGAGCGTGAAGAGATTAAGGGGCAAACCTTGGTGGCCATTGAATCTGGTGCCAATATGAATTTCGACCGCCTACGTTACGTCAGTGAAATGGCCGAAGTAGGTGAGGGCCGTGAAGTAATTTTAGCGGTGACCATTCCTGAAAAGGCAGGCAGCTTTCAGACTTTTTGTAATTTGTTGGGTAAGCGCCCCATTACAGAGTTTAACTATCGTTACGGCCATGACGACCTTGCGCAGATTTACGTAGGTGTAAAAGTGGTCGGGGGTAGCAAAGAAGATTTACTGAACGAGCTAAACGACAAAGGCTACCCAGTAATAGATTTAAGCCATGATGATATTTCTAAATACCATATTCGTCACATGGTGGGCGGTCACGCGCCTGAGTCTGTAGGCAACGAAATTCTTTATCGTTTTGAATTCCCAGAAAAGCCTGCAGCATTGCTTAACTTTCTGAAAAAACTCGGTAAGCGTTGGAATATTTCCATGTTTCATTATCGCAATCATGGCGCGGCAAATGGCCGTGTGCTGGTGGGTTTACAAGTGCCTAAAGGTGAGAAAAAAGAACTGAATGGCTACTTGAAAGATCTCAGTTATCCATTTTGGGATGAAAGCGATAATCCAGCGTATAAACTTTTCTTAAAGTAGTCTTTGATGAATTAATATTTATATGACTAATAAAAAAGCTCGCTATTAATGCGGGCTTTTTTATTTGTGAGCGTATTAAAAGATTCCTTGGCACACAATCATAATCACCACCATACTCACTACAAAGCCGCATTCTATGGCGATGGCGGCATGGCTTTTTTGGCAATATAAACCACCTCCAGCCAGTAGCGTCACAATAGTCAGCGTAATAAGTGCGGCTGTGAGCAGTGCTTCATGGACAGCGGTAATCCCAATTAACCAAGCCAATAAAAAGGTTCCTAGGGCTTGAATCAGCATGGCGCCCATGGGCATGGCATCACCTTCTTTGTATTCTATTCTTACGCCTTTCATCCATTTTTCTGCAAACAGTTTAGGGGAATACCAAAGCCAGCCCAGCATGTAAGCAAAAAATGCCCCTATGCATACTGCTAGCCAGTTTACGTTATGAGTGAGCTCTTCCATTAGGTGCACCTTTTCCAATATTTAGTTAATAACGACACTCTAACTCAATGATAGTTGAATGTTTTATGAGCACTTAATTGGCCTAATTAGCCCTGTACATTTGTTTCATCTTGTAAATTTCAAACGCCTATAAAGACCAACAGTGTGACTGTAAGACAATCCTAACTTATTGATATATAAAGGAATAAAATATATAGAACATTTGTACCTCAAATAAGTTAACAAACTGTAACAAAAGACTTTGAGGGCATAAAAAGGCCATGTTAATGTCTTGATCCCAATACGGACTGCAAAAATAATAATCAAACAGCCGTGGCACCTCTTAACTATATTTAGCGTCATCTATAAAGAAGTGCCTGCACCTTGATTCATCATCCAGCAGATCTGTTAACCCGAACAATAATAATCATCCGGGACAGAAACATGGCAGATAAATATAAAATCATTGGTCCATTATACGATTTTCTAAATGTAGTTTATGGCGGCAAGCAGTTCCACAAATGTAAAACAGCCATGAACAACGATTTAAAAGCGGACGACACAATATTATTTGCAGGCGTTGGTCATGGTCGAGATGCCATTGATGCTGCCGAGCGTGGTGCTAAAGTAACGGTTGTTGATTTATCTGCCACCATGTTAAAAAATGTAGAAAAAAATCTTAAAGGTAAAAACTTTAAGCACCCCATTCGTTTAGTACACAGCGATATTTTTGAATTTAATGAAGTCGGTGAATACGACCAGGTGGTCGCTAACTTTTTCTTAAATGTGTTCCCTGAAGACTTCATGTTTAAAGTCATGCAGCATCTAGCCACGATGGTGAAGCCTGACGGTCACTTTGTCGTGGGTGATTTCCATTATCCTAGTGGCAATATTCTTTCTAAAGCTTTTCAAAATGTGTACTGGTATATCGCAGTGGGAATCTTCACTGTTTTTGCCAAAAACGCATTCCATAAAATTTACGATTACCCCAAACATATTGAAGCCATGGGCTTTAAAGTCACTAAATCAGAAGACGTTAATGTATTGTTTGTGCCGGCTCTTTGGTCCATGAAAGCACAACGAAAAGAAGTCATTAAACCTCAGCAAAAAGACGTTGCGTAAAGCAGGGTTATCCCTTGTCTTGCAATAATAAGAATATAGAGGCCCACAATGAATAAAGCCCACATAAATGTAACGGATGTTTGTCATGACGCTGAAGAAGCTCATGGCAACGGAATATTTACCCTTTCTGAGCGCATTGCCTACTTGAAGAAATTTGGCCGTCATTCCATGGCTTTTTCAGGCTTGCAACCTAAGATGCGTTACTTTGATATTTACGGTGTGGGTTACATAGCTTTTCGAAAACAGTGGGGAACCGTGGTTTGCTTAGGAGATCCCATATGCAAAGAAGAAGACCGAGATCAATTGGTAGATGCCTTTATGGCTAAGTACAAGAATCCTATTTTTGTACAAGTGACCGAGTCTGTTGCGAACTTTCTGCATGAAAAAATTGGCTTTTATGCCACTCAGTGTGGAAAAGACACCTTCATTGACTTAGATACCTGGTCTTTATCGGGTAAGAAAAAACAGGTGATTCGCACAGCCATTAACCATGCTAAAAAAGAAGGCGTAACCGTTAAAGAAAGCTACGGTGGCCTTGAATACCGTGATTTTTCAGAATCTTGGTTGAAAACTCGAAAATGTAAAAGCCGTGAAATTATTTTCTTAATTCGCCCTATGGAAATGTCATATACCGAAGGCACTCGTCGCTTTTTTGCTTACCATAATGACGAAATGATTGGCTTTATATTTTTTGATCCAGTTTACGATAACGGCAATATTGTCGGTTACGTGCCAAATATTAGTCGTGCTTCAGAGAAGTTTCCGTCGGGTATTTTTTATCACCTAATGGTAGAGGCTATGGAGACCTTTAAAGAAGAAGGCGTACCTTATATTTATTTAGGGTTATCTCCATTGGTGTTAGATAATCCTGCTAAAGCGTCTGAGTCTAAAGTGTTGCGTTGGATGATTGAGCAAGTAGCTAAGTATGCCAACTCTCTTTATAACTTTAAGGGTATTGAATTTACCAAGTCTCGCTTTCGCGGAAACGAAGAAGCCACGTATGTGGTTCATAAGCGTATGATGCCGGCAAAAGAATTTGTCAGCATGTTTAGATTATGTAATGTGTTTTAATAAACTCTCAGTTAAAAAAACGTAAAAGCCAAGCATTTGCTTGGCTTTTACGTTCATGGAGGAACGGTATCCTAAGATTGCAGGAGCGTATCGAAGGGAATAATCATGGGCTCTAAACCAGTTTGTTCTTAGCCTCTATCCATTGCGCCATATATTGTGTGCTTTTCATACTATGGTGGCGCAACATAGATCCAGTGAAATTATTTAAACGATTCTGAATCAAATCTAATTCAATATCGCTAATCTGCTTTAATAAGCGATTCATATGGGTTACTCGGTCAAAGCGTTGCTCTATAAATGCTTGGCAATTTTGTTGAAGTGAATTCCAAAAAAAATCATCTTCATAAAGCTTTACCGCACTATCACTGAGGTCGGTAAAGTCATCATGAGAGCACAAGGTTGCTAAGTTGTTATTACCCGCTGGATCTTGCTCAAATAAACCTTCACTGCCAATAGAAGTGGTTACGCTGGGTAACCCGCATTGTGCGGCATCTAAAAACTTGCCTTTTAATCCGGCCCCAAAGCGCAGTGGTGCTAACAACACTCGCGCATTATTAAGCATTTCTTGGGCATCTTCTACCCAGCCTTTTACTAAGAACCCTTGTTTTTCGTTATGTAACTGACTGGCTTTTTTGGGAGGGTAGGCACCATAAATATGAAGCTGGGCTTTAGGTAATTTTTTACGAATTAATGGCCATATATGCTGCTTTAAGCATAATACTGCATCCCAGTTAGGTTCATGGCGAAAGTTGCCAATGGACACAAAATGGGCACGCTCATCAAAACGCTTAAACCCACTTTGCTTGGGAGGGTCTAACATAAAGGGAATGTAGGTGAGAATATTCTTAGGAACTGAAAAGCGCTCTTGTAAAAAAGCCATTTCAAATTCGCTAATCATGATGGTTAAGTCACAGCGAAAAATAGCCGCTATTTCGCGCTTAGCTTGATCGCTATATAAGTGCTGGTTATCAACTTCGTTAATAACAGCTATGGGATTAGCTTTGGCCATCTTTTGCCGTGCAAAACGCAAGCAGTGTAAATCTTCAGTGTCTAATATTCTAAGAGCGTCTGGGCAGTGTTTCTCTACACGCCATGCAAATTGCTCTTCCATCATATAGCGGTCAAACAACACGGCATTCGGCTGTAGCTCAGAAATAAACACATCAAAGCTTTCGTTGTTAATTTCTATATTAACAGGGGCAATATTTAAATCAGGTAGGTTAACGGCGTGATCGCTGCCTTGTGCTGGGCTAGCGTAGGTAATTTGATAACCGTCTTTTTGAAAACAGTCTAGCAATTGCAGCATGCGTGAGCCTGCTGCACTGGAGTTGGGTTCTGGCCACACGTAACCAATTACTAATAGTTTTTTCATGGCCGCTATTATAAAGACTTATGGCCCTAGACTCGACCAATAGCTCTTTAAATAACATGGGTGATCAAGTTCTAACTTTAATTATGAGTAATTAACGAGGCCTCTCTTTCGTTATCTTGTTCGGGTTGCCAGCTAGGATTGCCCCACAAGTGTTTAAGTCTATGCCATAGGCTTTTGTTTTCCTTTAAGGCATCCCTAAACATGTCACGCCATTCATGAAAGGTTAAATAAATAGGGTTATGGCTTTTAACTTGACGGGTAATTCCATATTCACAGGGCGTGTCCTCACGTTCCTCTACAAAGCTTGCGAACATTTTGTCCCAAATAATTAATACACCTGCATAATTTTTATCAATATATTCTGGGTTTTTAGAGTGATGCACCCTGTGATGGCTTGGGGTATTCATGAATTTCTCCAATATTCCAAGTTTGCCCACTAGCTGAGTGTGTATGAAAAACTGGTAGGCTAATGATAATAGCACTGCGCCCACCACCAATTCAGGCTCGTAACCTATCCACACAATAGGCGCCCAAAACAACCACATACCAGAAATGGGGTAGGTTAAGCTCTGACGAAATGCTGTGGATAAATTAAGGGTTTGAGAGGTATGGTGAACCACATGGCTGGCCCACATCCAGCGGATGTTGTGACTTGCTCGATGAAACCAGTAGTAAAAAAAATCCTGTAATAAGAACAACACGATAAAAGACAGGGCGCTACTTTCTATTTCAAATAAACGATGCTCAAACAACATGCCGTACACCGCCATGATAAATAACACGCTGCAAATGCCATCGCTAATCTCGTGCATCAATGCAAGAAAACCATTGCTTATGGTATCGGTCCAGCTGTACTGGGCGCTGCTTAATTTTGGTGTGGCCCACTTTTTTTGTTGGGCTCGTAAATAAAAAAATTCGAACCCTATAAACAGCCCAAATATAGGACCTAAGGCAAGCAATATGTATTGAACGTTCATTTCCATGGGGCTTAGCTTTTAATCTATGACGATGATTAAGGAGTGTAAGCCTTGTAGGTTTGCTCTCAAGGACGCATTCAGACACCTGGGTAGGGAATGTGGTCAACGGTGAAGCCCATTGATTAATAGAGTGTCCTTGAGTGCTTCTTTGTGAAAGGACCGGTTATAATGTGGCAATATTTTTAAAAGGTATGCATATGTCAGATTTACCCAAGCCAAACTATAAAGACCCTATTCATTGGCTGGCATTTGGTTTGGGCAGTGGTTTAAGTCCAAAGGCACCCGGTACCATAGGCACGATCGCAGCTTTACCTATTTACTGGTTTTTTATGCAAGACTTATCGCTTACCGCGTACTTGCTGGTTTTGTTAGTGAGTAGCTTGCTGGGCATTTATTTTTGCCATAAGACCGCTGCCGATTTAAAAGTGCATGATCACGGCGGCATCGTATTTGATGAGTGGGTGGGAATGTGGATCACCATGTTACTTGCCCCGGCTGGACTATGGTGGCTACTGGTAGGGTTTGGACTGTTTCGATTTTTTGACATCATCAAACCTTGGCCCATTAACTGGCTTGATGAAAAAGTGCATGGTGGGCTGGGCATTATGCTAGATGACATAGTGGCAGGCCTTATGGCGCTAGGGTGTATGCAGTTGGCTGCTTGGGCACTGCTTTAGATTAAGTTCTTAAAATCACTCACTAACGCCTTAGCGCACTAAGCCAATATTCTAGGGTCACTAAATTTACAATTGATGTCTACTTATAAAGATAGAGTAAATTAGGCAGGGTTGAAGCACGTATTTAACGTTCAGTATTTAAACGAATGCTATTAGCGTCTTAGCATTCTAAACCAACGCCACACATTCACTAGACTTGATAGCGCTGCCGATACATACGTCAGCGCACAGGCCAATAGAATCTTTCTCGCCGCTTTATAGTCACTTTCTTTTAAGTAGCCCCCTTGTTTTAAAATGGGCAGCGCCTTGCCAAAACTTGCATTAAACTCCACAGGAAGCGTAACTAGGTGTACTAGGGTGCTGGCCAGCATGCCTGCAATAGCAATCATAATTGAAATGCGCCCAGCACCTGGAACAAAGCTTAAAAATATCGGGGTGCTTATTAATGCCAGTTGTGCGGTTTTTTCCATATAAAAAGCAAACTTTGCCAATGGTCCACGCATTAATAAAAGCGCCATGCCTTGCTGGTGTTGAATGGCATGGCCCACTTCATGGGCAGCGGTCACAACAGACGTTAGCGATTTGGCGTCTAAATTGTTGTCATTTAAACGCACCGTTTTTGTGGTGGGGTCGTAATGATCCCCTTGTGGCGTGTTCTCAAGTGTGACATTCAGCGCTTGCTGTTTAATTAGGTGCTTGGCAAACTCTCCGCCTGTTCCAGGAAAATCGGCTCGTTCACCGCTGTATTTTTTAAGTATGTGTTGTGTCCAGTATTGCGGCCCTAATATGACAATAAACAGGGCAATACCGAGGATAATCCATAACATGGTGTCGATCTCATTTTCACGCGTCTAAAGGATAAGTATACGTGAGCTTTAAAGCATACCTCCAGCTACTAATGATTTGGTGCTTATTTCAATTAGCCCTTCCTGCCCAAGCACAGGTGCAAGCGGTAGGTCTTATGCCGGGCATGGCTATTCTGGAAGTAGATGGTAAGCGTGTCACCATTAAGAAAGGCCAAAGTCGTGCCGGTGTAAAACTGGTTAGCGCTAATAGTAGAGAAGCCGTCATTATTATTAACGGTAAAGAAGAGGTTTTAGAGCTAGGGGCCAGTGTTGTGGGTGAATATGCTAAAGCCACTAGCACCGTGGTGCGCCTACCAAGAGATGGCAGCGGGCATTATTTTGCTACCGCTCGAATTAATGGTCGCTCCATTAAAATGATGGTAGATACCGGCGCCACGCATATAGCGTTAAGCAGTGACATGGCTAAAAAATTGGGTATTAATTATAAGCAAGGCATAAAAGGGCGCAGCTCAACAGCTGGTGGCATTGTAAATAGCTACAAACTTAAGCTGGACCACATACAAATTGGTGGAATCAAGCGCTACAACGTTTTGGCGGGTGTCATTGAGGGGGCGTTTCCTGATATCCCTTTATTGGGTATGAGCTTTTTAAATCAGGTAAAAATTCATGAAGAACAAGGCATGTTGATTTTAACCGATTTGAACTAATTGTAAGTCTTACTCCTATTGCATTCCGCCTCTGTTTCTAAATGCTTATTTTTAACGGCTAAATGATTAAAATATAAGCGTTTAATATTTCAAAATTTCTTTTCAATTATTTGTTGCCCTTTTGATTCAGGTGCGTAGAATGCGCCTCCTCCTTAAGGCAGGGCCAGAAATATATGGTATTTCTTGAAGAGTTTGAAAGCACCTTTAAAGGTGAATGTTTGAAAATTTAAGTCTCGATTTAAACTTCAAAACAAACTTTCA
>CAJXRF010000024.1 GCA_913058575.1 uncultured Bermanella sp.
TTATTGTGCTTCACTCCCCCACTACCAGGATTAATCCCACTTGAAGTTGCTGCATAAATTTTTTCTGGCTTTTTTCATCACCAACCTAGCCATAGTGGGGTTGTTAATGGGCCTGATCGCCAGCAACTTATCATCGGATTTTAATGAATTTGTGTATCAGGCCGAAAACCAACACATTGAAAATACTCGCCAGCAGTTAACCGCCCTATATGAATCTCAAGGCAGTTGGCAAAGTATTCAACAAGACACACAAGTGTGGCGTGACATTGCCGACCCTAAGCCAGCACGACGCGCTCCGCCGCCCCCCAAAAATAATCCGCCCCCGCGCAATAACAAGCAACGGCCCAACATCAATAACGATGGCAAGCCTAATGCCCAGAATCGCAAACCGGGTCCGCCTCCTAAACCGCGCCCAAAGCCCAAGCAGCAAGGTCAACCCGAGAGTAAAGCCGATGACTTTTTAAAAACGGGCAGACGCTTAAGCTTATACAATGCCAATCAAGACGTCATAGTGGGCAAACAATTTATAGATGAAAACCCCAGAAAAGAAGCCATTACCGTGAATGGTGAAGTGGTCGGTTGGTTAGGGCTAGTGCCTTCCAACGCCATTAAAGACAGCCCTGCCAGTGAGTTTTTGGCTAAACAATTACGCAGCTTTTTTCTTACAGGGGCTGGCGCCTTAGTATTTGCAATTCTTATGGCATTTTTGTTGTCCAAACATTTAACCCGCCCGATCAATACCATTATTAATGGCACCAATACCTTAATAAAAGGGGATTATAAAAAACGCTTATTAAAAACCACTCAAGATGAACTGGGCACTCTCACCGATAACTTTAATAATTTAGCTGCCACCTTAGAGAAAAACCAAAAAAATCGTTTTCAGTGGATGTCCGATACCTCTCACGAATTGCGCACGCCCCTTACCATATTAAAAGCACAACTGAGCGCCATTCAAGATGGGTTATTTCAAGCCGATGAAAAACGCATTGAGTTATTTATTGAAGAAATTGATAACTTGTCGCATATAGTAAACGATTTATATCAGCTCTCTAGCTCCGACGCTGGCGCCCTTACTTACCAAAAAAAACCTGTACAGCCCATACAGCTATTAAAACAAGTACTCACTAATTTTGAGCCCAAGCTAACCAGCCACCAACTAACCCTAGACATTAAGGGGTTGTCTAATCCTGCATTAAATCAAGATCAACTCACCCTACTGGCCGACAAAGACAGACTAAGGCAATTGTTTTCAAATCTATTAGAAAATAGCTGTCGCTACACAGATGCTGGCGGCACCATTCAAATTCTGGCCAAACTCAATGTCCAACAATTAGAAATTCGTATTCAAGATTCCAGCCCTGGCGTACCTAAAAACATACTAGAAAAGCTCTTTGAGCGATTTTTTCGAGTAGAGCAATCGCGCAACCGTGAACACGGTGGCTCTGGCTTGGGCTTGTCTCTTTGCCAGCAAATAGTCGAGGCACATCAAGGGCAAATTATCGCCATGGACTCCCCTTTGGGTGGACTGTGTATGAAGATCACCCTGCCGCTTGCCTAGGAGTCAAATAGCAGGAACTAAACAGCAGGAATTAAATGGCAAAGATAAAATAGCAGGAATAAACAAACATGAAAAAACACGTACTGATCGTAGAAGACGAGCAACACATTAGCGAAGTGCTCATGGCCTACTGCGAAAAAGAGGGCTACCAAGCCGCCCTTAAGCAAGATGGCCGTGGGGTGGTAACGTATGTGAAAGACAATCAAGTAGACATTATTTTATTGGATTTAATGCTGCCCGGCATCGATGGTCTTACCTTGTGCAAACAAATTAGAGAGTTCTCTAATGTGCCTATCATCATGGTCACTGCAAAGGGTGAAGAAGTAGATCGGCTAAAGGGGTTGGATTTTGGTAGCGACGATTATATATGCAAACCCTTTAGCCCTAGGGAAGTGATGGCGCGTATAAAAGCGGTATTAAGGCGTTTTCAACCGGAAGTGGATAGCGTTATTAGGCAATCGGGATTTGAATTAGAAAGCGATAAATACAAGGTGACCCTAAAAGGCCAAGTGATTGACCTCACCCCCATTGAATTAAAGATTTTAGAACTGTTAATCACTCATGTTGAGCGGGTTTATAGCCGTAATGAGATTTTAAACTTGGTGTACAGCGACGTAAGCGAGGTGAGTGATCGCAACATAGACACCCACATTAAAAATATTCGCAAAAAAATTCATCTAATTGATAAAGAGGCTAATCCCATCGGTTCGATATATGGGGTGGGTTACCAGTTCAAGACAAGCCTCTAAAGGCTCTTAGACTTGTCTAAAACCGATCAATAATGAAATCATTCTTGAGGTAGGTCATCACTACTAATGAAATCCATGGATATCGAATTCACACAATGGCGAATGTTTTTCGCCGTTAAGCCCTCACCTTCAAATACATGACCCAGGTGGGCGTCACATTGAGCGCATAAAATTTCGGTGCGCCGACCATCCGCATCGACCTTGCGCCTAACCGAACCCAATATCTCATCATCAAAGCTTGGCCACCCACAAGATGAATTAAACTTATGCTCAGATTGGTACAAGGGAGTTTGGCAACGCTTGCAAACATAAACTCCCCCTTCAAAAAATTTGTCGTACTTCCCAGTAAAAGGACGCTCGGTGCCTTTATCTACGATGACATGGTGCTCTTGGGCGTTTAGTTCTTTAAACTGGTCTTTATCCATTATCCCCTCCCATATTTATACAAATGAAAACGCTAATAGGTTGCCTGCTGTCAAAATCGCCAATGCCAAGTGCCGACGCAATACAGCTGAATTATCTTTAGGGCGCCTCTAATAATACGTCAAACCACAAATAATTGAAGGCATCTGTCATAGATGACTAAAATACTTCCCTCTTGAAGACTTATAACCTTATATCATTAAAGGTTATCGGTTAATTCGTAAGCATTTCATCAATATATTAAAAAATAATAGATACATCCCCTCTTCAAATTAAAGCGCCAAAACACGCGTGTTTAAGCCTCACCATAAAACCAAATGTAAGCTTGTATCGCTTTCAAAAAGACCGAACGAAATACTAAGCGAACGCCACCCGTTTTTCAGCCGCACAACAGAGCTCTTCAATTGTGCGTGCCGTGAAACTTATTGCGGGGCCCCTATGCCCTGCAAGGGCCTTTCGAATATCTGTTTTAAGCAAACACTTGTTTACCCAGGCATAAGTGAACAAGTACTTACATACATAATTTTATTTCTAATTACTATGAGCTTTCTGTAAAAACTGCCATAAAAAACAAACCTCCATCACATTTAGCAAGTAAAACCAGCGTCACTGTGGGGCAGTTCACAGAGATGACCCAACAATCACACTAGTATTCACTAAAAATAATAACTGCATCGAAGTAAGGCTTTAACTTACGCAATTATTTAGTGGATATTTGAGATACCAATATGAGCAATAGTGACAAGCCGGTATTAACTGGGTTAACACAAGGAAAGTCCGCCACCCAGCAACAGGTGTTATCAAATCACTTAAGTGAATCATTATTGGCTTGGCTTAAACCGCGATTTAACAGCGTTTTCGACAAAGTCGATGACAGCCTATTTGATCAAGCTGAACGCTCAGGAAACAATCAATACCAACAACAGTTTTTTGAAACCATGCGCATGTTACGTGTGGAGAGAGAAACCATTAGCCTGTCATTTTATAAGCGCATACGTCAGGGTTGGCGTCAGGTTAAAAGCCCGGAAGAATTAGAAAAAACCATTGATTTAGACTCTCTATCCATCATGCATAAAGATCAATTGGAAGAGCAAGTCGCTAACGACACCATGATTGAACGGGCACAAAACAATTGTGGCAATGGCTTAGAGTTTTTAATTAAACGCAGCCAAGTGTTAATGCCCAATATTCATCAAGATAACCTACCCTACCACCCTAAATATATTTGCAAAACGTTTTCTCAAGCTTTAGAAAACGTAGAAATTGATATTAGCTGCAAACTTATTATTTTAAAATTGTTTGACCGCCACTTACTTTCACAATTAAGTGAATGTTACCAAGAAGCTAACCAAGCCTTTATAAATGCAAAAATATTACCCGATTTAAATGCCGGATTAGCCCGTAATAGCACCACCGGATCAAATAACTCATTACAAAATCAAACCAATAATACCATTGAGGAAACGGATCAAAACCCTCAAGATTTTGCGGCACTGCGAAATATGCTTGGTGCGGATCAAACACATGGCACCTCAGCTAATTCACAAGCAATCAATCCACAAGACTTTAACGCTTTAAGAAATTTAATTGCCCAGCATCCCAACGGAATTTCAAATGCTGGCGATCAAAATAACATCCCGACAAATGGGGCCTCTTTACAGACGGGTAACCAGACATTACCCAACGGCACTGCTAATATGACTTCACATTCTTCGAATGTAAATCATGTGGCACAAATTCCTGAATTGATTTCCATTTTAAATCAAATTCAGTTGACCGACCAAAGTAGCAGCACCGGTACGGCCATCCCTTTAGAGAGAATTCAAGGGGCCATTAAAAACGAATTAAACACCAAGGCCGTTAATCAGGTAGACAATGACGCCATTAATTTAGTGGCCATGTTATTTGAATTTATTTTGGGGGACCCTCAGCTTAGCGTTCACATGAAAGAGTTACTGGGGCGTTTGCAAATCCCCATGTTGAAAGTTGCCATATTGGATCATGACTTTTTTAGTGACGCCCTTCATCCAGCACGACGCTTATTGAACGGCTTAGCTCGAGCAGGTCAGTCTTGGGATCCAAAAGAAAATTTAGAGGAAGATCGTTATTATCAAATCATCTCTAAGATAATTTCACGGGTTAGCTCTGAATTCAAAGAAGACTTAAGTTTATTTAGTGACTTAAACGAAAAATTAGAACAATTACTGGCCAGTCAAGAGCGCCGTCAAGGGGCCAGTGAACACAAACTGAAATTAGCTGAAGAAGCACAAGCTAAGGTTCAAATAGCCAAGATTCAAGCATGTGAAATGATAGTCGATTTATGTGAATCGTCAATTGTGCCAACATTTTTACAAGAATTTTTAAATGAACAATGGTCAAGAGTATTAAGTAAGGCTGTCTTACTGGAAAGTGAATCAAAGATTCAGCAAGCCAGCTTAGTGATTACCGATTTATTGTGGAGCATACAGCCACAACAAATGACACTCAATCGCCCAGAGTTTTTAAAAGTAGTTCCTAGACTTTTAAAAACCATTCGAGCTGTAGGAGCTGATATGAAATTTGAGGAGGAAGCCATGAAAGCATTTTTTGACAATCTTCAACGGATTCACCTTGGTGAAGTATCCCTCAGCAACTACAAAGAAGGTTCGGAAGACGTTGATTTAAGTGACTTTGAAGATCTTGGCGATAAGGAAGATGGCCATTCAGAATTAGACCTAAGTGAGTTTGAAGATTTAGGGCTACACAAGAAAAAAGCCCATGCTCAATTAGATACTACTCAAACAGAGCATGCAGATAACAGCCTGAATGACTCTGAGTCAGGTGAACTGCCAGACAATGTCATTACATTCAAAGCGCAGCAAACAGATCATGAAGAGCCTGATGCACTGCCCAGTTGTGACCCTGCTTTTTATGAAAAAGTGAATGAATTCTCCATGGGCGCACGCTTTGATTTGACGAAAGATGATGAAACTATTCGCTGTAATTTGGCGGTAGTGGTTAAATCTATTGGAAAATATGTTTTTGTAAACCGCCACGGCATTAAAGTTGATGAAAAAAACATCGATCAAATGGCATTGTCTTTACAGGATGGTACCCTTAAACATCTGGATGACAGCCAATTATTTGATCGAGCACTGGAAGCGGTGATTGGTAGCTTACGTCAACAACAGGCGTAATGGCCTGAGCATTATGGCTGTATAAAGGCGGCCATTACCTTGGCTACCTGGGCACTATGGGTGGTGCTTTGTAAGCTCTTTTGCGCAAGCTCAAACGTTTCCGGTGGTATAATTTCTTTTCTGACTTGCATTAACGCATTGGCATATTGCGGTGTAAACTCAGGATGCCCTTGAAAACATAACACCTGATCTTTAATTTGATAAGCCGCATTTGGGCAAAATTCGCTAAATGCCAGCAAACTGGCTTCTTTAGGCAATGCCACCACTTGATCGCGATGACTCACCAACAAAGATAACTGCTCAGGTAAAAAAAGCTTACGCCCCGACATAGTCGTTTGGTATTGATGCACACCTACTCCCCAGCCATGACTTGCTAATCGGGTATCCCCTCCTAAGGCCATGGCGATTAATTGATGGCCAAAACAAATCCCTAATATTTTTTTATCTTTTTGAAAGAGGCTTTGCACATAAACTTTAAGCTGCCCTACCCATTCGTCATCATCATAAGCTGAGCTTTTACTGCCTGTTACTAAATAAGCATCACATTCGTCTATCTTTTGTGGGTACTCCCCATCTATAACTCGGTAGTGTTTATATTTAATATCATTATTTATTAGTGACGTTTCCATAGCATGCTCAATGAGCACCTGAACCATATAAGCATACGAGATATATTGACCCTTAAGATCATCTCGTAAAATATCCGCGTCCAAAATACCTAAAATCACATTAATAACCTCTATGAAAATTTACTGGGCAAAGTGTAAATCTCCTTTCACGGCACTGACAAATATTTCGCCATATTCTTGCGGGCTAAGAGGCAAAGGATTGCCTTGTGCTGAAGGGTCGGCGAATGCCATTTCTCCAATGCGCTTTGCATCTTTTTCTGCTATGCCTATTTCTTGCAAACTATTAGGAATGCCAAAAGCCGCCCTGAAGCTCATTACCCAAGCCATAAAGGCTTCAAAAGCCGTTTGCTTAGGGGTTTTATTAATAGATAAAAAAACACAAAGCTCATTAATTTTTTCTTCTATTGCCGGCCGATTTTTCATTAACACATACGGCAAAACAATCGCATTTAATAAACCATGATGTTTATCAAATATTGCCCCTAATGGATGAGCCAAGGCATGAACGCCCCCCAAACCTTTTTGAAAAGCCGTGGCGCCCATGCACGAGGCAGTCAGCATGTGTCCTCGGGCCTCTAAATTCGAACCATTTTCAAATGCAATGGGCAGCCACGTTTTTATCAGAATCATAGCTTGAATCGCAATGCCCTCAGCCATGGGGTGATACCCCGGGGCACAATAAGCCTCTAAACTATGCACAAATGCATCTAAGCCCGTGGCGGCGGTTAAATGTGCCGGTAAGTCTTGGCTTAAAGCCGGGTCTAAAATGACCGTGGCAGGCAGCATTTTAGGGTGGAAAATTATTTTTTTAAGATGCTGCTCTTCATCAACAATAACACTGGCTCGCCCTACTTCTGAACCAGTACCAGCTGTGGTGGGAATGGCAATGACCTGTGCCATATTACGCTCATTTACTTTTAACCAATTGTCCCCTACGTCTTCAAAATCCCAAATACTATGGGACTGGCCAACCATCAAAGCAATGGCTTTCCCTGCATCTAATGCGCTGCCGCCACCAATGGCGATTACTCCGTCATGCCCCCCTGCATTGTAGGCAATGACGCCTTGGGAAATATTCAGGCTATTGGGGTTGGCTTTCACTTCACAAAAAATGGCACAATTTATTTTTGATTGTTTTAAATCGGTCTTAATGGCTTTTATAAATTCAAAGTTGGCCAAACCAAAGTCCGTCACCATGAGCGGGTTTTTCATGTGCTTGTTATGACAAATAGCACTGAGCTCATTCACTCGATTTACCCCAAATAAAATATGCGTAGGGTAATTCCAATTAGCATTTTCAGGACTTGTAAGCGTCGACTGATTCATACACTGCTCCTTTACATTTCGTAAGGTTTGCTCACCCTTATTAGACTTTTTTGAAGTGAAATGACTTAGGCCGCGTTAATTGCTGGTACGCCAATTTAGACAACGAGCAACCTCGCCCCGAATCCTTTACCCCCACCCAGGGTAATGCGGGGTCTAAATAATCGCAGCGGTTCATGAATACCGTACCGGTTTCAATTTGATCCCCTAGTAACATGCAAGCATCTTGATCCTGACTCCATAAAGATGCGGTTAAACCGTATAACGAGTCATTAATTAATTGTACGGCTTGCGCGTCGTTTTTTACTTTCATAATACCCACCACAGGAGCAAACGATTCTTCACTCATAATATCCATTTTATGGGTGACATTGGTGAGTACCTGCGGCGGTAAATAGTTACTGTGAGCTTGCTTGGCTATGTTCTTATTTAACGTAGCTTTTTTATGGGTGAACTGGCCATTAATAATAAAATTGCCCTCATCTATATGACACACCGCCCCTAACTTTTTAGCTTGTCTAATTTGTTGGCGTGCCACATCGGCTGATTTAACGTTAACCATGGGCCCAAGAGTGGTGTGTTCATCTAATGGGTCTCCTAACACCAGCTCATTGGCTTGCGATACAAACCCTTTTACAAAATCATCATATAAAGATTCATGCACATAAATGCGCTCAATGGCGCAACAACTTTGGCCACTATTATAAAAGGCACCATCCACTAAGCTGTCAATGGCACTATCTAGTTTGGCATCTTCACGCACATAGGCCGCGTCTTTACCCCCTAACTCCAATGCTATGCCTTTAAATAACCCGGCGGCGCCTTTTTCTATCACCCTTCCTGCTTCAACTGAGCCTGTAAAATGCACATATTTGATGACCGGGTGACGCACTAGGTCTAGAGTTTGGTGATGGTTCATATGTAGAAATTGAAATACGCCGCTTGGTAAACCTGCCGATTTAAAAGCCTGAGCAAACCGCTCTGCACATAGTAGTGTTTGAGCTGAATGTTTTAAAATGACGCAATTACCCGATATTAATGCCGGAATAATAGAATTAATGGCCGTTAAATAAGGGTAATTCCAAGGAGCAATCACCATAATACTGCCTAAGGGTGTGGCCCGAATAAAACGTTTAAAGCCAGCTTTAGTGGGCAGTGGTATGTCTTTTAGTGACGACTCTGCCAGTGAAATCATGTGCAGGGCCCGTTCTTGTAAACCTCGAATTTCGCCCGCTGCCGATTGAATGGGGCGCCCCATTTGCTGGCTAATCTCTTTGGCCAATTCATCTTGGTTTTGCATAAACCAATCTATGGCCTGCAGACAATATTCACTGCGTTGCTCAATGGATAATGCTTGCCATTGGAGCTGTGCATTTAAAGTGCTGGTTAAGGTTTCCTTTATTTCAGAATTAGTCGCCAGAGTTCGTTTGGCCACAATTGATTGATCGCCAGGGGATACGATGGTTATTTTATTTTCCATAGGAATCGCGACGAGTGCCTTTAGTGAAATACATGAATGAAAAACATTGGTTAAATGCAACCGAAAAATACAATATCGCCGTTACAACTAACGGCTACGAATAAAATCAGGTTTTAAAGAGCGCTATATGATTTCAAAATATCGCTCCAACTCCCATTGTGATATGTGTTTACGATACTCCCGCTCTTCCCACTCACGGGTGGCGGCAAAATGATCAACAAAAGCATCGCCAAAATAATCTCGAGCCATTTTTGAATTCTTTAATAATTGTGCTGCATCCCACAGGGTTTCAGGCAATTTATGCTCAGGGTTTATGGGCTGATCGTAAGCATTGCCTGTTATCAATTGTTTCAATTGAGATTTGTTTTCCACCCCCCATAAACCAGACGCAATTACCGCAGATAAAATCACGTAAGGGTTCGCGTCAGCTGCCCCTATGCGATATTCCAAACGCTGACTTTTTTCATTACCAGGAATAATACGAATGGCGCAGGTGCGATTATCGATGCCCACGCTGGCTTGAGTGGGTGCCCAGAAACCTGGAATTAAGCGTCGATATGAATTTATAGTGGGGGCAATCATGCTTAACAATTGCGGCATTAACGCTTGCTGGCCTGCCACAAAGTTTTTCATGAGATCACTCATGTTATGAGGGTCTTGATTATCATAAAAAAGACTTTTGCCTTGCGTTCCTTTTAAAGACAAATGGATATGGCCGCTTTGCCCAGGTAATTGATCATGAAAGCGCGCCATAAAGGTGGCCATTTTTCCTTCTTTTTGCATGGCAATTTTGGTAAAAGTCTTAAACAAATTGGCTTTGTCGGCAGCATTCAACGCTCGATCATAGGTAATGGCCGCTTCCATGACGCCTGGCCCCGTTTCTTCATGCAAACCTTCAATAGGAATGTCCATGGCCTCACACACGCTTAACAAGTTTTTATAGGTGCTTTCGTGAGTGGTGTTGCGGATAACCGAATAGCCAAAATCTCCTGGGGCCATGGGGGTTAGGTTTTTAAAAGACTTTTCGCGAACCGATTGGGGGGTTTCATCAAAAACAAAAAATTCGTATTCAAAACCCGCTAACACATCAAAGCCCATATCTTTGGCTTTTTTCAATACGCGCTTTAATAATCCTCTTGGGCAAATAGCTTCGGCTTCACCTGTAAACTGAGCCATGAAAAACAAATCATTGCCTTCCATGGGCATGACACGACAACTTTCTGGAATGATTTCCACAGAGGCGTCTGGGTAGCCTGTGTGCCAACCTGTATATTGCGTATTATCATAAAGCTGGTCTTTCATATCCCAACCCAACACCACATCACAAAAACCAAAGCCGTCATCTAGCGCTGATAAAAATTTTTGTTTTGACATGTATTTACCACGCAAAATACCGTCAATATCAAACACACCTACTTTTACATGGCTAGCGGATTGATTTTCAACCATTTTCCTAGCGTCAGCTGTGGTTTGTATTTCCCTTGGATTCATTTTGCATCCTTGCCAAATAGCCATTAGGCGAGTGTTATTTGAATTTTTAACGGCCTATTTATAGGCTAGGTGGGAGAGGAGAATCCGGCAAATTATTAGTGAAGAATCTCAGTGAATCTCACCACTATTTACAAGATACCCAGTCTGAGAGTGAAAAGCTTTTACTGAGGGCTATTGGCTGAAGAATTGGCATTGTTTAGCCACTCCCCCGTGGGAATGGCCTTCATTATTTATTAAAGTTTGGGCTACAAAGCCATTTTTAGAATTTGCTCACTCACCTGTGGGGTAATATCGCGGTTCTCGCCTAATTTCACCATGCCATGTTGCTTAAGATTAGTAATTAACCCCTCTATGTGACTTTCATTTAAATCCACATCGCTTAATCGCACCGGCACTCCTATTTGTACAAAGAATTGTTCGGTTTTTTCTATGGCTTGATCAATCTGTTCATCCTCAGTGCCCTTTTGAATATTCCACACGCGTTGTGCGTATTGAAGCAGTTTTTCACGCTTCTCTTCACGGCGCACTTTCATAACCGCTGGTAAAACAATCGACAAGGTCCGGGCATGATCAATACCGTGACCGCCGGTTAGCTCGTGGCCAATCATATGCGTGGCCCAATCCTGTGGCACCCCTGCACCAATCAAACCATTTAAGGCCATGGTGGCCGCCCACATTACATTACCACGGACTTCCATGTCATTTTTAGTGTCAGCAGCCAAAGCTTTAGGGCCCTCTTCAATTAGAGTTTGCAAAAGGCCTTCACTGAAACGGTCTTGTACTTTGCCGTTCACGCTGTAGGTTAAATACTGCTCCATAGTATGTACGAAAGCATCCACCACACCGTTACCCACTTGACGATCGGACAAACTTAGGGTGACCGCAGGGTCCAGTACTGCAAATTGTGGGCGCACCAATGGGCTTGAAAATGGTAATTTATGGCCATTACGGGTCACTACTGCCCCTTGGTTAGTTTCAGAACCCGTAGCTGGCAAGGTTAACACCGCACCAATTGGCAAGGCTTTTTGAATGCGCTGTTGTTTGGCAATAATGTCCCAAGGATCATCCCCTTCAAATAGGGCCGCGCCAGCAATAAACTTAACACCATCCACCACCGAGCCGCCGCCTACCGCTAAAAGGTAATCAATTTTCTTTTCTTTAATGATGGCCAGAGATTTAACAAGGGTGTCGTACTGAGGGTTAGGTTCAATACCAGAAAACTCAAACCACTCATGCTCGCATAAAGCTTGACTCACTTGATCGTACACGCCATTTTTTTTAATGGACCCCCCGCCATACACCATTAATACGCGGGCGTCGGTAGGAATTTCCTTTTTAATGGCTTCAATTTGCCCTTCACCAAAATGGATGCGGGTAGAGTTATGGAAACTAAAATTTAACATTTAAGAGCCTGTGGTATATGAATACTTCAAATAATCATAGGCGATGACGGAAAAGTCGCCTAACAATTTAAACTCAGTTTATGCCCATCAAAAGGCATAAACAACACAGGGAGAATGGAACACATAATTGGCTGTACAGGACTAATAATATCTTTTTTGCAATTTGCGCTTTTACTTATTCTATTTTACATGTGCAGCATAAAATGACATTTTGCCAAAATATCACCATTTACTTGCAAATGCACTTCGTGAGCACCTGGGTAATATTTACGGGTGCTGATTTTTTTTATGGCATGCTTTTTTGTCATTTTTAATGGTTGATTTAAAGATATGAATTTTTGTGCCCATTTAAAAACCTTGGGGCTAAGGGTGCCATTGGCTTTTTTATGATAAACCACGTAATCAATCATCATTTTATGAGACTTAAGGTGTTCGCAGCTTAAGTCCAACACCATGTTCAATTCACCACCTAAGATAATATTCGTTTTATCTAACGAAAATTGTTTTACCGTCAGTTTCGGTACTGGGGTAAACCCCAAAATAGCCAACGCTGCTTGGTCACCTTTTTTCAATAAAGTTCTTAGCGCATGCTTAATTAACCATTGGCGATCATGGCTGGCACCCACAGACCAATTTGATAATAAATCTGTCACCAGCTTGGGATGGTCTTTACTAATATCGTTTAAGTTATTGGCCACAGAACGTCGCACGTATAATTGGTGGTCATCTTTTAAAGCCGTTAATAAATTTATGACAGGCTTTGGGTCTTTAATAAAGCGTGGTAAGCGAGAAAAAAGCGGTAATTTTGGTCGTGTACCTTCGCTGACTAAGCGGCGCACATGGACATTTTCGTGTGTCATCCATTGGGTGAGTTGTTGGTAGGTTTCGTCATAATGGCTATCTATAAATACGCGAATGGCGCCTTCACTGCTAAAGCGCTTGGTCATTTCCATCAAGGCCATCATGGATGTTTTAAAATCATCTTGCCCATAATGAGCCACAAATTCGCATTGGGGTAAAACAATGAATCCATAAGGTGAAGTAAGATCCACACCGTCTAAATTATCTTGCGCTATTTCAGGCCCTAAGGCTTTTATTAAAATCGCCACAGCATGTTGAAAGTCATTGGGCAAGCACGCCTTTAAAGCTATGCGCACTTGAGCGATACGCTCGTTTAACCCTAAGTTTTGAAGATTATCCAGCGCTTCAATCTCAAACTGAGTTTCATTAAATTCTTGATAAACCGACTTAATGCGATCACTTAACTGACCGATACTTTTCTTACCTATGCTGTCGCGCAATAACGACGGACTGTTTGCAGTCATGATTTTTCACTTAACCAAGAAAATAGTATTTATGCACTAACACGATGAGTGGCTAGCAGGGCATCTAGAGCTTGCTTAGCCATTTCACCACTGTTCATCTTATTAAATGGCACCCCAGAAACAGACAACCCCACATCAAATGACAGTAATAAATCACACCACAAATCAATGGGGCTGGTTGCTATGATACGCCCGCACTTCACTTCTGCTTTTAGATTTTCAAGATATAAGCCACGCACCCATTTGATAAAATCGCTCACCATGACAAAGGCTTTCTCTGGGACTGCGTGACGGTTATTCAAGGTATTCACCATCATGCAACCATGATACTCATCGCCAAAATCTATGCTGGCAAAATACTGATAAATATTGTTTACATGGGCCGGTGTTCTCTTTAGCTGCTGACTATAAGTTTGACGGGCCAGTACTAAGTACTGATCCAGCGCCTCACAAAACAACCCCTCTTTACCATCAAATTCACTATAGAGACTAAAACGATTGAGACCGGTGTGTTCCACCAGTTCCTTTAAATGGGCCCCTTCATAGCCTTTTCGCCAAAACACATCCATGGCCTTTAGTAACACTTCTTCCTTTTGATATTGCTTTTTTCTACCCCGTGCCATGGCCGCCTCTTTTTATAACACACCGTCTAGTTCATTCGGCTGTGTAGTCACTTAGTGATATTTCACAAATTATACACCTATCGTTCAGTAAATCACTGAAAAACTAAACGATGGGTGATTAAATAATTAAGCACCTATCGTTTAGATAATAATTTCCGAGATAAATGATGGTGTAACTTCAATTTATTTAGAAAACCTCAAGGATCATCATGAATATTCGCTTTGCATTAATTATGGCTCTGACTTTACTGTCATTAAATGGCCATGGACAAACTGTTGAACAGGCCTATTTTAAAAATAATCAGGGCGTTCAAAATAGCCAAATAGTAAAGGCGGCCCAAGATATGCAATCAACCATTAGCCAATGGCCAGGCTTTATTTCACGGGAATTAGTGCATTTAGAGGGGAATAAATGGGTTGATATTGTTCATTGGGATAATAGCCAAGCAGCACAACAGGCCGTTGAAAACGCCATGAAAAGCCCCGTTTGTTTAAATTTTTTCGCCCTCATTCAAAGTAAACCAAGCGATATGCAGCACGGAGAAATCAAGCTAATGCAATAACCATTAAATTTTGGCGGAAATTATATCCACCAGCATACTGCTGATTTTTTCAAAACTCGACTTCAAATCACCGTCTGTGGCGGTAGCTTTATATAGTTCATCAGATGAGCTATCGAGTAATTTCGTGAAATGATTCTCTTGCTCTTCTGTTAAGGTTAGGCGAGCAAAAGATTCGTTTACGCTAGTATTTAAATTAGAAATAATCTGTGAAATTTCCTTGTTTTTACTTTCAGATAAATCTTCGATTTTTAAAAGGGTATTTTCTATGTCTTCTAGGGCAAGCTTTATACGGTTAATCACCGACTGCTCTTTCTCATAAGCAATATTCAAACTGCTCATTCTGGCGGTTGCTCCGTTTAAAATAGACACAATATGATCTTTCACACGACCACAAAGCATGTCATCGTCTATTGGCAGGTTTTTAATTAGAAATGAAATATTATCTGACACACAAAGGCAACGCTTACCAAACTCCATTATTTTTTCGCCACCTACCATTTCAGACATTAACGTAATTTCTAGGGGCGCACATACGCCTGTACTGCTGTGATTTAGAATTGTTTCAAACCCTCTTAACTGAACACAACTGTTTAGCCCGTAGGACTGCAATGAAGCCACAATTAAATCGGCTAATGAATTTTGGTCCTCACACTGAAAGCTGTTTTCCATAAACTGCAATACACCGCCCAATTCGCCGCTATTGGTCATGGCCATATTGGCAAAGGCGTTGGCACTGTCTAATTTACTTTTAAATTCTTCCAAGACATTAAGGTTGTGCTCAATTTTGGCAATCACTTCATTAATATCGCAAGGCTTGGTTAAGTAATCGGCCCCGCCTGCTTCATAACCCTTTAATTTGTCTGCCATATCAGTATGTGCAGACAAGAAAATCACTGGGATAGATTGGTAATCAAAATTTTCTTTAATAATTTCACAGCATTCATAGCCGCTCATCTCTGGCATACGAACATCCATCAATACCAAGTCTGGGGTATCTTCATCCATGGCTTCAAGACAGGCTTTACCAGATTCAACACAGGTAACTCGATACTTGGATTCAAGCGTTCTGAGTATTAATAATAAATTGGCAGGTTGATCGTCCACCACCATAATATGTTTTTGCGTGTCAGCCATTTCACCCCCAACACAGATATTTCACGATGAAGCTTTTTAGAGTATGAATGCTCAATGAACTTCATAAGTCTATATGCGCCCAATTAAACATTAGCACAAACCAAAAAGTTATCTGCCTTCAGCCGTATTTGGGCCTATACAAGGGAATTTTAAATTCAACAACGCCATATCATAGAAGCGTTTCATATAAGTAATATGCCTTTATAATAAATAGAAATTAACAAAGGTTTTCTCTGCCAACCTCTATAATTAAATGATTCAAATCGTTTAATAGCAGGAACCTCGTTTTGCCTGACTCAAATACCACTTGGAATTGGAAGGTACTGCTGGCAGATGATGACCCCTCCTTTCATAAAGTTGGTCGTAGTACACTGAATGGCATTGTATTTGACAAGCATCAAATAGAAACATTTAGCAGCCACGATTATGATTCCACTTGTCTATTTTTAAATGAAAATCCAGACACTGCATTGGTGATATTAGATTTCTGTATGGACGAAGCCAATACAGGCTTACTGGTCATTAATTACATACGCAATCAATTACAAAACAAGCAAATTAGAATTTTATTGCACACCAGTAATGCTCAATTTGAGTCGGAAAGTATGGCCTTAGAGCAATATGCCATCAGCGGTTTTTTAAGTAAGTTAAACGCCACACCCAACCAGTTATTAACCAAATCAAAGTTAGCGTTACGCTCCTTCAGTGACATTAGAAACGTTCAAAAATCAGCTCAAACCAACACCGAACTTGAAAAAGAAATTTCAATAAACACTCGTCAATTATTAGATCTCAGTGCCAAGATGCAAGGAGAAATACACAAACGAAAAAAAACCGAACAACAATTAACCACCTTCAATGATCAGCTTGAAAAAGAAGTGCTTAAGCGAACTCAAGCGGCTAAAAAAGCCGAAAATGAAGCCATAAAAGCCAGCAATGCTAAAACTGAATTTTTATCCCGCATGAGCCATGAATTAAGAACACCATTGAACGCAATATTGGGGTTTTCGCAGCTATTAATGGCCGATCCTCTGATCACCAATAATGAACGACAAAATGAAAGTGTCGAGCAAATACATATTGCAGGTAATCATTTATTATATTTGGTTTCTGAAATTCTCGATTTATCTAGAATAGAAGCGGGTAAGCTAAGTGTAAATATTGATGCAATAGACGTTATCTCCGTTATCGATAACTGCATCACCACCATGCTTCCCAGCGCAGGCAATAGAAACATAACTATTGAATTAAATTCACCCCAGCAATTATGGCTAATGGGCGATCACGTAAGAGTTAAACAAGTGGTGTTAAATATTCTCAGTAATGCCATTAAATACGGCCCTGAAAATGACGCCATTCACATTCAGGCATTCATACAAAATGATATGGCGGTTATCGAAGTGAAAGATAACGGTCCTGGTATCAGTGAAAAAATGCAGGAGTTTTTATATACCCCCTTTGAGCGTTGTCACAATAGTGAGTCCGATGTGGAAGGCACCGGAGTGGGTTTGGCCATTACCAAACGGCTAATGGACCTCATGCAGGGGGAGATTGCTTTTGAAAACCTAACCCCCAAAGGCTGTCTATTTACGCTCTCTTTCCCTACAGCCCAGATTTAATCGCTATACTTGTATTAACATTCTGGATACAAGCCCATGAAAAAAGCAGATTTAAAGTTTATGGTCATAGATGATGACCCTGCCAGCCTTGCCTTGGTAAAAGCCACTTTAAGTCAGGCCCAGTATCCAAATGTAGACTTATTTATTGATCCAAAAGAAGCACAAAAGTCCTATCAGACACAGCATTACGATATATTAATTTTAGATCTCAGAATGCCACAACTAAGTGGTTTCGACATATTAAAAGAAATGAAAACCATACATGCCAAAAGCCCCCGAACCATCGTATTAACCGCGCAAGTTGAAGCCGATACTGCAGACAGAGCCATGGCATTGGGGGCCAAAAAGGTGTTATTTAAGCCCTATAATGTTCAGGACTTAGTCATAGAAATCGCCACACAAGTGGAGGCTTTGTCGTACACCCGCTAGCCTTTCTTCTTTTCTTGTAAATTTATCTTTAAATTAAACCGCCACATTAAATTGCAGTTGGGCTAAGCGACTATACAGGGGTGAGCTTTTCAATAGGGCTTGGTGATTTCCAATATCCACCAGCTGGCCATTGTCAAATACTACAATCCGATCCACATGGGCCACCGTAGCTAAGCGATGGGCAATAATAATGGTGGTGCGCCCTTTCATTAATTCATTTAATGCTTGCTGCACATGGTGCTCACTTTGGGCATCCAAAGCACTGGTGGCTTCATCTAACAATAATATTTTAGGGTCTCGTAATATGGCGCGAGCAATGGCTAAGCGTTGCTTTTGACCGCCCGAAAGCTTCACCCCTTGCTCTCCTAAAAAGGAATCGTAGCCCTGCGGCAATTGGTTTATAAATTCATCGATATGAGCGGATTTTGCAGCTGCTTTAACTTGCTCATCTGTGGCCCCAGGGCAGCCATATCTTAAGTTATCTAATACGCTGCTGCTAAATAACACCGGTTGCTGAGGCACCAAGGCGTATTGACTGCGTAACTCTTGAAGATTCGCTTGATCAAGTGGCAAACCGTTAATCTGTATTTGCCCCTGTTGGGGATCACGAAAGCGCAATAGCAAATCAAACAAGGTAGATTTACCGGCCCCAGACGGCCCCACTAAAGCAATGTGCTCCCCTTCTTTTATATCAAGCGTTAAACCTTCTATGGCTTTGTGTTTGGGTCGAGACGGATAGGTATAAGACACATCTTTAAAACTCACCAAAGCTTGAGAGCTTGGTTCATTTAAACGCTCTTTAAGTGGCAGGCTATCTTTGGGGGTAGATATCTCGGGCTGGGTGGATAGCAATTCACGAATACGCTCAGCGGCTCCTGCGGCTCTTTGAACTTCACCGTACACTTCCGTCACGGCCGCTAAGGAGCCTGCCACCATAATGGCATAAAATACAAAGGCCGATAGTTCACCTGCTGATAGCTTCCCAGCCAAGACATCACTGCCCCCCACATACAACATACCTGCCACTGAACCCATAACCAATAACATCACCAATGCAATCAATATGGCTCGTTGCTGGATACGTTTCAGAGCTACCTCAAAGGCCCCTTCTGCAGCCTGAGCGAACTGTTGATTAACGGTATCTTCACGAGTAAAGGCTTGTACTACTTTAATGTGCTGCAGACTTTCCCCTGCCCATGCCCCTACTGTGGCTATTTTGTCTTGGGAGTCCCTTGACAGTTTTTTCACCTTACGACCAAAGTAAATTAGCGGAAAAATAATGACGGGCACCACGATTAAGACAATGAGCGTAAGCTTAATGTTACTAATAAACATTAAAGACAAGCCACCGATAAAGGTTAAGCTATTTCGCAGGGCAAATGAAAATGATGAACCGATGACGGTTTGCAGTAAAGTGGTATCGGTGGTGACGCGGCTTTGTATTTCACCGGCTAGGTTATCCTCAAAAAAACTCGGGGTAAGCCCCACAAGGTGCTCGTAAAGCTTAATACGAATATCTGCCACTACTCGCTCACCTATCCAGGACACCATGTAAAAACGGAAATAGGCACCAATGGAGGTAAAAAAGATAATCACCCCGAATAATGACAATGCACAGGCCAAACCTTCACGGGACTGGGCTGAAAACCCCTGATCGACCATGAGACGAATGCCCTGCCCCATCGATAGGGTTAAGGCTGCGGTAATAATAAGAGCCAACAACGCAATAGATAAGCGCAAACGATAAGGTTTTACAAACTGCCACAACCAACTCAACATAGTGAAAAATATCCCACACCCAATAAAAAATCTATTGTAGGCTCAGGGCCTTAATAATAGATAGCAACCCTTAACACTAATTACGAAACTCAGTGTTGCAAGCTGAAATTATTTTCTATAATTGCGCCTTTAAAGCCTGCTAATCGTCATCCTTGCAACTACACTGTTAATAGCCCAGATGCACATTACCCAATAGGCTAATTGTGAAAATCTTTCTATTACAAACCAGTATCTTAGCCGCTCTAGCATTATGCCTGCAAAGCCCTATTAGCTATGCCAATTGCATTGGTGTGGTCACCGCCGGAGGTGGCGCCGGCTTTTGGCGTGAGGTTCAACAAGGGGCTCAGCAAGCGGCAAAAGACTTAAACATCAAAGTGATCGTTCGTGGCCCTATTGATGAAATTAACTCAAAAGGGCAAAGCAGCGTCATAAAATCGGTGATCCAGTGGGGATGCTTAGGCTTAGTGTTAGCGCCTAACTCGGCGGATCGAAAACAAGATGTTAAAGTGTTAAAGCAGCAAGGCATTCCCACGGTTTATATTGATCGCGATGTGGGAGGTGAAAGAGTCAGTGTTATTAAAACTCAGAATTACCAAGCAGGCATATTAGCCGGTATTAAAATGGCTAAAGCGTTGAAGGGCCAAGGTCGCATTGCCCTTTTAAGAATGTCTAAAGATGTCATTACCACCACCCATAGAGAAAACGGCTTTATTAAAGGGGCCACCGAAGGCGGCTTAGAGATAGTATTTGACGGCTATATTGGCTCAACCATTGGTAAAGCGAGAAAAAATGCCAAGAAGTTACTTTCTTCTCTTAAGGACATTAATGGTATCTTCACCCCCAATGAATCAACGACCCTACCCACTATAAAAGTGTTACAAAACCTTCCACAACACGTCAATGCGTTGCATATTGGCTTTGACGCCCATGACTTAATAATTGAAAGCGTATTAAATAAAAGCATGTATGGCTTTATCACACAAAAGCCTTTTCTAATGGGTTACAAAGGTGTGGTGACCGCTCATAAGGCCATGCAAGGTGAGTCTGTTCAACGGTTAATCAACACTGAGACCATATTTGTCAGTGGTGAAAACATTCACTTACAAGGCATTAAAACTTTACTGGGAATTGACTAAACAAGCCTCATTTATAATGACTGCAATGCTTTTTTAAAAATCATAAGTTAAGCGCACACCCAATATAGAATGATGGCTCTTGGTCGGCACTAAACGGTTTTCACTAAAGTTTTGCACGTCAGGGTGGTTCACGTCATCTTGCAAGGCGTTTTCAATGTAGATACTTAATTGCCCACTCTTATTTTGATAAGTGACATTAGCATTAACTAAATTAATGGCGTGAGCGCTTTCTCGTTCAGAAATATGCAACCACCCGCCCCCTAATTTAAGGGAATGCGTCACGTTAAAACTCGCCCCTAAATTGGTGGTGTATTTAGGGACAAATAACGCAGTATGGTCTTCTTCAATGGTTTTATTGCCTTGGTAAGCCCAAGACATATTGGCAAAAAACTCTAGCGCTTCTTTATTAAAACGGTAGTCTAAATCAAGCCCTTCTCTTGTAAAGTCTTGGGTATTGGTAAATTCCACTATACCAGATTCATTAACCGCTCTAAAAATAAAATCCTCAGCCCATAGTCGATAAATATTGGCCACAAAAAAGTGATGCCGAGATTGCAAGGTGTAAACCATTTCCCAAGTTTTGACCTTCTCAGCCTTAATATCTTCATTGCCCTTCACCACATTAGGAGGGATTTCAATAAACTGTTGAACAAAATTAGGGGCGTTAAAGCCTTCTGAATACAACACTTTTATTGATTGATTTTTATTCAATGTGTAAACATAAGACATTCTCATCAACCAATCCTTACCGGCCAAATCGTTATCTACGTAGCGCCCACCAATCACCCAGCGAGATGCGCCAAACCTCATATCGGCCTGTGAATACGCCGCCAATTCTTGTTTTTCATGAGCCTCCATGGAAGTGCTGATTACCTGACCACTGTCATTCACATTTTGATAATCACCGGTTTCTCGTTGCTCTATTTCAAAGCCATTCAGCCAGTCAATCGATTCGGTTATGGGACTATTTAAACTAACTGAAAAACGGTAACGATTATTTTTCTCACCTTGATCTTCAAACTGCTGAGTTCCGTTGATGTTAAAACCTAGTAAACTTTGCGTGGGAATTTCTAAATAAAAATTATTGATGTCGGCCGTCGCTTTTAAATAGCCCCAGGGTATATATCGGTTCATCTCAGCCTGCATTAACGTACCGTGATATTTCAACGTTCCTAGATTCAGGGTAGATGCTGCAGCAGCCAAACCATCATTTTGACTTTTAAAATAATGACTACTGAATTTCCAACTATCCCCCTTTAATGCCAACCAAACTGATTGGCTCTTTTGCTGTTTGTTAAGCGTAATATTGTTTGGGGTATCACTTGGGTAAATTGGCGGCAACGGGCGATTATTAAAAGTGCCTTGATAACCATCTTGATTAAAATCATGAGCACCAAAACGGAAATCTAGTGATGAGTATTTTTTCTGATAATAAAGCCCCAAATAGTGAGAGGATAAAGAGTCGTAAGCAATGTCTACGCTGCTGGATGCCGAATTTTTCGTGATCACGTTAATCACACCACCCGAAGCATTACTGCCATAGATGACAGCACCTGGACCGCGAATAACCTCAACCTTTTCGATATAGGTAAATGGCATCGCCAACATTGGGTTCCCCCCATGGGCTGGCTGCCAATAAGGCGTACCGTCTAATAAGAATAGAACTTTTTGATTGAAGGCTTCAACAATACCTCGAATCATCACCGCTTTTGTGCCGATGGCAGTATCTTGTACCACTACTCCGGGCACAAAATTAAGTACATCCTCAAGGGTGTTTAAACCAAGGTTCTGCATGGTCGTTACATAATAAGAGGTGACGACAGCAGGTGTATCAACAATACGCTCGGGGTCGCTTGAGGCAATGTTAACTTTTAAATCAGCCAAGTCGGACAGCTTTAAATCAAATAGCTCCTGATTATCAGCTAAGAGGGGCTGACAGAAAGTAGCCAAGAGCATTGCCGCTAGATAGGTGCAGCGGCGTGAGAGTAGGAGGCTCCTAAGCAAAATACGGTAATCCCATCGGCACTGCCTCACTGAAAAAACATCATCTCATTAGTATAGATTAGCTTTTTATACCGTCCATTTTAGCGCCCCTTATGATGAGTATTGTTATTCTTTAAATAGCTCATGGGCGACTGGCCAAACCAGCTTTTAAATGCGCTTGAAAAAGAGCTTTGCTCTTTAAAGCCCAGCTCTGCCGCCACCTGCATGATATTTTTATGGGAGTGATTTAATAATACCAGTGCTTTGTTTTTACGAAAGTTCACCAGTAATTGTTGATAGCTGATTCCGTAAGCTTGTAAATGGCGCTGTAAGGTTCTAGCTGAAATACCCAATAATACGGCTGCCTGTTCCAATGTGCATTCATGATCAATCAGGCATTTATCCAGCCAAGCTAGCATTTTTTTAATGAACACAGGCTGTTTTTTATCCATCATGAGCTGTGCACTGTTCAGCAAAGCATTTTTTAAGTCTTTATCAGCTTGTGGAATGGGCTTCATAAGTGCCTGCTGAGACACCTGAAACTCCAATGTTCCCGCTTTAATCACCGGTGTAACCCCCATAGTATTGAGCCATTCATGGTGACACGGTGTGGGTAATATCAGGGACTCAAATAATATGGCACTGCCCGTTAGCCAGCTTGAAAATTGTTGCATGCCCGCCAAAACGCTTTGCATTACTGCTTTACGTTGCACAGGGTTATTGATATGGGATTGCCATGAAAACTGTATCTTGCTTCCCTGACCACTCCCTAGATTCGTTACATGGGACGTGCCTAAATCATGCACTAAAGATTCAAATTTTAAGACCATACCTAAAGCTTCTAATAGGTTTTCACAATGAAGCGGTAACAACCCTAAAATACCATAGGTGGCTGGGCGAAATCTTAAACCCAGGTCGATGCCCCAATCATCGTCAAGTTGCTGATTGGCAATATCGACCAACAGTAAATATTCCGCTACTGGTAAGGGGCCTTTACTGATAACACCAAGTGAGACACCCAGCTGCTGCAGTAAATCATCACTAAGAGAGTGACGCAAAAAATCCAGTAAAGCGTGATAATAAGCATCCGACACCTGAGGCACTGTCGTGTATGAATAAATTTGTGTCATGAGTGAGCAAGCATTTTTATTATTATCTGCGTAAGGTTTATATCTTAGACAATCAGTTTAACAAAAATAATAATATTACTCTTGTAGGCCCAATATGGATTTCACTGCGTTAACCCAATTATTGCCCACCATCTACCAAGAAACATTTCAGGATGTTATGTACTGGCAAGTGGGGGTTTATACGCTTTTGATAAGCATGGGTACATTCTTACTGTTTGCCTTGCCATGGACAGCACTGGCAATTTTTGATCCTGTATCGTTACAAAAGTACAAAATTCAAAATAAGCCTTTTCAAGTAAAGCAATATTTTCTACCCAACCTTGCGCGCATTGCCATTAACAGCAGTATTTTCTTTGTAATACTGACTCTGGTGTGGCCTTTATTTCAGCATATTAATACCATTCACACGGGCAGCTTTCCTGCATGGTATTGGGTATTAGCACAGTTAGTTTTTTTCATTTTTTTAGATGATTTTTTATATTACTGGATGCACAGAGCCATGCATTCCCGTTGGTTGCTGGTGAATGTTCACAGCGTTCACCATCGAATTAAAAATACCTGTGCATTGGATGGCAATTATTTTCATTGGTTGGAATTTACTGCCACGGCAAGCTTGGCTTTAGTGGCTCCGCTCATTTTAGGCGCCCATTTATACGTATTATGGATTTGGATTGTTATTCGTCAATTTGAAGCAGCCGATGGCCACTGTGGTTATGACCTGCCTTACAACCCAGTTAAGCTCATTCCATTTTATCATGGTGCGGTGTATCACGATTTTCATCATGCACGCTTTAAAGGCAATTATGCGGGTTTTTTATCCTATTTAGATGGTTTCATGGGCAATACTTATGTGCCTCAGTATTTACATTACCTAAAAAATAAGAGACAAGCTAAAGCCAATAAAAAAGCCCTATCACACAATATTTAGTGACAGGGCGAAAGGCTATTCAATCTCAGCGCCCTAAATAAATATTCATTCAGGGCACTTCACATATGTTTAATATTGGTAGTGACCCTCCTCTATTTTCCCCTGAAGATCCTTACAAAGAGGCACGTATTCCTGTGATCTAGGCAACCACACATAAATTGGGCTTTTGTGTTTATTCAAATCAAACCCCTTTTCTTTTAAAGGGGCTTTTTTATGTTTAAAAGTGCCGGTGGTATCTACTTCTTCACTGATGCGTAAAAAAACAGGCACCGCATACATGGGCAATGAGGCTTTTAAAGACTCTAACAGTCCTTTAAAGTCAAACTGTGACTCTTCACAATCTAATCGAATGGACGCCATGCCTGCACGGCCATCGGTGTTAGGAATTTCCACACCATACACCACGGTTTCACTAATATTCTCTACGCTGTCCACAATGAGTTCGACTTCTGTAGTGGAAACGTTTTCACCTTTCCAGCGAAAAGTATCCCCTAAACGATCGACAAATTGTGCGTGACGGAACCCTAAAGGACGCATTAAATCACCGGTATCGAACCACGCATCGCCTTTTTTAAAGGCGTTTCGTAAAATACTTTTTTCAGTTTTAGAAGGGTCGGTATAACCATGAAAAGGGGTTTTTTCGGTGATCTCACCAATTAACAAGCCAGCCTCACCATTCTTTACTTTAATCAGGCGGCCTTTTTCATCTTTTACCGGGCATTCATTTTCTTTGTCGTATTTGACAATGGCATAAGGGAAAGGCGATAGCCCAACAGTATTTTCAAAATTTAGAAAGTTAGTAAAGCCAATATTGCCTTCACTGGAACCATACAATTCTAAAACAGAATCAATTTTGAATCGTGTTTTAAACTCTTTCCATATGGAAGCCCGTAACCCATTACCCACCATCAAGCGAATGCCATTTAACGAATCACTTGCAACTTTGGGCTGATCTAATAAATAACGACACAATTCTCCCACATAGCCAAAGCCGGTGGCCTGATATTTTTTTACATCTACCCAGAATTGGCTAGCACTGAATTTTCGCCTCATGATAATGGCAGAATTGCCCGCCAATACCGACCCCCAGCACACCGCTATGGCTGTAGCATGATAAAATGGCAAGGTCACGTATAAACGATCTTGTGTTTTTAATTTCACGGCCCCAAAACCAAATGCACCGTAGGCTTTCATAAAGCGGCCATGGTTAAAAATAACCGCTTTAGGCATGCCTGTGGTGCCGGATGTATAAATGTAAAAAAGCGCATCGTCCACGTAAATATTTTGGCTATTAACTAAATTATCTCGGCTTTTATTTTTTATGAGTGAAGCAAGGTTTTGCCAGCCTGCAGGAGCCACGCCTTCATTTTCTAGCGTGTGGGCATCGGCAAGAAAGTAACGCTTTTCTTGAGGAATCACCAAATCATCATTCACTTCTTCATATGCATGCAGTAATTCCTCACCTAAAATCACCGCTTTAGGGGACACAAGGTTAATACTGTGGGTTAGCACCTTGCCCCTTTGCGAGATGTTAATAAGGGCTGAGACAACCCCTATCTTGGCACACGCCGTTACGGCTACCAGCAATTCAGCACGGTTTTCGATCATTACCGCCACGGTGTCACCTTTTTTTAATCCGCTGGACAATAAATAATGGGCCATTTGATTGGCCCAACCGTTAAATTGCTCATAAGTGAGCACCACGTCAGATTCCATAATGGCAATGCCATTTGGGTTTTTCTGTTGAGCCTGCTCAACGCACCAGCCCAAGCCCACTGTACGAGTCTTATCCTTTGAACTGCCTACTTTCAGGCCTTTTATTAAGCCCGGTAGGCCTTGAAGTAAACTGGGTATCTTAGCGGCAAATTGTGGCCAGGTAATGACGTCTGCTTGACTCATGGAATCTCCTATTATTTTTTTTATTAGCCACATCATTGTGCACCACTCTTCATAGAATGCGAATCACCAGAGGTCAAAAAATACTGGCAAATGGTCTCATTTTAAGGCTATTATCTTTAAAGCTTAAGGGTAAATAATAATGATAAAAGAACGTGAGCCCACTGCATCGGCGGCCTTGGTACTGGATTTATTTGATGGTTTGGATGCTTATAACCTAATTAATTCAGATGATCTGAAACGTTTAAAGATAAAACGCGAGCAGTTCATGGATGTTGAACAGCGCTTTCCCGTCACGCTGATCCATGAATTATGGCAATGTGCGCGGGAAAAAAATCCTCCTTCAAATATCGGCCTTTGCATTGGGTGCAATGTAAACCCCGTGGCCAAAGGCATCTTGGCTCATTTAATTTCTCAGTCCGAGAACCTGAAAGATGCGTTGGATTTATTTCACGATAAAAGTGCATTAATGAGTGAAGCAGAAAAAATTCATTACACTGAAAAAAATAATCAATTAAAAATTAAATACCAGTTTTTAAACCCTGATCACCATCATAAATACGCCATAGAGCGCAGCCTTAGCATAGCCCTAACTTGGTGCCGACACTTAACGGGTAACCCCTGCATTCCAATAAAATGCGGTTTTAGGCATTCTCAAACCGAATATTTAGCTGAATATAAAAAAGTGTTTGGGCCTAATGTTTTATTTAATCAAAGCGAAGATTACTTATTATTTGATGCCAGCCTATTAAAGCTGCCTCTTAAAAACACCAACCCTTACTTAAAAGCAATATTACTCAAGCAAGCACAAAGAATAGAAAGTAGGCTCTATGAAAAACCGCTTTTATCGGCGAGGGTCAGTGAGATTATCGAAAAAAATCTAAACTCACAAACTGTTAATATTCACTCGGTATCCAGAGAGCTCAATATGAGCCGCCAAACTTTACATCGAAAATTAAAAGCCGAAAAGACTCATTTCACCCACCTGCTGACCCAAATACGCAAAGAAAAGGCGCTTCATTTTCTCAATAAAACCAATTTACAAATGGATATGATCAGTGAGCAATTAGGCTTTGAAGAACCCAGTGCCTTTTTTAAAGCTTTTAAAGGATGGTTTAACACCACCCCAAAAAACTATAAAAACACCTCACTTACGCAACCCCAACCTACAGATCATTAAATTTATCCTAATAGCCACTCTATGAATTGGCTAACTTTAAAGTAGCGGTTTTTTGGCGTCGATAAACATAGGTAATGGAAAAACCAATAATGTACATGGTAATTGAGAACATGCCCGCGGGTATCGCGATCATACTGCCATTCTCTAAAACGGTTAAAGCAATAAACATGGCCAACGCGCTACTTTGAATGCAGGCTTCTATGTAAATTGTAAACTGGTCTTGTAAATTGGGTGGTGACACTTTAAACATCAACATCACCGCAAAGATCACCAGTAAATTAAAAAAGAATATAGTCACCCCTAAACTGGGTAAATATTCAATAAGATTGCGCCACTCGCTATAGCATACAAATCCCACCAAAAAGAGTAAGAATAACAAACCAAAAGGGCCAGTTCGCAAACCAATTTCATGACCTAGTTTGGGTAAATACTGGCTAATGAGCACGCCGATTAAAATAGGCAAAAGCGTCATAAAAAAGAGTCGCTTTAAAATTTCCATTTCAGGGATATCAATAATGATGGACTCACTATAAATAAGGTCGGCGCTTATCTGTAGAATCCACGGCATGGTAAAAATAACCATGAGGCTAGAAAAAGCGGTCAGCGTGATAGATAACGCTAAATTGCCTTTCCCTAAATAGCAGAATAGATTTGACGTGGTTCCCCCTGGGCAGCAAGCCAACAACATAATACCCAATTTAAATTCCGCTGGCATATCCACTAAACACACCACGATACCGGCACAAATGGGCATAATAATAATTTGTGCCAATAACCCCATAAACAAAGGCTTTTTATTTCTTAACGCTTGCCCTAAAGCCTGTGCGTTAAGGCTTGTGCCTAGGCCTAACATCATTATAAACATGGCCAAAGGGACAATGACGGTTAACAAAAGGCCATTATTCATAATTACTTGCTCTGTATTATTTTTATCTTAAAGTGCCGCCAGCACTGATGAGACGCCCTCAGGCTGGAACCTGAAGACTATCAAAATAAACACCAGCAAAGATTCATTTTCGGCGCCAAAACACTGGCAAACCGCGCCGAGTGCATTGGCCGTAATTCACTTAATTAGGGCAAAACCAAGGAGCAGGTGCTGCCCGAAGAGGTTTTGGTAATATCAATGCGGGTGGGAATTTGCTCTTTCATTTCCGACACATGGGAAATAACCCCTACCATACGCCCTGATGCTTGTAAGTCCATAAGTGTGCGAATGGCTAAATCTAATGATTCCTGATCTAAACTGCCAAACCCTTCGTCTATGAACAAGGTTTCTAACTTAATGCCCCCCGCATAAGCCTGCACCACATCTGACACCCCAAGAGCCATAGACAATGCTGCCATAAAACTCTCTCCGCCACTTAGTGTGGCCACACCGCGCACTTTTGAGGTGTAGGCATCCTCCACTTCTAATTCTAGCCCAGAGGCCTTGTTTCCTTTGGCTCGATCCTCCTTACGCAGCAGCTGATAACGACCTTTGCTCATTAAATTCAACCTTTCACTGGCCACTACTAATACATCATCTAACAGCACACTTAACACAAAGCGCTGCAAACTTATTTTTTTACCGGTTTGCCCATTAGCCACATCTGATAACGTGCCCACGATGGCATACTCTTTTTCTAACGCGTCTCCTTTTTGCTGTTCTGTTTGCAATTGATTTTGAGTGTGGCTGAGTAAATTAAAACGCCCGTGTAGCTGAGTAAAGGTTTCTTCTGTTTGCAGTTGTAAAGATTTTGCTTTCGATACTTGCTCTTGTAGGTCATCTAAATTGGGAGGAGAAACCCCCTTTAACTGTTGTGAAAGTTGCGCTATTTGAGCATTTATCGAGATGCATTGCTGCTCAAATTGGCTAATGATTTTTTTTAAAGACTCCTGTTTGGCAGCAGGTAAAACCATTTCAAGCAATTGAGATTCATTTTCAATTCCGACCTCTTCAAGCGCCACTTTTAACTGGGCTTGAGCTTGCTGCTGATACTGTAAATGACTTTCACTACTTTGTTTTGTGCTAATGGTTTTCGCGCTAGCACCGGCTAAATCCTGTTGGGCTTGGCTAAATTCATCCTGAATACTTTGAATTAACAGCTTACTTTTTAGAATTTTGTCTTGTAGTTCATTAATGGCCAGATCCAGTACCGATAAATCTTTATATTGCCCAGGAATACCATCTTGTGTTTGTTGGTACTGCCCTTCTAAATTGCCCAACTCTTGCTTAGAGGCCAACAATTGTATTTGCAATATTTGTAATTGCGCTTGTAACTGTTGCTGGGTTTGTTGAGTGGTTTGCAAGGTATCGCGGAAACTTTGCAATTTGGAATGGGCTAAATTGGCTTCACTTAATGATTGTTGGGTATTTTTAAACTGCAATTGCAGGGCTTCCAAACTCAATTGCGCTTGGCCCCCTAAAGACACTTTGAACTCTTCGCTGACGCTTAATTGTTCTTTATGATTTTGACTCAGGCCCTTGTAATATTCTCGAGCTTGCTTCACTAGACCATAAGCATCCCTTTCTTTGTCTTGAAGCGCTAGCACCTCTTGTTGACTGGGAATGGCCTGTGAATACCGGGCCGGATTCGGGTGCTGTTCACTCCCACACACTAAACAAGGTGTTCCGTGTGACAGTTCTTGCGCCAATAAAGCGGCCTGCCCTTGATGCCAAATCATTTGGGCTGCTTGGCTTTTAGATTTCAGCTCATCAAATGATTCTTTTAATGCCTTTCCTTTCACTTCAGCCTGAGTCAATAACTTAGCGGTATTCTGCACTTGAACCGTAGCATTTTTCCACTGCTGGTAAATACTTAACACAGTCTCTAAACGGGCCAGCTCTTGTTGAATTGGCATTCGCTGTTCACTTTGGCTTTGCAACAGAGAAATTTTAGGTTCAATCTCGGTCTGCTGAGTTCGTAATTTTTCTTGCTGTTTAATTAAATCCACTTCTTTTAAAGACGCTTTTTTCACTTCCTGCTCTTGACTGGCCAGTGCAAGCTTAAGCCTGGCGAGTTGCTCAATTTGGGGCCGCAAGACGACACACTGTTGCAACTTATTTTGATCCTCTGCAAGCGACTTATCTAAGCTGACAAGTGTCAGATGTTTTTCACGAGCATCATTGAGCTTTGCTTTGCAGGTATGTTCTATAATCAAGGCCTGATCAGCTTGTTGCTTGGCCTGTTTTAACTGCTCGGTTCTTTCTTTTAAAGCCGTCAGAAAAGGCAGTACTGTCGATGCATTATTGCTCTTTAAAAGCTCGTCTTTTTGCTGAACAACCTGTTTTTCTTGTACCGCTAACTGCGTTTTATTTTCTTTTAATTTATTAAGTTCTTCAAAGCTTGCCAATGTGGCTTGGCCATCTTTAAGTTTTTGACTCACTAAAACAAATTGCTCATGGGCATGGGTTTTATCTGATTGAGCCTTTTTATAAGGGGCCCCTAAAGAGGCTAACTCAGCATTTAATGTTTCAATAGAAGACACTTGTGCATTATGTAACACCCCTTCAATGCGATTGGCATGCTCTTTTACACTGGCTTTTATCGCTAGGGCTTTATGCTTTAATTTGTCTTCAATTTTTCGATATATATGGGTTTGAAATAGCTGGCTGAATATTTTTTCACGCTCTTTTGAGTCAGCCATTAATAATTGGCGAAACTTCCCCTGAGGCAAGACCATTACTTGCCTGAATTGATCGGCATCTAAGCCTGTCAATTGTTCTATATATTCATTGGCATTAGAGACTTTACTGGAAACAAGAATGCTTAAAGAGCCATCATGTTCTACTTTATAAAGCTGTGCTTCGGGTTTTTGAATAGTAAAGCCTTCACCGCTTTTTTTAATTCTGGGCTGTTCCGGCACACGACGAATTTGGTACTGATCCGTGCCCAATGAGAAGTCGAAGGTTACTTCGGTGAGTAATTGATCATCACTCATATCACAACGCATTTGCCCGCCTTCGCGCTCATCGCCTGTGGTTTTACCATATAAGGCAAAACACATGGCGTCTAGAATGGTGGTTTTACCCGCACCTGTCGGGCCATTTAACAAAAAAAGCGGATTATCCCCTAGGCAAGAAAAGTCAATTATTTGCGTGCCCACAAAAGGGCCAAAAGCTGACATGCTTAATTTTAATGGACGCATGTTTAGCCTTCCTCTTTGTGTATATTTTCAATGGTGGATTGCAAAACAGATAGTTGCCCATCGCTTAGTGTTTCACCTGAAACCTGACTAAAAAAGTCTTTGAACATATCTTGTTCAGCTTTTTTAACATGATCACGAAGCAAGACTGGATTTTGGGTTTGCTTCATTAAGCCGGTGCGCTCTAAATGCAACACATTGGGGTAAACACGACGTAATTTCCCCATGGCATCTAATATTGCATGGGTGTCTAGTAGCCTAATGGAAAGGTAGTCCTCATGGTGCGCATCCACTTCCCCAAGGCTTAGCAAATCCTCTAAAAAGCCCTCTACAATGCGGACATCTCGTAACGGTATTAACGGCAACAGCTCTGTGCTGGCTTGACCATTTTCATTAAGTGACACTAAGGTGACGGATTTTTTCTGGTGTTGTTCGCTAAAGGAATATTTTAAAATAGAGCCACTGTAGCGCACATGGGACTCTCCTTTAAATTGAGGCCCGTGTAGATGCCCTAAGGCCACATAATTAAACGGTGTAAAAATATCAGCAGAAACTCGATCGGCCCCACCCATGCTTAATGGGCGTTCAGAATCACTTTCAGATGCCCCATCAATAAAGCAGTGGCTAATAACCACTTTGGCGAGTCCTTTGCTGTCATGATTGTGAACTTGCTTGAGCAGCACTTCCATGGCCTGCTGATGAGTGCTGGCATCGCAATCGTGTATCACTCTTACAGTGGCAGGGTCACAATAAGGAATAGCATAAAACACCGCCTCATTATTTTTGTTTTTAAGAGTAATGGTCTGTATTTCTTGGGTTAACGGCCCAATAATATGCAAACCACTGGTTGTCATTTGTTGCGCAGCAAATGCTAGGCGCTGATGGCCGTCATGATTTCCTGCTATCATAATCACCGGTATATTCAGAACCATGACTAATTCATTCAGTACTTCGCTTAATAGGGCCACTGCATCACTTGGGGGGACGGAGCGATCATAAATATCCCCCGCGACGATCACCGCATCCACTTGCTGTTGGCGAGCATGCTCCACCAGCTGAAGCAACACGTGTTTTTGATCTTCCAAAAGAGATTGATTATGCAGTTGACGGCCAATGTGCCAGTCAGAGGTATGTAAAAATTTCATTAATCGCCGTAATATGGGGGCTACACTGAACTGGGCAATTTAACACAATTTTGCATAGTTTTTCATTATATCCAATTTTTAAAATACACGATTAACAGAAGATTAATGTTCGCACCTTGACTAAAACAGGCTAACAAAATGTTCAAGATGTGCTTAATCAATGATCGTTTAGATGACTTTTCGCTTGCACTTAATTGCTCTGCCCACCATTCACGAGAGCATTATAATCTGCTCCATTGTTCCTCTTTTTCAACCTATCCAACCCCAACTGCAATCGCTCTACTAATGGCTGAGACACATCTTTGCTAAACGCAAAGTAAGACGTGGTTTCTTTTAAAACATACACAACTTGATAATCCGAATTTAAAAAACCCAACACCTGAATTAAGTCTCTGGCGACCGTTTCTTCATAGGCTAACAAGTCTATTCGCTCATAAGCCAACTTGTTAATCAAATCTTGAGGTTTAGCAGATTGTTGCAACATGGTACTGGGATTTTTATTTTGCAGAAACGCCCTCACTAATTGCTCGCCAGCATCATCTCGCACCACACCAATGGAATACCCAGATATATCAAGGGCACTTTTAATATTAATATGACTAGACTGCTTAGCTAGCAGAACAATTCGCGTTTGCAGTATAGGCCCCACCCATTGAAATTGATCCTCTCGCTCTGGAGTTCGTGCCATGGCAAACAACATCACCATAGGTCCTTGCAAAACGCGATTATAACCGCGCGCCCAAGGCCGAAAATAAATGTCATTTCGATCAATATTTTGCCCTACTTCTTTAGCTGCCTGCAGCAATATCTCTACCGTGATGCCCTTGGCGACACCCTCTTCTTGGAAGTTATAAGGCGGGAAGTGTTCAGTAATGTATTCGATATCGCTTAGCTGAGCAGCTTGGGGGGTTAGACTAAAAAGCAACAACAATATGGCTTGTAATACGATATTAAGCCGCATACACCGCCCCCAACATGAAAGTCTCATTATAAGATAGTGCACAAAAGGGGAAGTACAACCACTAGACGCCCTAGAAGGAAATGATGTCCACATTAAAATACCCAAACATAAAACCTTATTGAGCTATTTACAGTGCATATTGTTTCTATTGTCTATGTCATTTCATGACAACCAAGGGGCATTTAGGGTCTGTAAATGGGATCATTTAAGAGATTATTTTTAGGTAGATGGGTTTGTCCTAACCGGCATAATTCCCTATGATGGCAGCCTTGTTTTAATGTTCACAGAGTGTTGCATGTCCATAGCGTCTACCCTATCAAATACTGCACCAGCCAACGCTCCACGCATTGCTGTAATAGGTGCTGGCTTAGCGGGCTTAAGTGCGGCTTGGTTGTTAAAGCAAAAATATCAGGTGACGTTATTTGAATCCCACGGAACCCCTGGTATGGGGGTATACACCAGCGATTATCATAGCAATGGCCTGCATAGCCGAGTTGACATTCCATTAAGGATTTTCACCAAAGGCTATTACCCTGAACTATTTTCTCTTTACAAGTATCTTGGGGTAGAAATGGAAAGCAGTGATCACAGTGCTGTTTATCAATACCAAAACACACACAAAGAAAAACGCCCAAAAGCGTTTTTCCAATATCATAACCAAACACTTTTTAATAAAAATATTCGCCTTCCCAACAAGAATACTCTTACACCAAAGGGCTTACGTTTAACTCTGAGTCACTTTCAATTTTTCAAACAAATTGAAAGTGACTCACAAGATACTATGGCGCTTAGTAATATGACGTTTGGTGAATATGTGAATCAACAAAATTTCAACAAGCATTATATTGACGAAATGTTACTGCCAGCGCTATCGGTTACCTGCACCTGCGATTATCAGGACATTTTAAATTATCCCTGTGATTTGATCGTGGAATATTTGGCTTGTGGCGTCATGAATGAAGGCATTGTGCGAGCCAAACTGGGGGTTGATGACATAGTGCCAAGATTAACCCAAGGTTACCGCGTAAGATGTTTTGAGCAAGTACAAAGTATTGAAGAAAAAACGAATGAAAGCCCTTCTATTCGAGTCACCTCAAAAAATAGCCAAACCCAAGAAGTATCAATACAAGAATTTGATTATGTCATCATCGCCACCCAGGCTAATGTGGCCCACGATATTCTTTCGAAAAACACCTTAACTTCTCAAGCCAAATTATTAGCCAATATTCCAGTGCAGTCTTCCAGTATGATACTGCATACCGACAGCAGCCAAGTATACCACGCGAAAAAAGCATCCCCTGTCAGCTACATTATTGATAAAACGCAAAAACGCCCTTCCACTTCGGTGGATTTAACCAAGGCATTTTCAAGTTACCAGCACCAAGCGCCTATCTATCAAACTTGGAATCCCATTAAACCACCCAAAGAAAGCCATGTACTCAGTCGCGCCCATTTTACTCGCCCATTAGTGACCTTACAAAGTCGCCAGTCGGTTGCACAGCTTATGGAGCTCAATAAACGGTCATCCATTAAAATATGTGGCTCTTACATGGTTAATAAAATTCCCTTATTAGATGCAGCAGTGGCTTCTTCCATTAATATTGCCAAACAAATGGGCTGCACAATTCCTTGGGAAGAAAATACCGACAAGCCATTGGAACCCCTGAACAACGCCGAATTAGCCTATTAATATGGCTCAAAATGAATTCCATGATTTAGCCGAATTACAACTGAATATTAACCCCATAACCAAAACCATCACGAGCAGTTGGGGTAATTTAGGTTACTGGCAAGCCGCCTCACATTACCCTCAAGCTTGTGAGCAACTGGCCCGTGAAGTGGCCTTGATGGGTAACCTTAATAGCACACACAAAATGCTCGACACAGGCTTTGGCTGTGGCGACCAACTATTACTGTGGATACAAGAATTTAATGTAAAAACCCTATATGGTTTAAATGTATCCCACAGCCAAACTGAATTTGCGAAAGAGAAAATAGCCAATGCATCGTTCAACATTAATACTGTTTGTGAATTAGACGCGGCTGATGGTTGTTCTGAAGCGTCATGGCAGGCATTAGATAATGACTTTCAGCGTATAATGGCTTTAGACTGTATTTACCACTTTAGCGATAAGACTCGATATTTTTCTTTGTGTGAAAAACACTTAGCTGAAGATGGCGTACTGGTGGTGAGTGACCTTCTATTACTCAAAGATCAGCTATCTTTTATGCAAAAATTCCTATTAAAAAGCATTTGTGCTTTGTCTCATATTCCTTATAAAAATTTTAAAACCTTCGATCAGTACCAACAGCAACTGGCGGATTCTGGATTAAGCATCACGCAACACAAAGACATTAGCCAGCAGGTGTTTTTACCTTTTGGTAATTGGTTAAAAACCTACATACCCAGCGTTAACAATAATTCAAGCAAATCTAAAAATAGCAGTTGGTTAAAATACAAAGGCGTGGCCAAATTTCTTGCTTGGGGGGATAAGCAAGAGATATTCAGCTACTGTATTTTAAAAATTGAAAGGAAGTCGTGATTAAAAGTAGGGGACAGGCCGTTATCAAATGTAAACATAAATAACAGCCTTAGGTTACAGAAATTTATATGGGGCAGACCACCTCACCCAATTTTTCGGTAAGCTTGGCATTTTCTCGGTAATCAATGGGAATCACCACCAGCGTGGGTCCGGGTGTATCCAAGGCTTGCTGTAACTTATCTTTTCCATCAACACTGTTTTCAATTTTCATACTGCTCCACCCAAAACTTTGTGCCAGTTGCAACCAATCAGGGTTACCAAAAGATAAATCGGTATGCTTACCAAACTCATTTTGTTGCTTCCAAGCAATCAACCCATAAGCGTGATCCTCCCACACCATTACCACTATATTGCTATTAAGGCGCTTTGCGGTTTCCATTTCTTGCACGTTCATCAGAAAGCCGGCGTCACCACAAATGGCCATTACTTGTTTTTCTGGAAACACTAAACTGGCGGCAATGGCACCAGGCAATGCAAATCCCATGGAACAAAACCCATTAGGAATAAGACAAGTGTTAGGCTCATGGCACTGGTAATGCCGGGCGATCCACATTTTATGAGCCCCCACATCAGATAATAAAATACTGTCTGGCTTCATCACGGCTCGAGCATCAGACAATATTTTTTGAGGGCGAATAAGCCCTTTTGTATCATCATCATCGTGTTCGCTGAATTCCTGTTGCATTTGACGACGGGTGGCGGCCTGTTGCTTTAGATTAAAGGGTAAACCACCATGAATGTCATAACGTTCATTTAACATCCATAATGTATGGGCTAAGTCTCCCACTATTTCAAAATCAGGATGATAATGAATATCTATTTCGGTAGGCAAAAAATCGGCATGAATAATGGTTTTATCATCATTGTGATTCCAAAGTTTAGGATGGTATTCCACCATGTCATAGCCTAAAGTAATCACCACATCAGCTGCATCAATGGCACACGCCACATAATCTTTAGACCCCAAGCCGATGGTATATAAGCAATAGTCGGCATCCATATCCACACAGCCCTTGGCCATAAAGGTACTGATCACCCCTATACCCGTTTTGTCACAAAATTTTCGCAACTGCTTACTGGCTCGTTTACGAATACAGCCATTACCCGCCAATATAATTGGGTTTTTAGCATTTCTAATGGTTTCAAAGACTTGGTCAACGATCATGTCATCCGCTACGGGTCTGCGATAACGTCTCGGTTCAATAGGCCCAATTGTGGTGGGCAGCTTGGCAATATCTTCTGGTAACTCTATCAATACGGCGCCGGGTTTTTCTGTGCGAGCCACACGCACAGCTTTACGAATAACTTCAGGAATATTATCTGGATGCAAAATAGTCGTGGCCCACTTGGTCACAGGCTCAAACATGCGCACCACATCCATGACCTGATGAGATTCCTTATGTAATCGAGTCGATGCCCCTTGGCCGGTGAGTACCAACATAGGCGCCCTATCCATATTAGAATCGGCGACACCGGTAATTAAATTAGTGGCACCGGGCCCTAGCGTGCCAAGACAACCTGCTGGGTTGCCGGTTAAGCGCCCATAAATTTCTGCCATGAAAGCCGCCCCCTGTTCATGGCGGGTAAGAATGAAAGTGATTTTAGTTGAGTCTTGTAAAGACATCATAAAGTCAGCATTTTCTTCACCGGGCACACCAAAGATATACTCAACTCCTTCTGTCTCTAAGCACTTCACCATTAATTCACTTGCTTTCATAAGCCTTCCCTTTATTGATTACTTTTCAATATTTGAAAATACACTGCCCATTTCCAGTTTATTAATTTATGGGGCTAATTTAGATGATGCGCTACGAATGCCGTCGATCATATTATTCCAATAAAATAATCAAACAAATTCTGTTTAAAAAACAACCTAACAGAAACTACAGTAAAAAACATTTTATGACTAATAAAAGGATCAATTAAATTCGGTAAGTCATTAAAATATAGATGATTTTTAGCTGGGAATAGTAATTTTTTTAACTATGCTTAATGTAACCAATTTGGAAGTGAAAAAAATTAATAATAAAGAAAGGATTTTTTATGAAAGCCATTTGGAAAGACTGCGTCATTGCTCAATCAAATGACACGGTAATGGTAGAAGGTAACCATTATTTCCCCATTAACAGCCTTAATCTTAATTTAATCAATATCAGTACCAACACCTCTTATTGTCCTTGGAAAGGATCCGCTAATTACTACGACTTGGTGGTAAATGGAGAAGTGAATGAAGCGGCTGCGTAGTTTTACCCAGAGCCTAAAGAAAAAGCCAAACAAATATTAGATCATGTGGCTTTTTGGAAAGGTGTCGAAATAATTCAATAACCTTAAAAAATAGGGCTTACGCCCTATCAAATATTTTTATTCTATTTTATTAAGCGCTATTATTTCCCCGTAAACACCGCATCGCGTCTTTCTAGAAAAGATTGGATACCTTCTTTGGCATCATCACTTTTCATAATGGCTGGCATGTCATCAAATACCGATTTAAAGGCCGCATCTTGCCCATGTATTCTAGATTTTTTAGAAGACGCTAACCCCGCTTTCACACCAAGCGGAGCCGCTTTTGCAATTTTTTGAGCTATTTCATTGGCGCGTTTATGTAAATTATCAAATTCAACAATTTCTTGAAGCATGCCCCACTGCAAAGCCTGCGGCGCGGTAAATTCATCACCCGTTAGCAAGTAACGCTGGGCATTACTCCAGCCAATTTCCTGTGGCAAACGCACCGTGCCACCACCACAAGGGTAAATTCCTCGGCCCACTTCTAGCTGAGCAAATCGTGCATTTTCGGTAGCTATGCGTATATCTGTATTTAGTAACAGCTCTAACCCTGATGTATAACACAGACCTTGAACCGCCATGATGACAGGTTTTGTGAGTATCTCACCTTGAATGCCATAAGGATCAATGTGCTTAGCAGGCAGTTGTGGCGCTGCACCGCTGGCAAAAATAGGCACCCATTTATCAAGTTCTAAACCAGCTGTAAAATGTTTGCCATTGGCCCGAATGACCGCTACTCGTAAATTGTCATCGTGTTGCAATTGATATAGCGCTTGCGCCAATAAATGATAGCTTTCAGGGTCCAGCGCATTAAGCTTATCGGGACGATTAAACGTGATGGTTAGAATATGCTCTTGAACTTCAATTAATAATTTATCACTCATACAACACCCTAAATAAACCTAATAATTGACTAAACTCCTCACATCTCTGTGAGCATTGATTCGCTACAACAATACCTAAAACAAAACTTAAAAATAACAAGAGAGAATAAAACGGTATTGAAAAAGAAAAGTGTGCGAAAGACGTCGGGTATCCTTCACACACTTAAAGGGCTAGCCGATCAGAAAGCCACCATCCACATTAATGGCAGCACCTGTGGTGTAACTAGATGCATCACTGGCTAAATACAAAACGGTACCGGCCATTTCATCAGGGTCAGCTACTCGGTTCATGGGAATATGCTCAAGTGCTTTCTTAAGAATGGCTGGGTTTTTCACCAAGGTGGCTGCAAATTTAGTATCCGTGGCCCCAGGCAACAAGGCATTAACACGAATGCCCATTTGCGCACATTCTTTAGAGAAAGCCTTGGTCATGGAAATAACGGAAGCTTTAGTAATGCTATAAATGCCCTGCATGGAGCCAGGAATCACACCATTAACAGACGCTACATTAATGATGCTACCACCACCATTGGCTTTCATTAATTTACCCCCTTCCACACACATAAAGAAATAACCTTGAATATTCACATCAACCGTTTTCTTAAAGGCTGAAAGGTCAGTATCAAGAATGTGGCCAAAAAATGGGTTAGCGGCGGCATTGTTCACCAAAATATCTAAACGACCATGTTGTAGTTTAATTTCTTCAAAGATATTGCCTATTTGGTCCATGTCACCAATGTGACAAGGAATGGCCTGAGCGCTGTAACCGGCTTTGGTGATCTCATCTACCACCACTTGGCAGCCTTCCACCTTGCGGCTTGAAACAATCACATGGGCACCGTGCTGGGCCAATAGTTTCGCAATGCTTTCACCAATACCGCGACTTGCGCCTGTGACCAAAGCAACTTTACCGGTTAAATCGAATAATTTTGAGCTCATGGGAATTCCTAATAAATAGCTTGCCCCAGTATCTGACTTGTACCTTTTACTTAGAATTGTCATTATTGCCACAAATAGAGCTAAAAGTGCCACATCGGCAATTAAACGCCATAATTCAACTGGCTGAACACCGATGGTTCGTTAAATAAACAGAGTTACAGCTCATTAAGGAAACGGGGGCGTTCATGATAAATGTCGTGGTATTAGGGTTTGATCAAGCGCTGGCATCTGCCATTACCGGGGTGGTGGATTTATTTGCCATGGCGGGAGTTACATGGAATCGCATTCAAGGGGAACCCACTGAACCGGTTTTTAAAACCCTAATTGCCTCGAAAAATCAGCAAGACATTCAGTGCTCTAACGGCTTAAAGTTAGCAGCTCATTTAAGCTTTGATGACATTACGCAGGCACAGGTGATCATTGTTCCCACCATCGGCGGGCCTATTAATCAGGTATTAGCCTTTAACCCTGAACTCATTTCATTACTGCAAAAAGCCCATCATGCCAACTGGACCATTGCAGGCAATTGCACTGGAAACTTCTTATTAGCCCAGGCAGGCATATTAGATGGAAAGTCGGCCACCACCCATTGGGGCTTTAAAAACGATTTCGAGCAACGCTTTCCCAACGTATTGCTAAAAACCGATCAAATGATTACCCGTGACGAAAATATTTATTGTGCAGGGGGGGGCTTAGCTTGGTTTGATTTAGGGTTACATATTATTGAGCGAAGCGTGGGATTTGAAACCGCCATTCAAACCGCCAAGGCTTTTGTGCTGGATTACCGACGTGACAGTCAGCTCTCCTATTCCATTATGCGTCTTTCCAAAGCCCACAAAGATGAAATGGTCAGGCAAGCACAAGCGTTTCTGGAGGAAAATTACGCTCAGCCCTTTAATGTGGAATCCTTTGCCCAGTCTTTTAGCATTTCTAAACGCACATTAATCAGGCGTTTCAATAATGCCTTAGCCATGCCGCCCAATAGTTATTTACAATCTATTCGCATTGAGCGTGCACAAAAAATGCTAGAAGAAAGCCAACACAATGTAGAACAAGTCATGAATTTAGTGGGCTATGAGGATGCCAGTTCCTTTCGGCGCTTATTTCGTAAAAAAACCGGCCTAAGCCCCACCGAGTATCGTCATCGCTTTAGTCGGCGCAGTGATTAATAGCACAAGTGTCTAGGTAACACTCTTTGTGGCAATAATTTTCCATTGACCCTATTTTCCCCCTTAACTATAATTTTGGTCTGGTTGAGGAAGACGCCAGTATCCGCAAAAGATGTCATCACTTCCTTTTTGGCCTTTGGCCAAACTAAATCAAAACCCAACTCAAACTTGCCCACTTGCGGAATTGGCATTAAAAAAGAATGAGTCATGGTTATGCCTAGAAATCCCGTAAACGAATTAAAAATTCAAGCTTCTATATTAGTAAAAGCGCTGCGCCACCCGCAAACAGATATTGCTCAACAAGCTTTGCTACGTTGTCAGCAGTACCCAGGTTTTAGCGATTTTTCTCAGCAACAAATTAAAGCAGCCTGTCAAAACCTTAAACGTAAAACCGCATTGAACATTATTGCACTTGAGCGCGGCTGGGAAAGTTGGGCTGCCCTTGCAAAGCGATACGATAGCCGCTGGTACCCTGTTGGTAGCCCCTTTACATTAAACTGGTTTAGCGGTTATCAAGAGGCCCAGGTTTGTCAGCAAGAAACCTCTGGGTTTTTATTGCCTTATCAAAATCAATTTTTTGTCTGCAACCACCATTATATAGAATGGCTAGGACTAAGCCCTCAAGATGACAATTGGCAAAAAATTAATTTTGACGCTGCTCGCCCACTAAATGAAAGCGCCCTGAGTCAATTGACGAAACAATTGAAAAAAATCAAAACGCCTCCCTGCTAAATTTCACGCTTACTTGTCCACCATGCCGTCATCGGGTTGTTAACCGATGGCGGCCGTTCAACCAAGCAAGTTTACAGCCTTGGTCTACACTCAAAACGTCTCGCCTTTTCTGGAAAAGGTTTTGGTCACTTGGGCTGTGACTAAAAGCACCTCAGAGATCGCATCCAATTCTTCATGGAGTAAGCACATGACACAAAAATTAAAAGTAGGCATTACGGGTGCGGCACTAGCATTAGCGGCCGCTAGCATGGTGGGTTGCGCCAGCATGGGCATGGGCGGTGACAGCGCAGGGGGCAGTAGCGATTTAGTCCATTGCTATGGGGTCAGTAAGTGCAAAGGCATGAATGACTGTAAGACCGCTGACAATGCCTGCAGTGGCAAAGCCAGTTGCAAAGGCCATGGCTTCGTAGCCATGTCCTCTAAAGCCTGTGCTGATGTGGGCGGCAAAGTGCAAGATGATTTTAAAGGCACTTCCAACGCCGCAGACATGACCCATTGCTATGGGGTAAATAAATGTGGTGGCCATAACGACTGTAAAACAGCGAACAATGCTTGTGCAGGCAAAGCTTCATGCACTGGCAAAGGTTTTGTTTCCATGTCGGCCAAAGCCTGTAAGAGCATTGGTGGCAAAACAGAAGCTTAAGCGCCCTCATGTCTGGCAGTTGCGAGCTAAGCTGCCAGATCACTTTACGGTTTAGTTTCATCTTAGGCATTAACCTTGCTCTCATACCCTGTGCTGTCATTTTTCCATTAAAATAATAAGTGTGCCTGCCATGAAAAAAGAGTTCTTAGGGTTTGGCTTAGGCCTTCGCACCGATCATTTTCAAGATGTATTACAAGATAAGCCCGAAATTGACTGGTTTGAGATCGTGTCAGAAAATTTCTTTGTGGCCGGTGGAAAACCCAAATATTACTTACACGCCATTCGAGAGCTGTACCCCATGGTGATGCATGGGGTTTCATTATCTATTGGCTCAACTGACCCTTTGAACATGGAATACTTAAAAAACTTAAAAACCCTTATTAATGAAGTGCAGCCCAAGTGGGTGTCAGATCACTTATGCTGGACAGGGGTTGATAACACCAACAGCCATGATTTATTGCCTTTACCCTATAACGAAGAAGCGGTAAAACACGTGGTGGCGCGGGTTAAACAAACTCAAGATTATTTAGGGCAAGCAATTTTATTAGAAAATGTATCTAGTTACCTGACTTATAAAAACTCCACCATGACGGAATGGGAATTTTTATCCCAAGTAGCCAAAGACAGTGACTGCTACATTTTATTAGACATTAATAATATTTATGTGAGTGCCCGAAATCACGGTTTTAAAGCGCAAGACTACCTTAATGCCGTTGACCCTGAACGGGTATGCCAGTTTCATTTAGCCGGTCACAGTGATTATGGTGACTATGTGATTGATACCCACGACAATGACATTTGCGATTCTGTATGGGCTTTATATGAAAAGGCGCTCCAGCGCTTTGGCCCCATTAGCACCATGATTGAACGAGATGACAATATTCCTAGCTTGCAAACCTTGCAGGCAGAGTTAACCCAAGCCAAGCAAATTGCTGAAAAAGTGTTAGGCAAAGACACCATTCGTGAAAACCTTCATAAAGAAATCGCCAACACAGGTTGGCAATGCGCATGAATGACAATCTTGCCCAGCAACAAAAAGAATTTTTATCTTTTTTAAAATGTAAACTCCCCCCTGAGCAAGCTTCTTTTCGGCATCAGGTGGAAGATATTGGCAACATTGATATCAATACCCGCTTAGGCATATATCAAAACGCTTACCAAGTTCGGCTAGAAGAAACCATCGACACCGACCACAACACTCTTGGGGTTTACCTTGGTGAAGAACTCTATGATTTAATGATGACTGAATACATAGCCTGCCACCCTAGTCATCAATTTTCACTCCGCCATTTTAGCCAGCAATTACCCAATTTTTTAAGCAGCCATGCCATTTTTAGTGAGCACCCCCAACTTAGTGAATTGGCGCGTTTTGAGCAGCGTTTATTAAATGCTTTTGATGCTGCCGACAGCGAGCGGGCCAGTTTTGAATCTTTAAAAGAATTACCCCCTCAACATTGGCCTGAACTAAAGCTGCGTTTTCACCCCAGTGTGCAATTACTTGAAAACCATTGGAACGTGGTGGAAATATACAAAGCATTGAAAAATGACCAAACCCCACCGGATGCCATTCAAGATAAAAACAACTGGTTACTGTGGCGTAACGCTGAAAACCTCACTGAGTTTCGCCCCATCAATAAAGCCGCTTACACTATGTTAGTGAGTTTTCAGAAAGGGTTAAACTTTGCGGGGGTTTGCCAAAATCTTCTTGAGTTCATGCCCGAACAGGAAGTCAGTAACACTGCGTTAGAAATATTGGCTTACTGGCTTAATTCAGGGGTGATCGCAAGAATGGTGAGCCAGCCTTAGCCAGCTCACCCTCTCTTTTTCTAATGCTCACACCAACTTTTTATTTTCTCCGTTTAACTTAAAGCCCTCTGGCCAGAACGGCTTGGGTAATAGCATCATCAATGGAGGACATTGGTTCATTGCTATTGACCCAGGGTGTTCCTGAAAAATACTGCACCATAATTTTTTCAGAAGTACGAGTAGCCAGCGCTTGGGTGGTTAAAGTGGGATTAGGGCCCCCTAATGCATTAGACAATGCTGAATTATCCGCCACAAAAAGACCAGCCACCTCATGGGCCTCTCCGTTAGCATTAATGACCGAATTTTGTGGGTCATCCCCCATGCGCATGGATGATTGTAAATGCAACAACAAGGGCACAATATCAATTCTTAGCACTTCACTGGCGCCAGCCGCCCGCAAAATACTGGCCGCTTTATTGGCAAGGAATTCTCGATTATCAAGGGTGCGTTGCGAACGTGTTCGTTTGTGAATGGTCATCTTAGGCACCGCGCCATGTTCATCACTCATCAGTGAAGAAGGTTCTACGCGATTGTTCGCCTCTACGTCATCGTCGGTAATGATCAACATGCCCATGGTTTTATTCACGTCTGACATAAAGTTTTTAAACTCATTGCCAATCAGGCGCCCTGACGGACCATCCCATTCGCCAAACACTCCTCGACCATTGTCATACATCCCGCGAATGCCACTGTCGCTCATCATTAAATTACTGGCTAACCCGGCCGGTCCTAAACTGGAAGGCTCGATGCAGCCTTTACCTGGAAAATCAGCCCGTGCCGAAGAGCCCACTCCTTTAGAAGAATCGGTATTAAACGGAAATATTCCGCAAACGAAATCAAATGCGTGATCGGTTAAACCCCGTCCCACCCAATCATGTGAGTTCGGCAAACCGCTGTTAAGCCATAGCCTTGGGTTTTCAATACAACCTCCTGCCATGACCACTACCTTGGCGTTTTCAGTCATAATCTCCCCTGTATTCACATCTCGCCAGCTCACACCAGTGGCCGTTGTTTTACCGTTTATTTGCTGAGTATGAATTTGCGTCACGTAGGCATCTGCAACTAACGTGACTGCTTTGCCTTGCACCGCCCACAAATCTGCTGTTAAGGCCATGGGCACATAACTATTGTCTGTGGAGCGTCTCGCTTTTAAATTACGTGGCGCATTAAGTGGCTCGTAACAGCCCTGTGTGCAATGACCACAAAAGGTGCAACCTTTAGCAAGAGGGTAAGTAAGATCTGACTTATTGGTGGTGCGCCCTGCATTACCGCTTGGTTGCAAAACAGCATTTTGCTGCGCACGATAGCCATCTTGAAAAGTATCTTTTGTCACTTGAACTGACATGCCGATATTTTCACAGCCGTTAAAAAAAACTTGCTCACTGGTGCCCATGGCAGCGGTTTGCACGGGCAGGGTTGCCTCAACCCACTCGTAATAGGGGGTTAATTCCTCGTAACTAAATGGAAATTCAAAGTCACGGTCATAATCTTGTGCATCGTCTCCTTGGTAACCCTTAAAAACCCCAGGCATGGCCCGAGGAGAATTTCCAAAATAATGTTGGGTTGTGCCGCCCACCCCAGATAAATTACTAATCATGGCGGGCTGCGTGACTTCACGATACCAAGAAGGTTTGGAGCGATCACTCGGGCCAAAACGTAAATAGCCCGACAAGGGGTTATTGGCATCATTTTCAAAATGCTTCCAATTGGTTTCAGGTGTCTTATTGCGTGCCCCTGCTTCCAACATAAGCACATCCAAACCCTGTGCTGCCAATTCTTTTGCCACAATAGGGCCGCCACCACCTGCTCCAATAATTATTACATCACGCATCAACTTGGCTCCTATCTTGGTAATATCCTAAAAAGTCATCCCACCCTTCCACATTGCCATTAGGTAAGTACTGAGTTAAATCCCAACCAATGGGGCGCACGGTTAATTCTCGGGTGGTTTGATCCAATGCATGCCACTCTGACAAAGCACCAAATGCGGTGAGTTGAATCAGTGTGCGGGAAAATGTCGCCATTAAGGTTGGAAACATCTCGCTTTGAGCTTCGTTTAGGTTAAGTGATATGAGCTCTGATAAATCAGGCTCTCCCGTTTCCAAGCGTTTAAATACTTCGGCTTTTTCTGAAAAACTTAATCTTGAAAACGGCGCCAAATGACTCCCCCCTATAGCCAAAGGATTCACCAAGGTGGCGGTTACATTTAAAATGAGTGAAAAAACATGGCCTAATGGAACGGTTTGGGATCCATCGATCAGTCTATCCATATACTCATCTAGTTTATTTAGTATCAGCGTTTCTAACGGTTTTAAAACCAAAGCCAAACCAAATGGTATTGGCTTAGCCGCATTGGAAAAAACACGGGCAACTTCTGACAATATAGGGCCGGCGATATCTTTGGGCCAGGGTAAATAATTATCTAAGTTATCCAAAAGAAACTGCTGAGTATTCGCAGCTTTGGCGCCCTTCTTTAAATTGAAATGGCCTTGTGATATAGAGTGCCAATCATTTCCTGGAAGTACAAAAGCGCTGACACCGGCAAACGTATCCAATGTCATGGCGTTAAAGACATCACGAATGACAGAGTCGCTTAACAATAAAGAGGCCTCTGACTTTGACGAGGCCAACAACATGGGGCTAATGGCGGCTACCGCTCCCATTAATCCAGATCGAGCTAAAAAGTCTCGCCTAGGGGTTGATAGCGGTGCCTCATCCTCGTTAAGCTGTGAATCATTGGGTGGACTGTTTTTTCTCATTATTTAATTCCTTATCTTGTGCAATAACATTGCAGCATGAATAAATTAGGTTTTAAAAAACGACAAAAATAAAAGATCACTTTAAAGACCTCACACTACTTACAAAGAAGGGGCCTTATTTACACCGTGTACGAAGTACTTTTATTTTTATTTTTATTTGCCAAATGAGATCTAATCTTAATCATTCATTAGGCACTGATATTGATTAGGGCATGAAAAGAAGAAATTTGAATTGACTCTAAATACACAACAAGTGTGTTTTTCAGCCACGACTAAACGCGTCAGCTATTCATCATCAAGCCAGTGCCCTGTTTCGCCACTTTCAATTAAAATAAACCATTAATTCAAGCGTTAAACTAGACTGTAAGTACTCTTACTCGGTGCGAATAACGCCAGTGAAAAATAGGCACTTTCCATGAATATACATAGCCGTTTACCCACGATAGCCTTCTGTTTTTTATGTGTTATCGGAGCAATTGGGCAGGCCGCGGACAGGGAAGACATCAAGCAAATTAACGTTGTTAGCGATGAATGGATAAATTACACCAATAAAGATGGCAGCGGCGCTTACTGGGAGGTGGTCAAAGCCGTTTTTGAGCCTTTGAACATTACCGTTAATACTCGAGTCATGCCCTGGGCGAGAGCAGAGCGCACAGTAAAAAATCAGCAAGCGGATGCACTTCTTGGCAGTTACTATCAAGCTGACCAACTAAATTCGTTTATCTTTCCCAAATGGCATATTGGCATAGAAGACCCAATTATTGCTTTATATAAGGTCAATAATGGCGTTCACCTTAACGCTAATAATTTACAATCCTTACAAAACAAAAGAATTATTTGGGTACGAGGCTACGAATTCGATAAAACCCTGTTTAGCGGAATCACCATTAACAAGCATGTGATTACCAAACCTAAACAGGCTCTCATTATGCTCAACCTTAATAGAGCAGATGTGTTAATTGATTATGAGCAAGAAATCAGATTGGCGGCTAAGGAGGCAAACATCAATTTAAACACCACATATAAAATGCACGTTATTAAAAAGGGGAACAAGCTTTACCTAGCGTTTAGCAATACACCAAGGGGACGTTACTTATCGAAGATATTTGATCAACAAATGGAGTCTTTGGCCAGTACAGGGGCCATTAAAGCAATTTACGCTAAATGGGGGTTTCCTGACAAATTCACCGATTAATTTTCATAGTTTATAGCTATAAAAATAATATTTTTTATAGCTCTTTTACGGCACTCGCTTAGGCTTTTTCTAAGCTAGACTTAAAGTTAAATTACGCTTTGAGATAATCGATGGCGCTTGATCCTAAATTTCGGCAAGGCCATCCTTCCAAACGCCATTCTCCTTGGTGGAACAACGTATTAATTGGCAAACGCAATAGCCTATCTAGGCGCATGTTATTTTACATACTGGCCTGCAGTACCAGCTTTGCTTTTTTAATAACTTTAGCGCAATTAACTTGGGATTATCAAGAAGATGTCTCGCTGGTTGAAAATAACCTCCAACAAATTGAAGCCAGTTACCTTTTACCCATTGCCGCCAGCCTTTGGGCTCTAGATGAAGCGCAGGTAAAGCATCAAATTGAGGGCATAATGAAATTACCCAACATTCAATATGTACGGGTGAATGAATTCATAGAAGAAAAAGAAGTGACCATGGTGGAAAGTGGTCATTTTGAAGAAGCATTTGATTTGCAAAAAGAATTTGATTTAACCTATCAAGGAGAAGCCATCGGCAAGCTACTGATTTCTGTGTCACTGGCTGAGGTTTACAGGCGTATTTTAGAGAAGGCCGTTATCATTTTAACGAGCCAAGGTATAAAAACTCTAGTGGTATCCATGGCTATTCTATTGATCATTTACTTATTAGTCATTCGCCATTTAATAACCATTGTTGAATACACCCGCCACCTAGATTTGGATAACTTAGATGAACCATTAAAACTTGATCGTCTTGATAACAACCATCACGATGAGTTGGATGAAATGGTCACCACTTTCAATTACATGCGCGAAAAAGTAAAAAATGAATTCAGCGCAAAAATTAAGGCAACAGAACAACTCATTAAAGAACAAACCTTCTCTACTACTGTTATCAATTCAAGTAATTCTGTCATCACCTGCCTTGATGACAACTTATCAATCATCAGTACTAACCCCGCCGGTACGGCTCTTTGTGGAATTGAGCAAAGGACACTAATGGGTAAAAATTGGCTAGATGTTTATTGTGATTATTCATCACGCAATGAAATTCAGGGTCTGCTGAAAGAATTTAAACCCATAACCAATCAAGAAACCCGATTTACATCACACAACAATAAAGTTAAGACATTGTTATGGAGCTTTGTACCTTTTCAGGAGGAAAAGAGCGCCTATAAACTCATCGCATTTGGTCATGACATTACCGAGCTAAAAGAATTTGAATTAGAAATGAAGAACCTTAACACTCAGTTAGAGCATAAGGTTATTGAGCGTACTCAAAGCTTAGAAAACAGTAACCAGCAACTTAAAATTGCCTTTAAGAATTTAAAAGAAACACAAACCTCTCTGTTAGAAGCGGAAAAAATGGCTTCATTAGGAGGCTTAGTGGCTGGCGTAGCCCATGAAATTAATACCCCCATTGGCATCAGCGTGACGGCCGCTTCTTTTCTACACAGGAAAGCGGCTGACCTGACGGGTAAAGTTGAGAAAAAAATACTCAATAAATCAGATTTAGACGATTTTTTAATCGATGTGAATCAATCAACCAACCTGATTCTAGCCAACCAACAACGGGCTGCCGAGTTAATTAGCAGTTTTAAAAAAGTGTCCGTGGATCAATCATCTCATGTTAGCCACCATTTTGGCTTAGCCGACAATATAAAGAGCGTGATCACTTCATTAAGTTACGATATTAAACTGGCTAAATGCCAAGTGAATTTGCAATGCAATGAACAACTCACCATAGACAGCTACCCAGGTAGCTTTCAGCAAATTTTTACCAATTTAATATTAAATTCTATTTCCCATGGCTTCGAAAATTGGCATAAAGAACGCTCCATCAATATTACCGTAAATGTAAAAAGCCAATTTATTAATATTGAATATTCAGATACAGGCAAAGGGGTTGATGAGGAAATTGCTAAGCGTATATTTGACCCATTTGTCACATCCAAACGTGGCCAAGGAGGCAGTGGTTTAGGCACCCATGTTGTATTTAACCTAGTGGTTCAACTTCTAAAAGGCAAAATTGAATTTAAAAGCCAGTCTGGTCTGGGAGCACGCTTTATATTTCAACTGCCCTTTGATCATGGTGAATCGGGCCTTATTAGAATCCCTCCCAGCCAGAGTCTTAGCTAACCCCTATTCTCAACCTGACAGCACATGTTTGATTCGGCCATCACATTCGTCATAAGACGCCCACACCTGCTCAATCCTCAACTAACATTAATGATAAAGAGTATTCCTGTAAGGAAGAGTGCATGGCGCTCGAAGACGAGCCTATTCCGCCGCGTAAGTTTAAAGGCTTAAAGACGCCTTTATGGGCGAGCTTGTCTGCCTATAAGGGTAATAGCCTTTCTAGGCGCATGTTGCTTTATATATTATTGTGTAGCACCTGCTTTGCCTTAATGATCACCCTTTTCCAATTGGCTTGGGATTACCAGAAGGATGTGTCTGAAATCGAAAAAAGTATTCAGCAAATAGAGGTGAGTTACCTTCCCCCCATCGCGGTGAGCTTATGGAACATCAACAACGATCAAATACAAACTCAAATAGAAGGCATTTTAAAACTGCCTAACATGCAGTACGTGCAGGTTAAAGAAATCATAGGCAAACGGGAATCCCATCTTATTGCCCGTGGTGAAATAAGCCAAAGCTACGACTTACAAAGAGAGTTTTCGCTAGTTTATGAAGAAGAGATCATAGGCAAGCTATTCATTGCCGTGTCTTTAAAACAAGTTTATCGACGTTTATTAGAAAAAATGATCATTATTCTGGTGAGTCAGACCATTAAAACCTTCATGGTATCCATGGCCATTCTGTTCATTATTTATCAACTTGTGGTCCGCCATATCCACACCATTGTGGATTACACCAGAAATTTAGATTTAAACAGCCTAGATTCACCTTTAAAATTACACCGAGGAAAAAGCAATATAGAGGACGAACTAAATGAAATGGTTTTGGCCTTTAACAAGATGCGGGAAAAAATACTCACCCAGTTTAAAGAGAAATTCAACGCATCAAAGTTACTTATTCAAGAGCAGTCTTTTTCACAAACGATCATTAACGCCAGCAGTGCAGTAATCATTTGCATGGACCAAGACCTTAAGATCATCAGCACCAACCCTGCCGGCGTTAATCTATGTAATAAAGACCAAACTCAACTTCAGGGATGCAATTGGCTAGATGTATTTTGCCACAAAAATATTCGCCAAGAAATTAAGATACATTTGGCCAGTGCGAAAGCACCTGAAAACAAGGAAATTGAATTTCCATCCACTCATTTGTCACACTGTATCTTATTATGGAATTTTGTTCCCTTCATGGACCATGAATCTAGCTGTCGCTTCATTGCTTTCGGTTATGACATCAGCCCGTTAAAGAAAATTGAACAAGAAATCACACAATTAAATTCTCACTTAGAACATAAAGTTCAGCAGCGCACTAAAAAATTACAAACCAGTAACGAGCAATTAGAAGATGCTTATAAACAACTGAAAAATGCCCAAAAATCATTACTTGAAGCGGAAAAGATGGCGGCTATGGGCACCCTTGTTTCTGGTGTTGCCCATGAAATTAATACGCCCATCGGTACCAGTATTACAGCGGTTAGTTACATGCAGGAGCAACTTAAACGCGTTGCCAATCATTTAACCAACAATTCTCTGACCAAGGTTATGCTTAAGGAAGGTATTTCAGATTTAGACGAGTCCTTACAACTACTGTTGGTTAATCAGCATAGGGCAGCTAAACTAATTGATAATTTCAAGAAAGTTTCCGTTAGCAAACCCACTACTTTTTTTAGCCAATTTAATGTTCTTGAAAACTTACAAATTGTTAAAGAATCGCTAGGGGATGAAATTAGGGAAAGCCAATGTACGGTAAATATAGAATGTAACAACGCACTCTCTATCTACAGCTATCCCAGCAGTTTTAGTCAAATATTTTCCAACCTCATTCTCAATTCAATTATTCATGGTTTTGAAAATTGGCAAGGAAAAAGAGAGATTAACATACAAGTTCATTTAATCGATAATTTAATGCTGATTGACTACAGTGACTCAGGAAAAGGGGTAGAAAAAGAGATCGCGGATAATATTTTTGACCCTTTTGTCACTACTAAACGAAACATTGGTGGCAGTGGATTAGGGACGCTTATTATTTTCAATTTGGTGGTTCAACTTCTAAAAGGAAAGGTTGAATTTAATACGCAATTAGGCAAAGGGGTACATTTTTCTTTTCAAATTCCTTTTATTAAAACGCCTGACAACCTCATTAAGATACCTGCCAAATAATGAACACCCACCAAACACCGTGGGTGCTCACAATAGTTAGCTTGTTACTCACTTAGCCTTAAAACACCACCTTAAATTTTTCCCAGCTTCCTATGGATTTACGATTGGCGTTAGCATTTTCATTGGATTCAGCCACGGCATATCGCCCATGGACGCTCTTAAGGGAGATTGAATCATTATTGGCTAAACAGCCTGAACTATCCGAATGATTGGTTAGGGTAAACCTTTCCCATGAACCTAACGAGCTAGCACTGGCTCCTAGACCGCCACCTGATTCCACCGTTTTAAATGACCAACTATCCCAAGACCAAACGGAGCTGGTGTCAATATTGTCCCCTCGAAAGAAATGTTGGTTGCCAGTCATAATGGCCACCGTATCACCATTTTGTAAACAACTGTCTTCATCTAAATCGAGTAAGCTAAAGGTTTCATGACTGCCAATGGAGGTTCGATCAGCGCGAACATCACCGCCGCCGTTACCATCGGCACGTAAGTATTTACCATGAGTCCCTAAGAAAGACACGCCCTCAATCGCGGTAATATTGCTGTAAACGTAAAAGTCCCGACTGGTGCCTGAATAGCTACTAATTCCACCACCCCAGCCACTTTTCCAATGTCCTTCATGTTTTAAACGATAAGTACCGCTTGGTAAATTGTCACCAACAACCCATTCAAGCCTCGCATTAGAGCAAGCAAGGCAATCTGCATCTGTATCTCGAATCCAATGAAACTGCGTGTCTATATCGTTTTCGGTTAATACGGTTTGCCAGCTACCATCGCTTTGCTTTTGCTGAACCTTCAAAAAAGCATCCATGGTTTTAAAGTTGTTTTGTGGGTGACCCGAACGGAATGTGGCCTTGACTGTGTCTCCGGCAAAGTAGGTAGAGGAAGCATCGCTTGTGACCTCACCAAATGATTCCCAAAGACGCTTATCATCATAGACGACCCCTATGGCCGGAATGATTTGATCATCAGACAAATCATTCGGCGTGGGCCCCGCTGCTACAGTGCTACCGTTCACGATTGCCGAAGCTTGCTGGGAAAATACCTGACGATATGCTGCCAATGTCTCAGGGCCCCATAGCGTGTGACCTGCTGCATAATGTTGAGTGCCATATTCTTCAGAAGTGGTGATATAGCCGCTGTAGGCATTGGCTAGGCCTGCAATAATCACGTTTTGCACTTCACCCTGCGGCATCATAATGGCTTTAATGTCTTCTCTTAAACGACGAGCCGACATGGTGGTCATTTCACCTGGCACACCCACTAAGACTAAATGGCCCAATTGAAACATTTGGAAAGGAAGGGTATCAGTGTAAAGGCTAACCCCATCAATCATCTGAGTATTAATAAAAGTAGGCTTAGGGTATTGGCAAGCGTCATTCGCTCCATTATCACCGCCGACAGTTAAAGTAGACAGAGCATCCATAATTCCTAACATAGGATAGCCGGCGAAAACATTACCCAATAACGTTTCATTTTGATTCCAGCTCACCCCTTCATTATCTTGGGTCATGCCTTCAAAAATACCATCGATATTAGATGGGCCATCCCAGAATTGACCTGCGGTAAAGGACCAACCAATGGCCCCTTCACACAAAGCCGTAGACGAACCTGAATGCGTATGCTGGGCGGCTACTTGATAACCTGGCATATCGATGTATTGAAATTGTGTGGCTAAGGTGCCGCTAATATCTGTCGTGGCGCTATTGTATAACGACAAGGCTTTGTCATATTGCTTGGTCGCCACCAACAATATGCCCTCTTCCTCTGTGGCTCCACAACTGTCTTCAACCCCACAGGTGTTAGGTGAAACATCCCCTTCTTCTGAGTTTGCAAACGCAGCGACAAACCCTGTGCTTAACGGAGGCTGAGTGCCTTTTAAATCTTCAAAAAGTTGTGATGCAACCCCTTTGTTATCACTGCTGATTAAACGAAAATCTTGAGACGCTGAAACATTGTGCATGCCAAACCAGTTTATCATGCCCACTTCTTCGCCATTATCTTTGGCTAATTTAATAAGTGTCATGTATTCGTTGGTATCAGAACTGTAATCGCTGGCATCATCATTGGCCGCATACATGTCTTTAGCGCGGTTAATACTGGTACCGGTTAATTTACCTTGCGCAAATTTAATATTACCCTCGGCTTTACTGTTAAACGAATCCTTAATGGACTGATAAATACCGTTTACCACCACATTGTAGTTGTCGTTATCATAGCCCAACGCACTCAGATTTAGCATGGCGGTATGATCATAACCACCAGGGCCCACATGAGTATGCGTTGCGGTTAGCATGACATTATTTTTATTTAAATAAGGCGAGAGAGATCCATCCGCGGCAATTTTTTCTAACACCCCTTGATGTACCCCTTGAGTAATACTTTGTAAGTCAGCACTCACAAAAACCACAAAATTATCGGTGCCAGTTTTCCCCATAGTAAAAGCACGAGACCACAGCCGAGTATGAATGCCTTTGGTCGTTTGACCCGTATCTCCATAACCCACCATGCCGCGATCGGCTGCTGGGCCCGTGACATCATAAATGCCCGCCCCCACCATCCACTCACCTGCTTGAACGGGAATCGTGAGGATAGCTGCACTTGTCAGTAGTATTTTTTTAAAGTGTCGAGCGAAGAATTTGTTTTTCATCGGCTGCTCTTTTGATTTGAATTGTTATTTTTATTAACTAAATCTTGCCGACATCACTCATGAGCACTCGCCTAAGACATCCCTTTTCATGTACGACTTGATACTGGCAACTGTTTAAAATTAACACAGAAAACAAAATACAAAAGGTAGCTTTTGGCCAAATAAAATATTAATTATTTTTAAAGTGGAAAATATTTTGTAGCCGAAAAAACAAATAGAAAATTAGCGCCAAATTTTATTCAGCAGAAATTCAAATAGAGAAAAAATAAGATTAAAACGCAGAGAAAGTGTTGAAAATTATAAATTGAATTGAAAATGACGCACCCTAAGGCACGTCATTCAGATTTGCACTAGCCATTTAAAGTATCATAAACCACACCAGATACTGAACGATCTGAAGTGTTTTGAACTTTGTCATAGTAGTAATACTTAGTGTCCCACCAAGTCCAAATTTTCCACCAATTCTTAGAGGTTACTTCAAACTTAACCTTCTTAGTTTCAGTGTAAGTATCGAAACTTGTGTCCATACCACCAACATTACCGCCAGGAACAGTACTTAGGTAAACCAGTTCTTTACCTGTAGTTGTACCAACAATTTCAGAGTGATCCACATCTTCACCCATAAGGGTTGGATAGTGATAATCCCAAAGATTGCTAGGGGCAGATACAGAAGTGCTTTCGCCTTCAACGCTTACATTCTTAGCACAAGAAGCATAAGAGCCTGTTGAAGATGAACCACATGCACTGTGCAATGGAACAGTACTGTCGCCAGAACCCTGAATGATTAGGTTAGTAATCCAACCGTAACCAGAGTAATCACCCGTGCCTACAAAACGTAAACGAGGAATGGCTTCAATGCTGCTAGTGGCGTGTGAACGAGCTGTGGAAGGTTGTAAGTCGTTCATGATACCCAGTGCATTCACACTTGATACATCAACACCAAATGCACTGGTAAGCGCACTGGTTAGAGACCAGCCAGACACTAGCTTAATCATGGTATCTAAAGCAGTAAGCGCTGAGCTTGCACCGTCAAACACAGTCACTGCTGCTGACGCCAACTCAGTACCACCACCGGCACCGGCAAAATCAAGAATAGAAACCACATCTATATCAGCAATTTGAGCATCAGTAAGCTTTCCATCTAACAAAGATTCTTTGTTAGCCAAAACATAACGGGCTACAAGATCGCCTGTAGAGTGAGTCACTAACACACAAGGGTTAGATGAAATACAACGGCCTTCTTGTGAAACGTAGTGAGCTAACCAATCGGCTGCTTCAACGGCCGCGCCGCTAGAGCCTTCAAGGCGATCACTAGAATCCCAAGCAAGATAACCCTCTGATTTACCTCCCCAGTATTTTGCATCCCAATAGCTTACCGCTTCGTCGTAAACAACGCTGGCGTTAGCTGGCTGTGCCGTTAACTGGCCCATTTGAAATCCATTTACCAATAGAACATCGTATCCGCCAACTTGAGCGTTAGACATTATCGGTAAACTTAGTGCAAGTGCCCCCAATAGGGCAGGTATTTTTTTCATAGTGTTTCCAAGTTTTATTATTTTTGTTTGGTTTTGTAAAACATCCCTGAAATGGTCATAGTTCATCCTGCTGCATAATGACCAATGGACCTTCGTGTTTAGAAAACTAAATACAAAGGGTTGTCGATACTAATCGACGTGAGTAGCGAGAAATTTTAATTGTCTTGAGTGGCACCTCCTATTTTATTTAGAAATTCTAGACTTCGCTTTGCAGCAGGGTCTTCGTAATCGGTATCAGAATATTCGTCAAAACTGTGCTCATCAATAGAATAAGATTCTTCATCGGCAACCCCATAAGCCGTTTCATAATCAGGCGGACCAGGCATTTTTTCTAGCCACAGGTGTTTAAGTTCATACGGTCCTTCGTCTTCACTTATTTGTAACGATCGCAGTTGCGCCTTAAGTTCGACAGTGTCGTTATTAATGGTGATTTTTGATTTCCCTTCTAAATGCACGAGCGGTTTATCGGTTGTTCCACTAAACAACACCCCTGTAATTCTAAAATAGCCTCTCGCATCAGTATCAATAGCAATGGGAATCACTAAGTAATCATCTTCCACATCTCCCTTACCCACCGATTTCACCGTGGCAATTTGTGGCTCGTAGCGAATTGTTTCCACCACCTGCATGGTTTCGCCGTTAATCACTGCCACCGCTTGTAAATGCAACTCTTTAGGCCAGCTACTGGTGTTAACATTTTTTGTATCTAATACAGCATTAAAAGAACCCATGTTTAACGGGCCACTGGCGACTCGGTATAACTCTTTACGATCAGCCACAATAGAAATGACGATTTCAGCATCTACCAGTTCGCTATCACCTAAGAGGTTCACATGTATCTCTATGGTTTCATCTTCAAAATATCGATATTTATCTGTGCGCAGCCCAAAACGTAACGCTTCGCCATTGGGGCCTTCAAAAGGCAGTGACGCCCCCATGGCTTGATTGGGGATATATTTTTGTAGCGCTTCTTCACTTCGAATCGGCATAGAGGTGGCAGGGAAACGTGACTGCTGGGCAAAAGACTCGGCTATGCCTTTCACACTTTGCTTAAAGTCTTCATTTAACATGACATCGGGCACTGTCTTTTGAAATTCAGGCTGGATCACTTCTAGCTGAGGCGCTTGTGGTTTGGGGGCCGTTTCGGCCAACTCAGGGAGCGAATCTTCCTGCATCCACATCAATGCAGAGAAAATCAGGATAGCGCCGACACATACTGTGACTAACAAGGGTATAGGTCGCATCATTTGAATCACTCAAGCCAATTTTATTTTTATTATGAAAAATAGGAAATAAGCAGAGTCACCCCTACCAACACAACCTACATTCCAGTGAACCTAGATTAGACGAGGTGGATTTGACCTTGAAGGACATTCAATGACAACTTGGGTCAATTGGAGACAATAGAGGAGGATATTCGGTCAGGGCATTAGAAGTCGGGGCAAGTTTCAATAACAAAGCATGATTATATTGAGAGCAAGCACAAACTACTGGTGCACATGTGCACCTTTAAAATCTATAACTAAGAGTTTTCTGGGCCCAATTGAGGAACAACAGAGACCTTATTACGAGCTTGCGCAGGACTATAACCCACTGACAATGTAAAAGCCCTATCAAAAGAGCGTCGACTGGAATAGCCCACATCTTGGGCGATGTCTTCCAAGCAGCTATTACCCTGTATCAACAGTTTATTTGCTAAAGCAATGCGCTCTTCATTCAATAAATTTTTGAAATTCGTTCCTTCATGACTTAAATAGCGATTTAAAGTGCGAGCACTGACCCCAATATAGTCGGCGGCTTGCTCAATGCTTAATCGGTAACTTAAGCGCCCTTCTTTCAACGCTTCTCGAATGGTATTGGCCACTCGGGTGCTCTGACTATCGAGCATCAGTTTTAACGCTAAGGTTTCTTTTTCCATGAGCGTCAATAAAGACTTATTGTAAAATGGGCTATCGAGATACAACCATTTGTTATCAAAATGAATGGCATCTTCAGAACGGTCAAACTTCACTTCACACCCCATAACACGCTCTATCTCAGCGGCCAAAATCCCAGGATGTGGCATGCGCAATTCAATACAATTTGGTACAAATGCTTTACCGCATTTAAACCCCAACCAAAAACGCTGGGCCGCGACACAGGTAAGCATGCGTATTTGGCTGCCCACAGGGAATTCTGAATTTTGAAAATGAAACGTAATACAAGCACTTTCATTGCTTTCAAAAGTGGGTACCGGCTCATCGGAAAATAGAATGTGGTACTCTTGTTGCTTATGTATGGCCTCCATTAGATTGGGGCACACAATCATTAAATGCTGCAATAAATTATAGCTGCGGGTTCCCAAACGATAGCCTATTTTCACCCCTAATAAGGGTTCTTGAGTTTGGCTGGCGATGGTTTCAAGTAATGCATCCACACGATTAAGATCAATTCGTGAATTAGCATCATTTACTTTTGCTGCTTCAATGCCTGTATCGTCACAAATCGTCCTGATTGAAAGGCCATGTTCCTCGGCATACGACATTAATGGAATCAAAACAGACGAAGAAACACTGGTTTTGTCTGTATTCATTATTTAATTTTTATTATAAGAGTGCAGGAATTATAGTCCCACGCACATTAATGGGTCAATACTGAAGATCCAACTCGATATTTTAAATTATTTTTTAATATCAGCTAGTTATAAGGTATTGGTTTAACGATTATGACACACCCCAAGCACGAAGTACGAAACGGCTACCACCGCTTTACAATTGCATCTCACGATATGGAAAAAAGTACAATCAATTCAAGTTCTTAAATTGGCAATTCAAAGGAAAGCACTATACTCAAAGGATAATCATTAGTGTGAACAAGGATGGTGGCTAATGGACTTTTCACTAACCCCTAACACCCTCACATCTGAAAAAACGCCTCAATTACGTGCTCAAATAAATCAATATTATTTATTTGATGAGCAAGATTATGTACAAGATTTACTAGACACCTTTCCTGAACCTTTAGACGAAACCTTTTTAACTAAAGTTACCGATTTAATTACCAATATTCGTGAACACAGTAGTCACTCTATTCTGCATCAGCTATTACAAGAATACGATTTAAGCACCGATGAAGGCATCACTCTTATGTGCCTTGCTGAATCCCTTATACGAGTACCCGATTTAGATACTGCCAACGACTTATTGATAGATAAATTAAGTACCCGAGGCTGGCAACACCATGTTAATAAAAGTGATTCATTTTGGGTAAATGCAGCAAGCTGGGGACTGGCCATTAGTGGAAAAATGCTCTCACCTAAAAACCTCCATCCAAGCGATGCCATCAATAGTTTATTAGGTAAGCTTACGTTAAGCATTACGCGAGAGGCTGTGCTGCGAGCCATTCGAATTATGGGCGAGCAATTTATTTACGCTCAAACCATAGAAGAGGCCATTGAAAATGCTAAGCATTTAGAAAACAAACAACAATGCTGCTCGTTTGATATGCTAGGGGAAGAAGCGTTAACCGATGAAGATGCCAGGCACTATTTTGAAGCTTATCACCACGCTTTAGATGTGGTTGCTCAAGGCAATCAACGCAAGGAAAGTTTACTGGATAACATATCCATTAAACTGTCAGCACTTCACCCAAGGTACGAGCCAAGCCAACAACACAAAGCATTGCCTGAACTGATTACTAGGCTCTTAACCTTGGTAAAAAAAGCCAAGAAATTAAATGTTCCCGTAACTATAGATGCTGAAGAACAATTTAGATTAGATATTTCACTTCAAGTATTTGAATCGGTCTTGAGTCATCAAGATTTAGCCAACTGGGGTGAGTTTGGAATTGTCATTCAAGCTTACGGAAAACGAGCCTTAAGTGTTTTACATTGGTTACATGCGCTAAGTGACAAACTGCAAGTCACCATTCCAGTTCGTTTAGTTAAAGGGGCTTACTGGGACAGTGAAATTAAATGGGCCCAAGAATTGGGCCTTGAAGAATATCCGGTGTTTACTCAAAAACACAGTACGGACCTAAATTACCTTGCGTGTGCACGCTTTTTATTAAATGAAGGACAAACAGGGATTAAAGCAAAATTTGCCACACATAATGCCTGGACAGCTCAATACATTATTGATTTACAGTCTCCAGTACAATTTGAATTTCAACGCCTGCAAGGCATGGGAGAAGCACTGTATGATCAAATAAATGAAAAGTATGGAATCCCTTGCCGCATTTACTCCCCCATTGGGCAACATACCGAATTATTACCTTATTTAGTAAGGCGTCTAATTGAAAACGGGGCTAATAGCTCCTTTGTATTTCAAGTACAAGACCCACAAATCCCTATACATTCTTTAACCGATCACCCGGCTGATTTTTTAATTAACTCCTCTATTTTAAATCCCAATGTACCTTTGCCGTGTGAAATATTAGTCGATTACCCCAATAGTTTAGGAACAGAAATTCAGCACGATGCATTTTACTTTCAACTAATGGATTCAGTCACTTCTTTTCATGAAGAACAATACCAAAGCTGTGCCTTGATAAATGGCCAAAAACAAGTACAAAGCGATGCAAAAGACATCCTAAGCCCTATAAATCAACAACCTATAGGGCAGTGTTATTATGCTAATGAAGACACCATACAAC
>CAJXRF010000025.1 GCA_913058575.1 uncultured Bermanella sp.
CACTATAAACAGGCTATTTTACCGGGCCCAGATACCAGCTGGCACAAGATAGAATTAGTGGGAAACTTTAAGGATACGAAGACAAAAGAAATAGAAAGATTTCTAGTGGTCAGTAGTCACACCATACAACATTTGAAATTCTATCTATTCGAAAAAGATAAACTCATTCAGACACAAGCCATAGGCCTGATTGATGAACATCCTGCTCCTGTGCATTACAACTTCCCTTATATTCGCTTTCAAATAAAAGATGGCCAACAGCTAACCTTGCTAATACAAAAAAACACACAAGGGCGAGGTTTGTTGCCCATGACTATTTACAGCCCATCAAAATTTGAACAAGTGAAACGAAAACAAAATATTTTTTGGGGGGCGGTCATTGCGGTTTTATTGGTAATGGCCCTATACAATGCTTTGGTCTACACCCTGCACCCTAACTTGTCCTACCTTTGGTATCTGGGTTTTCATACCACCGCCTTTATGCATATTACCGCACAAAATGGTTTGGGTTTTTGGATTTGGCCAGATGCCATGCAAGTGCTGTTGGCTCAGCATATTCAGCTTATTAATTTCACTTTGGCTTTCTTTGTACTTAATTTTTCGAATGTTTTTTTAGAGGCAAAACTTAATGCCCCTTGGCACTACCGCTTTATACCTTTTTTAAACATCTGCTATGTAAGCGGTATTTTTGCTAGCCTATTTTTTAGCGAATATACCATGATGCCATTTTTTACCGCAGTACTGGTATTAGGCAGTATCTTTGGCTTGTCCATGGGTTATGTGGCGCTTAAAAATAAATTTAGTCCCGCCCGATATTTCTTATTATCATGGACATTCGTATTCGTGGGCTCTGTCATTAGTATGTGTGCGGCAGCCAACCTACTGCCAGCCAATTTTTTCACCATGCACAGCTTTTTATTTGGCACCCTAATTGAGCTCATTCTGCTATCGGTGGGACTGGCCAGCCGAATAAAACACATGGAACAGCAGTTATTAACCCAGTCATTTATTCAACCAGACACACTGTCTGCCAACTTCAGCTATTTAAAACAGCAACTGCCTAACCATCTTTCTCAATTACAAAAAAAACACCCTCATTTGGCCATTATCATTGCCAATATGACTGGCTTTCGCGAAATTATTAGCCTATACGGACCTGACACCCTGAGTCAGGTTTACCGCCATCATACTGAAAATATGAATACATACCTTAATGCAAAAAGTTGGGCTGTGCCCCTACCCTTACTCACAGAAAAATCGGTTTACGCTGTTTCCTTGCCTGGGGAGCAGGTTTTGCTGCTCATCGCCACCATGGAAAATAAACTGAATGAGATTATTAAAGAATTATTAATTGAAGCAGAAAAGAAAATTCAAATCCTTGATATTAAAACCGCCATTAAATACCAGTTAGGCTATACCTTCATTAAAAAAGATGAACCCTTTCAAGAGGCTTTTCGACGGGCACAAATTGCGCTATTAAGCGCCATACAAGAGAACAAAAAGCAGCTCTCATTTAACGCCCAACAAGATCAAGACGTGGCCAAACGGCTAACCCTAGTGCATGAACTTCAAGAGGCTATCGATCAGGATCAACTTCAACTTTATATTCAGCCTCAGTTTTCTATAGATAACGAAAAGCTTTCTGGTGGTGAAATATTGCTGCGTTGGCACCATCCTAGCGAAGGTATTATTCCACCGGCTAGGTTTATAGTGTTGGCAGAACAGAGCGGCTTGATTTTTACCATCACCAAACGGGTTATCTTAAAAACTTGCCAGTGGTTATCCCAATTGCAAAAGCAAGCCTGGAAACCCTCTCAAGAATTTCATGTTTCCATTAATTTATCCGCACTGGACTTAGCCGAGGCCGAATTATTGCCTTACCTGATACAGTGTATTGATCAGTATCAGATACCCGCACAATCTCTTATATTAGAAATTACCGAATCTGCTGCCATGAATGACCCGCAGCAGTTTTTAGCCACCATAGACATGCTTAAAAATGCAGGTTTTCATATTTCTATTGATGATTTTGGTACTGGTTACAGTTCCATGCAGTACTTACAAACCATCAAGGCCCATGAAATTAAAATTGATTTGGCTTTTATTCGCGATCTGCATTGTAATTCAGTTAACCAGAGTATCGTTAAGGCCATTATCCAACTGGCTCACTCAACTCAGTCACATACGGTGGCTGAAGGGGTCGAGTGCCACGAAGAGCTTGTCTATTTGAAAACTCTCAATTGTCGCCATGCGCAGGGGTTCAATTGGAGCCCCGCCATTTCATTAACTGAATTTGAGAAAACGTTTTTGCGTTAAACGCGCTTGCATTAATGAGTAATGAATAATTAGAGGTGGCTGAGACGGCTTAAGTAATACAGGTTCTTTACTCTGTATCGCCACCCTTTTAGAATTCCGGAATGTAATTATTGAGCTAAGCTTATGAAATATCCGTCGCACACAAGCGAGCCTATGCATGGCCCTATGTAGAGTATTTATAATACTAAGCATGCTGTTGCCTACTCTGGGGCTTGCCCTTGACTTGCCGGTGGATGATTCTCCCCATATTCCACTTACCTCACCCCTACCTTCACTTATTACCGATGGTGCTATTACACCCAGCTCAAGTGCGCATTACTGGCTAGAACAAGATTACCGTCAAGATGTATACGAAGCTGCTATACAGCCTAGTGCTCACGCTAGCTGGCATAAAATCACCTTAATAGGCCAGTTTAATGACGAAATACCTCGGGAAAAGGTCATTGTCTTTAATACCCATTATTTAAAACACTTTCGGTTTTATTTATTTGAAAATAACCAGCTTATTACCAGTAAACAGCTAGGGCTGCTAGACAATCACGCACTCACAGAAGAGAAAAATACCAGCCACAGTCAGCATTACAACAGCCCACACTTTCATTTGGAACTGAAAAATAATCAGCGCCTCGTTTTACTGATTAACAAACAAAACGACGGCCCCAGTATTCTCCCCTTAGATATTTACAGCCTAGATGAATATGACAATGTAATCCGTCAACAAAATATGTTTTGGGGGGGGATTATCGCAGTACTACTGGCCATGGCCCTTTACAATGTATTAGTGTATGCCATGCACCCCAATCGAGCCTATATTTGGTACTTAGCTTTTCACAGTACCTGCTTTTTATATTTTGGTGCAATGAACGGCTATGGCAATTTAATTTGGCCAACCGCTATGCAGCTGTGGCTAGCACAAAATATTATGACCATGAATTTTGCGCTTATTTTTCTTACCGTAAACTTTGCCAATGCATTTTTAGAAGCTAAAAGATATGCCCCTTGGCACTATCAATACATTCGCCATTTCAGTCTTATATCGGCCTTTGGGTTTGCGGCCTGTTTTATTATTCCTGAATATTACATCATACCGGCGTTTGCCTTATTGCAATTAGTAGGCAGTGTCTTTGGCATTTCCATGGGGTATCGCGCCTTTAAAAATGGTTATTACCCCGCGTTATATTTTTTAATTTCGTGGGTATTTACCCTTTTAGGAGGGGGCATTGGCATGGCCACAGTGATGGATAAATTACCGGCTAATTTCTTCACCCTGCATGGTTTTTTATTCGGCACGATCATAGAATTATTTATGCTATCGGTGGCTTTGGCCAGCCGTTTGAAGTACATGGAGAGAAAGTTACTGGCTCAATCTTTTTTGTATCCTGATGTTAATGCGGCTAACTTTAGCTACCTAAAGCACCAGCTACCAAAACATCTTGTTAAGTTAATTGAGAAACACAAAAATCTCGCTATTTTAGTGGCCGACATGAAAGGCTTTAGAGAATTAGTAAGCCTTTACGGCCCCAATACATTAAGTGAAGCTTACCAACATAGCACCGAGTTAATGAGGCGCTTTATTCACAAACAATCATGGTCAGTGCCTTTGCCGCTCAGTCATCATGTACCTATTTATGCAGTGGCATTGCCTGGCGAGCAAATACTGGTATTTATAAATGCAGAGCCCCACAATATGGAAGGGGTAATTGAAGATCTATTAAACGAAGCTGAAAAGAATATTCATATTCGAGATATGATCATTAACATTAAATATCAATTAGGCTATGCCTATTTTGAGAAGAACTCAGATATTTCTGAAACCTTTCGAAAAGCACAAACCGCCCTATTAACGGCTACCCATCAAAAACAAAAATACCTGCCTTATGAAATAAAACAAGATTTCGTAATGGCGCAACGCTTAACATTATTACATGAATTACAAGAAGCCATTGAGCAAGATCAGTTACAAATATTCATTCAGCCACAAGTTTCTATTCACAATCAAAAACTTTCTGGTGGCGAAATATTATTGCGCTGGCATCACCCTGACAAAGGCATGATTAGCCCTGGAAGATTCATTATTTTGGCCGAGCAAAGCGGTTTAATTTTCTCAATCACCAAGATTGTTATTGAAAAGACCTGCCAATGGCTAGAACATTTAAAAACAAAATACCAAGGCCAATGCAATCACTTTAAAGTTTCTATTAATTTATCGGCATTAGATATGGCCGAGGCCAAGTTATTGCCCTTTTTATTACAGTGTCTTAAGCGTCACAGTGTACCTGCCCATTCCATTTTGCTAGAAGTGACCGAATCGGCAGTAATGGATAATCCAGATAAATTTTTAAACACCATTCGGGAATTAAAAGAAGCGGGTTTTAACATTGCTATTGATGATTTTGGTACCGGTTACAGTTCTATGATGTATTTACAAAACATGCAGGCCGATGAAATAAAAATAGATTTAGCCTTTATCCGTAACATTCATTTAAACCCCACAAACCAAAATATTGTCAAAGCCATTGTGCAACTTGCCCATTCAAGCCATGCCCATACCGTGGCAGAAGGGGTGCAAAGCCAAGAGGAGCTAAATTACCTAAAAGCCATTAACTGCCATTATGCTCAAGGTTTTTATTGGAGCCCCGCGGTGACGCTTTCTCAGTTTGAAGAAGAGTTTATCGTTAAAACACCGAAATTTGACTAAAAAACCATCAAACACGCCAAAATAAAGTCAGACTGTTAAATTGTTTGACAATCCTAGTAAGCTTAAACTAATCTAAATGGAGTTCATCAAGGCACTACAAATAATCGTGCCTATTCTAATAAAGGAGAGCCCATGAGACTCCATTCTCTAAAACCCAGTACCGCCCTCACCATAAAAAAATATGGATACTTTATTTTTTTAATGCCGCTGTTATTACCCGCATCAAGCTATTACTTTGCGCAATTAACGGGTTATCATGATTTTTTTGCCGGCCTAACTTTGTTAGTGGTGTATGGCTTAGTGCCACTGATGGACTTGGTCCTTGGAAAAGACCCCGTGAACCCAGACGAAACCCAAGTACCGCATTTAAGTGAAGAGAAATTTTATCGCTACCTAACGCTTTCTTGCTTACCGCTTTACCTTCTATGCCTATTTAGCAGTGGCTACCTATTGATGAACTGGCCCGAGCTATCTTTGCTTGGTCAATTGCTCTATGTGGTATCCATGGGCGTGGTGGGTGGCATTATTGCCATTAATGTAGGCCACGAACTGATACATAAAAGCACTAAAATTGAACAACTTTTTGGCGGCCTTTTATATTCATTGGTCAGTTACGCTGGCTTTAAAGTAGAGCATGTATATGGCCACCATGTGCATGTTTCAACGCCAGAAGATGCTAGTTCATCCCGCTATAAACAAAGCTTGTATAACTTCCTTCCTAAAGCGTATGTGGGTAATTTTTTAAACGCTTGGAAAATTCAAAAAAAGCGCATGAATAAAAAAGGGTTGGGTTTACTGTCTAGCAAAAATGAACTCATCTGGTACTACCTCGTCAGTGCCCTAGTAGCGGTATTAATGGGGCTATTTTTTCAAACCTTAGGAAGCAGCTTTCTATTAGGTGCAGGGTTCTTTTTAGGGCAAAGCTTCATTGCGTTTACTTTATTAGAAATTATTAACTACATAGAACATTATGGGTTACACCGCGAAAAACTTAGTAACGGAAAATACCAAAGAGTTAATATTGAACACAGTTGGAACAGTAATTATTTTTTAACGAATATGTTTTTATTTCAATTACAACGTCACAGCGATCACCATGCTTATGCAGCCAGACGCTATCAGGTTTTGCGCCACCATGAACAAAGCCCACAACTTCCTTTTGGTTATGCCACTATGTTTGTAATTGCCATGATTCCCCCCCTATGGATGGCGATCATGAATCCAAGAGTTGAGCTGTATTACCAAGGTAAAGTTAGCCAACCGGACAATCAAGCGATAAGGGCATTTTAGTTTCATTTTAAGCTTTTCATTGTGTCACTTTTTCGCCCAGTTTTACTGGGCTTTTTTATGCCTAGCCGTCTAGATAGCAAAGAGTGTTTTGAATATTTTATTTGAATCCTATAGGGTGTAGATCATTCAATTTTAAGGACGAATACATTGAATCACCTCATCATAGGCAATCAAAAATACTCATCATGGTCGTTACGCCCCTGGCTAGTACTAAAAGAATTTGAAATAGGCTTTCATGAAAGCAAGATTTATCTCTATAAGACAGACAGCAAACAACAGATCCTTAAATACAGCCCGTCTGGTAAGGTGCCCGCCTTAATATATACCTCGCCCCAAGATGAGAAGCTGACAATTTGGGATTCACTGGCGATTTGTGAATTCTTAGCCGAGCAATATCCAAATTTGGAACTCTGGCCACAAGACAGCTTCATGAGAGCCGAGGCCCGCAGCGTAAGCCATGAAATGCACTCTGGATTCAATGCCATTCGTAATGACTTACCCATGAACTGCAATACTAAGATGATCTTTACAAATATCAGTGAAGCACTTCAAATGGATATAAATCGCGTGGGGGCTATCTGGAAAAACTTAAGAGAGAAATATGCCTCAAAAGGAGACTTTTTATTTGGCGCTTTTAGTATTTGCGATGCCATGTTTGCTCCTATCGCCTTACGATTTAACAGCTATGGCATAAAAGTGGGTATTATTGAGCAAGAATATATAAACAGTTTACTGGCATTAAAATCCATTCAAGAATGGATAACAGAAGGGCTTAAAGAAACAGAGCTATTAGAGATGTGTGAGATTAGGGCCTAGGCAGCTATCGGTTTTTCATAAAAATAAAAGCCTACATCACGATAATCAGTAATGTAGGCAAGCATTATTAAATAGCGACTATTTCCATTTAATAGAACAACCTATGCTGGGGTTTTGAAACTCTGGACCCATTCCTGTAGCGGCCATCCCCTTCATAGCTTCAAATAACTCAGCATTTCTATTGATGGATTTTTTAGAGCGGCTATTGTCCAACCGACCCCTGTATTGCAATTCTCCATCAGCGTTAAAACCAAAAAAGTCAGGCGTGCAAACTGCGCCGTATTGTTTTGCAACCGCTTGAGTTTCATCAATTAAATAGGGGAAAGTAAAGCCATGCCGTTTAGAAAACTCGGTCATTTTTTGAGGGCTGTCTTCAGGCTCATAGTGATAATCATTGGAATTAATGGCCACTAGGTTTACGCCGATAGACTGCAATGCTTTTGCATCATCAGCCAAGTGCTTGGCAATAGACTTAACATAGGGGCAATGATTGCATATAAATGCGATAACAGTGCCTTGAGGCCCTTTTAAATCAGCCAATTCAAATGTCTGGCCTTTAGAGTCCTTTAAGGAAAAGGGTTTGATTATCCAACCCAGTGCAGCTTTTGGTGTATCAAGTAACATAATTTTCTCCAGTATGGGTTTTAAATATTACGTATTGTGTAATTAAGAAACAGGCAGTTGACCTTGTAACGTATTGAAGCTCACTAATTGGGTAATTAATTTCACCCCCAATAGACTGTTAGTTAACTTCGGTACTCTCGTGGTGTCGGTGTCATAATTTTGTTGTTTATAGTGATTTCTAAAATTTTTATATTGAACTTTCTTATGCAAACTTCGACTAGCCACCGATAACAAGCCCACTTCCACAACATTAATACTTTGGCTAAATCGGTGAAAATCTCGATACTTAAATCTATTGGCGACCTCATGATTACTGTCTTCTATGAGTTGACTCATTAGTCGATGATACAAGGCATTCTGATTCAATTCTTTCAGCACCAAAGCTATAGACCTGTGCTTGGGTTCGAAAGCACTATTCTCGGCTGTGCCACTTAATTCAAGTTCAACAATATGCACACCACTATTGATGGAAGTCACTAGGTTTAATTTAAGCGCCATTCCGTTATAGCTAATGATATCTAGCCAAGTTTGTATATTGTCGTTAATACTTTCTTGATGACTGTTTTCTTCTTTATAGTAAAACTGATGTCGCAAGGCTGCCATTACGGGTAAGTCATGATGTGTATTAAAGGGGGTACTCGTGGCATGTCCATGAGAGAGCCTTAATAGTTCTCTAACTTCGTGCTCTCTGGCTTTTAAAATAGCCAGATACACGGTTTGAATGATTTCAGAAGTCGGCAGCAGTGGCTCAACTCGCCATTTTCGTCCATATACAATTTTAGATGATGGTTGCGCCTGAAGACTTATATAATTATCGTAGCCAATAATGCCCACTTGAATATAAATACCTGCAACATCTTCACATACAAAAACAGGGTAATTTTCACTGTATTCGATGTCTAAGATTATGGATTCAACCGTCTCAATGGTGTGCTCAAATTGTAAATAATGTTGCGGTACACAAGTAAATTCTTCGTTCAGTTTTAATTGGGGTGCTCCGCTGATAGGCGTTTCCCCTTTAATAATATTTTGATAGACCGTCATAATATTAATTACCAAAAAAAATGGCTATGCAGAACGTTATAATTTTCCTTATGTTCATCTACAGCCTGTGTCTAAATAAATGGTTTAACGTTAATCATGCTCGTATTATCTTTAATTCAATAATATTCACTGTTGGCAGGGTATGAATAGCGCCCCGTAAGTGGCTACGGGGCGTCATCATTCCTTAAAGTAGCGCTTCCATTTCAGGGTTCGCTTTTGGCAAGGTCATGTGATTTGAATAATTGGACAGTGTTTTAATCGTCACCACCAAGATCATTTCAAAGTACTGCTGCTGGGTGAAACCCGCTGCAAAGAAAGCGTTTAGATCCGCTTCAGGCACCCAACCACGATTATTCATTATTGAACGAATAATATTGGCGATGGCAGCATCTTTTTTGTCTTCAATCTCGACCCCATTATGTAAGGCATCAAGAGATTGTTGATTTGAACCAAAGTGTTTGCCATAGGCTCGGTGGGCCGTGATGCAGAAATCACAGTTATTTTCCTTACTGACTGTTAATAGCGCCACATGCTGTTGAGCATCAGGAATCGAACTTTTTCCTAATAGCTCATTCATTTGCATATAGGCTTGCACGGTCACGGGCGCTTCGGCCATATAGCCAAACAGGTTTGGGATATAGCCGTAACCTTTTTCTATTCCTTGAAGCAGCTCTTTTCTTTCGCCTTCGGTATTTGCAATGGTATGGAATGTAAAATTAGTCATGATGATCTCTCTTTGTATTTTAAATTAAGCCCAATCATTTTTTGGGCTAGCTACCTGCTGCTGTGTCATTCAACAAAATGTCTGGTATCCCACCAATAGAAGCTTTTTCCTATTGGCTGTTTGGGGATTTACTTTGAAACATCTAGTTTTACATCAAGCGATGTATAAATTAGCATTGTTTTTTTAGTTTTACAACACGCGATGTATAATAAATTTGAAGGCGCTCTTAAATCCACAAAATGAAGAGGGAAATAACGGTGTGATCTGAGAAGGAGCTATATAGATCTATTCATTAAAGAGAGGTATGCAATATTTTACATTGCACAACGTATAATGTAGTCTATTGTCACTAATTTTACAATGTGCGATGTAAATTATGGCAAGACCTAGAAATTTTGACCTAAAGGATGTAATCCAAAAGGCCATGATGGCCTTTTGGCAAGATGGCTACGAAGGCACCACTATGCGGAGCCTTCAGGAAGCTACTGGAGTAAATGGTAAAGGCCTCTCCAATGTATTTGGTGATAAAGAACAAATATTTCTAAAAGCTTTGGAGGCTTATAGCGAAATGTATGAAAACGTCCTGAATGATTCCTTTGCTATCCCTTCACTTGTCGCCATCGAAAAGTTTTTTGAAGGCCTAATAGAAGATCAAGGCACCGCTGAAGACCCTTTAAGTAATGGTTGCTTAATGGTTAATACGGTTTTTGAAATTGACCGAGCCAGCGGTGACGTTAAAAAAATAGTTGACCAGTATCGACACATGTTTGTGGTTCATTTCAGTAAAAGCCTAGAAGCCGCCAATATAGAAGGGGTTGATGACAAAGCTGAATTTTTAGTGGGCATGTTATGGGGAGCCTTGTTGCAAATGAAACTATGCAGCAGTCGTGCAGCGGCTGTCCCCATGACCCAGCAAGTCCTAAAAACCATCTCTAGCTGGGGTTAATTCTATTCGCTTCTAAGGGGTTGCGTTTTTATATGACGCTTAACAGAAAGACTCACTTGTGTGTGTTTTTCACCCTTGATTTAATCCTCCGTTAACTATTTAAAGTAAATCAACGCAGGCTAGACCCCTTCAAATATAGCATTTGCTGCCGCCATAATGCCTTTCGTTTTAACACCTAGATAAGCCGTTAGCTGAGCACATTCAATATCGGTAAACTACAATTATCCATGTCAGCTGGTTTATCGGTTTATGGGGCATGGTAGTTAAATGCATAAGTTTGAGTGCTCTGCGAGCGTCAATCAACTCATTATTGAAGCTTTATTGGCCAGTAAAGATGGCGTTGGTGTATTTAATCAAGATGATTTACTGATCTTTTGCAATGAGCCCTTAGCAAAGGATTTTGGCTTCACTGTTGATGAAGTCATTGGCAAGTCATTCGAGGAAATGATGCGCCTTTCCTATCTATCAGGTGCGGGCGTACATGTCGAAAATGATGATCTGGAGGGTCTTATTGAGCGAGCGAAACAGAGTCGCCTTAAATTGGGATATACATCCTTTGAATCGGATAGGGCCAATGGTGACTGGACTCTCGTGTCTCGCTTAAGAACCGAAGACGGGCACATTTTTCTTTATACTCAAGATATTACCGAGCTAAAAAAAACGGAGGCATCGCTCAGGGAAACATTAAATCATGTAAAAAATTTAGCGGCCACAGACTCTCTTACCGGTATTAGCAATCGTCGTCATTTTATGGAAAGCAGTGTGATTGAATTTGATCGAAGTAAGCGCCATGGACACCCTCTCACTATTCTGGCACTAGATATCGATCACTTTAAATCTATTAACGACACTTTCGGGCATCAAGCAGGTGATGAAGTACTACGGAGTATTTGTACGTGTTGTCAATCTTTATTACGTGCCAGCGATATATTCGGGCGTCTAGGCGGCGAAGAGTTTTCAATATTGTTACCCGATACAGATAAAGAATCAGCCAGTATTATGGCTCAGAGAATTTTGGATAATATTTCAGCATTAAAAGTGAAATATGAAGAAGGCATTATTAGCTTCACGACTTCCATAGGAATCTCCCAGCTAACTGATGAATGCCAAAACATGGAAGCACTCATGAAAAACTCAGACGAGGCTTTATATAAGGCCAAAAATAATGGCCGTAATCGTATGGAAATATATTAAGCAATTTTAACTAGCCTTAGTAAAAATTCTAAATGGCTAGGTAAAATATTTAGACCAAGAAAAAGCATAGTAAATTGATTTATCTATGCTTTCACGTTTAAGTTAAATTTATGCCCTTCGTTTTCGAAAAGCAAACACCCCAAGGTGCATAAACACTTTAAAGGTTGAGTACCATTCACTTAAATTCAGTTTAGGCTCTTTCCCATTCGCCATACGGGCTAGCTGAGCTTCATACCAACTCATATTAAGCATCACCATTTTATCTAACGCCTTTATGCCCGTGGTTAACGGCCTAGACTGCACATTAAAGCCCTCATCTTGCATGGCTTTATTGGGCATTTCAGGATCTAACGCTAAGGGTCTGGCAAGGCCAATGAAATCAGTTGCGCCACTTCTTAAGGCTTCAATCATCGCTTTGCTCGATCGAAAACCTCCTGTTACCACAAGAGGTGTGTTAACTATTTCTCGTACCTTTTCGGCATACTCTAGAAAATACGCTTCTCGAAGCTGGCTGCTTTTTTTACCGGTGCCATCGGCCATGATGGGCGCTTCATAGGAGCCCCCAGATATTTCAATTAAATTAATGCCGCTGTCACTTAATGCTTTCACCACTTCCATGGATTCTTCTTCGGTAAAACCACCGCGCATAAAATCGGCTGAATTAAGTTTAATGCCCACAGGGAACGTATCGCCCACTTGCTGGCGAATGGCTTCATAAATTTCTAAAACAAAACGCATGCGATTCTGTAAGCACCCTCCCCATTGATCGTTGCGTTGATTATGACGGGAAGATAAAAATTGATTCACCAAATAGCCATGAGCCCCATGAATTTGCACGCCGCTAAAACCAGTTTGTTTGGCAAGCTTTGCTGCTTCGCTGAACTGCTTTATGACTTTTTCTATTTCAATTTCTGTTAATGCTCTGGGGGTTTTAAAGTTTTTTTGCAAACTGCCTTCAAGTGGTAAGGCAGACGGTGCCACTGGTTGACCCTGTATAAAACTGGGCACCTGTTTACCAGGATGATTAAGCTGTGCCCAAAGCTGGCAACCATTTTGTGTGCCCGCGGCACTCCATTTTGCAAATAAACTTAAATCACTTTTTTCATCTAACACTACGTTTTTGGGCTCACCTAAATGCTGACGATCGACCATTAAATTACCGGTCACGGCCAAACCAATTCCTCCCTTGGCCCATGTTTTATAAAGCTGAATGAGCCCCAAACTAGGGTTGTGATGAATATCGGCCAACTGCTCACTCATGGCTGATTTGAATAATCGGTTTTTAATACGAGTACCATTACTTAATACAAGGGCACTATCAAGGGCAAGGTTGTTCACAGGCTTTACCTAATTTTGTAAATACAACTAAATGGATTCATTCATGAATGAGCGGCTTCTTTATAAAATGGCTCACTTAACATTTTCGCTCGTTCAGCGCTTATGTTTGGCTCATAACACGTTAAGGGCTGCACACCTGGCCGTGCAAAACAGGCATTGCAGTAATTACACTTTGGCCCTTTTATGTTTTCTTTCATGTTGCGATATAAATATGGGTCGGCAATAAACCCTCTCGCTACCGCCACCATGTCGCAATCACCTTGTTCTAATGCTTGTGCCATGGTTTCTTTGTTTACAAATCCCCCCACACAAATCACCGGGATAGATAACGCTTGAGTAAACTGTTTGGCATAGTCCAAATTAAACGCCTCTTTAAACCCAGCCACCTTATTGAAATACCAATCAACCAAAGGGGCCACTGCTGCCATGCCCTTGCGTCGAGTTAAACCTAAGCTTGGCCCTAAGCCGTGTTTTAACATTGTCTTAGTAAAGCCTTTCCAATTGCCCCTAGAGAATGTCGTGCCTGATTCATAATGCCCTGCGGTAATTTCTATGGCATCAATACCCACTTTCTCTAAGCGCTTAGCCACTTTAATTAGCTCTTGTGTTTTAAGGCCTTTTCTAAAAGGCAAATCGTCGCTGCCATTTAGTTTTAAAATTAATGGGTAGTCATTTCCTACTTTTTCACGAACCGCACTATATACTTCTAGCAAAAATCGCATTCTATTTTCAAAATTCCCACCGTATTCGTCTTTTCGTCTATTGGTATGGGGGGTTAAAAAACCACTAATTAAATAACCGTGGGCGGCATGAATTTGCACGCCGTCAAAGCCGGCCGTTTTACAGCGCAAGGCTGCCTCGGCAAACTCGGCTATATTTTCTTTAATTTCAGCTTTGGTAATTTCTCGAGGAGAAACCCCCAATGAAGGCTCATACACTGCCGAAGGTGCTTGGGCATCCTTGCGCCCCACCGGCTCTGGTAGGGCTTGTCGTGACGTGTGATATACCTGTGCCATGATTTTGCCTCCTAAATCATGCACGGCCTGGGTCAGATTTTTTAAACCTGGTATTTTATTGTCACTGTCCACACTTAATTGATAAGGCACGCCACGACCGTAAAGATTATAATTAGCAGCTCCGGTAATAATCAGCGGTGTGCCTCCTTGGGCTATTTGCTGGTAATGCTCAATAAGTTTAGGAGTGACAAAACCATCTTTAGTACATAAGGTTTCCACCATGGCCGACTTTATCACTCGCCCTGACAATTTTAGTTTGCCAATAGTAATTGGGGTAAACAGTTTATTACTATTAACGTCTTCGCTATTTATTTTTTCGATTTTAGTCAGCGACTCCGGATCTTTAAAGTTATTATTCATGCATTACCTAATTTATTATTTAAAGGCCAATTAATTTGAAAGTTATTACTAAAGATTTATTAACTTATTTTTATACCCGATACTTCATTTAATTCTTTAACAAGCTTAGGCCTAAGCTCGTTCATGATTTTCCATACTATGCTTGCTTGTTGTTTGCGATAGCCCATCATGAAAAGTAAATCTAATATGGTATAAACTGGAAGAATAATGAAATGAATGGGGTTTTTACTTTCAAACATTTCCGCTATGTTTTCTATTTCATCCCCTAACCCACTTTCACATATTCTATGCCCTATTCCCACTTGCACCCATAAAGCAAATAAAAACAACCCTGCACCACTCCCTAACATAGCCATTGATGATTGATCAAAATATATAAAGCTGAATTGACAAATGGGATACAACAGCAAGACAGGGCCACACACCAAGGCTGCAGCCAATACATCCACCAATGCATATAAAATAAAACTTGCTAGTAGCACCAATAGAGCCACCGAAAAAGACTGTTCAGTTAATAGTGGAAATTTAATAAATAATGGATAACACATCATTAATATGGCTAAAGCATTCAATATAGGGAAAACCGAATGCAAAAATATGTTCATGGGATCACGATGAAACGCTAAGTGAATGCCCATTCGTCGTTTCCAATCAAACAACCCCATTTTTTCAGAAGCTCCAATAGACAAATTGTAGTTTTTAGCAATATTCAGATAACCACGCATAACTCACCTTTTATTATTGTTAAAGCATGCTTTGGTTAAAATAATAAGGTAAATGGCTGAATCTTTAGGAGGTCTGGGATCAACGTTTTTGGGGTCTATTTTGGACAAGTCATTTATTATGATGAAATATTATCGTAAAAATCATTGCCTGCACTTAGTCACGAATGTATAAATAGGCCCGCCTTTTTTAAAAACACAAAATAATAATATGAAGATGGCAATAAACTCTCAGCACAGCTCTGAAGCTTGGTTCACCACAAACCATAAAGCGGCGCATATTGTCGAAGAAATGACAAAGATTGGCGTGAGCACGGATGCACTATTATCAAATACCGGACTATCTAAAGATTCAGTATTCGATGAAGAAGGACAAATATCTTACTCCCAATCCATTACCCTCATTAATAATGCAGTGATGCTAAGTCAGGTAGACGGCTTAGGGTTGCAAATTGGTGCATGTGAAAATACCAGCAGCTACGGGCTAATGGGTTATGCCATGAGCTGTGCGCCGAATATGAAGGAAGCCGCTGAAGTAGCCATTAAATATCAAAAGGCCTCTCCTAGTTTGATGAACATGTCGTTAGTGCATGCAGGGGATAAAAGTCAGCTATTACTATCCTCCATCCAACCATTAGGTAAAGAAGTATCGTTTTTAGTAGAAGAGGTATTCAGTGCTATTAAACGAAGCTTTTACTTTTTAGCAGGTAAAAACATTCCCCCTCAAGCCGTCTATTTTAGCTACCCAGAACCCAGCTATAGCCAGCTTTATAAAAATATCTTTAATTGCCCTCTTTTTTTTAATGCTCCTGAAAATAAAATAATTTATCGCCAACAAGACTTACAAACACCTACCCTACAAGGCAATGTGGTGGCCCAAAAAGTTGCCCGCTCTTTGTGTGATCAATATATAGCTAAGCACCGCGTAGAAGATAATATGGTACAGCGCGTACGGGCTGTTTTATTAAATTCTCCTGGTGGCTTTCCTAACGAAGACAAGGTCGCACAACAAATTGGCGTTCACCCACGAAATTTGCGCCGTCAGCTTAAGCGTAGCCATACCAGTTTTCAAAAAATATTTGATGGCGTACGAGAACAGCTTGCCATTGAGTACTTACGAAAATCTAGCCTTGCCCTTGATGACATTGCCGATTTAGTGGGATTTTCAGATTCCAGTAATTTTAGGCGGGCCTTCAAGCGATGGACAGGAAAAGTACCCAGTGCTTATCGAAGCAACTTAAAATTGCTTAAAGAAACTGCTTAACAACCCGCTATAATAGTACCAATGCTGGGCTGTACACCCTTGGTAACAGAGCTTGTAATTAAGTAAAAGTGACCGCGCTATCTATGGCAGAGGACACGCTTTCAAGCACAGCGACGCTAAATTTCGTGACAACACTTGAAAACTGATTAACAGCAGCACTGGATACCACACCCTCAATGGCCATGCTGGAAATCCCTTTTGTTTATGAACAATGATAGATGTGGCCTCGGCATCTTTATGCTAATTTCAAGGTGAATTATTAGATTCTAATTTTAGGCGCATAATATAACTGCCGTTATCTAAAATGGCTAAATTAAGGAAAAATATGAATTACCTACACCTGTATATTGTACTTGCTGTTTTACTGATCAGTTTATTGGCTATGAATATTTCTAAAATTCGCATGCAGTACCAAATTGGCAATGGAGATGGCAATAATAAAAAACTCAAACAAGCCATTCGCGCTCATATTAATACCCTTGAGCACAGCATTCCTTTTGCGCTCCTTTTGTGGGTGTTAAGTGATATGCAGCTGGCCAATGAATATATGGCTGTTTTTTCAGTGGGCTTTATTATTATTCGTGTGATGCATTCTTATGGAATTTTGGCACCTCACTTTAGAATGCGCCAACTGGCAGCGGCCTTATGTTATATTTTTGAAATAGCTGCCTGTGGCACCATACTTATTAAGCTTATTTAGGTTTCAGGAAAATGTCGTTAAGTACTATTCAATCAGTCAATGTAGAAAATATTAAACTGGCGCTGCCCTTGATTCGTCACTATCAAGAATTTTATAAAGTTAAAGATATTAACGATAAAAATAACCAGGCGTTTTTTAGTCAATTTGGCCCTGACTCTGCTCATGGTTGTCAATTTATCATTAGCCATGACGGGGCTATAGCAGGTTTTGCTACGGTATATTTTAGTTTCGCATCCAGCATCATTCAAAAAGTTGCCATACTCAATGACTTATATACCTTGCCAGAATTTAGAGGAAAAGGTTTGGCCAGACAACTCATTGAGCATTGCCGCCAATATGCCAAACAACATAATGCAGCCCGTTTGCAATGGGTCACAGCCACTGATAATAAGATCGCTCAAACATTATATGACACACTGGACACTCAAAAGAGTCAGTGGTTGTTTTATAGTTATCCGGTTTAATTTCATAATAACTTGACTGAGCAGCCCATGAAACCGCAGCACTTATCAGCCATTGCTTTTCAAGACACTGTATTTGAAAGTGCACAGGTTAAGCAAAAATTTGGCTCTTACCCAGCTCAAATGCAAAGGCAGCTGTTATTCTTACGCCAGCTTATTTTTGACTCATCACATAAGAAAATACAAGAAACCTTAAAATGGGGTGAACCCAGCTACCTATGCACAAAAGGCAGCACCATACGCATTGATTATAAAGATAAACACCCACATCAATACGCCATGTACTTTAATTGTAAAAGTAAGCTTATCGATACCTTTAAAGAAATATACCCAAGTGAATTTGACTATGAAGGCAATCGCGCCATTGTATTTAAAGACAGCGATGATATTAATGTGTCGGCGTTAAGGAACTGTATTCAATTAGCGCTTAATTATCATCAGATAAAACACCTTCCCTTACTTGGGGCTGAATTTTAATAATATTGACACTAGATGACATTTTGCTTTAATCAGCCCATGGAAACACCCTTTACCACTTTCGAACCAAAAATTGCCGTGCAACCCGTTCGCTCTTTAATTAATTATTGTGAACGCCATGGCCTTGCGCGCTGTGCGTTATTGCAGTCGGTTAGCGTGTCTGAAGAGCAATTAAATGACAGCCGCCTATTAATTAATGTTCAGCGCTATGAAGCCCTTTACGCCTTTGCCTGTGAGGCATTAGATGAGAAATTGCTAGGCTTTAAATTTGGCCAAGTATTTGAATCTGACCGCTGGGGTATTTTGGGGTATATCGCATTAACTTCACAAAATATTGCAGAGGCCATGGCCGCTCAATACAAGTATCAATCGCTCTCTGGTAATATGGGCGCCCCCATATTAATTGCCCATGGAGACGCATCTACACTACAATGGGTGCCGGCCTATAATTGCAGCCACCACCTGCCAGAGCAAATTCTTAGCGGTTTAATCAGCTTGGCTCGCACCCTTACCAATACCGAAAATTTTTACCCAACCAGAGTTTTCTTTACACACAAGCCCCAGTCTAATACTTCAGACTACGAAGCCTTTTTTAAATGCCCTGTTACATTTGAAGCGCAATTTAATGGCATTACAATGAACAATTCAGAGCTTCAAGTTCCCATTAGAAAATCAGATACCGAATTAAATAAAGTACTGCATTTACACGGGCAATCTTTACTTACCCAGCAAACCTTTAATTCACCCTTAGAAGTCATTAAAGATTATGTCGTGAAAACCTTACCGGATCATGTGCCTGAAATGGAAGAAGTGTCAGATTACCTTGGCCTAAGTGTACGAAGCACACAAAGAAAGCTTCAAGAGTACGGCACCAGTTTCAGTCAGGTATTAGATGCCATTCGCAAAGAACTGGCCTTAACCTACTTAAGGCAAACCCATAACTCGGTTTTATATGTCAGTGAAAGACTGGGGTTTTCAGAACAAAGTGCATTTCAAAGGGCATTTAAGCGTTGGACCGGCACGACCCCTAGGCGTTACCGCGTGTCAGTGCTTGAAGAGTAAACAATTCCTTCACCACTCAATTTTGACTTTAGCCGCCAAAAGCATGACCTTAGCAGTCAGTATTCTTTAATTTGAATGCATTACAGTAATGCTCATTGAGTTTAATTAGCAGCTAAGGGTGTTTCATGCCTGAAATACAATATGACGGTGGACAGCAGTGGGTGTTAAACCTCACCCTAGCCATGATGGTATTAGGCTTAGCACTTGATATTCACCCTAGAGACTTTCTTAAGGTCTTTAAAGCGCCTAAGGCCCCTATTATTGGCTTAGCCGCGCAATTCCTATTACTGCCCGCATTTACCTGTGGGTTAACTTTGCTTCTGGATTTACCTGCTGGTATTGAATTGGGTATGATTCTGGTGGCGGCCTGCCCTGGTGGCGCCCTTTCAAATTTTATCACCCATCTATCAGGTGGCAATACCGCATTATCCATTTCCATAACCGCTATCTCTAGCACCATTGCCGTTTTCATGTTGCCCATTAATTTTATGTTTTGGGCTTCGCTGAATCCGGTGGCAAACGAATTATTACTGAATATAAATGTAAGCGGCAGCGACATCGCTCAATCTTTATTAATTGTATTAGCGGCCCCGTTAGCACTTGGTTTTTTAATGCAACATTTTACGCCTAATTTATCTAAGCGCTTACACACAATTTTAAAATACATGAGTCTTTTAGCATTATTTATGTTTATTTTTATGGCTGTCTTTAAAAATTATGAACACTTCCTGGCGCAATTTTGGTTGTTATTTGCTGCGGTGCTTGCCCATAACTTATTGGCCATGCTGACAGGCTTCGGCGCAGCCTCTATTGGGAAATTACCAATAGCGGATAAAAAAGCCATCACTCTTGAAGTAGGCATGCAAAATTCATCGTTAGCCATTGCTATTGTGTTTACACAATTTCATGGCGAATACGCCATGGCACTTATTTGTGCATTTTGGGGGACTTGGCACATTGTTTCGGGCGTTGTGTTTGCAGGGGTGAGTCGCGTTTACATGAGTCAGAATAAAGGAGTCTCTTTATGAGAATATTAATTACTGGCGCCGCAGGAGACATTGGCTCTCGACTGGTGAATATATTCAGTGAACGCCCTGATATTGATTTATACACCACTGATTTAACTCCACTGCCTAATATAGCCAATAATGCCCATGCAATTTTCGATATTCGCAGTGAACTATTGATGACATGGGTTGCAGAAATAAAGCCTGATGTGATTATTCATTTGGCCTCTATTGTTCAATTGCCTTCTAATATGTGCCTTGCACAAGCGCACGACATTGATGTGAAAGCCACCGAAAAATTACTGGCCCTATCGGTAAAAATTGGCGTAAGTAAGTTTGTTATTACCTCAAGTGGTGCCGCTTATGGCTATTGGCAAGACAATGCAAATTGGCTAACTGAAGACATGCCAATACGGGGAAATGAAGATTATTTTTATTCAAGTCATAAGCGCCAAGTTGAAGAAATACTAGCCCGATACCGCAAAGATGCTCCACAGCTTAAACAAGTCATTCTACGCCCCGGTACAGTATTAGGGCCCAATTTTGAAAACCCCATCACCCAGATGTTCAGTAAAAATATCATCACAGGCATAGCGGGAAGTGATTCACCATTCGTGATTATTTGGGTAGATGATTTAGTGGCCTACTTAATTGAAGCCGCCACCACCGATGTGCAAGGTATATACAACGTAGCCGGAGATGGCACTTTGTCTTTAAAAGCCATTGCTAAGCGTTTAAATAAATTTTACCTGCCGTTACCTGCTAATTTTTTACGCTTTATGCTGATGCTTTTAAAACCTTTAGGTTTATCTCAGTACGGCCCTGAACAGGTCAAATTCATAGAATACAGACCCGTTTTAGCCAACGATAAAATTAAGTCAGTATTCAAACATCAACCCAGTAAAAGCACCCTTGGTGCATTTGAATCCTTCCTTAAAGAAACTGATAAAGAGTACGCTAAGCCATGAAACAGTCTCTTCTTATAATTTTAATCATGGGTATTGTGTTTAATAAAGTGGCCATGGCTGGGGTGGTGATCGTTACGGATATCAGCGGTAATCCCATCGATAATGTCATGGTGTCACAGACGCCTGTTTCAGGCTTCACCATTGATCGCAGTGACAATGGCTACCCGCCAGAAGGTACTTTAAATCGCGCAACGCCTACCTACTCCCTTTTTACCAATATGAAGGGTGCTGTAAAATTTACTTCCTTTAAAAAGGAAAGCGTTCGCTACCGCCTAAGAAAACCAGGCTTCAAGGATCAAACCATTGAATTAATGGGTGATAAAACTTGGCAAGCGACTCTTGAACAGGAGCACGATCCAATAGCATTAGCAGCATCGCGGCCTGCCAATACATGGCTGGCTGCTCTTGATTTAGAAACCGACCTTAAAAAGCATTATATTTTACAGTGCGGGTTTTGCCATCAACAAGGCAGCCTATATTTACGCAGAGACCGTAGCGAAGAAATGTGGGATGAAACCATTTATCGCATGGTGAATTATGGCGCGCGCTTAGCCGATGATGCACAACAAGATTTGCCGAAATTACTCCATGAAAAATACGCCCGTTTAAATGCTAACCCTGAGCTAATTCCAAAAGGTACTCCTTGGGGGGCTCATCTTAATCATGCATCGATTATTGAGTGGCCCATTGGTGATAGCTTTTCACAGATGCATGACTTGTTATATCACTCCTCAGGCGCCGTTTATGTGGGCGACAATTTACAAGACCGCATGTATGAGATAAATGCTAAAACGGGGGAATACGTTGTGTATAAACTCCCCAAAGAAAAATGGGATCAACACGGTGGCCTGTTAGGGTCTCGATTAAAAGATTTTCCTAAACATGAAACCTTTGCAGGCATTCATTCTTTTGCTGAAAGCACCAAAGACAATCACCTATTTATTACCGCCTCTTATCAACAGCGGATTATTGAATTCAACCCTAAAACCAAAAAGTGGACCAACCATCATATGGATGAAGGGTATTACCCTCATACTCTTAGGGTAGATGCCCATGACAATGTTTGGTTTACCTTGGCGCTTTCCAATCAAGTGGGCATGTTTAATCGAAAAGATAACACATTTAAATTTTTTGATTTGCCATCACGTAGTCTTAAAGAAACCATCACCATTAATTTAATGGGGGTGTTATTTAAATTAATGAGCTGGGGCTTGCCTGTGGGTAATTGGGCTTCGGTAGACCGAGATTCAACAGGGGTGCCGCTGCCTTATGGGATTGATATTGCGCCAGACGGTGGCATTTGGTTCGCACGCCTTCATGCCGATAGCATTGGACGAATTGACCCCATCAGCCATGAAATAAAAATGTATAACACACCTTTTAAAGGGCCAAGACGATTGCGCATTGATAATGAGGGCGGCATTTGGATAGCGGCGTTTCCAGAGTCTCAAATTGTTCGCTTTGATCAGATAAAAGAAATATTTGAATTTCATGATCTGCCGGTAAAACCGCTAGGCAGTGAAACCCCTTATTCTTTAAACATTGATAAAACACGATCCATTGTCTGGGTAAACGGCAATACCTCAGATGCATTATATGCCTATTACTATAAAGAAGACCGTTGGCAGCATTACCCCATGGCTAAAAAAGTGACATTCACCCGCGACGTAGAAATTGCCCATGACGGCACCGTATTGACCACCAACTCAAGCTTTCCCAGTTGGCATATAGAAGATGCTCAGCCAACCCTAATTGTGCTTAGCCCTGCTTTTACACAGTAAGTTCTCATTATTAAGCGTTGCCCTCTTTAACAAGGAGCGCTTAATGAATATTTTTAATACGGGAAATTAATGAGATTATTTATATTTTACCTGTCATGTTTTTTAGCATTCGTGGCCGGTCATATGGTGAATTACAGTGCCATTATGTATAGCCTTGAAATTTTTAACTCTCCCTTACTGGCAGGCATTGCTTATGGGTTTTGCTTTGGGCCACCCATTGTATTTGGATGGATAGCAGGTGCCTATATTGATCGTTACAGTGCTAAAAAAGTACTGCTTATTGCCCAAAACTTTTTTGTATTAGGTAGCTTGGGCATGCTTTATGTAATGGCAATTAAGCCTTCTGCCAGTGTGGTAATTTTTCTGCTATCAAGCTTTTTAATTGGCATAGGCTGGGCATTTGTTGCCCCAGCCCGCTTGGCGGCCTTGGGACAATATGTACCGGAGAATAAACTGGCTCAATCCACCATTACTTTTAATTTATTAATCATGGTGGGGTTTGGATTAGCCCCTATTTTATTAACACAAATACAGCAGACGTTTGAATGGAAAGATGTAGCAATCACCAGTATTGGCATGTTTATGATTTCAAGCTTATTACTGATTAACGCACCGAATAATCATCAACGCTTAACTCATGAGAATTTAAAACAAGAATGGAAAGAGTGCTTTGCATCCCTGCAAAATATTGCGGTTATTCCTCAATTATTATTGGCAGCCATTATTGGTTATTTAATGATGGGCCCCATGCAAGTCATACTTCCCCAAATAGCAGAGCAACAATTAGGGCTTAATGCTATTGAGAAAGGCCAGTATTTAGGTCTCATGGCATTTTCTCTTATTTTAGGGGGCGTGGCAGCCATGAAATTAAAAAGTCATTTGCCCATTGGGCGATCTATATTAATTATGTTGCTCTTTTGTGGTGCCAGTCTTGGGCTCATTGGCTTGATAAACCAAGTTTGGCTCAGCTGTTTGGTGTTAATAATGGGAACGACTTTGGCGGGCATGATAGTGAGCTTTATTGTAGCCGGATTACAGCATTTTACCCCTGTGGCTATTCGCGGCAGGGTGATGAGTATTTATACCATCATCAGTCAGGTGGTATCAGCCATGGCGGGAGTATTAGCCGGTGCGCTTGCACAAGGGGTCAGTGTATCTTTTAGTTTGTATGTTATTTCCGCTTTGCTTATTAGTTTAACGGTTCTGCTTGCAATAAAAGGGCAATATCTTAAACAGTTTTACCACTTTAGCAGTCATTAAAGTTCAATTTTTGAAAAATAATAAAAAATGGCAAGCAGGTTTTATAAGCACAAGGTAACATCAATTTCTAATACTCATAACATCAATCATTCTATGAAAGACTATTTACAAGCCAGTGAATACATCGATATTCACCACCCTTTAATTCAAGAAAAAGCCAAGGATCTTGCTTTAAATGTACAAGGTGATGAAGCAATCGCAAAACGCTGCTTTGAATTTGTACGAGATGAAATAAAACACAGTTGGGATTACCAATTAAACCCCGTCACTTGCAAAGCCTCTCAAGTATTGCTGCATGGTACAGGTTACTGTTATGCAAAAAGTCATTTATTGGCAGCGTTATTACGAGCTAACGATATTCCTGCCGCACTTTGCTATCAAAGACTCACCATCAGCGATAATCAACCGCCATTTTGTTTACACGGCTTAAACGCCATTCATTTAAAAAATTATGGTTGGTATAAAGTGGATGCTAGAGGCAACAAAGCAGGTATAAATGCCCAGTTCATGCCGCCCCTTGAGCAACTGGCATTTAAATTACAATCCAAAGGCGAGCTGGACATAAATGACAATTACAGCCACCCCTTACCAGAGGTCATTCAGGCCCTCACTCAGCACGCCACTTTTATGGAAGTGGCCAATAATCTGCCTGATTTACCTTCACACTTAACAGAATGAAAATTGTTCATGACCCCTGAAAAAATAACCTACACTTAAGGAAAGTCTTTTTATAAACATAATACCTATTTAATTAAAAGGCGGGCTAAATATGCGACTTATTACGGTTAGCGATATTAAAAGTATCACTCAGAAAATTGGCATTGAAAGCTTTATGCAAAAAGCCATTGATGCCATTAAAGAGGATTTCGCGCGCTGGCCTGAATTTAATAAGTCCCCTCGTCACGCCATCCATTACCCACAGGGGGTCATGGAGCTGATGCCTTGCTCTGATAACGCGCTATACAGTTTTAAATTCGTAAATGGCCACCCAGGCAATACTGCGCAAGGTCGTTTATGTGTGGCGGCGCTTGGTATGCTGGCTGAAGTAAAAACCGGTTACCCCCTTATGCTCAGTGAAATGACGCTGCTTACCGCCATACGCACCGCAGCGACAGGTGCCTTGGCTGCACAATATATGGCACGCCCTAAGAGTTGTCATTTAGCTTTAATTGGCACCGGTGCCCAAGCTGAGTTTCAGTTTCTAGCTACCCAAGCAGTACTCCCCATTGAGAAAGTAAGCTACTTTGACCCTGATACCCAAGCCATGCATAAGTTTCACAAACACATGCACCACAAGGCCGACTTACAGCCCTGCACTTCCATAAGGGGGGCGGTACAAGATGCCGATGTCATTATTACCGCAACGGCTGCCAAAACCAAAAACCGTTTATTAGAAAAAGACATGATTAAAAAAGGTACCCATATTTTAGGCATGGGAGGCGATTGCCCAGGGAAAACAGAGTTGTCACTAGAATTATTGGAGCATAGCCGCATTGTGGTGGAGTATTTACCCCAAAGCCAAGAAGAAGGGGAAATACAAAACTACCCAAATGCCAATGTGCACGCTGAGATATGGGAATTGGTGAATGGCACCAAAAATGGCCGTGAAAATGACGAAGAAATCACTTTGTTTGACTCGGTTGGGTTCGCCATTGAAGACTTTTCAATTTTAAGAATGGTTCACGATTTAAGTAACCAATTGAACATTGGCCAAAATGTAGACATTACCCCTACCCCAATTGACCCCAAAGATTTATACGGCACACTTTTTTAAACCTTATAATCGCCACTAACGGCCTCCATAAATACAAGACAGTAGCTTTGAAATAAGTTTTTGTGTTTTGTTTTGTTGATCAAATTCGGGAGAAAATTCTGATATTTCCATGCCTAAAAATTGCTCATCACCATTAAACTGCTTTAAGGCTTCACATAATGCCGTTCCAGATAAGCCAGCCGATTCTGGCACGCCCACCGCAGGTGCGTCATTTGGGTCTATGGCGTCTATGTCTAAACTAATGGCAAAATAATCGGCCTGTTGTAAAAGTGTGGCGCGAATATCCTTTAAAATTTGTTTTAGTGATTCACTAGACTGGATATCTTTCATATACGTCACCGATACCTTATGCTCATCAAGTAAGGTTTTTTCAGCTTTTTCAAAACTACGCACCCCAAGCATGGCTAACTTATTAGCCTCCATGGTGGGGCCAGCATTTACAATTTCATTTAGTTTTTCATCACCAGCGCCTAATAGAGCCGCCACTGGCATGCCATGTACGTTTCCCGAGGGGGAAGTTAAAAATGTGTGGGCGTCCATGTGGGCGTCAATCCATATGAGCCCAAGGGTTTTATCCTGCTTGGCCAATGATTTTATGGCACCTTGCCAAATGCCCATGGCATAAGCATGTTCGCCACTAAAAAATAAAAAGGGTTTTTGATCTTTTAAAAAGGTTTGGCAAACATCTGACGCCTGTGCACAAAGACTTTTTATGGCAGGTAACGTATCAAGCTGCTTATTGGGGGTTAGCATGGGTTGCCAACTTAAAGACACACCGCACTGCGCCAGTGTATCTTTAAGTATGCTGGATTCCTGCAAGACAACAGGGCCCTGGGCGCAGCCTTGATGATTGCCACCCAGACTGGCCGCGATTCCCTGTGTTTGTATTACACAAGCATTGTGAGAAGGTTTAGCGGTTTCCATCGACGCCTCCCATTTTCATTCCCCTTTATAAGTTTAGCTTATGGGTAGCGCTCTTGAGAAAATAATTGCATCGCTACATACGGCTCAGCCGAACTTAATACCTTATAAGCGTATTTTATTCATGCGATATAGAGGTCATAGAATAGGGATATAACGTCACTCATGTTGGATTTTATATAAAAGTGTTGTTTCGTCAAGCTCGCCGGAGGCTATTACTAAACCCACCTAACCCCGTCACAAGCGGCATCGAACTTGGCAGTGATTTAGCGCTTGAAAGATATTTCAACTGGGTAGATGGCCATCTTTAGTAAAGCTCAGTTTGCCTTTGACAAATACTTGGCTTGCATTGCATCAATAAACGCCACCACCTCTGTTGCTGGCATGGGTTTATTAAAATAGTAACCTTGAATGACATCGCAATCAATCGATGCCAGATAATCTAATTCTTGCTCTTCTTCAACGCCTTCGGCTACCACGTTTAATTCCAAAGCATGTGCCATAATCACGATGGCCGAAATAATCGCCCTCACTTCTGGCTCATGTCGGGCTTCTTTAATAAATTGCTGATCTATTTTTAATGTATCTACAGGAAAGGTACGTAAATAGCTAAGCGATGAATAGCCAGTGCCAAAATCATCCAATGAAATTTGTACCCCTAATTTTTTTATAGCAGCAAGGGTGACAAGATTTTTATCTCGACTAGACATAATCACCGACTCGGTCAGCTCAAGGGTTAAATACTTTGCCGGTAAACCAGTCTCCTCTAATACCTGCTTCACAAGAGAGGCTAGATCTTGACGTTCAAATTGGCGGCTAGAAATATTTACCGAAATACGAAAGTCTAACTTACCCATTTTCAACCATTGCACGGCGATTTGGCAGCTTTCATATAATATCCACTTACCCAACTCAATAATCATACCGGTTTCCTCGGCCAAGGAAATAAAATGCAGTGGCGAAATCATGCCCTTAGTCGGGTGATTCCAGCGTACTAAAGCTTCAAATCCATAGATATCACGATTGGGCAAACTCACCTGCGCCTGGAAATACACTTCCATATGATGGCTTTCAATAGCATGACGTAACTCATTTTCACGATCAACACGGTCGGCAATGGCCTCATTTAATTCATCGGAATAATATTGAAAATTATTTTTTCCTTGTTCCTTGGCATGATACATAGCGATATCCGCATGCTTAATTAGTTCATCTGGGGTAGTGCCGTTATCCGGATAAATTGTAATGCCTATGCTAGTGGTTACTTTAAAATGATATTCCCCCACAAAAAATTCATTTTCCATGGCAGAAATAATACGTTGAGCCACAAAACTGGCATCTGTTGCCTGCTTAAGGTGAGGCAGTAAAATTGTAAACTCATCTCCTCCTAATCTCGCCACTAGATCATTTTGCATCTGTTCATGAGCTAATCCCTCCTTGCCTTCAGGTGGGAGTAGCGCATCTTCTTCACGTAAACAATCTGCAATGCGTTGTGCGAATATTTTTAACAGGGCATCCCCAACATCATGACCCAGACTGTCATTAATCGTTTTAAAGTTATCAATATCCAAAAAGAATAGCGCCATGCACTCTTTAGAGCGTTCACTTGCAGCAATGGTATTGCTCAATAAAAATTGAAACATGCGCCTATTAGGTAAACGAGTCAGGCTATCATGGTAAGCAATGAAGCGAATTTGTTCATCACTGTTTTGTAACGATTTGGCCATGTCATTAAACCCTAAGGCTAGCTCATTTAATTCGTCGCAACCTGATTTACTCACATTGGTATTCAAGTTACCCGAACCAATATCACGACTGGCTAGCAACAATTGATGCAAGGGCCTCAAGATAGATTTTCTTAATAAAATCACTAACACGAATAGTGTCAGAGCAATTGAAAAAAAAGTAATGACCACAATGCTTACCGCCAAGCTTCCTGCCTGATTAAAAGCCTGTGCCTCTGACTGTAGAAATATTAAACTGTATCCGAGTGAGGTAAGCATTTTTACTTGGTAAACGAGTCCTTGCGAGGATTTTATCGTGCTGATTCCTTCTTTGCTGTTCTCTAGTGCCAAAAATTGCTCACTGCCATAAGAAAAAATAATCTTATCTTCTTTATCTTTAATGGCCACATAGCCGTCCGAGTCAGCCAGCAACTCTTGCAATGATGACTTTAGCCAGTTTAGATTAACAGTGGTAGCCAGATACCCGCGTAATGTCTCTGGCTGTGTATAACCTTCGATATTATAATCACGTAGTAATAAAGGTTTAAAAGAATATAAAGATTGATTATCGGTATCTATATTGGTGCTTATAAAATTTTGAATATCATCCGTGGTTTTTGATAATCTAGGAAACCAAGGTTGCGTCGACTCTTCTTCACTTACATTTTCATAACCTTTTTTCATCCAGTGACTGTCTTCGTAGCCATCGGGCAGAATAAAGCGAATTTCTTCATAAATAGAAAAACTTAATTGATAACGTTTAAAACGCTCTAGCAACCCTTTTTGATAAAGCCGATATCGACTGTACTCATCCTCTACTAAGGCATAGCGCGTCATCACGCCATCGCTGGATAATAATTCTAAATTACTCTGAATACGTGCGAAATTAACATTAATTTTTTGACTTAAATGAGCCACCTTTTCATTCATGGTGCCCATTAATTTATTGCGCTCACTTTGCAGCAGATGTTGAAAAGCCATTACCCCTAAAGTGAACAGAGGCACCACCACCAATGGAATTACCACTAGGTTAAATTGCCATTGTAAACGCATGATTAGTTAACGATTTTTTGAAAGTTATGATGCAGTTTTTTTAATTGCCTAGCGGGCAATGGTGAAAAAAACTCCGAATTTTTTAACGACTTTTGACTGGGGAAAATAGTCGGATTTTGTAAGAACTCATCAGATAAATGTGCCCAGGCCGATTTATTGGGAGAGGCACAATATACAAAATTAGCCAAACTCGCCGCTTGCTTAGCTTCATTTAAAAAATAGATAAACTGCCAAGCTTCCTTAGCCCGCTTTGAATGAGCAGAAACCGATAGATAATCTATCCAAATGTTACCGCCCTCTTTAGGCAATACGTAGCGAATTTTATCACTGTGCTCCTGCAGCATTAACGCATCTCCACTGTACATCATAGCCGCCACCACTTTACCGCTAAGTAAAGAGGACGTTTTATCTAGATTAACTAGGTTATAGGTGGCCACCGAAGGTGCCTGTTTTTTCATGAGTGCTAGCGCTTGGTTAAACTCATCTTTGTTGTGGCTATTCATGGAATACCCTAGTGACTTTAACGCCATGGCTGAAACTTCCCGTGCGGAATCAATCATGGAAATCTTACCTTTAATGTCGGGACTAGGTTTAAACAGTTGTTGCCAACTGGTGATTGCTTCACTGACCAAATCAGTGCGATAAGCGATGCCCAAGGTGCCCCAAAAATAGGGCACTGCATATTGTTTCGATTCTGAAAAAGCCTGCCACCAGCGGGATTCTATTTGGCTTAATTTGGCATTGAGCGGTTGCGGTATAGGGGACAACCAACCTTGCTTGACATAAGTACCAAGGGACAAGCCACTGATTAATATTAGGTCGTAACCCTTGCCATCATTAACCGCCATGAGCTCGTCACGCTTTTCATCTGAGTCAAAATAGATTTCTTTAACCTCTATGCCGGTGCGCGCCTTAAAGTCGGCAATTAATTGTGGGTCCATATAATCGGCCCAATTAAGAAACACCAAGGGCTGAGCTTGGGAAATACACACATTAAAAGCAAACAAAAAGACTATAAAAAAAGCTAGAGTGCTTCTATATGGAAATAAGAACCGAAACATGTCACTTCCTTTCAATTTTCACTCAGCCTATAAATTAAGCCTGTCACAAAATGTGTGAAACTTGGACTTGCTAGATTAAAATTGTAGTCAGAGTCCACCGATCACGCCAATTCAGTTGATTATAGTTTGACTGCCGCTGTGCAGGTATTGGCATAAGGGGCAAGGGATAAACCGGCTATACACCTAGCAAGGAATGAGCTCCGAAAGTGCTTAAAAAGAAAAGCGCTTAAGAAGAAAAAAGCTGGAGAGATCTAAAGTACTAAAAAGTCTTAGCTTACTTTTTGTTAACACGGGTGATGATTTAGATAGTGGAATAAGCAAGGCTACTTTATAATCTGCGCCCCAAGAATGGGGATATTTAGTAAAGGAGTTTTAATGCGAGTTTTAGTATTATCGTTAATCTTTTTATCTGGCTGTTCATCTATTTATCACCCACAAGAGGGTTGGGTACCTGAAGGTTACAGCGAGCAAGATCAAGGCAACCACCAATACACAGTGCGTTTTCAAAGCTACCGTGGAGAAGATTGGCTAGAGCTTAAAAAATTACTCTTGTATCGCGCTGCGCAATTGGCCAGCTCTCATGAACATAGCCATTTTTTAATGAGCAATCTGACCAATAAAGAACAATATGAAATTGGCGAGGCCCAAGCGGTTATGAGTGCTCCTCATAATAGTGACAATGCTTATCAGCAAACCACAGCCCCTTATATGGCATTTCATAACAAAATTCGCACGGTTGATGCCCTCATTACCTACATTGATATAGCATCGCCCGACAGCTATGATGTACAGCAGCTGCTCGCTAGCACCAAATTGGATTAAACAAGGAGCAAATACATGGAAGTGTGTACTGAATTTGCAATTTTTAAAGTTTCAGAAGATAAAATTGAACGAGCCATAGCATTAAGCCGTGCCATTTTTTCTGAAATGAACCAAGAGAAAATTGTTATTACTGATTTTCAAATACTGCAAAAAACCGACACCCCTCATGAATTGTGCTGGCACCTTACTTGGCTAAACAGCCAAGTGGCCAAAGACACCACTCAGAAATGGCCAAGCTTTCCAAGTACTAAAGAATTTCAGGGCCTAGTAGAAAAAGACTTGTATTATGGGCACTTTGTAAACGCCCTTTAATAAGGGGGATTTTAAACATATTCTTTTCTCTCATCCTCCCACAGTCCCTTCTAGCCCAGAGTATTGTTATTATTTTACTAGCCACTTGGTAAAAATAATTCAACGGAGTTTTTACACCGTCCCGTCTATTAAAATCCTATTGACTAGTCTAGCGGTTTATAAATACTTTCAGCCCAAGTGCTATTGGAAAATTCGCCCAAAGCATTCACTTGTTCAGTTATAAATTCTAAAAACACGTTTACTTTAGCGGGCATATACGCGCGTTTTAAATACAATGCATATACACCAAAATTATCCGGGCGATAAGCTGAAAATAATGGCTGTATTGTCTTCTTTTGAAGCCAGTTTTTTGCAACAAAGTGTGGCATTTGCGCAATGCCCAAACCATCAGCACATAGCTCTGCCAATGCTTCGCCATCATCCACCACAAAAGAACGGTCATCGTCCGATTCTTTTACTTGGCCCTTAACCATATGAAGTATCGGCATTAATAGGCCTGATTGTTTGAAGCGAAAACGAATCCACTTATGTTGTGAAAATTCTTTTTCATTTCTAGGGTATCCATTTTTTTTAATATATTGAGGAGATGCACACATTAAAAAATCCATGGGGCTGAGTTTTTTCGCAATTAAACGATTATCCTCAAGGGTGCCACTTCTAATGGCCACATCTATTTTATGCTTAATGATATCTACATAAGCGTCATCGTATAGCAATTCAATTTTGATATTGGGATATTTTTGGTGGAAGCTTTTTAGCATGGGACGGACATACAAGCGACCATAAGACATGGGCACACTGACGCGCAACACCCCTTCTGGACTATCTTTTTCATTTCTCAGTTGAGACTCGCATAGGGTGAGATTATCAAGGGTTTCGCGACTCACCTGTAAATAGCGGGTACCCGCTTCAGTTAAGCTCAACTGCCGAGTAGAGCGCTGTAGTAAGCTGAAACCCAATGCCACTTCTAATCGGCTAATGGCCTTACTGACTGTTGAAGGATCTGTTTCGTACTGTTTGGCTGCCTTAGAGAAGCTACCCAAATCACAGGTGGCAATGAAAAACTGCAAGGTGCGTATTTTATCTATTTTCATCGCCTACCCCCTTTCGCTATATCATGAATATTAATCACTAATGATTGTCTTTTAATGGACTTTATTCCGCAATGGATATTTCTATAATGAGCTTAATCCCTTAAAGGAAAACGCCATGAAAACCATTATTTCAATCATTTTAACTGTAGGTCTTATTATGTGTCAGGCAGCCTTGGCCGCTAACCCCAAGCTGGGAGGCAGCCGTTTTTTACCTTCTAACCCTAAGATAGGTATATTGGTATTTGATGGGGTACTCACCTCTGATGTCACAGCACCATTAGAAGTATTTGGTGTGGCATCACGTAAGACTTGGTTTAGCAATTACGAAGTCATTACCATTGCCGTTGATAATCAAAACCAAATCACCACCGAAGAAGGCTTAAAGCTATACGCTGACACTTGGATAGGCGCACACCCTGAAGTAGATGTATTGTTGGTGCCTTCAAGTTATAGCATGAAGCCACTATTAGAAAACACCGATTTAATTAGCTTTATTAAAAAAACAGGCGCCCAAGCTAAGTGGATGGCCAGTAATTGTTCCGGTGCCTTTCTATTGGCAAAGGCAGGGTTATTAAACGGTAAAAAAGCCACCACCTGGGCTGGCGGCGAATCGGGTTTGAAATCGCAATTTAGTAAAGTGGATGTTCAATTTGATACCAATGTAGTGGTTGATGACAAAGTCATTACCTCAAACGGCAGCCTAGTGAGCTATCAAGCGGCATTAGTGTTGTTATCAAAATTATCGTCACCAAGTAAAGCGCAAGAAGTTTCTGAAGCCATACAATACCAAAGGTTTTCTCAAGCGGCCTTTTAAAGACCCAATACACTTTAATTTTCACCCACCTTTAAAGCCAATGCAAAATACTGCATTGGCTTTATTTGTTATTTTTTAGGCTTTAAGGGAACTTTAATTATTTATGGCGGATGTGTACCGTTTTCTCACAACTGGCATACACCACATCATTTTTATCCTTAAGAGATATATTGTATGTACGGTCTAATTTTTTAGAATTTTTAAGCTCATTCTTTATTAAAGTGATTTCATCTTTATCAATTTTAAAATGGGCGTATAAATTCTTAAAGCCGGGGCGCTTAAAATAAATGGTGGCTGCTTTATCTACCACATGGAATTTTTTACCAAGAATTTTATACAGCATCACCCCATACATGGGGTCTAAAGCACTGTATAAGCTTCCGCCCCAAATCATGCCTAGATGGTTTTTTGTTTTCCAAGATAAATTCAGCTTAATTTTTATCTCGTGAAAGTCTTTAGAAACCCTTACCACTCTAGCACCCGACCCCCTGTAAGCGGGTGAGAGATTAAAAAGCCATTTATAAAAAGTTGCCATGAATACTGACATGCCTGTGACCTCTCAAGTGTTTAAGTGCTAAATTTTTTAAAACACTTTAGTCATGCTTCATGGATAAAATAATTTTACCCTTGGCCCTGAAACTACGACTATAATCATGGGCTTTACTGGCATCCTGTAATGGATATACGGAATCAATTACTGGGGTGACTTGGCCATTTTCAATTAAGCGAGCAATTTCTTGTAAGTCTCTGCCATTTGACTGCACCAGTACCATTTTTATTTTTTTAGTGGCCTGACTAAAAATGGATTGAATAGACGTTTTGATGCTCGCTATTAAATTTTGTGGGCTAGGTATGGTCGAGACGTATGTGCCGCCTTTATTCAGTACCTTCATATAAGGGGTGAAACCATGTCGGCCAATGGTATCGAATACCACATCATAAACGGATAGCTCGCTCATGAAGTTATCCTGTTTGTAGTTAAAAATATCTTGTGCCCCTAACTCTTTCATTAAGGCAATACTGGTTGGCCCGCAAACCGCATCAACTTCCGCCCCTAACGCTTTGGCAATTTGAATGGCAAACGTTCCCACACCACCACTGCCCCCTACTACTAATACTTTTTGCCCTGAACTAAGGTTGGCTTTCTTTTTAAACGCTTGCCAAGCAGTTAATGCGCATAGGGGAACGGCTGCTCCTTGCTCGAAAGTAATATTACTGGGTTTTAAAGCAATGGATTTTTCATTCACCACTACCTGCTGTGCATAACAGCCCAAACCATCCCGAGGATTTTTCATCACCATTACTTCTTGGCCAATCTTAAAATTTTTAACGCCACTGCCTACTTTGATGATTTTGCCACACGCATCACTTCCCAGAATAAGGGGAAACTTAGGCACGGCAAATTGCATTTGATATTTACCGCTTCGGATCAGCCAATCGCGAGGGTTAATGCTGGCTGCTTCTACTTGCACTAAAACCTGCTGACTGTTCATTTCGGGGGTAGGTTGAGTCGTGTATTGTAAAACATCACTTTTACCGTACTGAGTCTGAATAATGGCTTTCATATTAACCTTCCTAATTATCAGTATAGCTAATTAAATCAAAATAGTTCGCTGGCGAACTACATGCACAAAAAAAGCCTTAGTCTTCAAAGTTTTTAAGTATTTTGTCCATCACTACAATAGTTTGCTGCTTTTCTTTTTCGCTTACACCATGGAAGGTTTTATCGGTTAAGTTTTGAGTGAATTGAGCGAATTTGCTTTTTAACACCATACTTTTTTTAGTTAATTGAACCAATTTAATACGTTGATCATGGGCATCGATGGTTTTTTCCACATAACCAATTTTAATCAGTTTATCCACTAATTCAGTGGTGGATGACTTTTTTTTGTCGATGATCTTAGATAGCTGAGTTAAGGACAGTTGCTTATATTGCAAAAGCGCCACCAAAATAGCACCGTGAGAAGGGGCTCCTTCAATATCTAGGCGTTTTAGCTCTGCTTGAATGAATTCATAAGCTCTATCTTTCAATTTAGCCAATAAAATTATGAATTGATCTTCACCGTACATATTTGATTCCCATTAAGTGACTCACACATTAGTTCGTTAACGAACCTTTGTCTAATATTTTTTCTTTATAAGATCTATCGAGACTGACATTTGGCTGACAGCAGTGGTTGAACTGGCCATTGCCCATATTGTTGCGAGCCGTATACTGCCATCATGAATGTAGAACAATTAAAGATATACTGCCTTAGCTTACCAGGCAGTGAGATGAACGAAATAAAGCACCCTGGTAACCTGCTGAGTTACAGCTTATTGGGTAAAAAGTTTGCTTACTTTAAAACCAGCCAACCAGAACAATGGCGTTTTAGTGTTAAGACGTCTCCGGCTGTATTTATGGAACTCACCGACCAAGAAGGCTTTAAACCTGCTCGCTTTATGGGACGGTTTTACTGGGTAAGCGTAGTAGACATTAAAAAAATGAATGATGAACACCTTAAATCACTCATTGAGTATTCCTATCAAGCAGCACTCAACGGCCTGCCCAAATATAAACAGGCCATAATTAAGAATATCCCTAACATTAAAAATAATAACAGGAAATAAGATGAGCCTTTTGAATAGTCTATCAAATAATTTATGGACGGTATTTTCTGAATCGAAGTTTTTATTGTTTCATGTGGGCACACGCATGACGGTAGTGCGTTTATCAAATGGTGAAGTGCTACTTTATTCACCTGTGCTTATTAATTCTGCTTTAAAAAAAGAAATTGATGACATTGGCAAGGTGACGCATATTGTTTGCCCTAATAACTTTCATCATTTATATGCAGGGCAAGCCATGACACTGTACCCAGAGGCTAATTTGCATGGCCCTATTGCCTTACACAAAAAACGTAAAGATTTATCTTTTAGCCATGTATTGAGCCATGAGCCCCACCCAGATTGGAAACCCGATATTGAATTATTAACCATTGAAGGCAGCTTAATGCACGAGACGGTTTTTTATCATAAACCATCAAAAATATTATTAACCTGCGATATTGTGGAAAATTTCGAGAGCTCTGATCATTTTCTAACCCGCATTTGGTTAAAACTCGGGGGATGCCATGGAAAAATTGGTTGGCCACACATTTTAAGGCTGGTTTATATCAACCGTAAAAAAGCCCGCGCTAGTCTTCAAAAAATGTTTGATTTTCCATTTGAAAAGGTGGTGATCGCCCACGGAGATATACTAGATAAAGATGCACGCTTTTTGTTAAAAACCGGCTTAGCTTGGTTAAAGGTGTAATACATCATAGGGTTTTTTCATAAGCTTTATTGAAATATAAAGCTTATGAAAAACCAATCACAAAATAATGTGAGGCAGGTAGCGGCTAGTGTCTTGCGTGACAAGTTGAGCATCTTCACGAATGGAGATACCTGCCGGTTCATCATCCACTAACCAGCTGCCCACTAGGGTGTAATTTTCACCAAACATAGGCAGTGCATGCATTGCTTGGTAAATATAGCCTTCTTGACCATAAGGGCCTTGTGAAGCAACTTCTTCTTGTTGGTTGCGAACAATACTGATGTTAGCGCCTTCCCTAGAAAAAATAGGCTTTTTAACAAGCGTATCAAATTGCGTAGCTAGTGAAAGTTCATCTTCAAAAAAAGAAGCCAGCAAATTAGGGTGATTAGGAAACATTTTCCATAACATGGGCATTAAAGCTTTATTGGATAAAATACTTTTCCAAGGGGGCTCAATGTAGCGCACGTTGTTTTGACCTAACAACCCAGAAAATTCTTCTTCAAACATGAATTCCCAAGGATATAACTTAAACAACCAAGTAATCACCTGATCTTTTAAGTCAGTAAAATTGCCCGCTGCATCTCGGCCAATGTCCTCGGTATAGACAAAGTGAGTCTCAAGCCCAGCTGCTTTGGCACAATCTTCTAAATACTGCACCGTACCGCGGTCTTCATCGGTATCTTTTGAGCAGGCAAAGTGCAAATGACGCTCAGGCGTGAGGTATTGTAAGTCTTTAAAACGATTAACTAGCTTGTCTTGTAAGGAATTGAATTGATCAGACTGACGATGCAGCGCACGAGAATCCACATTATCTTGCAGCCACATCCATTGCCAAAAACCAGTCTCGTAAAGACTGGTGGGAGTATCGGCATTGTTTTCATACAACTTGGCAGGACCCTTTCCAGAATAGGCAAAATCCATTCTGGAATATAAACTAGGGTCTCCGTTTAGCCACGAGGTACGTACAAAATCCCACTGCTTTTGTGGAATACAAAAGCGCTTCATGAGTTGATCGTCTTTGACAACACGATCCACCACCTCTAAACACATCTGATGCAATTCTTCGGTGGGTTGCTCTATGTCGTTTTCAATTTGCTCTAGGGTAAATTGATAATATGCACTTTCATCCCAATATTTTTCGCCATCCAGAGTATGGAATTTAAAACCATACTCTAAAGCTTGTTGCTGCCAATTGGCGCGTTCTTTAATGGGCATGCGTAACATATTATTAGCCTCCCCAACTGCTCTTGCTCTTACTGCCACCGCCCCAACTGGACTTAGCAGAGGCGACCGAACCAAAGCCACCGCGCGAAACGGTACGGCTGATTGTAGGCTTGCGCTTTGACACGGTAGACTTATTGACGTTATAACTAGACTGTCCACTACGGCCAATAATGCTGCCGTCGGCGGTCATGACGTTATTGTGGTATTTAGAATAAGGTCGGTTGTAAGTGTAAACAGGGTTGTAAGCTTGACGGCCCATATTACCTATTACGCTACTAACTAAATAACCCGTCATGAAAGGCGTGAAAAAACCACTGCTGCTACGACGGCATTGGTCATAACCAAATTCCGCTTCGCAAGAACTGACATTATTGTATTTAGGGCCAGTGCGCTCTGCTTCTAATAATGCTTTTTGATAAGCAGCCTCACACTCTTCAAGCGTAAGATCAGTAGAGGCTTGGCAATCTTCAACCGATTTAACCACCTTCACTTGTTCACTTTGACTGCAGCCAGTTAAAGCCACCGCCACACCCAATGCCAGGGTGTTAAACATAAAGCCCTTGCGCGGTACTTTACGCATGAAATTTAGATTTATATTTTTGCTACGTTTCATTGCCCGCTCCCTGTTAGTAGCTCATGCAAGCTGCGTTTAACAGACCTACGGAAATGTTCGTGGCCGCTAGCATGATGCCAGCACTTATTTCATTCTTTTCTATGCGCTCAACAATGCGTGGCATAAAACCAAAACGAACCAAAGCAAAAGCGAAGGTTTGTGCCACTAAGGCAATGCCGCCCCAGGTGGCAAAGTCCACAATTGAAACCGCGTTACTAGCCGCACCAGCCACCGCAATGGCAAAGCCCACTATGGCGCCACCAAAGCCAATGGCAGCAGCAATGTTTTGTTCTTCTTTTATAAGCTTCCATTCATCATGGGGCGTCACAAAGGTGAACACCACTTTAAATAACACTAAAAAGCCAATTGAAATGGCAAAATAAATAGCAAAGTTGATGACACTGGTTAACAGATCGGCGTTTTCCATGGGGCTCTTCCTATTCCGCGATGGGGGTTAAGTAACTAAGGTGGCATATATTATAGGCAAACGCGCCAGTTAACCATGGATGGTTAACTGGGCTGGCGTAATTGTGATACCGGTACTAATTACTAGGCAGCGACCTAGGTTACCGGACTCTTCTAGTTTTTCTTCGGCACTTAAGAATAAAGACTCGGTATTGCCTTGAGCAATCTCTCGCTCGAATAACATGGTGAATTGATCAGTTTGAGAATATTCATCAGGCGCATCATAAGTCTTTTCATTCATATGAACAGGGTTATGGTATTCGCTGGCTGAAGTCCAGACTCGCTGAAACTCATGCCCTTCTAGTTCGTAGGTGGCATTACCCATTTGCTCGTTTAATAAGTCATCCCACACAGACTGGGCGCTGATATCTTGGGTATCGTAGAAATGAAATAACTTAACATCTACGACATTTTCTTCAGATTGGCCACCTTCGCTGATGACTTGTAAAAATGCATCATCATCTGTGTAAAAGCGATACACCCAGGTGCCATCTAAATTGACCACGCCCGCAGCTTGAATAATATGAGTCTTGGCACTGCCTTGAATAATTAATTCAGGCTCTAATAGTTTTAATAACAAGCCATCTATTTCAAAACTGCCATTTAAACGTAAGCCCATGATAGAGGGAGAGTTATCGACAATGTCATTAGTGTCTTTTTTACCAAATAATTTCTTAAACACGCTCACTATTCCTATTTGTGGCTAAAGCATTGGGCACTGGTTAAGCGCTTTGCACATATGTAATAAAGTACATCTCCAGTGCTCACCAAGCTTGTTAGATCTGGGTTTAAATTAATGTGGGTGTCGGTTTGTTGCATGACGCCAATTAAGGTTGCTTGATGCTTTTCTTTAAAGTCACTAAATACAACCGAAAATTCACAAGCATCTTTAGGAGTGTAAACAAGACTGTATTGAGTCATGCCGTAAGTGGCATCGAGCAATTGCTTATGCAATAAGCTTGAGCCCGGATCCATGGTAGATTTTGCCAGCATTTCAACTGACACGCTGGGAATTACTTCTATATTTGGGCAGTGTTCAAGTAGTAAATCCCCCACATGCTCATCTTGAAAATAAGCAGTTTTATGACTATTAGGACTAACCTTTTCACAAAACAATGCGGTGGTAAGTGTTACATCATCTTTTGGAGTATCAATAATAATGGTTTTAGCTTTGGCTAAATTAGCCCGTTCCATGGTTTCTTTATGGGAGAAAGATTCCACTGATACAAAGTCAACCAAGGAAGGCAAAGGGTTTTCCATGGCCTCATCCACACATAATACAATATTGATTTTATGAACATTGGTTTTAGCGCGCAGTAATTCAATTAGCCTTAAGGTACGAGAACCGTTCCAGCCAATGATGACGCAATGATCTTCATTATTAAGCATGTTCAAGCCTTTTCGAAATTTCAGTAAGTGTTCAGATAAATAAAAGCCAATCTTGGTAATAATTAAGGCAAATAAACTTAAACCAAGCGGAATCACCCAAAAACTCACTACGTATTTACCCATGGTAGTGCTAGGCGACAAATCACCGTAACCCACTGTGGAAGCGGTCACCATGATCCAATACAAAAAATTATCTGTATGAATGAGGTTTTCTTCACCAGCTAATTGCAGCAATAAATAACTAGAAGCCAGATAGAAAAAAAGTACACCCAGAGAGGTGTACATATTTGTGTGCAACACAAACGCCGCCATAAGGCGGCGCATTCTTGCCATTACCACGAATTAACCTTTTTTCGCAGCAAGTATTTGGGCCAGTTTATTACTGCCACTAACGTCACCACCAGGTTGAATACCTGCAGCTTTTAGCTTGGCTTCAAGACCGGTACCCGATTCATCACTGGCCATTTCTTCGGCAGCTTCTAATTCAGCGGCACGCATTTTTTGTTTCTCTTTAATGCGGTCCAAACTATCTAGAGCCGTCTTCACTTTACTGTTGGCGCCCATGTGACGAGATGATACCGCTACTTGTGCTTTTTGAACGCTCTCAGTGGCCTTTATTTGGTCAATCTGCTGCTCCATACGTCGCACATTTGACTTAGCTTTAGCAATGTTGGCTTTCAACATTTTTTCTGAGCTTTCAAAGCTTTGTAAAAAGCCTTTTTCAGTTTCTAATGTAGCTTCTAAGTCGGCTACACGCTCGGCACATTCAATGGCTAGCGCTTCGTCGCCTTTTTCACTGGCGGCAATAGCATGGCTTGTGTAGGTATCAACATCTGCGGCTATAGACTTAACTTTACCTTCAGCCATTTTACGCTTGGCCATAATTTTAGTTAGGTTAGCGTCACATGCTTTAAGCTCTGTTTTAGCTTCGCGCATTTCTTGATCCAAGATACGAATTGATTGGGTATCAACTACCGCTTCAATGCCTTCGTTAGTGGCGCCACGTAGGGCTGACCATAATTTTTTTAAGCTCATGCTATAGACTCCTGTTTTAGGTACTCGCCATATAAATCTAAGAAATCGTTTATGTTGCTAAACAAGGTTTCGATCTCCTGAATAATGACGCTGTCTTTGCTATCTGACGACAAAGCGCCAAATGCGATGTAATAATCTTGTCCATCAATTTGTTTAATACTAATGGCCGTTAAAGAAAGCAATTGATGTGTACGCAAAATTAAATCATTTAAAGCGGCTTTATCAGCTACGCTGTCGGCGGCAAAAAGAGCCGACTCAATAATAATTTGCTGATCGCCCACATAGGCAAATGCATCAATACCTTCGTCGTTAGAAAGGCTTAAACAATCCCCCTCTGTTTCAACAACCCAATCTTGCTGGCTCTCTACCAGCAGCTTCAGAGAATCAATACCCCGAGTCATAAGAAATGTCCTTTGTTGCTTCATCTTGATCATTGTGTAACATAGGCAACAAATGTAACACTTTAAAAAGAAGAGTCAATGCTTTTAATAAAAAGATTTTATTGCTCATAACCCTCTATATGTGTAGCATTAGCCACATTAATAGCATTTAGGTCATAAAATGGAACAAACGCAGAGCTTAAATAACAAGATTGCTTTTGCCCCTTATAAGACAGCCATCACACGTTACATTCGTTCAGCCATGGTGTTAACCGGTAAAAAGTACGATGACCTAGTGATTGAGCTTGAAGGCCGTGGCATTCACCTCACCACAGATAACCTGCGCAGCAAGGTCAGTAAAGGCATGTTCTCTGCTGATTTATTGGTGGCCATCATTGATGTATTAGATGTTCAAGAAAACGCCATGAGCGACATTCTGAAGCAGGTTAAAAATGATTAAACGCCTAATTCCCCAAGAAGCCCTCTGGATTGTGGCCATTATGTGGCTGGTTTTCATAGTGGATATGCTGCTGGTTAATACCAGTTTTAATCATTTTGGTATTCAACCCAGAACCCTCAGCGGTTTAACCGGTATTGCTCTGTCACCATTTTTACACGGCAGTTTAATTCATATTATCTCTAACACTTTGCCGCTGATTGTTATTTCTTGGTTACTAAAGCTTTCCATTGGTTCATCACGTTTAATCTTGGTAATGGTATTAAGTGTGCTTGGTTCTGGCTTGGGTACTTGGATTTTCTCTACGGCAGGCGTTGTGGTGGGTGCTTCTGGGTTGGTCTATGGCTTAATTGGTTTTCTGTTTGCTAACGCTTATTTTAATCCCAGCTTTAAAAGTTGGCTGGTGGCCATTATTTCGTTTGCCTTATACGGCGGGGCTTTGGCTTCATTATTTGTGGTATTGCCATATGTCTCGTGGGCGGGTCATGCTTGGGGCTTTATAAGTGGTATTTTAATTGCCGCCAGTATGTCATCGTTCTTAAAAGAAGATCGAGCGTAATTTTTACACTTGGCTTAACCGACTGTAAAATAAAGAACATACGCCTTGTGACTAGTCGATAACAAGGCGTATGTCGTTTTTCAGCATAAGGGTGATTTCTTCTGGGCTCACGGGTCGGCTGTAATAATAGCCTTGAATGTAATCACACGACATGGCTTTTAAAGCAGTAATGGTTTCTAAATCTTCCACTCCTTCAGCAACTACCTCATCTCCTAAAATATGCGCCAAGCTGATAATTGAAAATACCATAGCGTAATCAATTTTCGAGCTGCTTAAACCATCAATGAAGCTCTTATCAATTTTCACTAAACTTATGGGTAAGCGTTTTAAGTAATTTAGCGAAGAATATCCGGTACCAAAATCATCTATTGCGACACTAATTCCATAGTCTTTCATGCTTTGCAAAACTTCTATGGCGGCGTTTATATCCCCCATGATAGCTGTTTCTGTAATTTCTATTTCCAAATTTCGACTACTAATACCAGATCTTTCCACTGAGCCCTTAATAATGCTTAGCATATCTTCTGATTCTAAGTCGCGGGTTGATAAGTTAACCGCCACTTTCATGTCTTTAAAGCCTGCTTGGTTCCACTTGGCTATTTGTTGACAGGCGGTATCAATCACCCAGGTACTTATGGGAATGATAAGACCATATTCTTCAGCGATGGGGATAAACTCCATAGGGGGGATATGCTGGCCTTCTTTTTTCCAGCGAATAAGCGCTTCTACACCTATAATGTTGCCATTTTTAAGGGACACCTTAGGCTGATACATTAAATAAAATTCTTTATTTTCAAGTGCGTATTTTAAATCGTTTTTTATTTTTAAGCGGTGGCTTGATAAACGCTCTAAGCCTTCAGAGAAAAATTGATAGTTATTACGACCTCGACTTTTGGCGTGATACATGGCGATATCAGAATTTCGCGTTAGCTGTGCGTGGTTATCGCCATCGTTGGGCGTTAATGCAATGCCGATACTGGCGGTAATAGATATTTCTTGGTCATGGATATTAAAGGGTTCTTCAAATACATTAATAATTCTCTCAGCAGACTGGCTAGCCACCTTTATTTTGTTAACGCCGTTTAGCATTAATACAAATTCGTCACCTGCATGGCGACACAAGATATCTTCATTACGTAAAATCCCCACCAAGCGCCGACTCACCTGTTTTAATAGCTCATCACCCGCTTCACGCCCTAAACTGTCATTGACAATTTTAAAGCCATCTAGTCCTAAAAATAACACTGCGATTTTTTGTGTTGAGTCTTTATTGGCCTTTAATGTTTGCTCAAGACGCTCCTTAAATTGCGTGTCATTTGGCAACCCCGTTAGACGATCATGATAAGCGTTATAGCGGGACTCTCTTTCTGAACGTTTTAACTCTGTTACATCGCGAATATTCCAGACTCGACCAACGGTCTCGTTATTTATTATTCTGGGCAGCGAAAAGCACTCAAGGATTTTTTTATTCGATAATTTCAAGGTGAACTGCGCATAAGCCCCTTGGTTATTAAAAAGGAAACTCATTTCTTCTTTTACTTCATCATAATTTTCCACATGTTTTTTTATTTTTTTAAGAAAATTCTCCTTCACTAAATCGAATAATTCTTGTTTAGAAACTGAAAAAATTTCCAAAATGGCATCATTACAAACTTCCACTTGAGCCTTTTCGTCAATCACCACCACGCCTTCTTTACTGGCATCTAGGGTAGCTTGTAACAGCTCTACTGATTCTTTGAGTTTATCGGAACTGGCATGAGCTTGTTCAATTTGGGCTTGCAAATTATGTTTGTTTTCACCTAGCTCAAGGGTGATTTTTTCTAAGGATTGCTCAAGGTGGCTTTTATCAATATCACCCTTTTCATAGGCACACGAGATATCCTCTAACAAGGACAGTAAAGGTACTGTAATGTCCTTGTTATCTATGCCATGTTTTTTAAGCTGCTCTGCAAGTAAGGTATGCCAGCTATTCATGAGCCCTCTCTGAACACCATGAATATGGCCAAATACCTTACAAACACCTCACATTTTGCTGCCATGTAGATCCTAATATCAAGCCACCAGCCCAGTAAATAAAGGGCTTTGGCACGCTTGGATTCAATGACATGAACGAATAACCCCATGGTTTCAGCCTAGACCATAGAGCGTTAAAATCTATTCAAAAGGAGCTTCCCTTAGAATCACGGAGCTATGGGATAACCCCAGTAACCCCCTCTAAAGTCCTTCACTACTGACACACCATGTCAGTAGGGGCTGCTATGCTGCATTCACACTTAATCATGTACGAATAAACGGAAGCATCATGACTGAATTATATTTCTCGCCCATTTCTCAGCATAGTCGCCGCGTAGTCTCCCTATTGGAAGAAGTGGGGATTCCCTATGTGGCCAAGCCTGTGGATATGATGAAAGGTGAATACCTCAGTGAGGCGTTTTTGGCCATTAACCCCAATCATCAAGTGCCTACGCTAATAGACGGTGATATTACCCTGCACGAATCTCACGCTATTTTAAGATACCTGTGTACTAAGCATGAACTTAATGATTGGTATCCTAGCGAATTGGCTCAGCGTGCTCAGGTAGAGCAATGGCTAGATTGGACACAATGTCGAATGTCACCAGCGGTAGTGGATATCGTTTTTAACAGTGTATTTTTAGGCGAAAAAGGCGATAAAAAAGCCATTGAGCGCGGCTTTAAAAGCCTTGAAGAGATTAGCCAAATTTTAGATAACGCACTAACTGGTAAAGAATTTATCACTGGCAGCAAACCCACTATCGCCGATTTGGCATTGGCTTCAAATATATTTCATTTAGGCTTAGCAAAAGCGATTCCTAACCATGCCCACATACAAGCTTGGTTTGCACGTATGTCAGAGTTAAAGGGCTATCAAAAGTCTTTACCGAACATGTAAAAGCATCGTTAAAAGAACTAGTTAACAGGCCTGTGGGAACACAGGTCTTTTAAATCAGACAGCTCATCAATATCTAAATGGATGCCTTTATCCTTCAGTAATACTTGCTGCACTTCATCCCGTTCACTCTTTAAAATTGCCTTCGCCCCTTCATCGCCTTTTAAGTTTAATAGTTGTGCTTTTAAACGTTTGGGAAATACCACTGGATGGCCAGGCTTGGGTGATGCAGCTGTTATTGAATAAGGCCTTACTATTTTCTGATCACTCTCAGGCTTTTGTGCTTGTAGTAAGGCTTGCTGCTGAATGGCGTGATAGCTCGTTTCTTGAATAAAAGGCATATCCCCTAACGCTATCCACCACATGCTGGCTTGATCACTTGCCTTTACGCCTGCCATAAAGCTTGCGCTTAAGCCTTTTTGGTAATCCTCACTTACACACGCTTTAAAACCGTGTTGAGTAAATAACTCAGTTAGCACTTTATCTTCAGGGCGCACCACACACACTACTTCATCTACGTATGGGGCAAGATTTAACGCTGACTGCAAACCCATAGCCAAATGGGTTTGCGTATCGGCCTGGGCATTATTGAGTGCGCTTTTTTGATTAGGCAGTGGGTGCAATAACTTGTCGCCACCAAAACGACTACCCAAACCAGCCGCTAATATTACCCCCACAATCACGCTGTTTCTTCTTGGTCACGAGGCACTTGGTTTAACTGCGATTTAATATCAATGCCATTTCGCAGCGCGGTCACTTCAGCCAATATAGCCAAGGCAATTTCTGGCGGAGTTTTACTACCAATGGGCAAACCCACCGGCCCTTGCAAACGATTCACCTCTTGCTGGCTAAAGCCAAAGTGCTCCATTAATCGTTCGCGGCGATTTTTATTATTCACTTTTGAGCCTAACGAGCCCACGTAAAAAGCCGAGCTTTTAAGCGCTGATAACAGTGCCATGTCATCCACTTTTGGATCATGGGCCACGGTAACAATGACACTACGATGATCAATGGCCAAACTGTCTAAGACGTCATCAGGGAAACCGGGCTGTAATTCGATATTTTTCATGGGCCAGTTTTTGCGGTATTCAGGCCTTGGGTCACTTACCAATACTTGATACCCCAAGGCTTGTGCCATTTCGGCTAAGTAGCGTCCAGTCTCACCAGCGCCCACAATGATCATTTGCCATAACGGCCCAAACACATTGCTCCACACGTTATCTGCTAAGTTAGGATTATGTTCGGCCTGCAACGATCGATGAGAAATATCACCATGAGTTAAGGAAACGCTGCGATACAAACTGTGCCTTTGCTCAATGGCTTGAATGAGCTTTTGCACTTCGGCCACATCATTGAAGGGTTCAACTACTAGCTCCAGCGCACCACCACAAGGTAAACCAAAGCGGTGACGTTGCTCTTGGGTTTCACCATAAATTAAAATGTGTGGGTTAAGCGCTGGGGTTGATTTTAATTGCTCAATTAAATCCTCTTCTACGCAGCCACCAGATACCGAACCAAAGAAACGCCCTTCACTGCTCACCGCCAATAAAGCACCCACTGGTCGAGGGGAGGTTCCCCAAGTCTTGGCCACTGAAACTAGGGTCATGCTCTGACCCTGTTTCAAACACTCCAAACAGCCTAGTAATACTTCTAGCTGTGAGTTTTGCATTTCTTCTTTCCTATATCGTTAACTTAATGACAAAGGCAAACTGCGTAAGCGTTTGCCGGTTGCGGCAAAAACAGCATTTGCTACCGCGGCAGCCACAGGTGGTACACCTGGCTCACCGACACCACTTGGGTCTTTGTCACTTGCTACGATGTGTACATCAATTTCAGGGGATTGCGCCATGCGCAACACGGGATAATCGTGAAAATTACTTTGCTGAACTTTACCATCTTTCAAAGTTATTTCACCATGAAGGGCAGCACTTAACGCAAAAATAATTCCACTTTCCATTTGTGCTTTTACTATGTCAGGGTTTACTACGAATCCGCAATCCACAGCACAGGTTATTTTGTGAATTTTGATTTCATTATTCACAACCGACACTTCAGCCACTTGCGCAACACTGGACTCAAATGAATTATGACACGCCACCCCATGGAAATGTCCCTTAGATAATGGCTTGCCCCACAGACTCTTTTCAGCCGCCAGCTTAATCACGCCGTTTAATTTAGGATTGTTTTTGGTATGGGCCAAACGGTACGCCACACTGTCTTGCTTTTGACCATGCGCCACTTCATCCATCATGCCTTCTTTAAAGAAGCCACTAAATGAATGACCCACTGAGCGCCAAAACCCCACAGGCAAGCCTGGGTCTACTGTCACATGCTGAACGTCTTTATTAACGGCGTCATAGTCTTCATATAAGCCCTCTACGCTAGAGTGATCTACCGTTAAGCCATTAAATAATCCGTAACCGCGTTTACTTAACCAATCCACCAAGCCATTGGGCATGAAGCCCGGAGCTTTACCATCCACTACCTCATCTAAGGTGTAAGGCATGATGTTGGGGCCAGCGCGCTGGGCAGTCCAACTTTCAATCATGCCGTTTTTATCCACACCCACGTTAAAACGGGCCAATGATGCTGGGCGATAAAAATCATGACGGGTGTCGTCTTCACGGCTCCAAACTAACTGAATGGCCAAGCCGCTGGCTTTTGCTATTTCAGTGGCTTCGGCTACAAAGTCAGAGTTAAAACGACGTCCAAAGCCCCCTCCTAAAAAGGTCGAGTGCAAGGTCACTTCATCAATGGATAAATCACAAATGCGTGCAGCTAAACCACGAGCCACATCGGGTGTTTGGCACCCTACCCAAATATCGCAATGACCTTCTTCAATTTTCACTACGCAATTCATGGGCTCCATGGTGCTATGAGCAAGATACGGCGCCCAGTATTCTGCGCTGTAAACCTTGCTGGCTTTTTCTAGGCCATCTTTGCCGTCACCTAGTTCAAACGCTTCTTCAAAGTCTCCGCTATTAAGGGCATCTGCAAACCATTTTTTTCCGGTATCGGAAGAGAAACTGGCCAATTTTTCAGGTTCATTCCACTCTATGTTTAACGCCAGTGCCGCTTGTTTGGCTTGCCAGTAGCTAGTCGCCACCACCGCCACACCATTATAAATGGTCACCACTTTTTTAACGCCCGCCATGGCCAACGCTGCGCTGTCATCTACCGTTTTTACCGAACCACCCGCCACTGGGCTGCGCACTAGAACAGCACGATGTAAGCCCGGAAAATCCACGTCTATACCAAACTGTGCGGTACCGGTACTTTTCGCCACGCCATCTAAACGGGGCATGTCTTTGCCCATGTATTTAAATTCGTTGGAACGCTTTAACGGAGTTTCATCAGGTACACCTAATTGCGCGGCCACTTCCACAAATTCGCCATAATTGAAGGCTTTACCTTTCGCGAGAACTTGCGAGTTTTGAGTGGTTAACTGTGCTTTAGGCAAGTTTAACTGCTGTGCGGCGGCGTCTAAGATAGCGGCTCGGGCATTAGCCGCGGCTTGTCGTAATGGTTTAAAGCTCACCCGCATACTGGTGCTGCCACCGGTGGCCTGAAAACCAATTTCTGGGTTTTCATAATCGCTTAATGGCCCCACGTGATGAACGTGAATGGCACTGGGCTCCACATCTAGCTCTTCAGCGATTAAGGTCGTTAAGCCTGTATAGGTACCCTGCCCCATCTCACTGCGCGGCATATAAAAATGCACTTGGTTATCAGGAGTGATTTGTAAAAACGCATCGGGTTGAAAATCTTTGTCCCCTGCTTTTGGAAACCCTGCAGTGGCACAAGCCGATAAAGGTAAGCCAATCAATAAACCGCCCCCTAACATGGCGGTATTTTTTAAAAATGATCGGCGCGAACTTATTAATGGATCGGTCTGCTGACTCATGCCATACCCTCCTTAGCTTGAGCGCCTGGCTCAAAAATATTAACACCGCCATCTTGGGTAGATTGCCCAGTTAATACTGCTTTAGACGCTGCGCTTTGAATGGCTTTTTTAATACGAGGGTAAGTTCCACAGCGGCAAATGTTACCGCTCATGGCTTGGTCAATTTCTTCGCTGCTGGGATTTGGGTTACTTTTTAATAATGCGGTGGCGCTGATTAATTGGCCGGACTGACAATAACCACATTGCGGCACGCTGGCATCCACCCAAGCTTGTTGCAATGTGGATAACATTTGTGGATTACCCACCCCTTCAATGGTGGTGATTTTTCTATTGGCCACAGCCACCACAGGCAATACACAGGTGCGCGTGGAAACGCCATCTACCATCATGCTGCAAGCACCACATAAGCCCATGCCACAACCAAATTTACTGCCTTTGAGCTTAAAGTGGTCACGGATGACCCATAACAAGGGCGTATCGCCGCTGACGTCTGCCTGTACGGCTTCGCCATTTAGTTCAAATGTAATCATTTCACCCTCGTCTCATCGCCGTTATCATTATTATTGTGGCGTGTTATTGAATATTCGTAATTGTTAACGCGTTATGTCTTTTGCGCTTTAAATTGCCATTCATTGTTTATTTTAGTTGGCCAAAGGCGTAAACCAAATTCTACTATGTGAAACCTGCGGCTATTTACACCGTCAATATAGATACTTTACTCTATAGGGTATACCCCACAGTCAATAGCCAGTAGTGCTTTGCGCTCACATTAGAGAATATAAATGCTCATAGGCGAACTGGCCAAGGCCACACAAACCACCAAAGACACCATTCGTCATTACGATGAACTGGGCTTATTAATCAGCAATGACCGCCAAGCGGGCAGCCGAGTTTATAAAGAATTCAGCGATGAAAATATTGAACGCCTAGTTACCATTCGTATGGCCAAATACATGGGCTTTACTTTAGGGGAAATATCCCAACAGATTGAAGACTATTATTCGGGTGGCATTTCGCAAACCGAGCAAGTCCTCATTCTTAAGGAACGCATGGCGGACATCGATAAAAAAATGAAAGAACTGCAAGGGGTGAAAACCTTTCTGGTTAATAAAATTGAGCTTATTGAAACCTCCCCCCATGAGCCCAAAAAAGAAGATTACCTGCGCTTAATGCGCGAAAGCCAAGCTGGCTTGTAACCTACAATTGCTTATACCCACTGATTAAGAGAGAAGTTATGACTAACTGGACCGTATATTTATCAGGTGAAATACACACTGATTGGCGTCAACAACTAGAAGATGGCGCCAAAACCCATAACCTGCCCATCACCTTTGTATCGGCAGTGACCGATCATGAAAGCAGCGATGCGGCGGGTGACGTGATTGGAAATGAAGAAACAGGCTTTTGGCGCGATCATAAATCTTCAAAAGTTAATTCTATTCGCACCAAAAATTTGATCGAAAAATGTGATATTGCCGTGGTGCGCTTTGGTGATAAATACAAGCAATGGAATGCCGCCTTTGATGCTGGGTTCTGTGCGGCTTTAGGCAAGCCCTACATCACACTGCACGATGAAAGCATTATCCACCCGCTAAAAGAAGTAGACGGCGCCGCCATGGGTTGGGCACAAACCCCAGCGCAAGTCGTTGAGATTTTGAAATACGTCACCACTGCCTAAACATGATTGGTTGTAAATATTCAGCTCGCGCTTTACAAAGTGGGCTGAATTACCGCTTCTTTTAAAGCTCTTTCTTTTATAGAGGCAGCCTGTTGTTAATTCTGCTTAATTTTCTGACCAAGTAGTAAAAAAATAATGTTTTTGCTAATTGTCATAATAAATTCACAAGCATTTGTTAATAGCCATTTCGTGTTAATTTCCCATTTAAATAATCAAATCCCCTTTTAGATCAAACTATTTCATCCTAAATGAGGAATTCGGGCTCAGCACGTTGACAACTATCTAAAGCCGCATATACTTTTATCAGCTTGAAAGTACGCCTAAAATTTATGCACATTTCGTTGTCTACTTTTGTCTTCGGCCTGTAAATCATAATTAATAGCAAAACTTCCAGCGTTAAATGGCCTTATTAGGCTTTAATTACTTTGATTTATTAGGAAAACAATATGTCTACTACTACTGGCACAGTTAAGTGGTTCAACGAAGCTAAAGGTTTTGGTTTCATCGAACAGGAAAACGGCCCTGACGTTTTCGCTCACTTCCGTGCTATCACTGGTACTGGTTTTAAAACTCTAACTGAAGGCCAAAAAGTACAGTTTACTGTTACTCAAGGTCAAAAAGGTCCTCAAGCTGAAGACATCGTTGTTCTTTAATTAGAAACGACTCATCCCATACCGTTTAGTCTTAAACAGCGTGGGATAATAAAAAGGCAAACCCATGGGTTTGCCTTTTTTTATGCCCATGGATGGGTCGGTATCCTAAAATTGCAGGAAGCCATATTTTAGTCATTCCCATGAAAGGGCTGTATCCCAAAATTGCACAACTCATGGATCTAGTTGATAGAGCGAAGCAGGATGCCAGAGCCGACGGAGCAATATTTTAGGGTATGCAGCACACACTGCTTTTAGATTCATTCCACCTAGTTAGCTCTGCTCTTTATCCCGATACTGCCTAGGCGTTAAGCCATACCAGCGTTTAAAAGCGCGATAAAAGTTGCTGTGCTCGGTGAACCCCAATAAATGACTAATCTGTTGAAGTGAATACTTGGATTGCAATACATAGTCCATGGCCATGGTTTTGCGAGTGTGATCAATCAGTGCCACAAACGTCCAACCCTCCTCTTTTAAACGCCGTTGAAAAGTACGCTTGCTCATATTTAACTGGGACGCAATATCCTCAATATGAGGCTCTTGATTAGCCAAGGAGCTGGCAAACAGCTTAATAACTTTGTCACTCAAACTGGTTTCATCTAAATCTTTAATAGATTGATCCAATTCACCATCATGCATGAGCGATATGGTTTTATTACCAATGGGAGAGGCACGTAGGTAATCATCTGGGCTAAATAATACTGAGGTATGGGATTGGTTGAACTTTAATGGGCAACGAAACTGCTCTTCGTAAGGGCTTATATCCAAAGGTTCCGGTTGCCAAAAGCAAATCTCAAGCGGCTTAACTTCCATCTGTGCCGCCCAACTGATGGTCGTCATCATAATGGCCAACGCGCCATCAAACCCTTCATAAGCCAGTGGCTGAAGATGCCCTTTCACATGAAAATTTAGCCGATGGCCTCTTGGCTCTTGGCTTAAACTGGCATCCATGGCTTCACCAATAATACGCTGATAACGAATAAGCCTTGCTAAGGCCGACTCAATATTTTCACTGGCCAAAATACCGTAACTAAAGGTATTAAATACGCTCACCACAGGGCTGCCGGACATCAGCAAACCTATGGCAGGATTACCCGATACTCGACTGGCCTCTCGCCATAGTCGGCTTAAATCATCTTGCTTAAAACCCATGCGGCTATCGTTAAGAGCCGTGATATCCAAGCCCACCGATTCAAACAATTCAGCAGGATTAAGGTTTGCGGCTTCAAAGGCATACACCATTAAACGCACCCAGGTGGCTGACATGTCCTGCGAGGATCTCATGGATAAGCCTTATTCATTAAAAATTACTCACCCAAGACTGGATGATTGAACTGAATCATCGCCCATAGTAGGCAATTTGGCACCCAAAGACTAGTCATTGGCATACTATGATGAAGCCTTACCCTACCGTGCACCCTACAATTTTTACACTATTCCATTTATAAGCTGCCGCGTCTTGGCCCCCACAATAATAAGAAGGATAAGAAATGTCTGATAACCAATTTGATTACGACCAAGTGATTGTGGGCTCTGGCTTTGGGGGCTCGGCCAGCGCATTACGCTTAAGCGAGAAAGGCCATCGAGTATTGGTTTTGGAAAAAGGTAAGCGCTGGAGTGACGAAGAGTTGCCCAAAACTAATTGGAACCTTAAACGTTATGTGTGGCTGCCTTTTATTGGCTGTCGTGGCTTGTTTCAAGTGGCACTAACTAAAAAATTCATTGGCTTACATGGGGCTGGCGTAGGCGGCGGTTCATTGGTGTATGGAAACGTTCACCTTGTCCCTTCTGACGAGGTATTCAGCTCGGATGCTTGGCAGGCCAGTAATAAAAATTGGAAAGAAGACCTCTTACCATTTTATGGATTAGCGCTGCGCATGATTGGAGTGGCCAAGAATACCTACGAAAGCACCGCCGACCATATTCTTAAAGAAGTGGCACAAGACATGGGTAAAGAAGGCACCTATGACACGGTGAACACCGGTATTCTGTTTCCAGAAAAAGGCGAGAAGATCGACATTAACACTCAAGGTAAAGATCGCGGCGATCCTTACTTCAATGGGGATGGCCCAGATCGCAATAGCTGCAACTATTGCGGCGGCTGCATGATTGGTTGTCGTAACAATGCAAAAAATACCCTGGTTAAAAACTACCTGTATTTTGCCGAGCGTAATGGTGTAGAAATTCGCGCCGAAAGCAAAGTCACCCGCATTGAGGCATTAGGTGCGGGCACCGGTGATGACGGCTATGAGATAACCGTTAAAGACATGTCTAACTATTTTCGCCCACGCTGGTACAAAATTAAAAGCCGTGGCCTAGTGTTGTCGGCAGGCGTAATGGGGACCGTGCCATTACTACTAAAACAAAAAATGAAGCTCAAAACCTTACCTAATATTTCAGATCGTCTAGGCGCTCAAATACGCACCAACTCAGAAACATTAATTCCGGTAAGCACTCGATTAAAAGACAAAAACGGCAAAAGAATTGAAACTTGGGACGGCCCTGGTATCTCCACTATTTTTTCTCCCGATGATGAAACCAATATTGAAGTGGTACGCTATTCAAAGGGTTCCGACTTAGCCAATATGGGCATGGTGTTAATGCCGTTAACCGATGGCGACACGGCTTTACCTAGACCTTTACAGCTAATCGTTAACATACTTAAAAATCCGTACAAAGCAGTGCGCGGTATGTTTCCTTTTAGTTCGGCTAAAAATACTATTTGGTTATTGGTCATGCAGAAAAAAGAAGCGTTTGTGCATTTTCAATATAAACGCCGTTGGTACAAAGGGTTTATAAATAACTGGGAAGCAGTACAAAAAGACGGTGATAGCCCGTTAACTGCATTTTTTCCAATAGCCCAAAAAGTCGCGCGTTTATTTGAGAAAAAGTCCAAAGGTGATGCCACCAATATATTAGGGGAAATTGTCGCCGACACCCCTATTACAGCGCATATCATGAGCGGTGTAGCCATGGGCAGTGATGCATCTAATGGTGTGATTGATCAAAGCGGTGAAGTATTTGGCTATAAAAATTTACGTGTACTGGATGGCTCGATCATTCCTGGCAACATGGGTGTGAATCCATCATTAACCATATTGGCCCTAACCGAGCATGCCATGAGTAAACTGCCAGTATTTAACCAAGAGCGAGCCGATAAAATTAAACCGGTACTATTTAGTTCTATGTTAGATGGTCAGGTATCTCATTTAAGCGGTAACGGGGATCTTGGTAAACAAATCAATCTTAAGGATGTAAGCTAAAAAGTTGCCGCCCTCCATATGAAGTGGGGCGGCAATATTTTGGCAGCTTAACTTAAAACTATTTTAATTTTTTTCGGATTCGGCTTAATGCTATGGGTGTGATGCCAATGTGTGAGGCGATCATTTTTAAAGAGATGTTGTCTTTTAGTTGAGCGTTATCTTCTAAGAACTGCAAATAACGTTGCTCAGCGCTTTGTTGCACAAAAGCATATTCACGCTCTTCCTTTTTAATAAATAAATTTTCTAATAAACGATTATAAGCCTTTAAAAAACCAGGCTGGTTTTCCATCACCCCAAGAAATTCATCCCAATTAAACTCTATGCACAATACATCGCTTAGGGATTCTATGCTAAATAACGAGGGTTTTTTACGGGTCATGGCTCGGGTGGAGCCTGCGATACTCGGGGCACTGGCAAAAGACTGGGTGAACTCCTTACCCTCAACCGAGACGCTCATAAAACGCACAAAGCCTTTTACTAAAAAAAATAGCTTAGGAGCCATCTTACCCTGACTGATAAGCAGCTCCCCCTCTTTATAATGCTTAAGCTCCCCCTTTAAACCGTATTTTTTAAAGTCTTCAATCTCTAGATTTCCATCCGGCCCACTAAAGAAGCTTACAAAATTTTCCTGCTGTGCTTGTATATTCACACCTTCACCTAATTCAAGGGGCCTAATTCAAGAGGCCTAAATCACATGGCTCAAATCATAGGCCTAAGTCACAAACCTTGATTGTTTTGAAATTAAATACAATGCCAAAAGTGTCATCATCACCCCCGGCATGGCCAACCAGATAATACTAAGGTCCGCGCCTTCAATCAGCAAGCCATAAAGATGTGGCACGGCCACCAATATAGGAATTAAGTAAGTAAAAGCCAATAGGCGGTTAGGCCCCACGGATTTGACTAAATACTGCTGTAAGAAAAAGGTGCCCATAGTCGTAAACACAGTTAAGTACAAAAGCACTTTCCAAAACTGAATATTTTGCCAATCGGTATTGGCCAAAGGAGAAGAGATTAACAATGCTGGCAACAATAAAATGCTGCCGCATAACATAATATAAAAAGACCCCAACACAGCAGGAATTTGTGACCCCCACTTTTTCACTAAAGTCACATGCATAGACAAACTGCAGCACGCTAATAAAAATATGGCATCGCCACGATTAATATTAGCAAGATTTGAAGAGGCAGGATGCAAAGCCAACAGCATCCAAATAGCCCCCACTATGCCTAATACAAAGCCCAACAATTGATGCTTAGGTGTGGCTATTTTTAATCCTATAAAGGTAAACAACACACTGATCACCGGCACCAAGGTATAAACCACCGAAGTATTTAAAGGGCTTGTGGTTTGCAACGCGGTAAACAAGCCCACAAAAAATAATACAAGAAAAAAACTAATCAGCGCGTATTGTAAAAATACCCTTACTCCAAAAAACTGCCAGCGGTATACAACAAAAGGCAGCATTAATAAGCAGCCTAAAATAAAACGCAGTGCCGTACCCACCAGCGGACTGGTAAAAGGTAACAAATATTGAGACACCACAAATGAGGAAGCCATGAGACTTACCCATAAAAGCAAGGTGGCATTTTGAAAAATAGTTTGTTTCACAAAAGTAGCTTCCGGTGTTTTTTATTGAGTGTCTATTGAGCGTCTACTGAGATACAAACTTAGAGAATAAAAACTCGGATACCGCCGTATCCACCTCTAATTCGTAGGTGCTAAGTAATACCTCATGCAGCTGGGAAGCACTTTTTATTAGCGTAGTATGAGTTTCACCATCGCTAATTTGGTGTAACTCACCATTACGAAGTGATTGAATATCGTTGTATTTTTTTCTACTGATCACCAAATTATTTACAAAGGCTGCATCAGGAGATCGATGAGAATAAAAATGCCCCAATGTGCAATCGGCTTCGGAATAGCGCTCGGAATTAAAGGTATAAAGGGTGAAGAAATCATCGTCTTTAAAAATTTGGTAGCAGTATTCTTGCTGGGAATTTTTAATAATTCGGTAGCGAGCATCCCCTTGGTCTTGATCTAACCCTAATTCCATATTTACAGGAAGGCGCGCCCCTAAATGGCCAAAGCCCGCATCCACAATGTAATCACTGCCATTAAGGCTCACCATCATGATGCGGTGGGTTCTTGCGGTATCGATATTCTGGTTATACACCACTCTGGCCAATAATAGTCGCACCTCAAATCCCAACGCCTCTAAAACATTTTGCACAAGCTTATTATGCTCGAAGCAATAACCGCCCTTTTGTTGCACCACTATTTTTTGAAAAATATCCTGCACATCTAATGAGATGCTTTTACCCAGCACCACCGCCAAACTGTTAAAGCTGTATTTGGCGATATGAGCACTTTGTAAAGCATTAAGAAATTCGATGTCGTTATTTTTAAATTCTATACCCAAGTCCTGTAAGTATTGGTTGGCTATATCAGGCATATCTAAGGTGGCTGTCATGGCAATGACTCCGGTTTTATATTCAATTAATGACGCCAATATATAACAAGCTCACTGCGTTGTAATAAACCTAGGTTTAGTGACGGGCAATATTAATTCTCTTTTAAAAAAAGCAACTCACTAAACCCAGGTTAAGGCTTGATTTTTTCTCTGCCCCTACACTGCATCACAACTTACAAACAACTCAACACAGGAACATATTATGAAAATCACCGTATTTGGCGCAGCAGGAAATGCAGGCAGTAGAATAATCCAAGAAGCCGTAACACGTGGCCATGAGGTCACTGCTGTAGTACGCAGCCACAAACCCAGTTATGACTTTCCTGCGGGCGTTAAAGTGGCCATTGGCGATGCCAGCCAAGCCGAATCGATTCGTGCTCTAGCCGCCCAGCAAGATCTATTGATAACCGCTACCCGGCCACAGCCGGGTAAAGAGCACGAGCTATTGGAAATCACCCATACCTTTATGGATACCCTAAAAGACACAGGTGTGCGCTTATTATTGGTGGGGGGCGCCGGCGGCCTTGAAGTACCCAATACACAAGGGTGCCTAGTGGTGGATGACCGTCAGTATGTGCCATTAGCTTGGAGAGACATCGCCGTAGCGTGCACAGAGCAGTTAAACATTTGCCGCAACAGCCAAGGAGTAAATTGGACTTACCTAAGCCCTCCAGCCAATTTTGCTCCGGGCGAGCGCACCGGTCAGTTTAGATTAGGGTTGGATGAGTTGATGTTGGATGAACAAGGGCAATCCAGTGTATCCATGGAAGACTTTGCCATCGCCATGATGGATGAGGCTGAGCAGCCTAAGCATCAGGAGATGCGGTTTACTTTGGGGTATTAGGTGAGTGAGCCTTCCTTTCGATGGGGACTGCATTTGTTGTATGAGAGTAGTTATAAATTTAAGGGGGATTAATTTACTGGGTTAAAGCTTGTACGGTTTTCTTTTGTGGGGAAAAATATTTGCTCCATGCAATATTTTCATTTCCTACCTCCATGCGGGTCACTTCCCCCTACAGATTATTGTTCCCGACTAATCTGCATGCCATCATCCGTGATGGCACTCCGTTTTCACTCTCGGCAACTGCTCCTGCGTTATTCTAATTAGTCACATCCATGCCATCGATCTTTCGGCCTTCTCGATTTTGTATATTCTATTAGGCTTCAGTAATGACGTCCGAAAAAATTCGTAAGAGAGTATCGTTACCACATTGATGCAGCCTTGACGTCTCAAACAGCGGATTGTGAATGTTGAAGGTCTTTTGAGTATTTCCAAAAAAGTGACAGCATTTACAATCCCGCGTGCTTTGACTTGCTACATTTTTTCTTAAATTAAGAGGTAGTAACTTCACTATCAGTAATGCTTTTATTCGCTTTTACTCTTCCTTTAATTAGCCACAGCACTAATCCAGCCAATAGAAGCAATCCCACTCCAATTAGGGGTCTAAAGACTATCCAAGCAACTGCAATAGTGATTGCCGTTAAGACAATGGCCACTAGGAAAGCAATCAAACTTGCACCAGCCCCTACAATGTCTCCAAGTATAGGAAGAACATCTGCTATTACGGAAAGTGGCTTCAATATTAGCATTAACCCGATAGACATCATTATTAATCCAGTTAGACGGATTACCCAAGTCAAAACCGAGTTGCTCTCTAATGCGCTTTTAAACATTTTCTCATGACTCACTACCCCATACTCAAGAAGTAAGATTTCTCCACCACCATTTGTGATATATGGCTGGAAGGTATTAGCTGTCTGCTGGGCAATAATACTTAGGGTTGCTGGTTCAACTATTTCAAAATGCACTTTTATATCGCCAACTCTAGGCCTTTCCGGGTCATCTCCAATAAAATATCCTCCCGCGTAAGAGATTATATTTTCTATTCCTTGAATATTAGGGAAAGGTTTTGGCTGCAATTCAAGACTCTTAAAATTATTCATTCTTTGTGTCAGACTATCAGGAAAATCAAAGGCACCGGATGTAATTTTTTTAGCCTGTAGAGTTAGCTTTTTTAAAGGCATATAATCTGGGTTACGGTATCGGGAGTCTTTAAAATTACTAGAGCTAATAAGATCATCGCTCCAAACTTTACTGTAGCTGTATTCTTTTATTGTTTTCTCTTCTCCTCCTAGCTGTTTTTCCTTTATTGTTGTGACCTTTTCTTTCCATTGGAATATCTGAGTATTTCGCTTTAACTTAATGGCATTTGCTTGGACGTTAAAAATAGGGTCCTCTAATATCTCAGCTGTAGTTACATCAGCAGTCAGATGAACTAACTTTTGATTGTTTGCAGGTATAACAGGGGCTGACTCGATATGAATTACAGAGCCTGAGCCTTCTTCAAGGGCCTTTATACGATCAACAGCTCTGCCTTCATTCCAAATTAATAGTGGAAAAGCAATAATAAATAAGATTAATCCAAATAATATCCCTTTAAGTGCACCTCCGATTCGACTTAACCACCCTTCGCTAGTTACTTCTGTAAAACTATCATTACTCATTTTCTATCTCCGATATTATTAAATATAACCACTAGCGTAGCGAGGCAGGTCCAATCTATTGGGCGAACAACTGTTACTTACTTGGCATTCTGCATAAGTTGGTTTGACTACAGATATGCATTCCTAAGCGTTTGGCTCTGTTCTCCACCCAACCACCGGTAATATCCTGAGTAATTTCAACTTTAATATAAATTTGAAATTCACCTTCTTTAAGCGAAGAGTAGACACCTACAACAGATCCCCACTCATTTAGCGTAATTCCTTTTTCCGCTATTATCGCTGAACCATCTTCCGATGATTTTACAATTGAATACCCAGAACTTCCTACAGATTTTTTTAGCAAAGAACTAAGTTGTGACATAGCCATATTCTGTACATATATAAAGTATTCATTTTTACCTTTCCAGCTCCAGATGGCACCTGATGAACTATCGTGAGTTTTCGCCAACCCTGCAAAATCGATTTTCGATGAACTACTTTCAAAGTTTGATACTCTTGCAACGGAAGTACAGCCGGAGGCTGTAATTACCATTAATAGAACAATAAGATTTTTAATCATCTGTGAATTATCCATGTTACCTAACGCTTAGCAGCGTGCATCAGCATATCTGATGTAGCTAGTCTTTTTGGCCGAAACGCATTTAAGCGTATTGTTATAAGGCATTAATCACTGTACCAAAATCTCACAAAACGCATTTCATTATTACTCCAAAAGTAGAGTGATCCTGCACTCTCAAATCGAAAGTAATCTAAAGCAGGATTAGAAAAATCCGCTTCTTTAGGGGTTATATCATCTGGTGTAACCCAAGCGTTTTTTACATAACGTCGAAAGGTATCTGGCGATAAAGTGCCAAGCCCCATGTTTGGTGCTGTATATACATAGCTCTTTTCTGGGTAGGCTTTATCCCAATTGCTTATCTCAAGAGGCAACCAAGAATATTGATCGTTACTTGATACATACAGAAATAAAGCATCACCTCTAAATTCAGTACTTATTAAAATATATGCTGTATCAGCTTGTCCATCACCATTGAAGTCCCCTTGTGCCTGAGAGTAACGACTAACGGAATTTGTAGAGTTGCGTTCGTTATCTCTTTCTTCTCCTGCTAGCTCTTTCTCTGTTGGCAACCTCCAACCATCAGGCAACTTAATTCGTTCGCCATAAGCTTGCAGAGAAAGCATTACTAAAAGAGTTAGGATCATTTTCATTCTATAGATGCCTATTCACGAAGTGTGTGCAAGTTCATATTTTTAAAGCCAGCCATGATGAGGCCTGTAAATCGACCGTTCAATAAACACATCCTTTTTTTGCGTCTAGATCTAAAGTATTTATCGCCTTGCCTTTATGAAAAT
>CAJXRF010000026.1 GCA_913058575.1 uncultured Bermanella sp.
TGATTGTGGTGCTGTATATCAGTTATCGCGCCATTAAAAGCATGTTTTCTCCCATTCAAGACTTACATGCTGGCAGCTTAGAATTTACTAAGGGTAACCTTCAATATGTTATCCCTGTAAAGCGTGAAGACGAACTAGGGCGCTTAACGCAAGTAATGAATAATATGGCAGCCCAAATAGAAAAAATGCTGCAAGCCAAGCAGCAGATGTTATTGGCCATTAGCCACGAGTTGCGTACCCCATTAACCCGTATGAAATTAGCCACCGAGTTGATGGATGAAAATTCCCAACAAAATTTATTACGGCGCGACATTAAAGAAATGGAAAGCCTAATAAGCGACATTTTAGAATCCGAGAAATTAAATACTTCTCATAAGGTGTTAAATCTAGAGCCCGTTTATTTACCAGAGTTAATCAATGAATTGGTGATTGAAATGAATCAGTCTTGCCATGATCGTGTTGTGCATGACCTCTTAGAAAATAGCGAGATAGGCAGTCAATTCCCAGTTCTTCAACTTGATTCTTTGCGCATACGCTTATTGGTACGTAACCTCATTTCAAATGCCTTACAATACAGTGAAAAACCCGTATTGGTTACTTTAAAAGTACAAGCAGAAAGTGTGTGTCTATGCGTTAAAGACAGTGGTGCAGGGATTGCTCCAGAGCACCTTGCAAATTTAACACAAGCTTTTTATCGCGTGGACGATGCCCGTTTAAGAAAGACCGGTGGATTTGGTTTAGGGCTATATCTTTGCGAGCTAATTGCTAAGGCTCATGGTGGTAGTTTAAACATTCAAAGCGAGATAGGAAAAGGTACGTGCGTAAGCGTTGCTCTTAAACTTGATTCTTAATGAGTCGTTTTTGTTACTTTAGATTTTTACTTTTATTTGGCCCTGTTGGTGAGACTAACCCAGTATTCATAGCGACTATTAACCAGACTGCTTAGGGTCACTGTGGTTGATGTCCAGTTAGTTTTGTGAAGCCTTTTTTGTTTAGGGGGTAGTTACAAAGCAGTGTGCTTAATAACAAAATACGATTCTATTTATACTCGTTAAATATTTTTTGATGCGCTCCATTTTTTTGTAAAACAGATAAACTTTTATTAAATTTATCGACTAGTTTTTGGCTAGTTGATTGTTTACTAAAAAGTAAGTGGAGATCACTAGAGAATACATGCATAGGGTGGATGACTGCCATATAGAGCCCTTCTAATTCTCGTAAATATTGTCTCCCAGTCACCTTGTCTGCAAGGAAGCCATCGATTCTATTGACAAGTAATTTTTTGGGGTTTTGCGTCTCGATAGAGACAAGTTCAAATGACTCTCTAGTTTTGGGGTTATTTAGTAACATTTTAACCTCCTCCCCTATGTATGCTCCCCTGAGCATACCAACAGAAAACCGTATGTTCTTGAATAGTGTTGTTAGACTATCATAAGGATATTTGTGTTTATCTTCTTTTAAAATAAAAAGCCCAATGTCACTTTTTCTGTAGGTATGTGAGAAATATCCCCAGGCCGATCTTTCATTAGTTTTAGATACGCCTGCAGCGAAATCAATAGAGCCATCCTTAACAGATAATAGAAGTCGCTTCCAGGGTATTTTTACGTATTTTATTTCACAGCCCATGTGCTCAATGGTTGAGCCTATCAATTTAATATCAAGCCCAACTAATTTTTTATTATTATCTAAATACTGGTAGGGCTTCCAAGGATCCCACCCCATAGTTAGTTGGCAAGGTTCTTTGGAAAAAGAATTAGATGAGAATAGGCTAAATAAAACTGATATAAAAAAGACTGTAAAAGTAGTGACAAATTTACCAAAATATATAATATTTTTCACTGGTACTGCCTGTTAAGTCGAATGGAATAGTACCTTTCTTGCAGTAAAGATTACGTATAATATTTTGTCAAGGTATCTGAAAAAAACAGCTAATTATCCAATACAACTTCATGAATAACGTAGAGGGTAGACTAATCGAGCATCCACCATAGGTAAAACTTGACAGACCACCTTTACCGAGCCCCGTTAAAGCCAAATAAGTAAAATAGTCACCCTAAAGACATTGAATTTATAGTGATAATTAGAGAGTAGCTAAATAGAATCTATCTTAGTTTAAATATAAAAATTACCCATACCAAGACTGGTTAAAGTCAATTTTGAAGAGTAATAGCACTTAAGGCGCTATTATTCTTTTTAAGTACATCCCCTAATTCAAACTATTTTTCATGACCTTCAATTGAAAAAGAGGGGCTGATAAATTCATGATAGCTTGCCAGTAAACAGGGTTTTATTTACCACCCCCCCCCATAATAAGCCAATGCTAATTTAAATTTACATGAGAGCTTTTATTATTTTTTAGCCGAAACCTTAATACCGTTGAATACCATGTCCACGTGAGCAGCGGCCATTTTTTCAATATCAATGGGGTCAAAACGATCAAAGGTCATTTTCCAAACCACGGTCATTAAAACGGGGGCGAAAATCACCATGGGAGTGTCTGTTACAGGCCCATCTCGAAATTCGCCACGTTCTATGCCGCGCTGCACAATTTTTTCCAGTAACCCTCGGCCCTTTAAAATCACCTGTTGGTGATAAAACTGAGCGATGTCGGGAAAGCGATTGGACTCCGAAATAATAATGCGCATTAAAATGTGCAGGTCGGTGTTAAAGATTCTTTGGTAAATTTGTGGCAAGGCAATCCGCAATAAATCCTCTGTTGAACCTGGGTAATGATCCAACAGGGTGTTTACTTGATCAAACATGGGGTTCACCCGTGAGGTGACAGCCGCTTCAAATAGCGCTTCTTTATTGGGGAAATAGCGGTAAAGCGTCCCCTTTACCACCCCAGCACGGCGCGCAATATCCACGAGCTTACTGGCGGCAAAGCCGTGTTCGGCAAACTCTTTCAGGCCTGCGTCTAATATTTCAGCAGGGCGCGCCTCTTTGCGTCTTTGTGCTTTAACAGCTGCGCTAATATCTGTCGTCTTACTCACGAACATTCATTCTCCCACACGCCAGTTAATGACTCACGAGTCATTAACTAGACAAGCCAATAGCTTTAACCTACACTAATGACCCTTAAGTCATTAGTGTAGGCCAGATTTAGCCTAGGTTACACCATGCCCAGCCAGGAGTAGAAATTAAATGAAGCTTATTGTTACCGGTATACAAGCAATTTCTGGCTTAACCAAGGGGCTGGGCTTGTTATGAAAATTGAATGGCTAAAGGCCCACTTAAAAGGAGCCCTGCGTAAAAAATCTGCTCTGCCTAAGATTGCACTAATGGGGCTTGCCATTGTCGCCTTGGCGGTGGCTTTAAAGTCCACGCCGCCGCACAAAATCAGCCAACATCAGGCCATAGAAGTGGAATACATCAATGCCATTGCTCAGTTAAATACGCCCAATATCAAGGGGTTTGGCATTATTAAGCCCAGTACGCATTTAAACAGCGTGGCCGAAATTTCGGGGCGCATTGTTTATATCAACCCCGAGCTAGTAGCCGGTTCTACCTTACTTAAAGGCACATTACTGGCCCGCATTGATGCCACCGATTATCAGCTAGCACTGACCCAGGCCCAAGCCAATGTTGCCATGAGTCAATCTCTTTTGGTGGAGCTATCCCACAACACTAAAAGCATTCAAGAGAACCTTAACTTAGTACAAGAAAAGCTTAAATTTGCCCAGCAAGAGTTAACCCGTAAACAGCAGTTGCTTAGCAACAAATCTATCTCGGCATCACAGGTGGATAATGAGCGTCAAAAAGTATTGCAACTGCGCCAAGAGTTAGTGTCTTTGCAACAAACACAATCCATTTTACCCAGCCAAAAAAGCAGTTTAGAGGCAAGTCTAAGCTCGGCTAAGGCCGCGGTATTACAGCAACAACTCAATATAGGCCGAACTGAAATAATCCTGCCTTTTAACGGACGCATTAGTTATGTGGCCATAGAAAAAGATCAATTTGTGGCATTGGGGCAAGCGCTATTTACTGCTCACGGTATGGAGCAGGTAGAAATCGAAGCGCAATTTACATTGGAGCAAATGCGTCCTTTCATGGCCGTGGTCACACAGACAGCCAACCCCAGCACAGGTAATATTATTAAAGATAATCACATTACCGCCACCGTTAAAATTGCCATTACCCCAGAGCAAACTTGGCAAGGCGAGGTGATTAACTTTGCACAAAGCATTGACCCAGACAGTCGCACCATTGGGGTACTGGTGCGTGTAGATAATCCTTATCAAGGGATTATTCCCGGCAAGCGCCCACCCTTATTAGATGGCATGCAGGCCAGTATTATTCTAAGTGGGTATGCTAATAAAACCTTAGCGGTGCCAGTCTCTGCCTTACAACTTAATACGCTTTATTTAGCTGCAAGCGACAATACTTTAATGAAAATAAATGCCACTCCTAAGTTGATCATGGATTCGGTTGCGCTGTTTTCTGAAGAATCTTTACCTAGCAATAGCCGCGTTATTATCAGCGACATAGTACCTGCCATAAATGGTATGCCGCTCATTTTAAAACACAACGAACACATGCAAACGACCTTAAATAAAAATATACAAAAAAAACCTGAAAAAAATGAACAGCTGCAGACGGCGTTAGGAGAATAACAGTGCTGAGATTTTTTGCAGGTCACCCCACAGCATCTAATTTGTTGATGCTGGCCTTTTTATTTATAGGCATCATCACAGTACCCAGTTTAAGCCGAGATACTTTTCCCGAGGTGGATAAGTTTGAAGTTCAGGTGGCTGTGGGTTACCCCGGCGCATCTGCAGGCGACGTAGAGGATGGCATTTGCCGAGCCATTGAAGAAGCCACCAATGGCATTAGTTATATAGATGAGAAACGGTGTGCCGCGCGCTCTAACATAGGCGTGGTGACACTTAAGATGCAGCAGTCTGGAAATTTTTCTGATTTTTTAGATGATATTCGTTCGGCCATTGATGGCATAGATAACTTTCCTAGTGATTCGCAAACCCCAATCATCACCGAACTGGGTCGTACCAGTCCTGTGGTGTCGGTGGCCTTAACGGGCACCAAGGGAAGCGACCTAACGGTAAGCCAGTTAAAAGACCTGGCCGAGGCCATTAAAGCCAAAATGCTACAAGACCCGGCCATTCCCATGGTGACCCTTGAGGGCTTTAGCCAACGCCAACTGCGTATTGAAATAAAAGCGGATATGCTGCGCCGTTATAATATTAGTGTTCAAGAAGTTGCCAGTCACTTAAAAAAACAAAACTTAAACCTACCTTTAGGGACCTTGCAAAGTGAGTTGCGTGATTATAATTTACGTTTTTATGACGAACGCATTAGCGCGCAAGAAATTGGTAAATTGGTTATTTTAAGTGACAAAAATGGCGCGCAAATCACCCTGGCAGACCTAGCTAAAATAACCGATACCTTTGAAGACCCTGAAGACTATATTTTATTTGATGGTCAGCGTGGGGCATTATTAAAAATCAGCAAAAACACTCAGGACGACAGCCTCAATGTGCTGGCTGCAGTGAATGACTTTATTGCCAATATTAAACCCACTTTGCCGGAAGCACTGCAATTTACCCTCACGCAAAATAACACCTCCCTAGTAGCTGATCGACTGGGCATGCTGCTTGAAAATACTTGGCAAGGGTTGATCATGGTATTTCTAACCTTGATGTTGTTTTTTGGTTTTCGCTACAGTTTTTGGGTGGTGATGGGCTTACCAGTGAGTTTTTTAGGGGCCTTGTACGTGATTGGTTTAATGGGCATGACCATTAACATGATGAGTACCGTGGGGCTATTGCTGGCCCTGGGAATTTTAATGGACGACGCCATTGTGATTGCCGAAAGCATTGCCGCGCAACGCCAAGCAGGCAAGTCACCGCTGGATGCGGTAGTGGATGGTACTGCGCGGGTCATTCGCGGTGTGGCTTCTTCGTTTCTCACCACGGTTCTTATGTTTGGCTCCATGATTGGATTGCAAGGAGACCTAGGGCAAATTTTACGGGTGGTGCCCATCGTATTAATTATCGTTATCTCGGTAAGCCTCATTGAAGCCTTCTTTATTTTACCAAACCACTTATTCCATACTATTCAGGCCAAAGCCGATTCAACTAATGCGGTACAACGCTTTGTAAATACCTGGTTTGAAAAAAAACGCGAACAACTTGGCGGCGTCATTGAGACGGCCATTAAACACAGATACGCGGTGATTGGTTTAACCATCGCCACGCTATTAATATGTGTTTCATTGCTGATATCTGGCGTTTTAAAATTTAATGCTTTGCCGGCCATTGACGGAGATGTATTAGAAGCGCGTTTAACCATGCCTGCTGGCACACCGCTGGCCATGACTGAGGCACGCATTAATAAAATTATGCAGGCCTTACAAAACGCTAACGCCCTAGCCTCAGAAAACGAAATGTCGCAGTTAGTGAAGCACACCAATATTCGTTATGGAAAAAATATTGATGCCTTTGAAGATGGCCCACACTTAGCCACCATTAGTATCGATTTGCTCACCGCCGAAAAACGCAGCACCAGTATTGATGGGTTTATTTCCCTTTGGCAATCACAATTGCCTGAGTTGGCGGGCATGGTGAGCTTGGTGTTCACGGAACCGGCCGTGGGGCCATCGGGTAGAGCCATTGAAATTCGCTTGAGCGGGCTTGAGCCTGATAAATTGTCTCAAGCATCTTATGAGATGCGCCAATGGTTTAAGGGCTATCCGGGGGTTTACAATTTATTTGATGATTCTCGTCCAGGTAAGCCTGAAGTATTTATGCGCTTTAAGTCCAATGCACTGGGGTTAAATATTGATGCTGAAACCATTGCCAATCAGCTACGCAGTGCCTATAGCGGTATGGTGATTAATGACGTTTATCGATTGATTTCTATTGGTCAGAATGCAGTTCACAACATAAAGGCCAGCGATAACGTAGAGATTATCGTGCAGCTGGATCAAGATTTAAGCGACCCACAATCATTGCGCGCATTAGAGAATTTTCCCATTCATCACCCTATAAGTGGCAAGACCATTCCCCTGTCTAGCCTAGTCACGTTTGAGACGGTACGAAATTTATCACGCATTCATCGTATTGATAACGCGGTAACCGTGTCGGTGTTTGGTTCAATAAACAAGTTGATAGCCAATACCGAAGAAGTGATTAGCAGTGCTCAGAAAAATTTTTTCGGGGATCTAAAGCAAAAGTACCCTGGTTTAAAAATTAGCCTGCAAGGGGAAACAAAAAACGCAAAGATCACCCAAGATTCATTACGTAACGGTTTGCTGATTGGTCTTGTGGGTGTATTCATTTTATTAAGTTTTCAGTTTCGAAGTTATAGCGAGCCTTTAATTGTGATGGTTTCTATTCCCATGGCTTTAATTGGAGTGGTTCTTGGGCATTTAATCATGGGGCAAAACTTAGCCATGCCCAGTCTGGTGGGTTTTATTTCTTTGGCAGGCATCGTGGTAAACGATGCCATTTTACTGGTGGAATTTGTTAAACACCATGTGGGGGAGGGTATGGATTTGCATCATGCTGCCCGGCAAGCCAGCCAAGATAGAATGCGCGCCATTTTATTAACCACATTAACCACAGTAGCGGGTATGTTGCCTTTGTTATTAGAAACCAGCTTGCAGGCACAGGTGTTAATTCCTTTGGTGATTAGTATTGCCTTTGGGTTGATGGTGTCTACTTTATTAATTTTAATTGTACTGCCTTGCTTGTATACGGTTTTACAAGACTTTAAGGAAAAATCTTCTGGGTAATTATTTTATTAGTTTAGGTTTTCTTGAGGACCTTACTGAATATAAACAAAGCAGGGTAAGCTACCTTTTGATGTCAGTTAAATTATGGGAGAGGTGAGTTAAGTAAGATGTCTTGCTAAGGGCATAAATATAACGAGTAACTATCGTGTGAGATCGCTACTTGATGTTAATTTTTTGATAAGAATTTATTTTATTAACTAGTCAGTCGATGGTGCTGATTAGGTATTTATTCCTGTCTTTTTGTAGTGTCTTTTGATGGCGTTTTTAGATTTTAATTTTGGTTTTTATTTTAATTTATTGATAGGGTTATTAGGTTTTTTTGTTTTAAACGTAGATTTTTCATCGTATTGTTAATTAAACTGTTTTCTGTTTTTTTAATTATTTTTCTATTAAAGAAATTAAATAATATCATTTTTAGAATTCGTGAGGTATCTCTCAAAGCGAGTTTATATGGGGTTTTTTGATAATTATTTTGTGAAATTGGTCCCACTTGATTCGTTCGTTTCAATTATTGTTCGCGCTTAATTGGCTAGTTAAAAAAGCCTTTTCTAGTGATGATAATAGAGAGTGAAACGAGGACTAATGATGACTAAAAAAAATAATTACCTTAAGGTGTTCCCTTCTTTAATGATGCTGCTGTGCATTATGTTTGGTGTTGCCGCTTGTGGAAGTGGAGGCAAGGTAGTCGATAAAAATGACAACATTGAAAATGACCCTAATGGGGAGGTCTCTGGCAACGAAGAAGAAGTTCCTAATGGCAGTGAAGAAGTAGGACCTATTGGTGAAGCGCCTATTGTCTATCCACAAGAGGTCACCCTTGAGCTGGATTCAAAGTTGCCCATTCGCCTCACAGGTCTCGACCCACAACAATCGGATTTGATTTTTGAAATCGCATCGCAACCTGAAAACGGCGACATCAAAGGCTATCCCCCTCAAGTATTTTATGTGCCCAACTTTGGTTACACAGGTTCCGACTCGTTTTCTTTTCAGGCCATGGATGAAGACGGCAACTACAGTGAACCGGCAAAGGTATCCATTAACGTTAGGCACAATCAGGTGTTGTCATCTCACTTAGTGGGGCCCACCAATGATCTTTACGCCCATGTTCCCAATCACTTAGTGTACCGAGATATTGGCCCTAACCAATTTAAGTTATCCCGTGGTGGTTCTTTCGATGCGTTGCAGGACGAGGCCACATCCCGTAATTGGTTAGAGTACACCTGGTTGAACTTGGATCTTGGCGATCGTGTTTTACAACCCCCTTATACCGTCACCATGAAATGGAAGTCTGACCAAGAAGGCGGAACCATCTTAACCACTTCGGATTTTACCATCGAAGCCACGCAAGGCACCGATGCTTGTAATCATGTTGCCATGGTGGTTAACGATAGCGGCAGCCAACAGTACGTTAATGGTATTCATGTGAGTTCCAAAACATTCTCTGCTGCTTTAAGTGGAGAGCTGCAACTTGGCCCCTACCCAGGCTATTTATGGGATTTGCGAGTTTACAAAGATGCACTCACCACCAGCGAAGTAGCCAACGCCGCGCAAGATTGTTCAGGGCAAGCACAAACCCCTTTTGATGGCTCAACCAACGCGTTTACTTCCGATACTAATCAATACCCAGAGGTAGTGTGTGGCGTGTATGCCTGTGTTTGGTATAAAACCGGGCTTCATGGTGCCACCAAGGAAGAAGCCCTTCATTACATGAATATTCAAGAGGTTTTTTACGAGCACAATGTGTTTGTAGTGGGCATGCACGGCCACGGAGAAATTGGTGATTTTTATGCCAACGGGCGAGGCTTGTGGGATCGCTATGGAAAATGGCGTGACCATAAATTGGATGATCGCTGGACAAATTTTGCCCGTGTAGATGATCCGTTCGAAGGTGAGTACTGGTTGCATGAAGACTTTCACCAGTATCAATCAACGCTAACCGGGTATGTGGGAAGCGGCAATCCAGGTTGGGTAGCAGAAGGGACCGCCAGTTGGGCAGTGTTGGAATATAACCCTACCTCTGACGACTTATGGATTATGTCCCAATACATTTTAGATGCGCACCATCCTTTTTGGGATGCCCCTAGAGTTGAAGACAATGACATTTTTGCCTCACGAGTGCGCCCAGGTGGCGGCGTTAATGGTGGTCATCGTTATGGCACTCAGGTGTTCTATACCTACCTAACCGAGGCGGTGTTAAGCAGCAAGGCAATAGGTGATTTTTACAATAGGCCATTTTCTGACAACAACGCGGAAATTCTGCCTAACTTGTATGAATTATTGGCCGAGCAAGGTGTGGACATGCGCGACATGTTTATTGAATTCGCAGCGCGCACAGCCACCTACGATTACAAATTTGACAAGGCCGACATGACCGAGGTGTTTCGTGCCATTGAAAAAAAATCCCTTAAAGAACTGGCAAGGTCTCACGTAGGAGATCCTAAATTGGAAAACCCAGATGTAAAATCCGATGATAAATTTACAGTGATTTATGATCATCTTGGCACCCAAGGAAAATTCGTCGAGCCTCCTGAAGGTTTCGCACCGGGCGGTTGGGGCTACAACACCTATAAGGTGAATGACGCTCAAGGTGTGTATAAAATTTCTATCGACAACTACGACCACGAACTCAGTGCCATGGTAGTGCTTTATGATGAAGAAGCGGATCAGCAAAGTTACTTTCCCATTCCGCGAGATAAATTAGCATCTGGCATTGAAGTGGAAGCCAATGGAGAAGATATTCTTTTGGTGGTGGCCGCCACGACCTCTGATTATTTCTGGGGCTATGATACTTTTCCTTATTCTTATTCAATCAAGGTTAAAGGGAGCGAGAGCGACAGTGAGAACGACAGTGAGAACGAAGGTGGTAGCGAGAGTGAAGGTGAAGTAGATAGTAGTCAGCCCACTACCGGTAAGCTTCGTGTATTTGTTTTGGCAGGTCAATCAAACATGGTGGGTTACGGCTACGTGGAAGGCCCCAATGCTGTGCGTCCTAATGGAACGCTTTCATGGTTACTTGAACAAGAAAACCTAAAAGCGGATTACCAGCACTTAGTAGATGCCAATGGCGCCTACACAGTTCGTGACGATGTTTGGTTAAGCTTTATGCGAGATTTCTACACAGCCGGATATTTAACCACAGGATTTGGGCATCCGGGTGATATGAAAAGTGGCCCTGAACTGGGCTTTGGACATGTAATGGGCAACGCCCTTGAGGATCCTATCTTACTGATTAAAATTGCAGAAGGTGGAAAGAGCTTGGCCGTGGATTTTCGTCCACCCAGTTCTGGCGGCACCACGGGGGCCATGTACACTAAGCTTGTGGATGATGTGGCCGCCGTATTGGCAGACCCAGCAGCCTACTATCCCGACTACGACGGACGCGAAGTGGAGCTGGCTGGTTTAGTATGGTTTCAGGGCTGGAATGACTTTGTACTGACCGAGTATGTTGATGGGTACCAAGATAACATGGTGAACTTGGTTCGAGATGTACGAGATGCTTGGGATACTTCAGAGCTTCCCTTTGTCATTGCCGAAACGGGCAATGCTTGTGCCGCAAGAGCAAACCCTCGAGGACTGGCCACTTGTGCAGCACAAAAGGCTGTCACCGAATTGGCTGAATTTTCAGGACAAGCAGCCTACGTGAGAACCCGTGATTACTACTTTGACCGTCTTGATTCCCCCTATGACAACGCCACTCACCATTGGCGCGGAAATTTTCAAAGTTACTATTTAATCGGCAATGACATGGGCCATGCCATGCTGCCATTAATTAAATAGGATGCCCCATGAGTAATTGTTTGGGGCTTTAGCTAGCTTGCTTTAGAACCCAAAATGAGAAATTACTGCAGTGTTATTTAGGTCAGTCCTGAATAGCATTGCTTTAAGCCTGTTACTAGTTGTTGGTTTTGATTTTTTAAAGGAGCTTAGATTTTTGATCCCTAATTAGGGGGAAGCAACAACGCAATAAGAAAATACTTTATAAAAACTGACGGGCTAATTTGTACGTTTGTTTTTAAAAAAGCAATCGTTAATAGGGTTCAAAACTGATGGCATGCAAGCCAGAGCCTAACTAGAACACTCAATTAATGAGCCAAAATACCTAAAGGTCACGAGAAAAACTTATTCACTTTTTATCTGCATCAAATAAAACTTAGCGCTAAACATAAGCCACCCCTTGTACTGAAAACTATCTGGCCAAATATCACCTGTCCCTTCCTATGGCCTATGTTAGCGTCAAGTGGTACTGAAGCATGCATTCTCAGAATAATAAAACACCACCCTAGGTGGTTAACGCTCAAGGAAGTTCTCATGCTAAAACCCTTTAAGTTACCTATAACCCTGCTAGCGGGATGTTTCGCTCTCTCAACATCGGTTATGGCTGATGTCTTATACAAACAAGACCTGCAAGGATATTGGAGTGACTCGGGTGGTCAAGACCACCAAGCCGTAGGCAACCCCACAGTATTATTTGATCTAGCGGTGAATACATCGGTGACTATAAACCTCACTTCAAATGAAGATGGGGTTCTGTATTTATTAAATGAATCAGGAAAGGTGATTAGCAGTGATAATGACAGTGGCGATGGCCATAACCCAAGAATTACAACGGACCTAGCCAGCGGCAGTTATCAACTGGTGGCCGCCACCCAGCTTGATCAACGGGCAGGGGAGTTCACCTTAACGGTCAATGAAGGTAACCTTCAATTTCAGCAACTTATGGACATTAAAACCATCAGTTCTTTTAACTGGGCTTACGATGACAGTGGCACAGGCAGTGACGATGACTTAACCGTTTATCACCCAAATCTTAGCGGGGCCTCAGGCTATTATTCGTTAGGAGATTTAGCCATTAATGGTCGCCATCAACCCAATACCAGTTTTGCGGTGAAAGGCAGCGGGGACGTATTAGCTAAACCCACAGATTACAGTTTAGTGTGGAAGGATTCTGGATCGGGAGGCGATCACGACGGGGCTTTTTGGTTGCCCACAGCTCCCCAAGGTTACACCTGTTTAGGCATGATGGTGCAGGCCAATTATTCTAAACCCTCTACCGATGCCATGAGGTGCGTGAAAAGTGAATTTGTATTGCGTGGCGCAGCCAATAAAACTTGGGATGACAGTGGTTCGGGAGCCAATTGGGATTTAGGCATTTGGACAGTAGCCGCAGCATCGGCCAAAGGGTTATCGGCCAATACTTTTATTGGTAACCGTAGCCAAAGTAATAATGGCGGGGATAAATACTGGGTACTGAATAAAGACCGCATTAATGAAGTGGGCTTGGGTCTGCCAGCGGACCCTAGAGAACTGGCGCTAAAATATGCCCCTAAGGTGTATATGCACAGCGATGAAAATTATTTCCCATCTTCAGTGGAATGGTTTTTACAATACACTCACCTTGAAGGCGATAGATACGTAACCGATCAAGCCTTAGGCTGCGATTCTTGTACCGACCCTGATTTTTTAAACGGCACAAACGTTTCTCAAAGCACGCCGCCCACCTACGCCATGATTGTGCCTAAAGGCAATAACGTTACCGACATTGTTTATTGGATGTTTTACCCCTACAACAATGGCAAGCGCGTGTGCATTGGTTGGTACTCTCCTTGGGGTTGTGTGGGGGGCTATTCTACCTTTGGCAATCATGTGGGAGATTGGGAACACATGACAGTCCGCTTAGAAAACGGCCAAGCCTCGCAAGTGTATTTAAGCCAACACAGTGACGGAGAAATATTTAATTGGGGAGACGCGGCCATAGGCTATGAAGGCACTCACCCAATCGTATTCAGTGCCGACGGTTCTCACGGTTTGTATTCGGATGCGCGTCGTCATGTTTATCAGAATTTACCTAATGGGGATTTTTTAGCAGACGATACCAACTACGGCTTAAACTGGGATACTTGGAACAACTTACAAGTGATTCAATGGAGCCCGGTGGGAGAATATCAAGGGGATGAAGCCTGGTTAAACTTCACGGGCCGTTGGGGCAATGAAAAAAGTGGCTGTGGCATTGCCGAAACAGTGAGCGGTGAATGCGTATTAAACAGTGGCCCTTCAGGGCCCATGAGTAAAAATGCCAGCGACCCGAATTATCAAGGACTGGATTAAGGTTAGGCAGTTAACTTTAAATTAATTGTATTTGTAATAGCGCCTAAGGCGCTATTACTTTTTTATGGCTGATAAATTCAATCTAACCTTTCATAACTTTCAATTGAAAGCTCTACTCCCTCAGAGTGAAATAAAGACGTAGATAGATCCATAATGGTCCGCCAATCGTCAGACTTCATACAATTAAGGTGATCTTGTTCAGACGCCCATTCCCAATACATCATGGTTTCATTTTTATTTACGGTTTGATGAAAAGCAATGGATATAAAGCCGGGCTGGCGCTTGGCAATGGGAATCATATTCTTGCCCACCGCATAGATGGCTTCTTTAAGATCAGCGGGATATTGAATTTTGGATATGGCCACAAAGCTCATTTTAATTCTCACTGTTTGTAATTAAAACTTGGTCCGAATAAATTTTAAAATGGAATTAATTGCCTAACCAAGTTAAAGCCTCTTGTTCGCTGGAAAATTCCTTAAGCCTAAGGCTGGCTTGATGAATTGATATATCAAGTAAGCCTTTCGGTACTTTGGCTTTTTTACTGAGCAGGGCTATATGGGCAAATTCAAATTCATCTAAGGATACTAGATACTTAGCAAATAACGTTTGCTCCAGTGCGGTCATTTTGTGTTTGACAGGGCTTAGGTCAATCATAAGCCGCAGTGGCTGGCCGCGCTTTTTATAGGTGCACAATTCACTCACCACCGCCATACGTTCTTCCATGGTGACTAAGCCTGTGTAACGCACACAGGTAATCTTATTCGTGAGGGCTTCGATTTCATAAGTCATGGCGAATTATTTAAACATCATAAGCCTAGCCATTAACCGAATTCCCCAGAAAAAAAGTCTTTTAATGGCTTAATTGCACATGAACGGCACATGGGGCTTCCTTAATAAATAGCGCTATTTGTGTGTATTAAGGTTAGCAGTGGATTCGGTTGTTTGAGGCATTCTATGCCACTAAATAAGCTACTGTTACTGAGTTAGTCACTATCTATAAATAAAAATTCGAAAAATAACGAACTTTATCAACAGCTTATAAGCAGTCTTTGGGTCCCTGCTTCGAACAGGGTAAGTCATTTTACCAAAAGGTTGAATAATGTCATTTAGCGACTATGTTTAACCATAAGGTTAAATATTAAGAGGCTGTTTTGAGTACCACAAAATCCGATCCACTGGATCAAGTATTCATGTCCCTAGCGGATGGCACTCGCCGCGAGATTGTGCAGATGCTTTCAAAAGGGGAATGCACCATGTCGCAACTATCTGAGCCATTTGCCATGTCCATGGCCGCGGTGTCTAAACATGTAAAGGTGTTAGAAAACGCGGGCTTAGTAAAACGCAGAATAGCAGGGCGCAACCATTTTTTAATGTTAGTGCCGGAACAACTGGCGGGTGGGCTAGATTGGATCAGCGTATATCGCTACTTCTGGTCACAACGTTTCGATGAATTAGATAAATATATAAGTGAGGATTAATCATGTTTGAACTAACCATGCAGCGCACGTTTAATACCCCAGTGGAAAAATTATTTGATGCTTGGTGTCAACCAGAGATAATTCAAAAATGGTTTGCCCCAGGAGCCATGACAGTGCCCGAAGCCAGTAGTGATATTCGTGAAGGAGGCAAATATCGCATAGTGATGCACGATAGCGATGAAAACAGCAATCACATTGTGGGCGGTGAATACAAACAAATAATTAAAAATAAACGATTAGAATTTACTTGGCAGTGGGAAGGAAATCCTATGGTGACAAAGGTGTGCGTGACATTTAATGCCCTAGACGATGGTCGCTCTGAATTGCATTTAACCCACAGTGAATTTGCCGAGCAAGTTGCTTGCGATAAACACGAAATGGGTTGGGGCGGCTGCTTAGCTAATTTAACCAAGTTAATGAATTAATAGTGCTTATCTTAATGTATGGATTATTTATTCATCCACAATATAATCACCCCAAAAACTCTTATTGTCGATCGTGTCTAGCGCACCCCATGAGTAGGCTTGAGCATATAAATGAATAAACAGTGGCGCTAAAGTCGTTTGCCCTGGTTTAATTTCAAATTCTACCACAGGCTTTAGAGCGTTATGAATGAGTCCACCCATCGTATAGTCATTGAATCGCTCTATCACATAACGACCAGGTGCTAGGTTATCAAAATACTCAACACGATTACTCGCTTCATTGTCGAAACTGATTAGACGATTGTGGATTTTACCTGTTTCTTGATTCTTAAAAAAAACTTCGATACCAATTTCGGTAAAGTATAAATTTTCGGTAGCCAGTTCGCTTAGTACAGCGAAGGCGATACGACCGGTTGTTTCTGTTTTTGTTTCTGTTTTTAGTTGTGCAAAGCAATTGGATATAACAAAAAAAGCTGCAAGTAAGCCATAGAATTTCAACACTTTCATTTTTGGTTCTACCATCAGTTAGTTAAAGGTGGCTTTAGTGTGAGTTAATCTTATTGTTGAAGAAGCCGCTACGCGACAAATTATCAGAATCTGACATCAACAATAATTCCTTTATGCACTTCCTCCCGAGTGTACAATAAAAGGAATTACCATGGCCATTTTTTACATAGTATTGAACTTCACTTCAGGGCTTGACGCCTTGTCCAAACTCGGCGTCGCCTAAAGCGCCTACCGTTGGTGGTCTTCCTTGAAAGCCAATAAATATTTCTTCGTAAGTCCGCTTTCTTTTTTTAATTAAGAAGTGAACAAGGCGTAAAGTCAGAGGCGTAAGCTATTAATAGAGCTGCCCTTAACGCTAAGCATTAATAATAACAGCGACATAAGTAATCTACTAAAATTTGATAATTATTGAATATGCAGCACATCCCAGTCTGGTCGTCTTTTTGAAGACTCTCACTGGACAGTAATTCAGCTTTATTCTGTGCAGCCACCTTCAACAAATGCGACTTCTGCTCTAAATGCATTCGATTAACCGCAAGTGCTGAATTTGGGTAATTTCTTAAATTATCCAAATTCATTAGGCACTTTTCAAATATGGTATTTAGTTCAATAGTGTTTAGTGAACTCGGGGATATTCACGGCTTATAAACTAATTAAATTCAACTTTTATTTCTATAATTTACTTTCAATATGCTGATGCAATAGGTGCAAAGCCCCTTCGCTGCGTCCAAATATAAAGCTTTCATTAGCACCTGATTTCAACCCTTTTTGTATACTTTGTGCAATTTCAAAGTCTTCATCTAGGGTCTTAACCGTAATGGCATGATTCAACTTCCACATATTAAAATCACTGTCTGTTAACGGCGCTTTAGGTGCTGGGTAAAGGGTGGTAATAGTGATTTGGGTTTCAGTTGGAGATAATGGCGTGGATTGAATCCATTCCACATGATTATGTTGAACTAAAAATGTGGTCATGGGCATTAGTGCATAAGTTAAATGGCTATGTTCACGCAGGGCCCATTTGTCTTGAGGCTTCTTTGCCAAGCTTTCAAGGGAACTGCGCGGCAATATCATGCGAGCGTGGGGACCAAAAAAATCAACTATGGATAGATTGTCGTGAAAAAATGGTGCAATGGTATTTTTGTGAGCAAAGCGAAAGTGGTAGGTTTCAAGGCCACCATCGGCAATGATTCTCCAGTTGGCTCTCCATACTTTCTTTGTGCTTGTAAACACTTCCAGATCGTCCATATTGAGCCACTGTAAATCGGCTCCGGCACCTTGTAAAAAATCATCTAATGCTAGGTCGCTGCTGGCATGTAGCCATATGAATCCGTATCTCTCAATACAAGGGATTTCCTTTAAACCCAGTTGGGTTTTATCTAAGGAAGGAAAGCACTGTTCACCATGGGGAATGGAACTTAAATTTCCTTGGTTATCGTAACTCCAGGCATGATAGGGGCAACGAAAGCGTCTGGCGCAACCAGATTCCTCGTCTACTAATTGAGTACCGCGGTGACGGCAAACATTATGAAAGGCGTGGGCTTTGCCATTTTCATCTCGAGTAAACAGCAGAGAACCTATACTGGCTTGTACCGTGACAAAACTGTTATTTTCTGTCAATTGCGATTGGTGTATGTAGGGGGTGGGAAGTTTGTTAAAAAGTGCGTTCATCTCATTTTCAAATAAACCATCCTCACCCAAATAACGTTTACAATCTGAGAAGTTAACTTGTTCACTTAATTGGGTGGTCTTTTTATCTTTTAACGTGAATAAGGCATTTATTAACGTTATTTGTTGGTCATTATTCATGAGATCACCTTTGTGTTCTTTGAAAAATAAATAATTAGTGGACTAATAATCGGTCCAGCATCATGGCTTTTAACTCAATAGACTGTTGTTTGAGAATGTTCTTATACTCTTTTGCACTTAACATTTGTTTGAGTGTGGGCAGGGAAATCATAAAATAATGCTGTGCTCCCAATACGTTGTAAATAAAGGCCAGTGCAGCCACTTGTTTAAATTCTCCTTGGCTTTGGCCTTTTTTAATAATGGCCACCATAGCTTCCAACAAGGGGTTCAAATACCAATTAATAGCATGGGGAGCCCGTTCAGGGTTGTCGAGTAACTCGCGCATTAAAACCCGCGCGCCATCTAGGTCCTCTAAGCCCCATTGCGCCATGCGCTCAAATGCAGCTTCTATTTGTAAGGTAGCACTGTCGTATTGCTCATTATGATTAACCCTGTCCATAACCTGTTGGGCAATTTGCTTCAAAACTTCACCATATAACTTTTCTTTAGTGGAAAAGTGATGCAATAGCGCTTGCTTTGATATATCCAGTTGATCGGCAATATCCCGAATACTGGTGCCATAAAAGCCCTTTTGGGCAAACATCTTAGTGGCGCTGTGGATCAACCGTTGGTAGGTTGAATGGCTCATATTTTTACCTGTTACTTTACTTACCGATCGGTAAGTTTGAATTGCAGGTTACTTACCGATCGGTAAGCTGTCAAGTGGTACCCTTTTCTATTTGTTAGGCTGAAGATCGGACAGGGTTACGAGTCGCTTCAGAAAATTTGAAGTTTGGGTCACTGCATTAATTTTTTTGAATCTGTTTATTTAAGTGAGCAGGGTAAGTTCATCGGCTAACGGGAGTTAGCACTGTGAAGGTAAATAATTTTATAAAGTAAATATTCTGGCATTACTACTCTAAAGCTGCTATTTACGGTTACTAAGGAAAGAATAGTTCGTTCACAGAAAAGTAAGTACATGCATAGCCTGAGTAACCACCCTTTTAAAGACAGTGAATAGAAGCACAAAACTAACACGATACGAACTTTCAAAATGCTGTCTGTAATAGTAATTCTTGAATTACTGTATTTTTTATTGGCATGTGGCTAATAGTTTACGCCCCAATCTATTGATAGTAGTCTTCAAAAAACACTCAAAAAATGGTCCGTTCATAAAACGGCCTTCACTGACGTACTAACGCACTGCATTTATAGAGAGGCTAAGAGAAAACTATGAAATTACTGCTTAAACTAATTGGAGCAATATTCGTATTGTTCGTGGTATTTTTCATATCCATTGCTGCCTACGTTTCATCAAAATCCTCTGAATATGAAACAACAGCAGTTCCTTTCATTAACGAATTGATCCCTAAATTATCTACATGGGATATAGAAGTATTTAAAGAGTACTCTGCACCTAAACTTAATAAGGAGTCATCAGATGCGGATCTATCTAGATTGTTAAAGTGGTTTAGTAAGTTAGGCAAGCTTAAGAGTACGGGTGAACCTGATCTTAACGGGGTTAAGAATGGCAACATACTCACATATGCTATTCCTGTTAGATACGAAGCTGGCGAGGCTATTATTTCCCTGACGATTGAAGATACTGAGGATGGGTTTCTTATTCATCACTTTGATTTAGACTCGATTGCGTTGGTTGAGTGATTTTTGAAATAGATGCGTTATAAATTAAATAACCTAGAATGTAAGCGATGAGGCGATTCACACTTATTTGTGAAATTTTATTCTCATCGCCTGTATCGATGATCTAAAAGCTTTCCTTAAGCGAGTAATGCAGTGTATCCAAAAAATAAATTCAGCTGTATTTCGTGCACAGGGTGCTTAATTAAATGAAGTATGCTCCTTGGAAAGATTACAAAGCCATCTCAGCCGATTTAAAGAGAATTTACCAAGCCACTACCAAAGAAAGTACATTTCAGTCACTGAATGCCCTTAAATAAGCCGGCTCGTGGAGCCAGAACAGGGACAATCTCAATACATTATTTAACCACCCAGCAGATATTCGAAAAGCAGCGAAGAAAAGCAAAGTATTCCCAACGGGTGATTTAGTTTTAAAAATGATTTATCTGGCCATAGGTCAATTCTTATAAAAGTAGGCCATGGCCATTGGAAACTGGCCTTGAATCGTTTTAAAATTGAATTCAAAGGCCGTTTTAAAGACTCTATTTTAAACGAGCAGTTACACAGAATAGTTTACAGGCTGCGCCTTTTTGATATTAAATTACAACTAGTTCTCATATTGCTCGCCATTTACCACATCCCAATCGTAGGAAGTTTCATAGCCGTTTTCAGTTTTTACAAACACCTTATAAATGTTTAGATGCTCTTGAGTTTTTTCCCCTGCCATTTTGACGGTTTGCCCCTCGTATTGGCGTAACTCACTTAAGCTAAGGCCAGTTAGTTTTACGCCATTTATTTGATATTGGCCTTTATTAAAAGCGACCTTACCTTCTAACATGGTCATTTCTGAGGCCATTGCCCCATAGGCCATTACCAGTGCCAGCGTTGCCATTATTATTTTATTCATGTGTTCATCCCCAGTTTTAAATTTGTTACCGTCATTGGTAGGCAGTAATTTAAAAGTAAAAAATGACAAGACCATTACGATTTGGTGACAGTATTAGTTTAGCAATAAAATTGTCATATAATGGTGCTCTAGGCTAGAGTAATGGAGGGTATGGATTGATTAAACGGGCAGTGACTATGGTATTGGATGATTATCTGAAAGGTATTCCTGATCACAGATTGGCGGGCTTTAATGCAATTTTAAAGCTCATTAGGCAGATGTACCCCAATGCTATTGAATCCATGAAATATAAAATGCCCACCTTTGAGAATGGCAATCACCAAGGGGATAAACCCGGTTGGATTGCCCTTGCTAATCAAAAAAATTACGTGTCTGTGTATACCTGCATGGAAGGGCACCTAGTCAGTTTTAAAGAACGTCACCCGAATATAAAGACTGGTAAAGGTTGTATTAACTTTCGAGATAAAGACGAGATCCCGCTACAAGATTTAAAACTCGTGATCGCTAGTGCTATGGAATACCAGCACGACTAGCATCAAGCTTATGAGAGCGCGGTTATTAGGCCCTTTCATTTGGCATATTTCATTGACATCAAGTCTCCACTCATAGATAAACAGTTCACTTATAATAAAAAAAACCCCCAAGGTCTGTTGATATACAATGACAAAACTTCCAGTACTGATGCCTTTGCCCAGTCATGATTACGATCCCAGCGAAGTGGCCGTTTCTTGGCAAACGCTTACGAAAGCAGGCATAAAGGTGGTATTTGCCACCATAGACGGCCAGCCTGCCCAAGCAGATGCCATGATGCTAAGCGGTGAAGGCTTAGACCCCTGGGGATTCATCCCCGTTTTAAAGAAATTACCTTTAATTGGTTTAGTGTTACGAGCCAATAAAAGTGCCCGTTATGCCCATGGTCAAATGCTATTGGATGATGATTATCAAAATCCAATTTGTTACAAAGATTTAAAAGTGCAGAATTTTTCCGGGTTAATTTTGCCCGGCGGCCATGCGCCGCGCATGCGCCAGTATTTAGAAGACTCAATTTTGCAAAATTTTGTGGCCGGCTTCTTTGATGATTCTCAAAATGCCCTTGAATCTAATTCAATAGCGCCTAAACCTGTGGGGGCCATATGTCATGGTGTGGTACTGGCGGCTCGTGCAATTTCTAAAAAAACAGGCAAGTCAGTTTTGTTTGGTAAGAAAACCACCGCGCTCACTTGGCAGCTGGAAAAATCCGCATGGGACTTAACACGTTTTTTAGCCCGTTTTTGGGACGCCAATTACTATCGCACTTATCAAGAACAAGCAGGGGAAGAGAAAGGCTATCGTGGTGTACAACAAGAGGTGACACGTAATCTAGCCAATGCTAATGATTTTATGGATGTGCCTAAAAAAGCACCAGACTTTTTAATGAAAACCGCTGGAATATTTCGAGACAGTCAACAAAGTAATAAACCCGCTTGGGTGGTACGGCATGATTTTTATATCTCGGCCCGTTGGCCAGGCGACGTACATACCTTTTCCTATCAATTTGTTCAGGCATTTAAAGAATATGATTTAATGGCCAGTAATACATCTATGCAGCTGGAGCTATCAAATGAGTAAAGCGTATGTAATTGGCCATGTGAGCGTCATTGATCATGATAAATGGGCGCAGTATCGCGCTTCGGTTCCCAAGACGTTGGTCCCTTGGTGTGGAACTTTGATATTGCGTGGCAAGTTTAAAAAATTGCTGGCCGGGCAACACCAGCATACCGATACAGTGGTGATTGCTTTTAATAATATCAGCGATTTGAATAGCTGGTTTGAATCAAGTGCGTATCAAGCGCTGATTCCTTTACGGGAATCGGCTGCTAAGATAGATTTATTATCCTTTGAAGAGTAGGCATTGGCTGGGTGAGTTCACGCTTAAAATTCCCCTTCATTGGGAATCAAAAGCTGTTGGCTATTGGTGATCTAATTACGCTACCTTTAAAAGTTTATCTTTTAAAGCTTACGCCTTGTATGAATGGAAACCGGAATATTGTTACCTTTTAACCATTCTTAGGATTTTTGATCAAAGTGATCTTTTTAGTAATGGCTGATCCTTATTTTTACTCCATTAATGAATACCAATTCATTGTAGGGGCTCATGACACTGGCTATCATTGCCTGTGCTGCTAAAAACACAGGCACTGTCCTATTAATTTGTTAAGGAATAACATGTCGCTTATTGCCAATACGCCTAAACCCCCTTATTACGCCGCCATTTTCACCTCACATAGAACCCCTGATGATAATGGTTATGGTGAAATTGCCCTGCGTATGGAGGAACTGGCTGCTCAACAACCGGGCTTTCTGGGCGTTGAGGCTGCACGTGAAGAGTTGGGCATCACGGTGTCTTATTGGAGCAGCCTAGAGGCCATTAAAAACTGGAAGGCTAATGATGAACACTTGCAAGCTCAAAAAAATGGTCGTGAAAGCTGGTATTCTGACTTTACAGTGCGCATCTGTAAGGTAGAGCGTGACTATTGTTTGTAGCGTTTTATGTGGTCACTTTTGTTTGTAAAAATGCAAAATATGTAAAGTGCTTTTCCGTTATTGAATTTTAATAGGTTGTCATTCATGGCTGTGCGTTTACCTTCGCTGAATGTATTAACTGCTTTTGAGGCTGCGGCGCGCCATGTAAGCTTTAAAGAGGCGGCTGATGAATTGTGTCTTACGCCTTCGGCGGTGAGTCATCAAATTAAAGTGCTGGAAAAAGAGCTGAATATTGCGTTATTTAAAAGATTAAACCGAGCGTTAGAATTAACCCCACAGGGAGCCCGCTATTACGCCAGTATAAAAGGGCCGTTACAGCAACTAAAAAACGCCACCAGCCATTTGTTAAGTGACCAGAAAGTACAGCAATTTCGTATAAACAGCATTCCATTTATCACTAACACCTTGTTAGTGCCTCATTTGCAAAGCTTTAAAAATAATCATCCTGATCTAAAAATACAAATTGAATCGAAAGTGAAGCGAGTCGACTTTGGTGCTAGCGCCACTGATGTGGCCATTCGCTATCAAAACGGTGGTGAACCTGATTTACATTATGAAGAAATTACCCCTATCAGCATTACCCCAGTCTGCAGTCCAGAGTATTTAGAAAAATACCAAGTGCGCTACCCGAATTTTGATGGCCCTCATAATATAATTCGCCTAATCAATGATCCTGTGTCCTGGCCTAGTTGGCTAGATAAATGGAAGCCTGGCATTAAAGTCGGTGATGAATTACTGCTCGATAATTATCAGGCGGTTTTAGACAGCGCCCGGCGTGGTTTTGGTTTAATTATGGGCTACTTGCCAGCTTTATTACCCTATATTAAAAATTCTGAATTGGTCTTGCCATTTCCTAATCAAGAATGTGAAATGCATCATTTATATTTGGTGTACCAGAAGTCAGACAAAAACCTAGATACAGTTCAATCCTTTCAAGTGTGGTTTAAAAAACTCGTTAATGGCTTAACGGTTGCTGGGCCTGAAGATTAAAAACACTTACTTAGCAAGCTGGCATTCGGGTTAGTTATTTTCATCTGACGGGTGGAAAATCCCGTTTGTGAAGGATTTTAGATATTTTTAAGCTGGTGTTTTTAATTAGGAGCCCAGTATGATCTCACAAGCCATAGATGGTTTTTTACCCAGCCTAAGAAAAACCACCATACTTAATAATCCTAAAGTGTTTTCCCGTGATGGCATTCAATTTATGGATATGGGTAATTGTCATATTCGTTATCGGGTGATTGGCACGGGCAGTACCACACTATTGTTTGAGACAGATCCACCTGTGGTGATTGAACATTATGATGAACTGGTTTCATTATTAAAAAATGACTACAAAATAGTCATCTTTGAGCCCCCCGGTTTTGGTCTGTCTATTCCTAGCATGTCACTGAGTTATGACTTTCATTCTGTGGTTTCTATCACCGAGCGGTTTCTTGAAAAATTAAATTTAGGCCCTTATGTTTTCAATGCACCTTGCGTGTTGGGGTATGGAGCCTTAGGGTTGGCGCATAAACGCCCTGATTTAATTTCAAACTTGGTTTTAATGCAGGTGCCCAGTTGGCAAGAAATGTTAAAGTGGAAAAAATTAAGAGACCCTAAAGGTATTTTAGGCACTCCCATATTGGGGCAACTGTTATTGCAAATGCTTAAGCGTAAACGTACCCCTCAATGGTTTGAGGCATCTTTAGGGAATATGGATTTACATTCGCATTTTAATCAAGTAGCTCAACAAGCATTTGAACAGGGTGCCAGTTTTAATTTAGCCAGTGCGTTTCAACAGTTTTTAATTGGCCCGTCACCGCTTCTAAAAAAACCAAAACAACCTACCTTGGTAATTTGGGGAGAACTCGATAACTCTCATTGCCACACCTGTAAAAGCAGCAGTGCTCAGCTGGTCGAAAATGCACATACGGTGAATCTTGCTGAATCAGGGCATTTTCCCGAATTAGAAACCCCCAATATTTTTTGTCATCATTTAGATGCCTTTTTAAACACCCCTCATTTAAAATCGAAAATATAAAGCATCGCACAGCTTAACAATTTAATTTTAGCTGTGCATATAGCGTGCCTTTAATAATATTGTAAATAGGACGATTTAGGCTTTAATTATTTAACCAGTCCTCTTGCTAATCGCGAGGTATTTTCAATGAATGCTTCTTTAAGCCTGTTTATCTTCCTTTTTTTTATGAGTCTCTTTACTCATGCCAGCGAGCTAAAAGTACTCACTTGGGATGGCTATGTGATGCCCCAAGAAGTACAAGCGGTGAATAAACTGCTAAAAGATAAAGGCTATGATATTACTGTGAAAGTCATATCTCCTTGGGCCGAAGGACCTGAGCAAATGTATAAATTATTACGTGCTCAAAAGGCCGATATCTCATTTCTTACCCTTAATTACATTAAAATGCAGGACAGTAAAACGGCTCGCTTATTACAAGCTATTAATGTTAATTCTCCACGGTTAACAAATTATCAGTATTTATCTAAGTCACTTACTAACATTGCTATGGGTTTGAATAAGGGTGGTAAACCCTTATATATTCCTTGGGGCGGTGGTGCTTATGGTATTTGGGTGAACAATGAAAAAGTGAAAGCCAGTGATGTGCCTAGCAGTGTTGAAGAACTATGGGCGCCACGTTGGAAAGGAAAGTTGTCTTTAAGTCAGGGCCAGGTGCAACCTAATATTGCTTTGGCATTACTAGCATTAGGTAAGCCACCATTTTACTTAAACGATTTAGCGCAGAGCCGGGAAAAGCTAAACACAGTCATCAGTAATGATAATACCATTCAAAATAAGGTGACGGCGCTTTATAAACAGGTGGGACTTTTCTGGCCAAGTGCTCCTGAATTTCGAGATGACTTTTCATTGGTGGCATCGTATGGTCCTGGTGCAGTTGCCCATAATGCCGGTGGCGCTAACTGGAGCTTAGTGAGTTTTAAAGAAGGCAATACCGTGTGGTTAGACACCATTAATTTTAGTGTGACGTTAAGCGGTAAGCGTTTGGAAGCCGCTGAAATATTTGCTAATTATTTTATTGGGAAAACGGTGCAAAATAGAGTGGTTGGGGGTTTGGGTATGGTAGCAGCCTCAAGTGAAGTGGATAAAAACCCTTTAATTGAAGCTAACCCTAAGTTTTTTTCCGATACTATGTTTTGGCCTCCCTATCGTAAATCGGCCGACAATGTTATGAATAGCATATCAGAGAAAGCCATGAAGGATTCGGGGCATTAACCTTTCAAAATAAAGTTTGATGATGAAGAGATGGGTGCCTTCATCATCGAATTTTATGTATTAAAACTACAGTTTAGCTACGCACTTAATTTCTAATAATAATTCAGGCATCACCAGTGCAGTGACCTGTACCAATGTTTGGCATACTTCAGCAGCGCCTCCATAAAATTCACTTCTTGAGGCAAATACCGCTTCGCTTTGCTGCATTAAATCTTTCATATCGGTGGTAAACCAAGTCTCATCCACAATATTTTTTGCGCTAGCATCAAACTGTTGTAAGACGTGTTTGATATTGGCATAAGCCAGCTGGGTTTGTTCCACAATATTGGCACCGGGCGAGCCATCGTGTTTGACACCTACTTGACCCGAGATATACAGGGTGTCATCCACCTTGACCGCTTGGGCATAAATATTGTTGTAGGGGCCTGCACTGTAAACTTCTTTGGATATTGCCATGGTTTACTCTTGTGGTTGTTATCTGGTGGATAGTACTAAGTGTTGTCGTAGATCCGCTAGTATTAACAAATATGGCATTTTCAACAATTCTTTCAAAACATTTGTATGTTAAACAGTGACCTTTATCAGTTTTTAGTGAATGGCTTGCTCATGAGGCGCAGTACGTAAATACCTAGGAGTCTGAGAGTGGGCTAATCACCAGTCTAACTGGTACTTATGTATTGGTGGCGAATAAGCACTTATCAAGCGGTAGCGCGGTCAGATTCCGTTGTTTTAAGATCATAAAGGCGTCCATTGCGGCCCATTCATTAAGGTAACGGGTCTTAAATGCACTGCCATAACGCAAATGAGCTTTACTAGATGACTCTTAAATAGCTAATCCCAGTATTTGGCAGGGTCGGTTCAATATTGAATACACTCTCTTAAAATGGCCCTGCAGCACATTAAAATACTTAATTGAAATCCTTCAAATTTTTAGGCCATACCCATCGGCTTATTGCGCACTTCTGCGCGCTCACCCGCCATATACTTGTTTTACCAAATCAAGCACAACAAGCGGAGTTACTCATGAACGTATTATCAGCTACCAATATAAAAGCCATTCTAGCCAGTAAAGCAGGCTATGCCGCCACACTGCTTCGAGTGCCTGTGGGCCTAGTGTTAATGGCCCATGGCTCACAAAAACTATTTGGCTGGATGGGAGGCTATGGACTAGAAGGAACCGGTCAATGGATGGCTTCGGTGGGGTTCGAGCCAGGTTACCTTATGGCTTTAATGGCCGGCAGCGCCGAATTCTTTGGCGGTTTGGCCTTGGTATTAGGGTTACTGACTCGCCCTGCGGCCTTGGTACTGACATTTATGTTGGCAATGGCCATGACGCTGCATGTTGGCAATGGTTTATTCATGAGCAATAACGGTTATGAATATGCCCTGACTCTACTGGTGGTGTCGTTGGCACTGCTTGTTCAAGGTGGCGGCAAGTTTTCTTTAGACCAAATCCTTGTTTCAAAAATTAATTCATAGGTTAAAAACAAAAGTAAAAACTTAAATTAAATAAATTTAAGTTTTTACTTAATTATTCATTTTAAAAAATAAAGAATTAGGAGTAGTACATGGGCTTGTTAGTAGATGGCAAATGGCTAGATCAGTGGTATGACACCAGTGCTAGCGGTGGTGAATTTATTCGCCAAGATGCTCAATTTAGAAATACCATAGGTCAGGGAAGTGAATTTCCTGTGGAATCGAATCGTTATCATTTATATGTGTCACTGGCTTGTCCTTGGGCTCATAGAACATTAATTTTTCGTAAAATTAAAAAACTAGAGCAGCATATTGGTGTGACGGTAGTGAAAGCCGAAATGCTCAATCATGGTTGGGAAATAAGCGATGAAGATATAGCTACTTTTTCACCAAGCCCCATTCGTGATATTCAATACATGCACCAAGTGTATACCCACATGAACGCTAATTATAATGGTCGCGTGACCGTACCTGTTTTATGGGATAAAAAAACAAACCGAATTGTAAATAATGAATCTTCAGAAATTATTCGAATTTTAAACAGCGCCTTCAATGAATTAACCGATGTTAAAACTGATTATTATCCGCAAGCGTTAAAATCGCAAATAGATGAAATTAATGATCTAGTTTACCACGCCATTAATAATGGTGTTTATAAAGTGGGTTTTGCCACGGCGCAAGATGTTTATGAAAAACATTTTAAGGTGTTATTTAAAGCTTTAGACACTATTGAAGCGCGCTTAGATAAACAGCGCTATCTAGTGGGCAATACAATCACCGAGGCCGATTGGCGTTTGTTCACCACGCTAATACGCTTTGATAGTGTGTACTTTGGTCACTTTAAAACCAATTTAAAACAAATTGAAAACTACGCCAATTTATCTAACTATGTGCGTGATTTGTATCAGCAACCCGGTGTCAGTGAAACGGTTAACTTTGAGCACATAAAAGTTCATTACTACTATAGCCACGACACCATTAATCCTACTAGAGTGGTGCCTGTGGGCCCTGAGATTAATTATTTATCTAGCCATAATCGCGATAGGTTTTAATATGGATTATTTTCGCCGAGCCAATGAACGTGGCCATGCCCACCATGGATGGTTAAATAGTTTTCACAGTTTTTCGTTTGCCTCATATTATGACCCTAGTCATATGGGCATTTCGGTATTAAGGGTCATTAACGATGATACCGTGGCAGGAGGTGCTGGCTTCGGTGCCCATGGTCATGATGATATGGAGATTATCTCCTACGTACTGGAAGGCAGTATTGAGCACCGAGACAGTATGGGGCATGTATCGGTATTAAAAGCCGGTGAAGTGCAACGCATGAGCGCTGGCACAGGCGTGCGTCATTCAGAATACAATCCATCCCCTAAAATGCCCTTACACTTTTTGCAAATTTGGATCTTACCAAAAAAGAAATCGGTAAAACCCAGTTACGAGCAAAAGTTTATTGAACAAACCTCTACCTTGACGCCATTAGTGACGCCAAATGGCAAAAATGGATCATTAACGATAAATCAAGATGCGGGTATTTATCGACTAGAATTAAAAGCAGCGCAAAAACACAATTTTAAACGTAACCATCGAACCGGTTATTTACACATATTGTCTGGTAGTGCCCGTATCAATGAGACATTAGTGGCCAAAGGCGATGGAATCGGGTTAACTAGCGCCGCCGAACTTAACCTCACAGCCAGTACTGAAGGCTTACAGGCTTTATGGTTTGATTTGCCCTAACATGTTTTACGAGAAATATTTTTAAATGCCTGAATTGTTTTACTCGCCACTGTTTTGCTTCCTCGCTGTTATTGGCGTCATCATGACTGGTATTTCTAAATCTGGATTTGCCGGAGGTGCGGGTGTGGTGGCGGTGCCTTTATTAGCACTGGTGATGCCGTTGCCCCAAGCGGCAGCATTAATGTTGCCAGTGTTGATATTTATGGATATAAAAATCATTCGTGAATATCGCCAGCATGTGAATTACAAAGAAGTATTTAAAATATTACCCGCGGCTATTTTTGGGATTGTGCTAGCGGGTTTTATGATGGGCAGTTTCAGTGACGATGGCTTAATGATCTTGTTGGCCATTATCAGTATTGTATTTTCAGCTTGGAAAAAACTATTACCTTTCTTGGGAAATATGCCTGGGGCAGCTTGGTTGTGGGGAAGCATTTCAGGGCTTACCAGCACACTAATACATGCAGGGGGGCCACCTATTAACTTGTATTTTCTTGCTCGTCAACTTCCCAAAATGAGTTGGCTTGCTAGTGTAGCGGTTTTTTTTGGTGTATTAAACATTGTTAAAATTGTTCCGTATTTTTTTCTTGGACAATGGCAACAGGAAGTATTAATTAGTTCAATCGTCTTATTGCCATTTGCCTGGCTTGGGGTGAAACTGGGCAAAGACATTCAGCATAACATGAGCGAAGAAACCTTTATGTTGGTTTGCCGGGTACTATTATTTAGCTCAGGTGTGATGTTATTAATTAAAGCCATTGCTTACTAAAAACTCCCTAATTAAAGCCCCCACGATTTTTAGCTTTCAAGAATCACTTTAGAATAATCTTTCGTAAAAATAAGACAGCTTGCAAGTAATTGGCGCAGGCTGTTCACTTTCTATTTTCATTTCGTGCCAATATCCCCTGCTTGGCCAATTACCACATATCGCAATGAAAGCCCTGTGCTAGCGTCAATTGTGATGTCGATTTTGCTGTCTTGAAAAAGCCGTTATCGATTAACTAATTGATGAAGAGGGAGAGTCAAAAATGTTGTGGTTTCATTTTAAAAAATTAGCTTTTAAGAAACTTCTTTTAAAAAAAATTGTAAAAAACTTGGTAGTGACAACGTGTGCCAGCATGGGCATGGTAAGTCTAGCCACTGGTGCCACCGATAATTATTTAATTGGTGTCGGTAAATACGATGTAACCGGCAGTGCAGCTGAAATTGGCATGATGGGTTATGCGGTGCCCGAGCAAAAAAGTGCCGGTATTCATAATCGCCAATATGCTCGTGCTTATATTGCTGTAGATGAAAACAGTGGCAATCGTGTGGTGTTTGTCAACGTTGACGCAGGTGCATTATTTCAATCAGTGCAACAGGGGGTCGTGAATAAACTCTCTAACAGCTATGGCAGCTTATACACAGATCAAAATATAATTTTAAGTGCTACCCATACTCATGGGGCCATTGGTGGCCAAAGTCATTACGCTTTATATGATTTTACCATTTTAGGTTTCATTGAAGAAAATTATGACGCGCACGTGAATGGTATTGTCGCGGCCATAAAAGAAGCTCATGACAATTTAAAACCGGGCCATATTTTGTTTAATTCAGGCAGCTTAACCAATGCCAGTATTAATCGCTCTATGGAAGCCTATAACAATAATCCAGCCACTGAGCGCAATAGTTACGGCGAAGCCATCGACAGTGAAATGCAAGTGCTGCGTTTGGTTCAAGAAGGGCAAGACGTGGGCATGATCAGTTGGTTTGGTGTGCACCCCACTTCCATGAAAAATACTAACACGCTGTTAAGCAGTGACAATAAAGGACGGGCTCAATACCGTTTTGAAGAAAGTAAAGGCGGTGACTTTATTGCCGGTTTTGCTCAGTCTAATCATGCCGATACCAGCCCGAACATAGAAGGGAATGGTGTGGGCCCAAGCCCAAGCGATGACATGTTTGAAAACACTGAAATCATTGGTGATCGCCAATACGAAAAAGCCTTGGCACTTTATAATAATGCCAGCGAGCAATTAAGCGGTACCATAGATTTTCGTCATCAGTACAACGACTACTCAAACATGGTGGTGCGCAGTGAATTTACCGATGGTCAAACGCAACAAACCTGTGAGGCGGCTTTGGGTTATTCATTTGGCGCTGGTACCGAAGATGGCTTAGGCTCAGATGCCTTTAATGAAGGGCAACGTGAAACCAATCCTATTTGGCAAGTGGCCACCTATACGCTCACACCGCCTAGCCAAGCGGATATTGATTGCCAATATCCTAAACCTATTTTGTTAAAGCAAAGTGGTTTTGACCCTTACCCATGGACCCCAGAAGTGCTGCCCACTTCTATTGTAAAAGTGGGGCAATTGGTTTTGTTAGCGGTACCTGGTGAATTTACCGTGATGTCGGGCCGTCGTTTACGCAATACAGTACAAGCCGTTTTGGGTGATGAAAATCATTATGTGGTGGCGGGCTTATCCAATGCCTATGCAGGCTACGTGACCACCAAAGAAGAATACGACATGCAACATTATGAAGGGGGTTCTACCCATTTTGGCCCTTGGACATTGGCGGCGTTCCAGCAAACTTTTAACGATTTAGCGTTGAATATGACCATGGGATCAAGCTCCATGGACACTGCCACGCCACGAGATTTAAGTGATTCAACTTTATATAACTTTGCCACTGGTGTGGTGCATGATCAGGCGCCCATTTTTAAATCCATTGGCGACGTGGTGAGCGATGCTAGTTCAAGTTATAGCAAGGGTGACAAAGTTAAGGTGAAGTTCTGGACCGGCCACCCACGTAATAATTTGCGCACAGAAGATACTTTCTTAAAAGTACAGAGAAAAGTGTCGGGTAACTGGGTCACCGTGGCCGATGATAACGATTGGGAAACCAAATATAAGTGGGATCGCATCGATGGCTTTTGGGGCACCAGTCAAGCCACTATTGAGTGGGTGATTCCAAGTGATGCATCAAGCGGTACCTATCGCATTAAACACTATGGAAATAAGAAAGCAGTGGGTTCTGGTAATATCAGTAGTTTCACTGGCAAAAGCCGCAGCTTTTCAGTGAACTAAAGTGACTTTTAAATACCGGTTCGTGCCCATTAAATAAGCATGAACCGTGAGAAAAATGATAGGGATTACCGGCTAGCGATGCTTGCCTGTAATCCCTAGTACCTACTATGTTTCGGCTAGCTAGTTTCGCTTAAGCCAGCCTCTATGACGGTTAATAGTCACCTTCTCGCTTACCCTAATTGTTCTATGTTCCCTGAAAATACTCATGATTTCTGCCTTAATTCTATGAGGCTATATGCATACAAATGTGAATTCTAGACGCTATACTAAAACGCTAGGACTCTTAAAATTGGTAAAGTTTGATATAGGCAATAATAAGCATTTGAAATTCACCATTTAAGTTTTGATAAAGGAAGGTAATTTGGCTATTAATTCGATTGTGAATATTGTTGATGATGACACCCTAATTCATAAATGGTTAGCAGCTGTATTAAAAAGCAATGGATTACAATTTCAGTGCTACGACTGTGCAGCCAAGTTTATGAAGGACTTTGACCCATCCACTCCCGGCTGTATTTTGTTAGACCTAAAAATGCCTGAAATAAACGGATTAGAGCTTCAAAAGCATTTACAGGCCGAGGGAAATAAATCCCCTATCATCTTTTTAACTGGCACGGCAGATGTGAGCTCGGCCGTTAAAGCCCTTAAAAATGGTGCTTTTGACTTTTTAGAAAAACCCCTAGAAAAAAACACATTGTTAAATGTGGTCACCAAGGCCTTAGATCAAGACCTTAGGCAAAGATACGAAGGCCTCGAAAAGACTCAGGTTAAACGCCAGCTATCACAGTTAACCAAGCGAGAGGAGGAAGTCTTAAACTGGTTAGTGAAGGGTAAGCCTAATAAAACCATAGCGCAGATGTTAAATATCAGTATTCGTACCGTAGAAGTACATAGAAAAAATATCATGGAGAAAACAGAGGCGGGTTCGTTAGCCAACCTAGTAAAAATGGCCTTAGATACCAATTAAGCTATAAAGAAAATATTTCTAATAATGTGCAGCTATAAAGCAATGTTGTATATGAGGTTTTTTGGGGTATCAAATTAAGAGTGGGCTAAAGATGCGTATTTATACGTACAAAATGCCGTAAATTCTACCAATAGCAGAGCGTGACGGATTTATTTATCCTAATTGAGTGGCTTAATTTACTAATTCATTCAGCGGGAAAAAAATATGTCGCCATTTATGAGTAAAAGAAAAACATTAAAACTATTGGTTAGCTTTAGTTTTATTTTCTTGGCAATAAACTGTAATGCCAATGCCCATACTGCTTTCAATAGTTCTATTATGAGTTTTAAAGTTAACAATTTAAAGAGCTTGGCGCCTTTGCCAAGTGATCATAAATTTCTTAGGGATAGCATTGAGTGGACGGATTATTCTTTCGTTAATAAAAAAGAAAAAATTAAGGATGTAAAGTGGATTAAACGCTTAGCAGGCATTCGTCATTAAGTTTTTAGTTTAATAGATGTGAATAAGTGAAGAGGAGTGTGAGTCACTTCATAGGTGAGAGCTGAATTTCTTAACGAGATTTAATAATGGACTGGGTATGGTTTAAAATATTACAGGCTGGTGATTGTTAATTTTTATATTTATCAATAATAGACTTATAAATCCCCTTTTGTTTTATGCGATAAAGTGCCTCTTTAAAGCGATTAACCACTGAGTCATCGGTTTTCAGGCTAAATGCCATATATTGGTTACCGGCAGAAAAATCTTCCAGCACTAACACTTCCCGCACCATCTCTGTGGGAGATAAGCCGGCACTTTTCAATAGATAAGTACCTGCTTGAGTGGATGTGGGCCAAACATCGCTTCTACCCGCCAGAAAAACTTTCATGGCCATTTTTTGGCTATTGGATTTCATTAAATGCTTAAAGCCTTTTTTAGTAAAGTATTGGTCTAAAGCGTCTCCTAATACTGTGCCTATTTTTAATGGCTACAAATCTTGTAAAGAATGAATCTTTAAGTCGTCACGTTTTTTTAGTGCTAATACTGAAAAAGAAATGGGTGCAATGACACCAACCCATTTTAATTGAGTTTCTCGCTGAGGTATTCGGCTAATGGAATAAATAAGAACATTCTTTTGTGTGCTGGCTAAGCGATAGGCACGGGCCCAAGGGTATATCTTTATGGGCACTTCTAGATCTAACTCATGTAAAACGGCTTGCACCACTTGGCTGCTCATGCCTTTTATGACCCCTTCTTCTTGATAATTATAAGGAGGGTACTGCTCAGTCACTATGGTGATATCGGTGGCGTTCGAAAGGCAGTGGCAGGATAAAATGAACAATAATGCCAGCAACTTGTACATGGCTTTTCCAAGTGGAAATAGGGTTCATTAAGTGTAGTGATGGCTCCCCTAGATACAAGGTTTGCTTATTCCCTAGATTTCATTAGAAATCAATACGCCATCACATAAGGACTGTGATTGGCTTAACACTCTTTAAGTGGGGAATGTATATATTCCTATGGCTCATGAATCTTTATGGGAGGATTGAAATCGTTCTGTTTTCTATGCAGTTATTTAAAGTTTATGAGATAGCCAAGGAATTGGCTGTGAGCGCTTTGGAGATTTAGTCATGTTACTTCCCTTTAATGCCACTGGCATTGGCCAAACTAAATTGAGTTTGTGGCCTAAAATCTCACTGTTTAGTTTGCTGGTTTTATTAAGTGCTTGCGGCGGCGGTGGGTCTGATGAGCCTGATTCGGCTGTTGTGGTGCCCATTCCTGAAGAGAGTAATGATCCAAGTGATACTGTGGAGCCAGACTCTGATGAAGGTGAAGGTCCAGACGAAACCGAAGAACCTGACCCAGTAGAAGAAGACAGCTACCAAGTTTCTTTAACGGTTTCTGAAACCACTATTACGGAAGGGGCGAGCTCTACCCTGACGTTTAGCCTTAATCAAACAAACAATACCTCACAAAGTGTTGTGGTTTATTACAGTTTGTCAGGAAGCAGTAGTCAAGACGATTACCAAGAGTTAGGCGAAAGCATTGAAATTCCTGCCAATACTTTATCTGCTTCGTTAACGGTTAATACATTAGATGACTCCATTGTAGAAGCTACCGAGTCCTTGCAAATAAGTTTGACTGCGCAATCCTTACCTGAAAATTTCACATTGGTTAATAACGCGTCAGTGGAAATATCTATTCGCGATAACGACAGTGCGCAAGACAGCTATGATTTAACCACTCGGGCAGGCTCCCAAGCCTTTTATGATGATGAGTATTTAGGATCAGCATTTTCTGCTAATAGCTGGAGTGGGAAAAATGATAATAGCTGTATTGAAGGCAGTATTCCTAGTGATGTAAAAGACAAAACCACCCAAAGACTTAATTATTTTAGAACCCTAGTGGGTGTTAAGACAATTGATCACGATGCCACCTTAAATGTTAAAGCGCAAAAAGGTGCCCATGTAGCACAAATTCAATTCGACTTAGGTGTCACGCTCACATCAGCGTTTCATGTACCCAATGAGGATAATGGAAACTGGATTTGTTTAGATGAAGATGCCGCCCAAGCCATGGGGGCCAGTAGTATTGCCCAAGTAGGTAGCAGTTGGAATGCAGCTGATACCGTGGATTTATTTGTATGGGATCCAGGTGTTAATAATTCAAGTGCAGGACACAGGGATAATTTATTTCGCAGTGATGTAAACGCAGTGGGAATTGGTGCGGCTGATCAAGCTGTGTTAATCATGACTGAAAACAACGGTGATCCCACAGGCATGTGGACCTGGCCGCCAGCATTATATGTGCCTAAACAAATATTATATTCGTGGCAAGAATTTTCACGCTGGTCGGTTCGTAATGAAAAAGCGTTTCTTAAATGGAAAAACAAAGAAGATAATGGCGGTGTTATTCCCAGTATTAGCGTGACAGATTGTGAAGGTGAGAATATTACCGTGCAGAATATTAAAATAGCCGACAATAAACTGCTCACCTGGGAAGTGGATTCTAATGCTGCTGATATTGTGAGTGAATGTGAATATCAAGTAAGCATTCAAGATTATTATGTGGTGCAGGAGGAAGGTAACGGTGCGGCTACGGGGTCGTTAACGACTTTGAATTATGTCACGACTTTGTTTAATGCTGAATAATTATTGTATGTGAGCCCTAAAAAATAAGATGCTACCTTGATAGCACCTTATTCTTTTTGGTGGATGGATTTACATTAAAAGGGGTTTAGGTGGCCTAATACTGATCCTACGCCTGAACTGATTGCATGGAGTCCCTTGGAAATTTCATGACTGCTGTAATTCGCCACTTTTAAAGCGGATTCAATGCCGCTTTTACCTAACTTAAAGCTGCTCTTCAATACCTTGGATACATCCTTTGCACCAAACCCCACGTATTTTAAACCTTGAGCCACTTCACTTGCTCCGCAACCCGCAAATTTTAAAGCTGATGTAATGCCATTAATGCCTAACCCTGAAAATGCGCTGTTTAATCCCGAGGCAATTTGATCGGCGGCATAGCCTGCTCCCTTCATGGCCTTGGCGGCATCATTAGCAGAAAAACCAATGGATTTCAAAATAGGAGCAACCTTACTGGCCACTTCTTTATAGCCATTCTTTAATACTTTAGCAGCATTGCTTACCGACCCAATAATGTTTTTACCAAGCCATTTAGCCCATTTACCTGCATCTCCTAATATGCTTTTAAAAATACTGGCCGCTTCATCTTCTATTTTTGCTTCAATGGCTTTTAATATGTCATCTAAAGATTTCAGGTTGGCGTCTAGCGTGAAAGTGGGCAGGGTAAATTTCATGCCTTCAAAATTAAAATCTCCCCCTACGCTCATTTCCAGTTTGTCATGTTTGAAAGTAATGGCCAGAGTGGTGTCCATTTGGGTGATGAGGTGTAGATGACCTAGACTCACGGGTCCAAGCTTAGGTAGGGCTATACTTTTGTTAATGCCAAAGGTAAATTTTCCACTAAAATTGTCGTAATCTTTTAGGGTGCATTGCATCTTGTCTTCTAGGATGGCATTAAAATCTAATTCGAACGTGACGCCGCTTTTGCCTATGGTGGCCTCAATTTTTTCCTTCACAAAATCTAGGAAGGTCAGTTGTGCATCCATATGAAAATAAGGGGAGCTTTCCATGCTCATGGTTAATACAGGGCCACCGGAGGGCACTAAGGACTTTTCTTTAACGCCCGTGGTGATTTGTTTGATCTGATTATTCTGAATGGGGTTGCCCTTGCTATCGACTTTTATAGTGACGCCTTTACCATCTCCTTTTAAGTTAAAGATATTTCCCAATGATATGGGGGCACAGGTCATATCTGCACTGATGCCCGTGGTTAAATCAATTCTAAATTGGCCATAATATTTAAAGCCTAAAATATCCACCCCTGAGCTAAAGCCAAACCCTATGGGAGACAATGTTCCATCGGGTAGGGCAATGGGCTCTTCAGACCAATAAAAACTAAGATCGTTATAGGTAACTGGGAAAGGGATTTTGGTTTTGCTATTGGTAAACAAAGTCACTAATTCATCTAGGCTTAACTCAGATAAATAAAATGACAGGTAAACCGGATTAGGCACATCGTCTTCAATGTTTAATACCATGCCAAACTCGTCATCTTTAATTTTGATGTTTTTTGAACCTGTCTTACCAATATGGAATTTTCCTTGTAGGCCTAAATCCAACCCCACCGGTTTGAAAAACACGCCCATCTCCACTCCGAAGGAGTCCAGATGCAAGCCCTTAATGCCAGGAGGAGCAGGTAAGGATTTTTTATCCCCTTCAAGGGTAATGCCCACATTGGCTTCAATATTATCAATCACTAAGGAAACAAGGGCATTGAGTTTGGTATCAAACACAGTGAACGGCATGTCGCCTATAACTTTTATCACCGCAAATTTAAACATGGGATTAATGCTAAGCACTACGTGAGGCTTAGTGATATTAAGAGAGTGACCATTGCCGGTGGGGATAGAGAGAGTGTCGAAGTAGCAGGCTAGCGTCACCCCCATTACGCTCACATCAATGTGAAATAATAAGATCTTTTTCTTGGTAATGGTATTCAGATTAGAAAACTGTTGGTTTCTGTCTTTGAGCTTATCCATGTCTAGCTCGCCCCAAACGTCCAGCATGCCATTCTTGGTGCTGGTAATCACATTGTTGACTTCAATGTCGTCTAAAGCGGGTGGCCAGCTTCCACCCAAACACTTTACCAAGCTAGCAAGGGAAGTGGTTTTATCTAAGGTGTCAATTAAACTGGCATGATAACGTAAAGCGGCAAGGTAGGTTTCGTAACAGCAATTTTTATAATCTAATGAATTATTAAAGTAGCTATCCACTGATTTTACTAAATCAGATACTGAAGTGGTATCCCATAAAGATTTGAATTTTACGATGCTGGCCTCTTTCTTATGGGAGGCGGCATAGGTGACAAAATCCAAGCTGTCACTTAGGGCTTTTTGGTCGGTGGCGTTAATTTCTAAGCTGGCAGGGTTATTATCGATAGACATCCATTTATAAATGAATACAGGCTGATTGGAGTCGGCTCGAGCGCCTAAAAAAAATGATGCCGCATGAATGGGAGTGACCTTGGCGGATGCCCCTGCTTTTATGCTGGCCAGTTTGGTTAAACTGTCTTTGTATTGGCTTTCTTTGCTGGCATTATAAACATCGTAAATAACAACATCGACTTCTAAACTATTTTTGATGGTAACAGGATTAAAGGTGGTCATGACATGGCCCAGTTGAAGAATAAATTGGTCGGCCTTGTTAGCGCCCTATAATGCATAGGGCTAACAAGGCTAGAGGTGAAATTTTCAATAACATGAAAAGTCGTTATTGATTAAATTTCAGCATCGCTTTCCACGTCAGAATCAGTACCGGTTCCATCGTCACTGATACTTTGCTCTTCTTCTATGGCTTCCTCTTCGCTTTCGTAGTTTTCTGCTTCTGTTTCAGAGGCTTCCATTTCATCGCTGACATTGGTGCCCGCCTTTTTAGCAATCACCTCTAGGTTTGATTCAATATCTGCGCGGTTTGCTCTGAGCTCTTCATTGGTAACGGAAGATGAGTCAGCCCGCATTCTTTGAATTTCTTCAATTTGCCCATCTATTTCGTCATCAGAAGAACCGGATGCTTCCATTTCCTCTCTCACCATATCTGACTGGGCATCTAATTCGGAATTCACGTCATCGGCTCGCTGCTGAGCTAATGTTTCTTGTAAGGATGTCACCCTATTGTTCAACTCATTAATGCTGTTGGTAAGGCTTTCAAGGTTGTCATTTAGCTCAGCGTTGGCGGCATCAGCATCTGCTTCATTTCCGTTGCCTCTGTTGCTCCACCAAGAATGAATCTCTTTACCCAGGGTGAATAATAAAAAGGCTGCCCCGATGGAAATACTCACAATGGAAGCGTCAGAGAAACCAGAATTAGAACTGCTTGAGCTGCTGGTGTCCTGTTTCTTCTTGGTGCCCAATACCGAAACCCCATTCACGGTGCCGGTTAATACAGGGCTAATCACTGAATTCACATAGGTGAATGTAGGCGTTAAGCTAACGGACACGCTGCCAGAGCCCACGTTTTGTTCGGTAATGGTGCCATCGCTAATGGCAATGTTAGTAGTACTACCCGAAGATGTATCGGTAAGGGTTGCAGTGGCGCTGCCGTTACTGGCAATGCTAATAGAAGCGGTGGCTTTTTCACTGATAGTACCTGTGGTGGTGTATAGGTAGTATTTGGCCTCTTGCCAAGGGGAGAATTCACGGTTAAGCCATAAGTTAACATTGGTCCAGGCTGTTAGATTGCACTTACTATATGAACTGAGCGCAGCAAAGTAGGCATTTACATCGGTTTCTAAGGTACTGGCGGTTTCATTGCTCAGTAAGTTTTTAAAATTGGTGGCGGTGGTGCCCAATGGATTGGCCGAGATATATTTGAAAAACTGCAGCGCTTGCTCCATCCCTTTCTGATCGTCGGCATCTATGGTATAGGCAAAAGAACTATCTAAGGCCGTGATGTTCAATGTAGCGACAGGAAAGTCTACGTAATATTCGGTGCTGCTAAAGGCGCTGATAATGCCTGAACGTACCAATCCAACCACACTGCCCTGATGTTTGGTGGTGATGGTTCCTGTGCTATTAGCGGAGACCGTACCCAGTTTTGTGTAGGTTATGTTTCCGTCGGAATCTGAATATTGGTCGTAAGCGTCTAGATCAAAAGCAAGGGAGTTGGTAATGGTAAGTTGTGGATAGCTCATGAGTTCTTCCTTAAATTGAATAATATTGAATCTCTTTTACTCACTTATTTTTTCTTAACGTTTCGTAATGGTTAAACGCAATATGAAAAATCACATAAGCAATCAAATGAAATCCTGTTTAATTAGGGTCACTGCGTTTTTGCAATTTTAAGGCTAGACCAGAAGAATAATAAGGAAAGAAAAAATACGCTTTTTGATGAATGTCATTTATTGTTTTTTATTGTGCCGAATGTTACAAAATAATTGGTGAATTTTAAGTTGTTTTGCTATATCGAAATCCGTTGTTATTTCCGTGAATTATTTAGGACTTTAATACTAGGTCTAGTGATAATGGCTGAATGCAAAATTGAATTGTTTGCTCAAAAAAGATAATGAGAGAGTGCAGTGGATAATTGTTGATTTCATAAGGTGAGTGAAACTGCCATGAATTATAACAGTATTAATACATGGCTATTTTAAGTTATTTATTTAATTGGTGGAAATCTAGAAATTCGTTCAAAACCTGTTGTGGTACCTCTAATTGTGGATAGTGCCCCACGCCCTCCAGCTCAATTACATCTGGATTGTTTATTAACTCACGAAAACGAGTCACCATGTGAGCACCCGATATTGGGTCTTGTAGGCCATCAATTAAGCGAACCGGAATCTCACTGTTTTGTATTGCACCCACCCAACGCTCACGGAATTGCTTGCGTTCATTCATATAGCCAATCAGTTTGGCTAATATGGGTTTGCCATTATTAAATTCTACCAATCGCCAAAGAGTCGCTAATTCATTCTCACTTAATGGCACAGCACAAATATGCGCAAAATTATTTTTGAATTTTTTGTAAGTGGCCAGTCGTGCTACTAATGGTCCTATTGGGCTTAGCAGCAATTTTTGCAACAATAAAGCTTTGTGAGTTTCGGGAAACAGACCACCGTTTAATAAGCACAGGCTTAATATTTCAATAGCACATTGTTCTTTATGTAGGCTACGGGCTAATAGTTCTTGAGCCACGGTATCCCCATAGTCATGGCTTAATACGTGCGCCTTTTGAATGTTCAATTTTTGCAAAAGCGCCGTGAAAATATTCGCCTGTGTATGAATGCTGTATTGCACTGAAGAATCTTTAGAAAAACCAGCTGGTTTATCACTGAAGCCAAAGCCTAGCATGTCTAAAGTAATTACCTGAAAATGCTGAATGAGTGTTGGCCACTGCAAATGCCAATCCCAACTGGCGCTAGGGTAACCATGAATCAATAACAGGGCAGGGGCATCTTTAGGGCCCTGCACTTGGTAAAAAATATTGTGGCCTTCAAAGTCAAAAGATTGGCCGCTTGATTGCCACTCTTTTATGGAAAGCGCATTAGATTGATTCATGGTATCGCCTGTTAATGACTACAAATTTTATGAGCTTTAATCTTTGTAAGAAGGATCCAAACGATCAAGCTTACGTAATAACGCAGGCCAAGCCAATGAGCCTCCGGCCCCTTTCAATACTTGCTCTGCTTGGGCTTGAATGCCTTCGACGATCATATGGGGTACCTGAATGAGTTTACCGCCACCGCTTTGTGCCATTATTTGGCTTTCGCAGGCGCGCTGTAAAATATACATGTATAAAAATGCATCGCAAACCGAGTGAGCACAGGTCAGTAAGCCATGACTTTGTAAAATCATAAAATTAGTGGTGCCAAGGTCCGCCACTAAGCGCTTTTTTTCATCTGGGTTTAATGCCACCCCTTCATAAGGGTGGTAGCTTAAAGCGGATAACGGAAATAAAGAGAATTGGCTTAAAGGCAGTAGCCCGTTTTCTTGTGCTGAAATAGCTACGCCTTCTGTCGTGTGCAGGTGCAATACACAATGGGCGTCCTCACGGGCTTCGTGCACGGCGCTGTGAATGGTAAAGCCAGCAGGGTTTACCTCATAGTCGCTTTCCATGACCTTATTGCCGTTAATGTCTATTTTCACAAGATTTGAGGCGGTTACTTCTTCAAACAATAAACCATATGGGTTAAGTAAAAAATGGGCTTCAGCCCCAGGCACACGCACGCTAATGTGGGTGAAAATTAAATCGTCCCATCCGTAGTGAGCCACTAAACGATAACAGGCGGCAAGGTCTTGCCTTACCTGCCACTCTTGGGCACTGACTTGGTCTTTAACGCTCATCTTTTTACCTTTTATTTTTATTAAGGGCTGTGCAAACTGCATTCAATTCAATAGGTAAACTATTGGGTGACTTCATATTGCCTAAGGGTATACTTTGAGTCTGTCAATTATTGGACAATGTTAATAGTCGTATGAATATTGTTACCCATGAGCAGTTATGGGACTTGTCTTTTTTTGCACATCTTGCCCCACAGTTTAAGAGGCAATTAATCGAGTCTTGCAGTGAACTGCATTTAGAAGCAGGCCATGTTTTGCACCGTCGCGGCGATGAAGGCAGTGCATGTTTTGGTATTATAAGTGGTCAATTAAAAGCGTTTGCCCATGAATCCACAGGCAAAGAAATGACCCTGGCGGTTTTAAACCCCGGCAGTTGGTTTGGAGAAATCTCTTTAGTGGATGATTTACCCCGCACCCATGGCACCATTGCCACGCAACCCTGCGTTGTATTAAAAATGCCTAAGTCAGCTTTTGATTTGGCCATAGCTCAGCAACCCAGTATTGCCATGGACGTGAGCCGGCATTTATGCCAACGCTTACGGCTTGCTTTTACCGCAGTAGAAGAATCTGTTTTATTACCCTTGAATCAGCGTTTGGCTAAAAAACTGTTATATATACAAACTCCCCAAGACAAAGATGAATCCGTTAAGGCCCTTACCCAAGTGGGGCAGCAAGAAATAGCACAAATGTTGGGGGTGTCTCGGCAAAGTGTTTCTAAGCAATTAACTCAGTGGGCTAAAGATGGCATTTTAGAGTTGTCCTATAATAGCTTCACTATTTTAAACGTGAAAAAATTACAAGAGTTATCGGGCAGTGAAACTGTGCCTAAATAATTATTAATTTTTACTAAATACAAATTGACTAATATTGGTATTGACTATGATTACCATTGAAACCGTGGCACCGGCCACCAATGAAGATGCCATCACGCGCATCGCTAAACAAAGTGATGCTAAGGATTATTGGGTAAGCAGTAAAAGTGAAAAGCAAGTGGCCATTAAAATGCTGGTGGAAAAATCTAAATCTCAAAAGATTTTAGACCAGCTACAAAATTTAATGGCAGGTAAAAGTAATTTCAGGGTGGTGGCTTATCCGTTGGAAATTGCTTTGCCGTTTGAAAAAAGTGAGCAAACTAAACAAAGTACGGTTTCTCGTGAAGCATTGCTTAATCAATTAAGCGCGCAAGGCAAGGTAGATGGCCATTATTTAATGCTGGTGTTTTTAAGCACCATAGTGGCAGCCATAGGATTAATTGAAAATAACGTGGCGGTAATTATTGGTGCCATGGTGATTGCTCCACTATTGGGCCCAAACTTGTCCCTTTCGCTGGCCACTACGCTAGGAAAAGTGGGGGCGATTGTGGGCTCTATTAAAACTCTATTGGTGGGCATCAGTTTTGCGCTAGGCATATCTATCTTGGTGGGCTGGTTTTACCCCAATATTACCTTTACCCATGAGTTACTTAGCCGCACCACCGTGGGTATGGACAGCTTAGCATTGGCACTTGCCTCAGGTGCGGCAGCGGCATTGTCTATAACCACTGGGGTTTCATCCGTTTTAGTGGGGGTGATGGTGGCTGTAGCCTTACTGCCTCCTACGGTGACCTTGGGTATATGTTTGGGCTTAAATGCCTTTGAGTACGCACAAGGGGCTGCTTATTTGCTGATTGCGAATATTGCATCGGTGAATTTAACCGCACAATTAACCATGCGTGTGAAAGGCATTAAACCAAGGGAAGAGGGACAACAAAAAACCGCACTGGTGGTGTTTTGCATTGGCGTGAGCGTTTGGTTGTTGCTAATAGGGTTTCTGGTTTATCGGTTAAGGTGAATTTCTAGGTTTGAATGGACAATATATATTGATAGAAAATATCTTAAAGTAAAAGCGAAACAGTGCTTCGCTTTTACTTAAGTAGGTTTTAAAGGCCTGTTACTGCTTGAGATTTTGGTGTGTTTTTAGCTTCAATTCTTTCTAGAATTTCGACTAAAGTTTTTGTACTAGCTTCATCAAATACAAACATAGCACTTGCATTGCCCACAGTGATTAATCGCTTACCTTTGTGAAAATCTAAATGTGAAATATAGCCAGTCATAAAACTGTCCAAACTAGGAACATACGGGCCGGCTCCAGTGGTTTGAAGTAATTTTAGTTTCAAATCTGCTTTAAGTTTTGAAATATTCTCTGGTAATAAATTAAATGATTCCAAGCTACCAGGGCTTTGTAATCTTAAACTGGCCACTTCACCCGCTACTTCTGAGTTATTAACGACCAATTCAACTGCTTCAACTCTGGCTGGAAGAGATATTTGGTTGTTGTTTACTTTAAAGCTATACAGCTTATCTTGATATTGTTCGCCGGTTGTTAATGTTTTACATCCGACCAAAGTGAGTATGAGTACAGCAAGCATTAACTTACGCATATGATGTCCTTATCTATAGAAATATAGGGTGATGATTAAAAGATTTGTTTTAACTACTTGCAGGAATGAACGGTAGGGGTGAAATACCAAATTATCTGAGCCAGTTAGTAAAACTGGCCCAGATAATACCTATATTAGATTGTCCCTACAAATATAAAGAATAAATTAAGCCCTTACCTCTGCTTTTAATTTAAGAAAAAAGCCCGTGGGCGCCCGCTACACCAGCTATTACTGCTAGCAGGCTAATGCTTAATAAAACCACATGCATAACCTGTAAAATAAGAAATGCTTTCTCACCATTTTTTTGGGCGCGCGCATGGAACCATTTATGCAAAAAAAGTGGTTCAAATACAAATAGCACCAGTGTAAAAATAGCCCAGACAAATATCATTAAGTATACCCACCACGCGATAGCGCCCCAAGCATCCATGAAGTGCAGCATATAAAAACCAGAAATGCCGGTAAGCAAAGTTGATAATTTGGCTTGAAAGCTAAATTTACCCTCTAACAATTCAAATAGACTTAACTGGTTATCAGGTGATTGATTGTGACGAATAGCCGGAATTAAAACTGTGGTGACAAAGGCCACGCCGCCTATCCAAAGTACAATGCCCAGAATATGCAGTGCTCTTGCTATGACAAAGTGATGGTATTCCATAAATAGAAGGTGCCTTTATGTGTTCAGTCTCGAGCTAGTTAGTAAAGCTTGTAGTGGTAGATGACTTTACAGGGTGATGCCGCTAAAAGTATTGACTTGAGGCAGAGTGGCTCTAGCTAGGTAATTATTTCCATTTGCCTCATTCTTTAAATGAATAATTAAGGCTGTGGTAAACAGAGGGCGTAGGCGAGCACTTGTTGAAAGTCATTAATTTACCCCGTCTTTAACGCCATACTTTTTTAAAATTTTATTAGGAATACCGGTTAACTTGATGGCGTTTAAACCGCTATCAAAAAGCTTAGAAAAATTTTGAGAGCGCTTGGTATCGGCTGGAGACAAAGCTAAATAGCCGTGACTAATGATGTTTATGCAGCCAGAGCGTTTTAGCTTGTCTCCTAAACCCTTAGTTTTTACGAGAAAGTCCACTAGCCGAGTGTCTTCTAAGAAGGCTTGGAAGCGCCCACTGACCACCATTTGATGCATTCTTTGGGGAATGTTATTGCCGTGCAGTACCTGAACCTGCTTATCTCTATGGGCCTCTATAAACCGATCCATCTCGGGGCTATAGGAATAACCCGATGTCACACCAAATAGAGTATCCTTAATGGAGTGCATACCTGAAAAACGCCAATGACTGTCAATCGTATAAAAGCAATATTGTGTTGTGGAGATAGACTGTTGTGGATATATAAAATTGGGTGCCTCACTTTTAAAAGTCGGAATAACCGCATCCAACTTTCCCGACGCCACTTCAGCGAGAATTCGATCATAGGGTTTGTTGCTGTATTCCACCTTTATACCTACTTCATTGAACGCAGCCCGTGTAATTTCGATGGCAAAACCCTGTAATTTATCTTGGGCGCTACAGGCATACGGACACCAGTATTCAGGTGCGGCTATGCGAATCACCTTAGGAGATTGCGCCTGTGCATGAGGGGCAATTAGCAAGTGGGCTGTGAAAAGAAGGACGAGTAGCTTTACATTAATCACGTGTTCGCTACCTGATTAAACGTTATTCACTATTATAGGACACATTTATAGACGTCTTGGTCTATTAGCCTCAAATTATTCCCTCGATTGGCTTTTAACTAAGGGTGGGTATGCAACAGTGATTGGACTGAGAGTAGTGAAACCTACGCAAAACAGGCTTTACTCCTAGGGCTGACTATTTTCTAATAGCGCCCATATACTTATATGTTTAGTAATTATCCATATTTAATAGCTCAGCCTGTCATGATTAGCGCAGTTTTAGCAATAATACTCAGGTGAAGACTAGTTTTTAAACAGTAATATAAAAGAGGAAGTACAACATGGCTGGCTTACTACCCAACGTCGATCCAGATGGTCTTTTAGAATATTCAGTGGTTTTCACCGATCGCTCGTTAAACCACATGTCACAGACTTTCCAAGGCGTCATGAATGATATCTCCAGCACTCTAAAGGACGTATACAAGTCTGAAGCTGTGGTGGTGGTACCTGGTGGCGGCACTTACGGCATGGAAGCCGTGGCCCGTCAGTTTTCTGTGGATAAAAAATGTTTAGTGATTCGTAACGGTTTCTTTAGTTTCCGTTGGAGCCAAATCTTCGACATGGGCGGTATTCCAGCGTCTACTACCGTATTAAAAGCTCGCACCATTGAAGATGGCCCACAGGCAGCATTTGCACCAGCCCCTATTGAAGAAGTCGTAGCGGCCATTAAAAGCGAAAAGCCAGACTTTGTGTTTGCCCCGCATGTGGAAACCGCATCAGGCATGATTCTGCCTGATGACTACATTAAAGCGGTGAGCGATGCGGTGCATTCAGTGGGTGGCCTATTTGTATTGGATTGCATCGCATCTGGTACGGTTTGGGTAGATATGCAGCAAACCGGCGTAGATATTTTAATCAGTGCTCCTCAAAAGGGCTGGAGCGCGTCTCCATGTGCAGCTCTTGTTATGCTGAACAAAGATGCCTTGGCCTTGTTAGAAACCACTACCAGTAATAGCTTCGCTTGCGATCTTAAAAAGTGGCACCAAATCATGCAAGCCTATGAAAACGGTGGCCATGCTTATCACGCCACGATGCCCACCGATGCTTTAACCAAATTCCGTGATGCCATGCTAGAAACCAAGGCCTACGGCTTTGAAAAAGTAAAAGCTGAACAAATAGAGCTGGGTGCCAAGGCCCGTGCTTTGTTAGAAAGCAAAGGCATAAAATCAGTGGCCGCTGAAGGCTTTAAAGCGCCTGGCGTGGTAGTGAATTACACCACTGATGCGGCAATGCAAAATGGCAGCAAGTTTGCTGCACAGGGCATGCAAGCAGCAGCTGGTGTTCCGCTTCAGTGTGATGAAGGGGCAGATTTTAAAACTTTCCGTTTAGGTTTGTTTGGTCTTGATAAGCTGCACAATATTGAGCGCACAGTGAGCGAGTTAGAAAAAGTGCTTGAGAAAATTCTTTAAGGTTTGATGGTTGCTAAGAAGGGTAACTAATAGAATCGTAGTTTAACTTACGCCTGATAATTTAAAGCCCACTAAAATGAAAAGGGCTTTAAGGTCTGTTTTCGGCGCGGGCTGTATTATCAGGACTCACTATTTTTTAAAATAGTTAGTCCTGATCTTTAACGTTCTGATTAAATCTATTTTTAAGTCAGGGTGTAATTATTGATTGCCATGACTTTAAAAAACTCAGAGGTAATCTTTTCTATAGCGCCTGTTGGTGTATCCTGCTCATCATTGTACCAGTCTAGTTCTGCCAAATGTCCTTGCTGCTTCATGGCTTCAAAGATGGTCTTGTGTAATGGATTTGAATGGGCGTGTTGCTTGTATGGAGTAAGGGTTGTGTAACCCTTGTCCGTTGTTATGAGTGCTTGTGCTGAGCAGAAATTCAAATATGCATTGGCTAATAATTCATGGGATAGTGAATTGTTTGATGCCAAAATCATCCCTGGTTGCTGGTTTATAATCTTCCTGTGATTGTGTTCTCCACAACAAATTTTGGTAGCAGAGCTAATCGTTATTTTAGGATGAATGGATGACTGAACTGTTGGCTGATTAAATTGTCCGTTAATGTCATTAATACGTTGCCGGTTATGTGTACGAGTAAGGCTGGCCAATTCAATTATATGGTCAAAATCATTGTTACTGCTTAACCATTTTAACGGCATTGTATTTTGAGATTTAAGGCTTCGTGTTTTCTTTAATGGTAATGCTCGGCGTAAACCCGAGTATATACCTGAGGTACGAAGTTGCGCCAATTGCTGAGTAAGTCCAGAAGATTTTTTGGAAAATGATTGATCGGAAATAATAATATTTTTAGCAGGAATGGACTTTTCATTTATTAGGTAGCGCACCATTGAGTATACAAGTTTTGGGTCAGCAGAATACGGGTACCCTAACATCTTATCCATAGTAATTTTTAATAGGATTTTTTTGTCAGCTTTTATCCATTGTGTATCTAGGTTGCTGTGTTGCTGATTCATGAGGCGTAGAAACTTTCCATAGTATTGATTCCAATTATTAGCCCCTTGATTATTAACCCAAACACTTGTCACCTTGCCTTTGTCTAAACTAGCCGAAGGTAAAGGGCTAGCCAGACCTAGATTAGTCAGTAATACCCCTCCGGCAATACTGGCAGCCCCACCTGAAATCTTAAGAAAGTCACGACGATTTATGTTGGTAATGATGGCGAGATGACCCTGCGTTAGTTTTTCCATGTTAAATCCATTTAGTTTTTAATTTATTAAATATTGAAAATAAGGCTAGGCAGTCTTATAAAAGTGCAGGAGGCTATTAGCAAGAAGGTCATTCTCAAAAATTCGCTGACTGTTTTTGAAAGTCAGTCCCTGTTGTAATAGGTACCTTTGCCAAGAATCTACAGTTTGAAGCGAAGCCGTATTTAATAGGTTTTCTTGCCAAGAAAGCCCCGCCTGTAAATTAGTAAAGTATTGGGACAGGGTAACCATCTCCATATCCAGTTGTGTGCGAATGTCAGCTTGCTGAATGATTAAGTGCCCCCCGATTTTTAAGCGATTGAGTAAGGCCTTCATAAAAAGGTATTGCTGCGTTTTAGGGCAGTTATTAAGGCCGTTAAATTGAGTGATTAGCTCCAGAGACTGATTTTTAATCGTATTAGTTGCCCTAGGACAATATTGATTGAGCGCCAAAGTTTGGCTTGTATAGCTACTTTGCTCGCTAGCGAACATGTCAGCAATTGGATCTATGGCAGGGTTATCGGTTAACAATATAGATTGCCCAGATATGGGCAGCTGTTGCTTTAGTTGATCAATATAAGTATTTGAGGTAGCCAGATTCAAGTGGTTATTAAAGAAAATATTGGTTGAATTTTTTGAAATTAACTCTCGAGTTTTTTCCGACACTGTAGCGATATATTCTTGCTCATAATGGGCTTGATGAATCACAGTCAAGCCAGTTTTTTGAGATGTAAAAAAAGTATCTTGAAGGCTCTCATATATAGTTTTGTCATTATGATGCAGGGCTGCTAGTTCTATCGCCTTAACAGGCAGCTGCGGGTCAATATAAATCGAATGGTTATTTTCAAGATAGGCGTTAAAGGCTGTGGTTAACTCTTGATGAGCATAAATTTTTTTAAAAAGGTCGAACTTGGATGTGGGTATCGCTAGCGATTTAGGAGCATGCAAGTATGAAAGGGGGAGGTACAGGGATCCTGCACCTATGGTCTTTAAAAACTGACGTTTGGATTCTTCCATTTCTTACTCACTTATGGGTATGGTCGAAATATCAATATTTGAGTTGATTCATTTATTCTTCACCGGGTGATTAGCCCGATGAAGAGCCATTTCAGATTATAGGCTGTTTAAAAAAGCCAAGTTTTCAGCGGGAAGATCTTTGTCTGATACCGTAGCTGCAATGACGACAGGTTCATTATGTATATGACGAACACTTCGTAAAATAGATTTTAGTTCACGCTTGCTATCGGCCCTAAAACCATAGCCGCCGTTATAAACAGAAGGCATATTCTCATATTTCCAAGGGTTCAAACGAGTATAGGGCAGAGCTGTTTTACCTTCGTCTAAGAAATAATCGCCATCAATTAAGAACTGCTCTATGGCATAAGAGCCATTATCGATGATGATTATGATGGCGGGTATATTGTAGCGAACCAGGGTTGAAAAAGTTTGTGAAACCATTTGGAAGCCGCCATCACCAGTTACTATGAGAGGTCTTTTTTTCGTAGCAAAGTAGGCACCCGCCGTGGCCGGAGTTCCTTGTCCAATGGAGAGCCAAACAGGATTGGCTAAAAAGGTATTTTCTTGGCGTAATGGTACATCAGCCCCAGGAAAACTGGCTAGGCAAGTATCCAGTCCAAAAAAGAAGGGTTCGTCAGCCTCACTGAAAAACTTGTCGACAATTCTGAAGATAGCATCGTGACTTAACTCTTGTCGCTTGTGCCAATTGGCGCCTAGTTTTTTATTATATTTCTCTACCCAGTTCTTACGGCGATCACTATAGCTGGTGGGTAATAATACATTTGAGAATATGACATTTTCACGTACCTGATCTAGCTGGTTTAGTTCTGCCAGTATGTGAGGCAGAAATACATCACTGTATTTTTCATCGCTTACCCGAGCAAGACCATAGCCCAGTTCAACCATGTTTAGGTACTGGCTTTTAACTAGGAAGCGATGATCAATACCAAATATGCATCCAAAAGAAATAATTAAATCGGCACTTTCAACAGCCAGGGTAATATCTGAAGGCGCGAGATCACTGTCATATACTCCACGAAATAAGGGATGATCTTCGGAAACTAATGATTTGGACAACATAGTAGTAAAAAATGGCAATTGCTGCTTTTCTATAAAAGCCATAGCTTGGTCAATCATGTCCATTCGGACCAGTTCTGAACCTAATAAAACGATGGGTTCCTGAGCTTGTTGTAACCGTGACTGAGTTTTTTCGGCTATTTCATAGAGGTAGGGTGATGGCTCAGGTTCAAGACGAGAAAATGCCGCAGGGAAACCGGTTATGGGAAGATTCCAAAAATCTTGTGGAACCTCCAAATAAACAGGGCCAGACTTTTCCATGGCGGTATTAATTAGTCTATCAACAATAGCAGTGGCACTGTCGATATCCGTGATTGCTTCTGCATCTAGTGTAAGGTTTTTAAAAACATTTAAATCGGTTTTGCCATGTCCGGTGGAATGAGCAAAAAGCACTCCAATTTCTTCTTGCAAGCGGTAGTCTTTCTCTGTGGGGCCACCATTAATTATAATGTAGGGCACTCTCTCTGTTAAAGCACTGGCCGCAGCGTTGGCCAAACTTAGTGTGCCAACGCCATAAGAAACACAGACTGCCCCTATGGACCCTTGACGACCATAACCATCTGCCATATAGCCAGCTTCAAGTTCATTTACCGTGAGGATAAAATTCACATCTTCGTCAGCTTCCAGAGTGTCGACAAATCCAGAGCATGAAGTGCCGGGTACACCAAAAACGTGATAGCAAGAAAATTGTTTAAGGCGTAGGGTAATAAATTCAGCTAGGGTCATTTCCATGATGGGGACTTCTTTCCATGATTAAATTGATTGAGTATAGATTTGTGTAACGGCATCGACGCTGGATTCCAATGCGCCTTGAATCCATGAGTGAGAGAGCGAGCAATGTTCACCGGCTAGAATGAATCTTTCATCCGTTGACTTTAAATGAGCGTAATAATTGCTTTGTTCATTGGGATTAAAGAAAGCGAAGGCACCTGAGGCTAAACTAAAATTGGTCCAGTTCCAGCGTATGACTCTGCTGATATCGCTGTCATTTAAATCCGGATGAATTTTCTTTAGTTGCTCAATGATGAATGGCTTAACGTCTTGTTGATGCAAGGCATCTATGCGTCTTGCCTGTTGTCCCCAAGTGTAAGAGGCTAATAGGTAAGCGGGTGAATTTGAAATACTTTTATTTCTTAACTTTGCATTGTCACTGGGGTACCAAGTATGCCCTAGACCGCCATCCCAAATACTGCCTCCTCCATAAATTCCATCATTTAATTCCCAGAATCGCTTACTGCATTTCACCACCACCTTTGTGGAAGAGTCATAGCTAACCTGGCGTATGGCGCGACTTTTAACATTGGAAATGACTTGGGTTAAATCTATGCCTGTGAGAGCCCCAAGTGGTACCGTGCAAATAACCCAATCTGACTCTAGTTGTTTTTGAGTTTTTGAAGCGTCCGTATAATAGGAGGTTACCTTATTACCATACGGTTCAATTTTATTGACATAAGCTCCTTGTAAAAGGGTGACTTTATTTTTAATGCTTTGGTAAAGCTGCTTTGGCAATAAATCACTGCCCCCTTCAATTTCATCAAAACCATCGATCCAAATTCGTTCAAATTCTTCTCTAAGGTGTTCAGTGAAGGCGCTGTGTAATAGTGTACCTACGCCATATACGCTGCTTAGATATTCAATGGCCTCTTGCGAAAGTCCTGAATTTTGGAATGCGGTCAATAAGGATATGCCATCTAGATCTTGCAGTTTCTTAGTTTGGAAACTCGTGTTGTATAGATCTTTTAGTTCTGTTTCTGATAAGGCCTCAACCACAGACGTGACAGCTTTCTCCCACATGTCATCAGCTGTCATATTTTTTTCGTTCGGACTTAACTTAAATAGCCTCTTTAAGCTTTCTAATCCTTGTTGATTGCGTTGTACTCTAGTGTTACGAATATAGGCCCAGCATTGTTCATTTTCTTGGATGAACTTTCGCAATGTTAAACCTTGCTCTTTAGCATAGAACCGAGTCAATGTATGACTGGTGGGGATACGCATTGCCCCTAATTCAACGTACATGGATTGAGCAGAATCATTATTATTTTCTCTAAAGGTACGTACTCGACCACCTATATGGAAACTATCGGCCTCAATTAATGTGACTTTATATCCCAGCTGAATTAATTCATTGGCACTGCTTAAGCCAGCCATACCCGCACCAATAATGACAACATGTTGTTGCTGATTGGCTAAGGCAGGCATTGATCTTAATTGCTCAAGCTGTTTCAAATATTGTTGTGCGCGATCCATTACTTCACTGTCCTTGCTTAATATTTATATGGAGACGGTAAATCATTAAATAACCATGAAATCTAACAGTATGGATACGAGGTCATCCGGATGGGTGATCATGGGAATATGGCCGCTATTGATGGAGCTGGTTTTGATAGTTTTTAATTGTTTTTCAATTTTAACCTGTGATGCCATAGAGATAATCTTGTCTTGTTCGGTGAAAATATAGAATTTCCTTATGGCTGAAAACTTTTTGATATCATTGTTTACAATGCCGTCAGCGATGTATGCTGGTTCGCTTACTGAAGATGTTAAAATGGCTTCTCGCTGGGAAGGGTTGCTGTTCGAAGAAAATGATTCTACGAATGCATCTTTATTATTAATGATCATAAGCCCCGTGTTTTCATCATAACCGACACCCTTAAAATAATTCGTTTCATCTTCTTTACTTAGAAGATCAAAAGGTTTTTCACCCTTTAAAGGTGAAACTGATGCAAGGTATATAATTCGATCAACCTCTACAGAGGGGCAGATAGATTGCGCATGATTAACAACAGCGCCGCCCTGACTATGGGTAACAAAAGTAATCTTTTTATTTAGTGAGTTGATCGCGTCGCATAAATATTTAGCTGATGAGTTTAAAGTGATGTCTTTTGGGTTGATATTGTCTTCACGTCCAGGAAGGTTCACAGCCATACTCTGATAACCCTTTTCCTTGAGGCTTAATGCCACTTCCTGCCAAGAGTTGGCCGTTAGATGAGCACCATGTACAAATACGATAACCGAATCATTTGTAGCGGATAAAGCTGGATTGCTAAAAGACAAGCAAGTAGAGATTACTATGTGTAAGGCAATTATTTTTAGAGAAATATATAGTTTTGATTGTTTCATTACGCTTTCCTTTATTGAAACTTGGTTGAGGTCTGTTTTGGAAATTTAAGACCGCTTAAATCGGTGGGTTTAGTGCTGAAAGCACGTTATTCCAAATTAAATAAGCGCCTATTCCTATCAACGAAAATGAGGATAGACTTGTTATCATTCTGGTTGATCGTTCATTATTTTGACTAAGATTGAGCATGTAGCCACCGGCTATTCCGAATAAAATATCAATAGGTAACGCGGTTGCAGGAACTATCAGGGAAACTAATATTGCTTGGTGAGGTTGATAATTTCCTAATGTTAACAGGCCAGATAAAATAGAGGTGTAAAAAAGTATGGTTTTAGGATTCAGGAACTCAACGATAATACCTTGTCGGTAGTAATTAGCCATGGATTGGTCTTTTACAGTAAGGTTGATTTTTTTACTTTCATCACTAGGCTTCATAAAGCCAGATACACCTAAATAAATAACATAAAGCCCACCAAAAAATGCAATAAGAATACTAATGGTTTCACTAGCCGCTACTAAAGCGGTAACACCTATGCCAGCCAGTAACGCATGAATAATACTTCCTGTAGCCAGTCCAAGTGCAGAAAATATAGCAGCCGATTTTCCTTTTAATGCACCTATAGAGCTTACAAAAAATACGGATGGACCAGGAGCGGCATTGAATAATATGGCCACTAACGTAAATGATAATACCGAATTTACATCCATGAAAATTCACACCTAAAAACTTTATCATTAATGATATTAGCTGCTTATTAATTATGATAAAAATTAATAATAAATTTATGGCGAAGATTCTATATGGCTTTAAACGCCATCTACATACTGATATATCATTATATTTTTCAATTACTTGGGGTGTAATAGAGTGAACAAACTGAGTCGTATGAATGTTACAGAAATATTAAAAGGCAATTATTTAATACTTTTATTTGTAATTATATAAAAGAGTGTCGGTAATTATTTTCTGGGATGATTGTGGAGGTGATCTGTTAAGAAGTAATACAAAAAGGAGTATTGTTTTTGCTAATAGGTATTTTTTTGCTTGATTTTTTCAATGGGGCTAACGATAAAATCTATTAGGTTGATTAATGTTAACTACTCTATTGGCTTACTTATTGACTGGAGAGCTAAATGATAAATTGGTTTGATACCCAAGTTTTTCTGTTGACTTTTAGAATTGAACAATCTTGGAAATCAATAAGGTTTTGTATGCATGAAAAAGTGTGGTGATAGATGTGCAGTGTGAAGATGGTAGCTTGATTTGATTAGGGATAAAAGAAAGAAGTTGGAATTTCATTCCACCGCTAAAACCCTCCTAAGCTGATTACCGCAACTGAGATGCATGAGTAGGCTTTTTATATAGGCTAAAAGTAGTTATCCACTTAATAGTAGCCCCATTTTAATAGCGGACCTTTGCCATCTGCGTCGTACTTTAATATAGGCTTTTTTCGTAAACACGTTGCTACTTTACAGTGTATTCTTGGTTTAATCTGGTATAGATATGAATAGCGAAGCTGGCATGAAAGAATATTTAGTCACACCATTTTCATTGGCCAGTCTTACTTGGTTGGTTTGCTAGCTATTTAGGGCAACAAAGTGGCCCCACTTAAGACTGAAGGGGTCTATAATGATGAAAAGGCGTAATATATTCACAGCCTTAAAAGCCTCATAAGGTTTGATATGAATGACGCTAAGCATGACCTTGAAACCAGTGATATTCTCCAGATTGATGAACCTCAGTTAAGGCGTGATGTGTTTCGCGAGCAGGTTCGCATTTTCACCACCCGAAAACGCCTTCTTCATTTGGCAGGGCCTTTCTCAGCAGCTTATTTTGCTTATGTCATGTCTGACTATGTGGCGATGCCTACACTCATTATTTGGTGGAGTTTATTAACTCTGGTTGATGTTTTATTTGCCGTGCTGTGCACTGTGTATTTAAATAAAGAGGTGAGTGATCACAGTCGTCGTATATGGAGCCAAATTCAAATATTTGGTTTAATTATATCCGGCAGTTTATGGGGAGTGTCGGTCATCTTGTTTTTTTCCCACGAGCTACAGGCCCAACTGTACAATGTGGTGGTTTTGGTCGCGGTGAGTGCTTTTTCGGCTGTGGTTTTATTTCCAATAAGAGCCGCTTATTTGTCTTTTTTTATTAGTACTACCCTGCCAGCGTTTGTATTCTTTTTATGGTTAGGAGACTTTGCTCATGTAAATCTAGCCATTGGTATCCTGGTCATGGCCATTGTGACTTCCTTATTTGAAGCTTCTGCCACTGAACACTTTATTAATTCCATTGAAAAAAACTTTCGTTCAATCGCCTTAAGCAAGGCATTAAAGCAAAGCCTTGAAATAAACAAAGAGCTGGCTTCCAGAGATTATTTAACGGGCTTGTATAATCGTCGCTTTGGCATGGAGAGTCTTAGGCAAGAATTACATCGTAGCCAACGCTATAAAGAGCAACTGACTTTAGTCATTATGGATATCGACCACTTTAAACATATCAATGATAACCATGGTCATTTGGTGGGCGATAAAGTGCTGATTGAATTTTCCCAAAGAATTACTCAGTTATTACGCAGTGAAGATGTTTTCTTTCGTTATGGCGGGGAAGAATTTGTAGTGGTGTTTCCCCATACAGCTCTGGATGACGCTGAACAAGTGGCGCAAAGAATGCGGAGAACTATCTCTGATACCGACATAAACGTTGGCAGTAAAAGTATTGCCGTAACTGTGTCTATGGGAGTGTCTGAATTTATAGAAGGCGACTCGGTAGAATCACGGTTAAGTAAAGCCGATGAGTCTTTGTATAAAGCTAAACAGTTAGGCCGTAACCGAGTTGAGTGGCAGTGATAAGTGCTTCTTCTATCGTGTTTAAAAACTTAATTTTAAATAACCATTCACCCTTTATGAATTACTGTGTTTTAATTTATTGAAATAATCATCCATTATGGAGTGCTGATGGAAATCATAAAGAAATCTTTGTTCATTAAAAATATTACGTTAGTCGCTCACGATGATCATAGAAAGCCCTTGAAAATTGGAGTATAAAACACTAGCAAACTTTAAGTCACAATCAGCTAATCGGAACGAGTTATTTCTTATTGCAATATTTACCTCGTGAGCCGTCTCGATTAAAAATAACCTCAGAGACCGTATTAAAATAAGGTAAACCATTAATATATGAATACACTTTACATCACAGGAGCTGGCGTGAGCGCCGAAAGTGGCATTCCCACTTTTCGTGGCGAGGATGGCTTTTGGCGCATTGGCAGTAAAAACTACACGCCCATGGAAATGGCCACTCGCGCTATGTACATGAATAAACCAGATGAGTTCCTTGCTTGGTATTACCATCGTTTTGCCACTTATCGCCATCACGGCCCTAATGATGTGCATGTATGGCTAAGTGATAAAAATTTAATTACTCAAAATATTGATGGCTTAGATGGGAAAGCGGGCAATAATGACTACATCTCTATTCATGGACGGCTTGATAAAATGACACTGTTTCACGAGCAAGGAGACCCAGTTGATATTATTGAAACCCCTTGGGATAAAGTAGATGAGGGTGCCTTAGCCCAGTCGTTATTTTCAATATTTAAGATTAATGATTTGCCCGAGTTAAATTACTCTCTTAAGCCTTATGTTTTATTATTTGATGAGTTTTACACAAACCTATATGGCATAGATAACGCTATTGAAAGAATGGAGCGAGCAGATAAAATAGTGTTTATGGGCACGTCTTTTAGTGTCAACATTACTAATATGGCCATGGACATAGCTATGAAAAATAACATTGAAGTAGAAGTGGTGGATCCAGACCCTTACATATTGCCCTATGCTAAAGTGACTTATCATAAAATGAGTGCACTGGAGTTTATTAACCGAAACTAAGAAACAATGGCCACAGATTTAATCTGCGCTAACAGTTTTTTTCCGGGCTTAATGTCTAAATGAGAAACTGAGCGGTGAGTAACACGGGCGATAAGGTAATCTTCGCCTGCTTTCAAGCGAACCATGGCCATGGCGTCATTAGGGCCAGGAGCAATTTCTAATACCTCTACTTCCAAACGATTCAGAATACTGGTGTCATTGTGGTTATTTAAAGCAAGGCTTAAATCTCTTGCCAATACGCGCACACGTACCGATTCGTTAAGCGCTTCGCCGCTGTCGTGTAACCAAAGTTTGCCGCCGCTAAACTTAACTGACATTAAGTTCCATTGGGTGTCTTTTTCAGTAATGGTGGCTTGTAAAATGACACCGCTTTCTTGGGTGAATTGTACAGGGGAATCCATGCGTGAAAATACTTGGGTTAAATTTCCTTGGGCACTGACTTTTCCCTCATGTAAAACCACCACATGATCCGCTAATCGAGCTACTTCATCCATAGAATGGCTGACATACAATATGGGAATATCAAAGCTATTATGCAAACGCTCTAGATAAGGCAAAATTTCTTGTTTGCGGGCGCTATCCAGTGCGGCCAATGGTTCGTCCATCAATAATATACGGGGCTGAATGAGCAATGCTCGGGCTATGGCGACTCGTTGTCGCTCCCCTCCTGATAGCTGATTAGGGAAGCGAGATAAAATCTTTTCAATGCCCATGGTGTTGATGACTTTTTCATAAAACGCTTCGCTAACGGGTTCATCAGATCGTTTGATGGCGTAGTGTAAATTGCCGTGTGCTGTTAAATGAGAAAACAGGCTGGCTTCTTGAAAAACATACCCTAAAGGGCGTTTATGGGTGGGTAAAAAAGTGCTGTCGTCTTGCCAGGTGTTGCCGTTAATAACCAGTTTGCCCTGCTGAGCTTTTTCAAGACCGGCAACACATCTTAGAAATGTGGTTTTACCTGAGCCGGACTCACCAAAAATTGCGGTGACACCGCGACCCGGAATATCAATATTAATATCCAGTGAAAAGCCATCGGCATTTTTATTGACTTGTTTTAAATTAAATT